>QCJX01000006.1 GCA_003215725.1 Prochlorococcus sp. AG-409-I11
CTGCTGCTAAAACAATAATCGAAGTTAATTTTGCAAATTCAGATGGTTGAACATTTAATCCTCCAATAGTTAACCATCGCTGAGCTCCTAAAGCTGAAGTTCCAATCAATCGAACTGCAATCAAACTAACAACAGTAAGTCCATAGATAGGTATTAAAAACCGACGAATTCTCACTATAGGAAGCTGAGCTGTCCATAAAGCAATCAAAATGCCAAAGCAAGCCGTAATCCAATGTTGATACCAATCTGCATAATCCACCTGACGCTGAGTACTGGCTATCAATATGCCCGACAAAAAAACCAATGAAATAGGAGAAAACCATAGAATAAAATTTTTTTTCTTCCAGTTTTTTTGTACACGACCTAGTCGGTATAAAACTTTTTCTTTTTTCCCAAATGTAAACATTAAATATATATTTATGAAATTGGAAATTCAAATGAAATGACTGATTTTGCAAGTTTTTGAAAAGCTTGCGCACTCAGGGAATCTGAATGGCTTTGAACAATCGGCACTCCAGAGTTGCCACCTTCAAGAATGGGCATTTCCATAGGTATTTGAGCTAACAATGGAACAGAATTCTCCATCGCAAGTTGCTGACCACCTCCAGCACCAAACAATGCATAACTTCGATCAGGCTGATCAGGTGGAATAAATGCAGTCATGTTTTCAACTACTCCAATTATAGGAATGTTCATTTGTCTAAACATTGACAATCCTCGTCTTGAGTCTTGCAATGAAACTTTCTGCGGAGTAGTAACAATTACCACCCCTTCAATAGGAACAGCTTGTGCAAGAGAAAGTTGAGCATCTCCAGTGCCTGGAGGTAAATCTACAACCAAATAATCACAAGAACCCCAACAAGTTTGATATAAAAACTGTCTAATAATGCCATTCAACATTGGTCCCCGCCAAATAACAGGCTGATTTTCTTCAATCAGTAATCCCATAGAAACCATACATATTCCACAACTTTCTAAGGGGATAATTTGTTGGTCAGCTCCAGTACCAGAAACTTCTGGTGTTTGATCAGAAACACCAAGCATGGTTGGGGTATTCGGGCCATAAATATCAGCATCAAGTAGCCCTACCTTTAGGCCGTTTTGTGCTAGAGCACATGCAAGATTGACCGCAACAGTACTTTTACCAACTCCTCCTTTTCCACTACTTACTGCAATAACTTTGTTTACACCAGGGATAGGTTGTCTAACAGTTTCTTGACCATGACCAGCCTGACCAATCTGCCCACTAGAAGGCGCATTCGCTAACTCAATTTGCACTTCACTGATATCAGGAAAGTTATTCAAAATTTCTCTAATTTCTTTTGCTATGCGATCTCTTTGAGCTAATGCCACGTTTGGGATATTTAATCTAACGACAGCCTTGGGAGGGTCTACTCGTACTTGATCAAGCCAACCAAGCTCAATTGCACTTTTCCCACTCCCAAAATCTTTGACTGACTGGAGAGCAGTAAGTGCCCGTTCGGCAATGTTCATACCCAGTTTGCAAATATCAATAATCCTAATTGTGGAATATTCTGGCTTAACCTAACGGAGGCTGCAAATTCCTTCATTTCACTAAAACTTCACTGATCAATGATAAATCTCTCAGATTAGGTTTTCTTTTTTAATCCTAAGGTCCTTTTGAACCTCATCTAAAACCAATAAAAAGGGCCAACCACAAAGGTCAAATCTCAAAGTTTCTCAAACCCAACGGTAACTATGCCTCCCTCCGACTCAAGAGAAAGAGCAAAAACATTAGTTCTTTCTATCCAAGATGAAATATGTTCTGGGTTAGAAATACTTGATGGAGAAGGGAAATTTATCGAAGAAAGTTGGGTAAGACCAGAGGGTGGAGGTGGTAAATCTCGTGTTATGCAGCAGGGGAAAATATTTGAACAAGGAGGGGTGAACTTTTCGGAAGTTCATGGTCAAGAATTACCACCATCAATTCTTAATCAACGGCCTGAAGCAAAAGGCCATCCCTGGTTTGCTACAGGGACTTCAATGGTTCTCCACCCTCGTAATCCTTTCATCCCAACTGTTCATCTCAATTATCGATACTTTGAAGCTGGTCCAGTTTGGTGGTTTGGAGGAGGAGCCGATTTAACCCCTTTTTATCCATATTTAAATGACGCAAAACACTTTCACATGACTCATAAAGAAGCATGTGATTCCGTAAATCCAGAGTTGCACAAAGTTTTTAAGCCTTGGTGTGATGAATATTTCTTCCTAAAGCATCGTGATGAAACCAGAGGAATTGGAGGCATTTTTTACGATTATCAAAATGGTGCAGGGCCTCTTTACAAAGGACAAAACATGGATGGGGTGGCCGCTCAGGCATCAAATAAGATTGGATCTCAAGAAATGAATTGGGATCAACTTTTCAACTTGGCTCAATCTTGTGGACGAGCATTTTTGCCTGCTTATAGCCCCATTATTGAAAAAAGACAAAACCAACTATATGGAGATCGAGAAAGAGAGTTTCAACTTTATAGAAGGGGAAGATATGTGGAGTTCAATTTAGTTTGGGACCGTGGAACCATATTTGGCTTACAAACAAATGGTCGTACCGAATCTATATTGATGTCTTTACCACCTTTAGCTAGATGGGAATATGGGTACTCTGCAAGTAAAGGGTCAAGAGAAGCATTATTAACAGATCTTTTTACTAAACCTCAAAACTGGCTTAGTGATGATTCATTACAAGAAGCATGTTTAATTCATAATGCAGTTGATTAAGGAGAGTCTATTTTTAATCCTATAAGGAAAGTATTAACGACTTGATTTGCAATTGTATTAATAGTTTCCTTTCTAGTTTCTAAATTTCTAAGTCTTTCTTCAAGAGTTCCCTCTAATTTACCTATTTCAAGGACTCTAATTTGTCTACGAGGCGCACCAAGACCACCACGAAAAAATAAAGGGTATCTTCCAAAGCTCTTAGCAAAACTTTCATCTAAAAAATTTAACTGGCTTGATAGAGCTGGAATAAGGCCCGACCCAAAACCATGATGACCATATGAGTCAAAATGAATTTCAATTGCATACCCACCTTTTTGAGCATGCTTAGCCCCTACTGACCAATTAGTAGAGGGATCATTTGGATCTTCAATTGTACGAATGATTGGATCATAAGAGTTGATATTCAAGCCTTTATCCTTGCCAATTTTGACTACAGCATCTCGTATTTTTAAATTCCAAAAAAGTTCATCGCTCATCTTTTCATCCATAGGCCTTGCTCCATTGAGATCTACTGCTTCTCCTGAAGTTCCAGAACCAGCAATCCCTTGAGAATCTGCATGGCCAGCAAGTACCAAAATAGGAATAGATTTTGATAAAACTTGATTGCCGACCCAATTACTTTTTATTTGAACACGAGAACCAATTAACTGTTGAACATCATTTAACTCAGATGAATATGACAATGATTCCAAACAACAGAAGCTAACTATGCTACTGACAAAAAGAATAATTTTGTGCAAGTTTTTCAAAGCCAAAATGGAACCTCGTACTTTTTTAAACTGGTGAAGACATTAATGATCCATCACTTGATAGCTCAAGTTTATGAGCTAATTCTTTTTCCATAGCTATCAATTCATCCCGATGAGCCCTCAAACGCAAAACACTACCTCCATGTTCAATTGAATTCATCAAACGCATCTCTAAAGATTCAATCCGTGTAGATCTTTTCCAATAAATAAAACCGGCAAAAGGTCCCCCAATAACTGACAGTAATAAAGGCCACCATCTCAATGAAGGGTAAAGCTCGCATAGAACTAACCCTAAACAGCCGGCTCCAAGCCCTCCAAGAGTTGACAGAAAAACTGCAAAAATATAGCTAGACGAAACACTCCCATAAAAACGAAGAACTTGTCTTTCAGCATCACCTCCATCGCTTTGCCATCCTCGTTCTTCCAACCATTTGCTAACACCATTAAGCACCTCTAAAGGAGGAAGCGGTGAGGATATGTCTATAACAGTGGTGCGGTCTTTACTCGCTGCTCTAAGAAAAAAAACCAAACCTATAGCTAGCAAAATTGTTAGAAGGAGTATTGAAGGTGAAAACATTTGAATCTCAGTTGGAATAAAAAAAGTTGCTCAAAAAAATTTGTAATGCAGGAAGACCTAAATCATGAATTCATTCCAGCGTAATTAATTTGTTTTATAGCCATGCTGATCTTGAATAAGAAGAGCAACCAAAAATGATTAACCGACATACCATTCTGATGATGGGATACCTAACGGGAATCTTATTGACAGTAAAACGAAACTGTCTGAACCTACATAAATTCTAAATTGCGTCCAATTTGACTTATGGCAAACGTTCCAACAATTCCAAAAAGTTTTGATGTCTTTGATAATGACCTAGATCAAGAAATTTTCAACGTTTTTAAATCTGCAAAGATTTTGGCGGTTGATACTGAAGCTATGGGCCTAGTTCACGGTCGAGATCGTTTATGCCTTGTACAAATATGTGATGAGAAGGACAATGTTTGTTGCATAAGAATTCAATTGGGTCAAAATTCTTCACCAAACTTACAAGCATTGATGGAAAGTAATGAAATCGAAAAAGTCTTTCATTACGCAAGGTTTGATATTTCTGCATTAGCAAGCAATTTAAATATTGAAGTAAAGTCGATTTTTTGTACAAAAATTGCTAGTAAACTTGCTCGTACATATAGTCCTCGTCATGGACTTAAAGAAGTTGTTATGGAACTAGTCGGCATAGAACTAGACAAGCAAGCCCAAAGTAGTGATTGGGGGAAAGTCGAAGAGTTAAGTACATTACAATTGGCCTATGCAGCTAATGATGTTAGATTCCTTATTGCCGCAAGACATCAACTTAAAAAAATGTTAAAGAGAGAAGATCGCTGGGAATTGGCTCGGAAATGTTTTCAAGCTCTTCCAGTAATAGCAGAATTAGATAGGTATCGTTATACTAATATTTTTGACCACTAAAATAATACTTACTTAATCAATCTTCAGTCATAAAATTTTCTTCTTCAGCAAGAGCAACTAAGAGTAAATCTAAATTAGCAGCACCTTCTTTTTGCATAGATTGTGCTTTATCCAATAATTTTTCTGCAATTGCTTTGCGATGGGACACTTCTTTAATTCCATCTCGACTAGCTATCAAGTCAACTTGTCTTCTGGCTGAAGCAATACTAATGCTTAAACATGTGGCTAATTTTCCACATGTTCTTAAATACTGATGATCTTCAATAGGGGGCATATCAAACCTTAAAGGTGTTTTAAACTTGATCTTAAAAGACTATAACTTTTATCCAGTTATTTTAATCAAAAAGAAAATTCAAAATAATTGATGCCAAAGATAAACTTCCTCCTTCTGAGCCCATTCTACTGGCTCCAATAAAACCAATTTGCCTACGAAGAGAATGGTTTTCTAGAAGGAATTCTGCTCTCCTAGCCAAACCAGTTTTACTTTTACATGGCACAACTGCTCCTCCAAGTAAACGACTTTGACGAACTGCAAAATCATATTTGAATTGAGGGCCATTCCCTGGTAATGACAAAGCTGGAATTCCAAGTCCAACTAATTGCTCGGTTGCAGTGCCAGCATTCGCCAATCCAACCTCTGCCCAGTTTGCCCAATGTGAAAATTGACCTGGTCCTAACAAAACGAGGCAAGAATCTCGATACCAACAGGCCTTAACTCCTATTAGTTGATCTTCAAATTCACAAGGCTTGTAACCCAAATTTCTTAAGCAAGTTTCTATTTGATTGAGATCTGGTTCTGCTCCAGTCGGGACAAGAATTGCTAAAGGATTGTGTTTTTCTATCAAATGAGAGGCAATTAAAAGCTCATTTAAATTATTCAAAGCTTCAGGACTCCTACTGCCACAAAGCAATAACAATCGTCTAAAAGGTTTTAAAGATGAAGGGCATTCCAACTTTTTCAGACCATCCATCATTGGATTCCCAGGAGCACATGCCATAACGCCATATCGCTTCAAACCACGAGCAGTCAATCGATCCCTTACTGCAACTAATTTGCATCTTGAAGACCTCATTAAAGCCACTTCCCAAGGGTCCCATTCGGTTCCCTTTAGACGATGATATAAATCACTAAATGAGCTTCCAGGGCCGCTAAGCCATGTGTAATCACTCTTCGGTGTACCTATAAAACCAAAATTTGCTCCACTGGTCCAGGCAAAGAAAAGGGGCAAAAGATCCCCTACAGCAACTATTGTTCTTAGCTGCGAGGCTTTTGAGCAAATATAAAACCATTGCTTAAATGTATTCCACAATAATCCTGCATTAATGTCGGCTAATAGGCCTCGAAAACTTTGATTGCCAAATCCTCCACTTGGTAGTCGCAACGAGGGGCCAACCATCTCAAGCCAACCTTGTGAAATTGCAGGTTGGAACGCTTTTCCCTCTCCTACAAGAGGTAAAACCTCTAACGTAAGTCCAGGTTGCAACCTATGAATCTCGTCTAAAACTCTAAGTGCTATCAAGTCCTCACCATGACCATTACTAATAACTAAAAGGTATTGATTCGCCTGACTGATACGATCCGGATAGGGAGAGACGATCTCTCTTGGGGCGGCATGGCCAAGTGGTAAGGCAGAGGATTGCAAATCCTTTATCCCCAGTTCGAATCTGGGTGCCGCCTTCTTACCTTTCTTCATACCAATTCCTGTCATGAGTTGCAGGAACTCGATTATGAGATCTCTTTTTCTAATCCTTTTTGGCATTAAGACCGGAATGGAAATGTAATGGAACTCAGGGTTCTAATCGACCAAACTTGTAACCCTTTCCTAGTTTCCCAGAGCTTCCATTCCTTTGCCAGGGAGGTTTCCCAGTGACTAAGGCAATACCAACTTGGATGGAATCTTTTCCTGCTGAATACAAAGGTGTTGTCGTTAGGTGCGAGGAAACTTTCTATCGTTTAAGAGAGGGCGCAGGAGGATCAGCAAAGAAATGATTCGCCACTTTCTTTCTTTCCTTTCTTCTTATCAAAGAGGAATCGAGGCAGGTGATTTTTATGAGGAACCTGTTGGAGATGATTTCTCCTATCCAGATTGGTAAGCGATGAACTATTCCGATGCACTATTCATACTTGCTCCCACCATTGGATTGGTGATTTTCTTTTTTGCAATGAATGTTGTGATCACAAGAGTTTTTACTAAGGATCGAGACAGAAGATGATTGATGCCTACACACTTGAGCAGTGCAAGAAAGATAAGGAAATTAGACAACTTAAAATCAAAAATTTGGAGCATGCCATCGAACAGTCAGAAACGATGATTGCGGAATCACAAATGGATGAAAATGCCTTGACCTTTTTGAGAAGGAAGGTCGCCGACTCAAGACAGGATCTCGAAGTGCTTTATTTAATGAATGATCAAGAGTAAATGATTGACCTCAAACGAAACAGCAAGAAAGAACCTGTTAAAGCAACTGGCGTTCGTGCCAGAGAGGCGTCCTCGTATACCCCTAATCAAACAAAAGATTTCAAGATCAGTCGAGGTCGCTTCTCTAACTTCCTGACTTGTCCAAGGTGTTTCTATCTGGATCGTGTCAAAGGTCTTGATGCACCAGGAACACCCGGTTGGACGCTCAATGAAACCACTGATCTCCTACTGAAGAAAGAGTTCGATCACTGCCGAGAACAACAGATTCCTCATCGTTTATTTGCACCCAATGGATTGAGTCATGTCGTTCCATTTGATCATCCTGAAATGGATAACTGGAGAGACTCCCTTCACCACGGATTGATGCTTCGGCACAAGGACACCTCAATCATTCTCACGGGAGGGGTTGATGACATTTGGCAGGACACAAGAACTAAGAAATTAATAGTGGTGGACTACAAATCTCAAGCAAAGAATGGGCGATTAGATAAGCAGGATTACCTCGATGATCCATACCACGACGGATACAAAACTCAGATGGACTTCTATGCCTACCTACTTACAGGGATGGGGTTTGATGTCCATCCAACGTCTTATTTCTTGGTCTGCAATGCCAAAAGGGATGACGATGGATTCCATAAGACGATGAACTTTGATGAGTACCTCGTTCCTTACAACTGGGATAGTGATCGGATAGAGGGACAGGTCGATGAGATGGTTGCCCTGATGAATAAACACGAAATTCCTGAACCGAATGAGTGCTGCAAGAACTGTGCCTATGCAGATCAGTACGCAAAGGCAGTGCATCAAGGAGGAGTCACTCAAGGTCAAGGTCTTCAAGGGACATTGTTCTAGGCATGAAACGCTTAAAAGTTTTCAGTTTCATTAGTGCTCAAAAGAGAAACATCGCTCCTATTCCACCCCCCCCCTTCAAGATTCCCAATACTGGTCCCACTCATCCTGTAGTTCAGTGCTTGAGAGGGAGTTATAGAAACCCCTCCACTTCTTTTCTGAATTGGCGTCAGTGGCAACTAGGGACACCAACAGATCGATTACCTGTTCTTGGTTAAAGGATTTGCCGTCATCTGATTTGAATATCACTTGTCTCTATTGCCCATATCCAAAACTTACTGGTTTCTGAAGATTCAGGACGTTTTATCTACCCTGTGGTGATAGTCAGTCACCTTTGTCATTAACGTCACCTGAGTAAGGTTGAGTTCCTATCTCTGGTGGTGGATTATTACTGAAATCATCAACTAAAGCATCTGCTTCACTTTTGAATAATTTGGTGAACCATTGTTTAGTTGCAATGATTGCAGTCCAGATTTTCTCTCTTTTTCTAGTCATAACTAATATTCCTCTCTTAATTAATTTCCATAATAAGACAGGTGTTTTCTCTCATGTTCTCTTAGTCCAGATTGATTAGGATTTAATTAGGAGTTAAAGCACGATTGGTCTAAAAAATAAGTGCTTGACTCAAAGGGGGTGACCGAAATCTCACCCCCTTCTTAATGCCTTACTGAAATCAAAAAAATCCTCTAAAAAGGAAGGGCAACAAAGTCCCAACCCATGTCTCTAATCCCTCGGTGGGAATACATGACTGGTGACGCGAAGGCAATGACCAAGAGGGTTGTTCTTTCTGCATTAGTTCTTCTTCTTTCCCTTTGGATCATCAGAGCACTCATCCCTTGGGTAATAGTTGCTTTATTGGGTTACTGGGTCTTCAAGTGGTTATCGAAGGGCAGTTGAGTTGGTTGGTGCCCTGAGGTTGCTTATACCTTGACCCGTCCTTTCGTTAACCAACCAGTAGAGCGAATGTTCTCCCTCGTTGTTTCTGCTGTTTGCTCTGATTGGATGTAATTCAAATAAGTGTCCTGTAACTGCTGAACACTTGTATGTCCATTAGCAGCAAAAGAACCAATCTGAGGTGGCACCCAAAGAGATTGATCGTCTTCAAGGGTTAATCGAAATGCTGTGTGCCTAATAGTTGTCCAAGGTTTCTGTCCCAGATCAAATTTCGGAGAATCCCTTTAAAGGATTGATTTATCCGTTGTATCTTTCTTGAAACCGATAGGAAAAGCACGATAGATTACAAAAAGGTTTTTCGACCTGCTTGAAGTATCTTAAAAGTTGCCTAACAACACCACTATTAGGAGAAATTAATTTTGTTGTCAAAGTAAACCTCACAAATATGCAGTTTAATTCGTTAAAAAGCACTGAAAAGAATAAAGATCATTCCAGAGAATCCAACATTGTCCTCTATTTAATAAAATAGAGTTATATTTTGGACTTTATTAATTGAAGAGTTGAATAGGTTATCCCTCGCAAATAAATACGACTTTTGCTTATATTCTTTTGACTAATTTCCGCCATTACAGAATCGCACCGATTCAGAGATGCTTTTATTAGTGCTTTGCTCTTTGACACAGTCATTGAATAACCTCGCTTCATTCTTCAAAGGGCTCATTTTTAACGCAATTGCTACAAGCGCAAGCGCAGCTAAGCCTCTTGCACCAAGGCCTACAGCACCAAATACATACCAAAGCAAACGTTTTTGTATTGAACATCTTTTGGATTTCTTCTTTTTGATACCCATGGGTTTTTATTCACTCATAATCAACATTATTCAAAGTTGATTACAAATGCCAATAAATTATGACAAAATAATACTAAGACTACAAAGTAGAGACAAGAGAAATCTAAATATAGTTTCTTGAGTTAAATCTTATAAAAAGCCTCGAGCTACAATAAAGCCAAGCTATATAGCCTAGGAAAGGAATATATAGCAAGGATTTAAGTTCCCAAAGAATATTCAATTTTTAGATTGAATCTAAACCACTAATTTACAATGAATAAATTCTCAATATATAGAATCCATAAAAACAATCTCTTAAATTTAAGGCAAAAATCTCCCTCAAGCAATCGTTCGACGTCTCCGTCTTAGAAAAAGTTTCCAAAGAAATTTTACATTGACGCTATAAGTAGGCTTAACTTGATGAAATTCCTAAGTAAAGTGAATTACTTTAAAAGAGATGTCTGTGGCAAAGCCAGTCGAATTCAGTGAGTTTTATAACCTTCTTAACAGAGTAAAAGAAGGCAATAGCAATTTAGAGCAAGAGTTAAATGCAATGGTTGAAGAATACAAAAATAATGAGACAGCCGAAAGTGAATTGCATGAACTAGGGCAAGTTTTTATCTATGTTGGATTAATGGAGTTATACAAATACACTGAGAGTGAAGATATAAATTTTATAGGTTGCATAGATAAAGAAGGGTGGGATGCTCTTGAAGAGAAAAACAAAGCAGAGCTTCCTCCTCACCTAGCAAATACCATGATCAGCTATGCAAAAAAGAACAACCTTTCAAAGGAAATAGCAAAGAAGTGGGATAAGCGCACAAGAGAAATAAATAAACATATTATGGGAATGGCAAGATATATAACAGAAGGAATAATTGATGTTATCGATTAAAAAAATAAAAACACCTTTTTGCACCATTTTTAACTAATAAGCAAGAAATACTATCCTTAAACAAATAACCACTTGAAATTTCTTTAATCAAGAAATATAAGCTTTTTAATATTCATTATCTTGGACACACATCCCTTGACATCTAATTTGATTAGTATTTGTGCGTTTACAGTGTAAACAAAGTATTTTAGTATCTTCTAGTATATTTAAATCTACAGCTTCATTTTTTTCATGAATGCTTTTATCGACTGAATGGTTGAATTTTTTCTTGGAAATAATCATTTGAATAAAAAACTATGTAAAATCCAGCATGAAATAAATTAATTTATATTATACATAATATTACCTAAACAATGTTTTCTTAAAGCATTCACGGAAAGCATTCTAATGCCTAGATAGGTAACTTAATTACCCACTTCAATTCACCTAAATTTAAATCCTTTTTGAAGATATAAAAGCTTTTAAGCACACTTGCTTTTACTTATCTGAACTGACTACAACTGGCATAGTATTGGATGAAGATGACTTTAAATTGACAATTTTCACAGGAGGTGGCTGTATAACTGGGGGGCTAGCTTCTTTTTCTTTTTCTTTTTCTTGAACTTTATCTTTTTCTTGTTCCTCTTGAGCACAAGCTTCTAAAGCTTCTCGCAGTAATGAGTCAAACGTTGCTCCAGGCAATCTATGCCGTGCAACTTCTAAAAACGTTCGAGGTAGTGATTCTGCAGCTGCATCTTTTAAAGCTGGGTTATTTCTTCGATGTTCTTGCTCATCCTCTATTGCTCGAATAAAGCGAAGAGTCACATCGCGTTTAGTTGAAGCTTTTATAAAAGTGTCATTATCTCCAAAATTATTTCCAGAGTCACGCTCTAAATCAACTAGACGTCTTTCCAAGCTAAGAAGAACCTCTTCAGCTTCCTTGCCTATGTGCGCTAATTGTCCATCTGACAAATTAGGCAAGTCAGCTACATAAACCTTTCCATGATCTCTTAGCGTCAAGAAAGTTGGCCTAGGTCCTTGACGATTATTTGGATCTAGTGAATTCCCTAAAGGTCTTCTAGGAGGTACAGGTCCTGCAGAACTACGCCGACGCGTTAGCCGCTGGGGGTTTTCAAAAGGCATTGAGGTAAATAAAGATCTAGCGACTCAGCTTCCGAAACAATATTCGGCTTGCAGTAATTAAATATTACTAGTGTTAGTGAACGAATGTGTGGGTTCGACAATTCTCGTAGAACTCCGATGCAATCAGCTTCAACTCAAGAGTTCTTAATCAGAAGGAAGTCCATAGATTTTTTGTGCATCACCGCTGGAAGATTGTTGTATATGACCAATAGGCCAGGCAGAAAAGCCATGCTGAGAACAAATCTCAAAAACTTGCAAAGAAGATTCTGGAGCAACTACAAGACAAAAACCAATCCCAAGATTAAAAGTGTTCCATAAATCAGCTTCAGGTATTTGACCATTATCTTGTAGCCATCTAAAAAGTAATGGTATTTCCCACTTTTTAGGATCTACAAATGCATTAAAGCCTTTTGGTAAACACCTTGGAAGATTCTCAGGAAGGCCACCTCCGGTTATATGAGCCATACCATGAATTGAACAATGCCTATTAAGTAATTCTTGAACAAGAGGTACATAAAGAGCTGTTGGCTTTAATAATGCCTCTATCAATGGAGTTTGATTAGGTCCAAAGAAAGTGTTTTCATCAGCTTGTGCCAATTCGAGGACCTTACGAACGAGGCTAAAGCCATTGCTATGAACACCGTTGCTCGAGATTCCAATAACTAAATCATCAGAAGAAATTTTCTGGCCATCAATTAAATCTTCCTCTTCAACAACAGCTACGCAAAATCCAGCCAAGTCATATTGGCCTTTTGAGTAAAATCCAGGCATTTCAGCTGTTTCCCCTCCTAACAGGGCGCATTGACAAACTTTGCATGCCTCAGAAATTCCTTCTATCACACTCGTCATAGCCTCTGGTCCAAGTGAACCTGTTGCGATGTAATCAAGAAAAAACAATGGGTTAGCACCACTAGTTATTACATCGTTGACACACATGGCCACCAAATCAATACCGACTCCAAAATGCTTCTGATATTGCTGAGCCAATTCAAGTTTGGTTCCAACTCCGTCCGTTCCGGCAACCAACAAAGGGTTAGATATACCTTTGGGTAAACGAATTAATCCTCCAAAGCCACCTAAACCAGCTACAACTTCTGGACGATACGTTCCTTCTACACTCGAACGTATCCGATTCACGAAATCCCTACCAGCTTCTACATCAACACCAGATGTCTTGTAATCCATAGTTTTGTTAGATCTTTCTTTGCTTATGACTGATCTTCCTGTGTAATTTCATTCTTGACCAGTATGCATCAAATCCTATTAGGGAATAAAGCAACGACTTCAAAAAGCATTTTAAATTTTGGTATTACGTTGTGATGAACTTCATCATTCTCAAAACAGAAGCAGAGCTAAAAGCTTGGCTGAAAAAACAAACTACTCCGATCCATTTCGTCCCAACGATGGGAGGCCTTCATGAAGGCCATACAGAATTAATCAAAACTGCAAAATGTTGCGATTCAAAAAATAAACCATCTGTATTGGTCAGTATTTTTATAAATCCACTGCAATTTGGGGAAAATGAAGATTTCGAGCAGTATCCACGTGATTTCAACCATGACTCTCAAGTAGCACTAGATGCAGGGGCCAATGCTGTATGGGTTCCAACAGCAGATCAAATCTATCCAGGAGGGTCAGAAAAAAACTTCCAAATACAAGCGCCATATTATTTAACATCAAAATTATGTGGTAGTTCTAGAAAAGGTCACTTTGACGGTGTAGCAACGGTCATACTCCGACTCCTCACACTTGTTAAACCACAGTTACTAATACTTGGAGAAAAGGACTGGCAACAATTAATAATTATACGTCAATTAATTACCGATCTAAATCTTCCAACCAAAATCAAAAGTGTAGGCACTGTTAGAGAAAACGATGGGCTCCCATTTAGCTCACGAAATAGATACTTATCAGTGTCTGAGAGACTGAAGGCAAAGTCTTTACCAACCATATTATTTAAGACTGCTTTAAAGTTTAAAGAAGGTGAAAAAATAAATCTTCAGAAGATTGCTACATATTTAAGGAATAATGACTTAAAAGTGGATTATCTAAAACATGTAGATCCATACTGCTTAAATGAAGTTGATAATGAGAAAGAGTTTTCCCTGCTAGCTTGCGCTGTACATTGTGGAAAGACTCGCTTAATAGATCACACGTTTCTAATGAGCCGAAAACCTATTATTGCAATTGATGGACCTGCAGGAGCGGGTAAAAGCACTGTAACTCGTGCTTTTGCTGAAAAGCTTGGATTGCTATATCTAGATACAGGCGCTATGTACAGAGCCGTCACATGGCTATTCCAAAAAGAAAATATCAACCTGAATAATCAAAAAGAGATCGAATCTATGCTTAATTTACTTGACCTAGATCTCAAATTAAATAGCAGTGGAAAGCAAAAAGTGATTGTCAATCAAACAGATGTTACAGATGCAATACGTTCTCCAGAAGTTACATCGCAAGTTTCAATTGTTTCTGCAAATAGCTTAGTAAGAGAGAATTTAACAGCTCATCAAAAATTACTTGGAAAAGCTGGTGGATTAGTTGCTGAAGGAAGAGATATTGGAACTGCTGTATTTCCCGATGCAGAGCTCAAAGTTTTTCTCACCGCAAGTCCTCAAGAGAGAGCAAAACGGCGTTCTATAGATTTAAAAAGCAAAGGTTTTAACGTACCAGATTTAAAAGATCTAGAGTGCCAAATAAAAGAGCGCGATCAATTAGATATGAATAGAAAAATCTCTCCATTATTAAAAGCAAAGGATTCAATAGAATTAATTACAGATGGAATGAATATTGAAGAAGTAGTAGCAACATTAATTGATATGTTCTATCTAAAAATCCCCAAAGAAATATGGCCTAACAAATAATTTCTGGACTAGCTAATAATCCATCAATAGCATCATCAAGCAAATCTAAAACATCTTCAAACCCTTTTTCACCTCCATAGTAAGGATCTGGCACTTCTATAATATTTGTTTTTCGAGCAAACTTTAACAAGGGCTGAATATTAGCTATTTTTTGTTGGCCAGCCTTGCTAGAAAGAGACTCTACAGTTGATAAGTTATCCTTATCCATAGTAAGTATAAAATCAAATTCATAAAAATCATGCAACGAAATTTGTCTTGCTAAACTTTTAATTTCTATGCCTCTTCTCAAAGCTGCTGCTCTCATCCTTGAATCCGCTTTATTGCCTACATGCCATGAACCCGTTCCAGCAGAGTCAACTTCATAATAATCTTGTAATCCCTGCTCATAGATTTTATGCAAACAAACAGCCTCAGCAGCAGGAGATCGGCAAATATTTCCAAGGCAAACAAATAAAAGCTTCTTTTTCATTTCAAATTCAAACTTCAATAATTTATAGTACTTCTTCATTCAGAAAAGAATCAAATCAAAAGTTAAATTATATTTTCATTCAAAATGTTTAAACTTTATAAAGAAAATAAAACCTCATTGATATAAGCTTCTGTCCATTTTCTGCCATAAAAACGAGTAAGCATATTTCTAGCAGGGTCCTTTTCCGCCCTATAGCTTAAGTAAGATTTTTGACCATCTAAAAGGATTTTCGAACGACTAGTTGAAATCTTGGTAGATTCATTAACTAAATCCAGGTAAAGATTAAAATAATCAATGTATGCAGGCATTATTACCTTGTGAATAATTTGATCTGAATCTTTACCAAGAGGCAACTTTGTCCAAAGAAAGCCAGGGGAAAAGTAAGGCTCAGCCTCTTTTGGTATTGCTCCTCCTAAAGGAAGTAAGGATTGCCAGTGATCATGTAAAGGAATTAATCTTTCCCAAACTTTTTGCGTATGAGCCTCATCATTCTTTAAAACTGGTTGTAAATCTAAAGCCAAAAGATGGCCCGAGGGAAGAGTGACAAGATCAGCTCCAAAAAAAGGAAGGTCAAAATCGTTAAAAGGAATTGCAACAAAGTTAAGAACAGATGCAGCAGAACCAGCTTCTAAACATACTGCTCTTATTTTTTTAAAGTGATTTGTACTACAACCCCAAGTACTAATTGCAACTTCAACAGGTTTTGATCTAGAGCCAGTAGTTACTTTTCTATCAAGAAAATCAGATGGAATAGAGAGTGCTTTTTTTTCAAATCTTGATAAGGATTGAATTGTATAGGTTAAAAATGGATCCCATCTCCAATTTGGTATGTCAACTGGGTCAATGCTTGTATTTCTAATTGAAGGCATATATGAAAAAAATTAATTAATCTAATGTGTTAGATGATGCGTGCGATGGGAATAGAAATTCCCTAGCAAATCTATCAGACCATTCTTGACCAAAATAAGCAGAAAATAATCCATGGGCAGGGTCTCTTTCTAAACTATAATTGTCATAGGAATCATGCAAAAGCTTAACTTCTTCAGGCTCTATATCTGATGGACTTTCGCTTGAAGATAATTGAAGCGCTAAATAAATTTTTAGAAAATCCTTAAATGCTAATAGTAAAGGTCCTTGCGCTTCTTCAATCCCTCCTTTACAGAAAAGGACCCAAGGTGAAAAATATTGATTTGGATCAAATGAATTCATATGTTCTTGATTAGCTAGTTCAGGAAAAGATTCTCTTAATTTCCTAAGCCCTAAAAAATGACGCTCTAAATATATTTTATCTTGTTTTAATGGTTGAAAATCTAATACAGAAACTAACTTTCCCTGACTTTCAAACCACAACAAATCAATCCCCATGATTGGCATATCATTGTTGTATTGGGGGTAAGCAACCGAATTTAAAACTTGTAATTTATTTCCAGCATCAAGTCTTGTAACTCTCCATCTTCTAAACCCTGGGACATCCCACAGCCAACTTTGAATTTGACTGTTTCCTTTTTTTGACAAACAGTTACTGAAGTATTTAGGGACAAACAAAGAAGTTCCGCCTTTTGCCTGAATGCTTTTATTTAGATATTCAAGGAATGGGTCAAACATTACTTCTCAAGCAACTTTTCCCGGTAAAATATTTTACAATGCTAATAAAGGCATGAGTTTGATTCCTCTGATCAGAAACAAGATTAGATGAATATATCGGAAACATCTTAGCGAGATTAATTATACAATTAAAAAAAGTAAAGCCTAACATCTGACTGAATTTATCTGCAGGTATATTGAATAATTAATGAATTTTACACTCTTATTAACCACTAATTTTCTCTGTGCTCCCTTCCCTAGCCTTACTTGTCAATAGTCGGAATACAACCTTTCCTATAGCAGAAATTAAATTACCTTCCAATTCATTAAACATATCCATATTATATTTAAAAGCTTTATTCGCTTCTTCAACAATCGAATCAGCCATTGCTTGATTAATAGGTAATGAGTCTAAAGTTAAACTATATTTTTGCTTAAAAGCTTTTTCATCAGAAATATTTGCGAACTCATAAAAACGCAAACCATCCTGGGTTTTAAGGTCCATTGCTTTCTGCGCAATTTTCTTTAAAATCTGTCCTCCCGACAGATCACCTATATAACGCGTATAGTGATGTCCAATTAATAATTCAGGTGTTGTATTGGCTATATCACGTATACGTTCTACATAAACTTTTGCAGAAGGAGATAATTGTAGTTTAGTCTGCCAATTCTCACCATAATAAAAAGACAAATCATCTTCAAGAGTCTTCTGCCGGTGCAACTCTGGAAAACTAATTGCTCCGACTACTGGATGATTCTCATTAGAGAGTCTGCCTATTTCTTCTTCCATTGCAGAATATACAAAATACAGATCTGTCACTAATTTGCGATAAGTGGATTTATCTACTACACCTTTTAAAAAACAACTTACAAAGCCTGTATTCTCAGCCATTGTGTGAGACTTCTTGGTTCCTTCTCGTAGTTGTCTCGCAAGAGCTACAGACATGTTTTAACCTTGTTCTTAAATGGAGTGAAATTAGAACTGTTCATATACTTTAAATGACTATGGATAAAAAGAGTTACCTGACATCCTCTAAACAAGAATTTGCAGAGAAAAGAACAAAGAGGTCTCTACAAATTGAATGGAGTTGAATAATCTGATCTTGCTGAGGTAGATGGGAACCCGTTGGTTGCCAATCGCCAATAGTAGAAAAACGCCATCTTTCACCATCAAAAGTCAAGCCTCGCATAAGAACTCCGATAAGACGGGGTAACGTCTCAATCTGTTCGTTAGCAACTCTTAGCTCTATCAACAAACATCGACATTGAAGACGAGGACTCCATCCAGGGAAATGAAAAGCAAGGTCAATTGTGTCCTGCTGAAGCCACCGACGAGTGTCAGGATCATCTTGCCAAGGCGTAAAATTAACTAACGATTCTGGAAAGTACTGTCTAACAATAGTCCCTACTGATGCCAAGGTATTAGCGTAAATCACACCATGGCAGTACTGTGTAGCGTTCAAAGATCTTCCTCCTGAAAATGAAAGTGAGCAGGTAGAGAAACAAGCTTTGGCAATTTTGATTAGAGCTCTACTTTTCGCAGAAATGCAATATGTAGATAAAGCGGAATAATAAAAAAAACATTTTTGACGAAACTCTTCAAAATTAGCTGTCTTTTCGACGTAAAAACCACCCTTTAAGACATAAGCTCAATAAATTCTTGAACATAAGCATTGAAAGCTGTATGGCTGAATTTAAAAAAATCATTGCACCAAAGAAAGGGTCAGCAATTCATTTTGAAAATGGCAAGCCTAATGTGCCTAACAACCCTATTGTTCCTTACATCCGTGGAGATGGAACTGGTGTAGATATTTGGCCTGCGACACAAAAAGTGCTTGATGGCGCAGTTCGAAAAGCTTACGGAGCTGAGCGTTCAATTGAATGGTTCAAGATTTATGCAGGAGATGAGGCATGCGAACTCTATGGAACTTATCAATACCTACCTGAAGACACTTTGGAAGCAATCCGTAAATATGGTATTGCAATCAAAGGTCCTTTAACTACACCTATAGGTGGAGGAATTCGATCTCTTAATGTTGCTTTGCGACAAATCTTCGATTTATATTCATGCGTCCGGCCATGTCGTTATTATCAAGGAACTCCAAGTCCACATAAACGACCAGAAGACTTAGATGTAATTGTATATAGAGAGAATACAGAAGATATTTATATGGGTATTGAATGGGAAGCTAGTGATCCGGTTGGTCAAAATCTTCTAAAACAACTAAATACAAATATTATTCCAGCGAATGGAAAGCTTGGGGAAAGACAAATCCCAATAGGTTCTGGAATAGGAATTAAACCTGTTAGCAAAACAGGTAGTCAACGACATATTCGAAAAGCTATAGAACATGCGCTCAAACTTGAAGGAGATAAACGACATGTAACCCTTGTGCATAAAGGCAATATCATGAAATTTACAGAAGGAGCCTTTCGTGACTGGGGGTATGAATTAGCTAAAACCGAATTCCGGAATGAATGTATTACTGAAAGAGAGAGTTGGATCTTAGGTAATATTGAGCAAGTTTCTAATTTAGATATAGAAGGAAATGCAAGGATGATTGAGCCTGGTTATGACTCTTTGACTCAAGAAAAAAAAGACATTATTTGTGAAGAAGTCAAATCCGTTTTAAACCAACTGGGTGAAACTCATGGGAATAATAAATGGAAAGAAATGGTACTTATAGATGATCGAATAGCAGATAGTATTTTCCAACAAATTCAAACAAGACCTCAAGAATATTCAATACTTGCCACATTAAACCTCAATGGAGATTATATTTCAGATGCTGCCGCTGCAATAGTAGGTGGCTTAGGGATGGCCCCAGGAGCAAATATTGGAGATAAAGCTGCGATTTTTGAAGCAACACATGGAACAGCACCTAAACATGCGGGACTAGATCGAATCAACCCTGGTTCAGTAATACTAAGTGGAGTAATGATGCTTGAATTTATGGGCTGGCAAGAAGCTGCAGATCTAGTAAGCAAAGGTCTAAGTAAATCTATTTCTGACAAAGTAGTCACATATGATTTAGCAAGGTTAATGGAGCCAAAAGTAAAGTCAGTTAGCTGTAGCGGTTTCGCAGAAGCAATTATAGATAGATTTTAAGAGAATTAACTTTCAATTGTTTTAAAATTGCAAAAAGATTATTTATCTCAGTAAAGTTAACACTTATCATAAAAATGTATTAGATTTATTATAAATAAAAGAAATACCAGCCAAGTTTTCCAACATTCACCAATAGTAAATAATGACTCAAAATAATAAAATGACCAAACCAGCAATTCTAGAAGCAAACACTACAGATCCCTGTGTCCACTGTGGTTTTTGTCTTCCAACATGCGCGAGCTACAGAGTTTTAGGAACAGAAATGGATTCACCAAGAGGACGAATTCATACCTTCAAAGCAATTGCCAATAATGAGATACAAATGGATTCAACCGTAGCAAGCCATTTTGATACTTGTCTTGGTTGCTTTGCTTGCGTAACTGCCTGTCCTTCTTCAGTCCGTTATGACCAGCTAATTGAAGCCATCCGTCCTCAATTAAATAAGCCTGGATTGAGATCATCCTGTAACAACCTATTTCGCAAATTATTACTTCTTCTTCTCCCATATCCCAAACGACTAAGAGCAATTCTGCAGGTTATGCGTGGATATGCAGGAACATCAATTCAAAAGAAAACACATGCCTTAGGTCTTACGAAACTATTTGGTCCCCAACTTCAAGCGATGGAAGCTTTACTCCCACCACTTTCAAAAGAATGCTTTGCAGATAATTTTCCAGTAATCAACAAACCTCATGGAAAAAGAAGAGGCAGAGTTGGTCTTGTATTGGGATGTGTTCAAAGATGTTTTGATCCAAATGTAAATTTGGCGTCACTTTTAGTTCTTCAAGCCAATGGGTTCGAAGTTGTTATACCTAAAGATCAAGGCTGTTGTGGTGCAGTTACTCACCATCAAGGTGAGTTAAAACATACTCAAGAACTTGCTGAAAAACTTATTACAAGCTTTCATTCAATTAGTAATAATGAGCCATCTAATGAAGAGCAACCCATAGAAGCAATCTTGGTTGCAGCGTCTGGATGTGGTCACACAATGAAAGCCTATAATGACCTTCTCTCATCAGAGAAAGGGTTTAAAGTTCCAGTCTTAGATATCCATGAATTCCTAATTTTAAAAGGTCTATCAGAAGAATTTAAAAATAGACTCAAGCCATTAAATAATCTCAATAAAAGTAATCAAAACCATGATGATCATTGCAACATTGTTTTTCACGATGCTTGTCATATGATTCATGGTCAAGGCATAGCAAAGCAGCCAAGAAACCTTTTAAAATCTATACCTAATATTGAAATTACAGAAGCTACCGAAGCAGGAGTTTGTTGTGGTAGTGCTGGAATTTATAACATTGTTCAACCACAAGAAGCAAAGGAGTTAGGTCAAATAAAAACAAAAGATCTTCTTGCAACAAAACCTGAGATCATAGCTAGTGCAAATATCGGATGCACTCTTCAACTAAGGCAGTATGTAAAAAGTAATTGCTATATAGCTCATCCTATGGAAATCCTTGCTTCCTCAGCTGGACTCCAAAAGTTTCCAAGCAAAGAATAGAGAATCATCACTCCCAAGATTTCCAGGAAAAGTAACAATAGGTAGATTAATTTTTTGTTCTTCTTGTAATGGAATAACTAAAGACAAGCCAGCGAAAAGTTGTCCTTCAAGTCTCACTTTATCCAATCCCAAACCTTCTCTCAAAAGAGTCTGAGTAGTAGTTCCTCCCTTACTAATCAAATAACCTAATTGAGGCAAAACAGATTGTACCAATAATGCCATAAATTTCGCAATTTTTTTACCAGCACTTAGGCTTTTCTCTAACGAAGAAAAAGTCAACTCTTTCCGAGAAGTATATAAAACAGGAGTTTGATTATTAATAAAGATTTCTTTTACTTTAAAACACAAATAATTAATCTCATTAGCCAAGAAAACATCTGTTGATTTACTTTCAAAGCAATCTAAAATTCTTTGAACAGACAATTCTAAACCAACACAATTAGAATCTTCTAATAACCTTGTTAACTGGTTCGTAGATAAAGAAATGTGAGAGCCAACAAGAATCATCCCTGGTAAATATTCACCTATTTTATTTCTCCGCCTATAATTTTTAAGTGATTGTTTCTTCAAAAAAATTGGATTTATTCCCGAAAAGCTATTCAATAAACTCGCTGCAGAGCGAAATAAAAATAGTTTATTTGTCCTTACATTTTCTATTGCTTCTGCAAAAATCTTTAGATGTAAGTGTTGTTGAGCATCAACAACTACATGGGTATTATTATCAAGATTTCTCAAAAAAGTAATTAAAGACTCCATACCAACAGGAGTATTTGCTGATTCAAGTTGTCTAAGACCAATACGTTTAATTTTCTGAAGTGATATCTCACCTTTACTTTTCTCTTCAATCCACGCAGGAAGATAACTAGTGGAATAACCAAAAACTCTATCTTTTGCAAACACAGTTTTATGTATTGGCTCTCCATTTAAAAGATGTAGTCCTTCAACAGTTGTGCGCTGTCCTTCAAAAAAAGCTGGAACATGAAAGGTAGCTGCAACAGAACCCATTTCAGTGGCAATTAGCTTTGGTTCAAGAAAGCCATGTCCCCGAAGGGTTGAATCTCCTCGACTTACAAGCAAAATATCTTCTAGTCTTAATCCCTCAGCCTTCAAAGCTTTCTTTAAAGAAGTGCAAATTTCTTTAATCCTCTGTTCAACATCATGTGGAAGCAAGGCCCTTGTATTAGCTAATACAAAAAAAATTGGAGCATGATGATGCAAAGCTTGCCTCAATGCATCAACATCCCAACTAAGAAGCAACAAACAATCATGAACCGTTTGAGAACCTGTGGGGTCGTCATCAATAACAACTACCTTCATTGCTTAATGGAACCTTGAAAAATCTCTCACTAATCTCATCTATCTTTACACCAACAGATTTGACAGGAGTAGAGACAACAGTTCGTGAACTACATAGAGAAAAATTACCATGGGTTCCATGTGGTTTCAGAACTCGAATCAACTGGGGACCTACACTTACATCCAAATGCCAAGGAATCAGTCTTGAGCAAATCAATGGCATTACTGAGCATGCAGTAGACGACTTAACTATTACTGTCCAATCTGGGGTTTCATTAGCAGAAGTTCAAGCATCTTTAGCCAAACATAATCAATGGATAGCTATTGATTCTCCTTGGGACAGAGAATTAAACTCAAACTCTATAAGTTCAGGAAGTCTTGGTGGGATAGTAGCCCAGGGCCTTTCAGGCAGTATGCGCCAGCGCTATATGGGGATAAGAGACCAACTCATTGGAATCAATTTAATACGAGCTGATGGAACCTTTGCTAAAGCTGGAGGGAAAGTAGTCAAAAATGTGGCTGGATATGACCTAATGCGTCTTCTTTGTGGAAGCTGGGGAAGTCTTGCAATGATTACTGAAATGACTCTAAGAACTCACCCAATCAAACCATTTCACTCAATACTTAATATCAAAGGTTCTATTAATAGTTTAGAGAAGTTGAGAAAGAGCCTATATAAAACAAACTTAACTCCTGAGTTTATAGACTGGAAAAAAAATCATAATAATGAATTAGAGTTACAAATAGGGCTTGGAAGTATTAGTAAAGATGGCAATATTGAACAAATAAAGTCTATCAATAAACTTGTAGATTTTCATAAGCTATTAGCTACAGAACAAGAGTGGGATGGTCCACATAAGTTGCAAGAGAACAAAGTAATTAATTCAAACCATAGAGATTACTGGCTAATTAGAGTTGCTCTTTTACCTAGCAAGATTCACGTTTTTCTGACCAGTAAGATTTTTCAAGATCTTTCTAATTTACTAGAATGTAGAATAGCTGCTGGAATTGGTGTAGGCAATATTTGGCAAAGTAATCAATCAATGAATACTAAGATCAATAGTGAAAAATTCTTACATCTCAGATCTAATGTAGAAGCTCTTGGAGGTAACTTGACTGTGCTTAATCAACCAGACTCTATTAATCCAAATATACCTTCTTGGCAGAATGCAAAGTCCAAGTATTTAATTCAAAATATCAAAAATCAATTTGACCCTTTTAAGCAAATGTCACCAGGAAGATTGCCAGGAGTAGAAGGGTAATCGACAACTGTTATGGCTGAATATAAAGTTTTTTTTGCGCCCGGCCTAAGCATCAGCATTCTATCTCCAGTGATTAATGAGCCCCTTGGAGATGTCCATGGCTCTACGCAAACCATCCTTCTAGGTGGATCTGTCCAAACAACATTTAAATCAAAAGGGTCTTCAGAGTTCAACTGAATACATCTAGACAAGCCTTGATCTAACAATAAAACTGAACCTTGAGATGCAGATAGGAAATCAACACCTTCAGAGAGAGAGTCCAATTGCATGATTGTTTTCTCTTCCGACATAGTCTTATGGTTATAACAATTATCTGCAAGTCCTATTAAATGAACTTTAGAAAGATTACTAATATTGAAATATGGATGCATACCAAAAGAAAAAGGCATGAGATCTTCACTATTATTTTTTATATTTATGGTAATTTGAAGGGTTTTAACAAAAAGCTTAATTTGGATATCTAAACAAAATCGAAAAGGATACATTGACATAGATGTACTATCTTCACTGCAAGAAACCTTTACCCCTTCACTATCATCTAATATTGTAAGCTGCCATTCTTTATCTCTAGCAAACCCATGCTGTTTTATATAAAAATTCCTATCCTTTACTTTCAATAAGTTACCTGGCAGATCTCCACAAATAGGAAAAAGAATAGGAATTCCACCTCGAATGCTTTTTTCTTTGTTTTGAAATCTTTCAAGGTCAAAATATAAAATTTCATGATCACCATATCTCCATTCAGTAATCAAACCACCTCGTTCAGGTACAACTCTAAGTCTATGCTTTTTCTCTACTTCTAATATTTCCCAATGCTGGTAAGGTGAATTCTTTTTAGTAACTATTAGTGTCATTAATCAAAAAAGTAAAGTAATATTTAATAGGGAAAAATGATATATATATAAGGATTAAGTTTTAACCTTTCAACCAAGACAACATTTCTTCATTAACCTTATCAGGAATCTCATCATGAGGACAATGACCAGCCTTTAAAAGTACTTCTTTAACTTCTAAAGAAGCTTGCCTAGCAAATATACGAAATTTATCTTGCTTAGCCTTTGCATTTCTCAACCAAGGGTCACTATCACCCCAAAGCAAAAGAAGTGGAGATTGTAAATCTTGAAATAATTCATCTATAGGCTTTCCTTTTAATCCGCGTGCCTGAAACACTTTCTGAAATACTTTAAATGCACCAGGATCCAACGAAGGGCGTCGAATTGATTCAACAAGATCATCATCAACATTAGTTGGATCGATATAAACCTGCTGTAATGTGCTTCGAATTACTCCTGGTCGACGTAAATTCTCAAATATCAATCTTTGCAATAAAGGATACAAAAACCATTTAACTAAAAGATCTCTAGAAAGACCTGCTCCAACAATCTTTCTAAACTTAGAACTTAAATCCTTCGGCGTTGAAACAAGCTTTTCATCACTAAAGTAACCAGCAGCATTAAGCAAAACAACACCTGCTGATTCTTCCTCCAGAGCAGCACCAGCAGCTAGAGCCGCATACCCACCAAGAGAATTGCCAACTATCACTGTTGGTCTTCTAATACGTTCTTTTACATATGCAACAACCTGCTCTTTCCACAGTTCACCTCCATAATCTAATTCCGAAGGCTTCGCACTTCTTCCAAAACCAAGTAAATCAATTGCATGAACTTCATGAGTGCGTGAAAGAAAAGGGATATTGTGACGCCAATGGTCAGTTGAAGCTCCAAAACCATGAACTAACAGTACAGCTGGAGAATCCTTATCTAAATTTTCACGAGGTGCATCAATAGGGCTACTACTCACAGAATAAACATCATGTCCTAAGTAGCTCCATGGGGCATTTGGCAAGGCAGCTAAAGCAGGCATCACACAAGAATTAAAAATAGATTCAGTTTGGAGATGTTACGCAACAATGCCACAATTCAAAAGTTAATTCTTGGTTTAAGAGTACTGATAGACAATTCAACAAATCGAATGTGACAAGAACAAGGCCATCTATCAAATTAGAGAAGACCTACTGGGTTAGCAGCAATGTCATCAGGGATTGAGTTCCCACCGCCAGGGGTTTTATCCTTCAAAACAAAGCGAAGAAGCACAGGAGCAAGAAAAGTAGTCCCTATAACCATTAACAACACTGCTGCCTCTAATGATGGAGTTAATAATCCAGCACTGGTACCTAGGCCAAGAAAAATCAAGCCAACTTCACCACGAGGCATCATTCCTAAGCCAACTACAAGTCGATCAGTAGGTTTATCAATTACAAAAGACCAACCAGCAGCAATTTTGCCGATAATTGCAACTATCAACATAAAGCCAGCAACTACAAGTGCAGATCGACTAGCAGGGTCTAAAGGATTGATTACAGAAAGGTCCATGCCCGCTCCTACCAAAACAAAGAAAATCGTTGCGAAAAGTGAAACAAGAGGTAAAACCGATTGTTGAATTGCATGATTATTTTTTGAGCTACTAAGAATCAAACCTGCTGCGAAAGCTCCTAAAGCAGCTTCTAAACCAATAGCTGTTGCTACAAAGCAACTCAAAACAAGTATTACAAAAGAAGCAACTACAACAGCTCCTGGTGCTTTAAGCCGATCGAGCAACCAGTCAAAAGCAGGAGCGGCAGTTCTACTAAGGACTATTGCTCCTACAACAAAAACTATGGCAGCAAGAACAAGTTTAATTATTGGAGCAATTTCCAAAGATCCTCCAGCGGCTAGAGCAACTACAACTGCAAGAATTACTATTCCAAGGATGTCATCTAGAACGGCTGCACCTATAACAATCTGACCCTCTCGTGTTTTTAAATATCCAAGTTCTCCAAAAACACTTGCCGTTATGCCAATGCTAGTAGCAGTCATTGATGCTCCTGCAAAGACGGCAGGGATCAAATCAACTTGAAAAAGAAACATCAAACCAAAAGTTCCCAAAGCAAATGGCAAAACAACACCAGTCATAGCAACGGTGAAAGCTTGCACGCCTACAGCAACTAGTTCTTCCAGTTCACTTTCTAATCCCGTCAGAAACAATAAAGCGTAAAGTCCAAGTGTCGCTACAGCTTGCAAAGAGGGGAACGTTTCAAAATACAGATCGGGTACTGCTTCAGGTGGAACTGAAGCTAATGAACTAATTAAGTGGACAAAGCCTTGATTCAACTGAGCACTAGTGCTAGGCGGCATTAAAAGATGTAGCCCAGAGGCCCCTATAACTACCCCAGCAAGTAATTCCCCAACAATTGTGGGCAAATTCAAGCGCACTAAAACCTCAGCCAAAGTTCTTGCAGCAACAAAAATGAGCAAAAAGTTAATTACTCCTATCAACGTTTCAGCCACCTCAATCTCATGAGTGCTTAAGACAGAAAACAAATGGTGCTCAATCATGACCTCTAATTTTTATCCCGTATATAAAACATAAATGACCATGCAGCATTTATGAACCTTTTTCAAACACCTAAAGACCTGGCTGCCATTGAAGGTGTTGATCTGAAGTTACTAAGACGCTCCTAGAAAAAGTAGAGCTAGCGTCTATCAAATATAAACAATCTCAATGTCCATAGATCAGGCATCCTCATGACGCAAGTACTGCTAAAAGCAAATATCAACAAACACTATTCAGTAAATACCTTTCTCTTTTGAAAAAGGTTTACATGTTTCTTCAGGCTTATCGAAAAAACCATCTCAGTCCTTTGCACCAATAAGCCATCAATCTCTTCCAATTTCTTCCATTAATCAATATGAGTAACTCCCAACCCCTAGACCTGCGACTACCAACTCCAGGGTGTTATGCAGATCCAGAAAGAGCAGGTATTGATGCTGATGCTGTCTTCGATGGAATGACGGAACACTTATTTTTTACTCTTGGAAAACTTGCAACTACAGCCAGTCTTCACGATCTTTATATGGCACTAAGCTATGCCGTAAGAGACCGCTTAATGACTCGATATTTAGCAAGTCAAGAAGCAATAAGAGCTAGACCTCAAAAAACAGTTGCGTACCTTTCGGCTGAATTTTTAATTGGCCCACAATTAAACAATAACCTTCTCAATCTTGGAATACGAAAAGAAGCAGAAGAAGCACTCAAAAGATTTGGGATAGATTCTTTAAGTCAAATCCTTGCAGTTGAAGAAGAACCTGGCTTAGGCAATGGAGGACTAGGTCGCCTTGCTGCTTGTTATATGGAATCACTTGCAACTTTACAAGTTCCTGCAATCGGATATGGCATTCGATATGAGTTTGGGATTTTCAATCAACTCATTCGTGATGGTTGGCAAGTCGAAGTTACTGATAAATGGCTAAAAGGTGGATGGCCATGGGAACTTCCCCAACCTGATGAAGCATGTCTGGTTGGATTTGGCGGTTCAACGGAAAACTATAGAGATGACCAAGGGAACTATCGATCGCGTTGGATCGCTTCAGAACATGCCATTGGAGTTCCTCACGATGTACCTGTGCTTGGTTACAAAGTTAATAGCTGTAACCGATTAAGGCTTTGGCGAGCTGATGCCACTGAAAGTTTTGATTTTTATGCATTCAATATTGGGGATTATTACGGAGCTGTTGAAGAGAAAGTTGCTTCAGAAACCCTTTCTAAAGTTCTCTATCCAAATGATGGAACAGATGAAGGACGAAGATTACGTCTAAAACAACAACACTTCTTTGTAAGTTGCTCTCTACAGGACATGTTAAGGAGCCTAGAAAAAAGAAATATTCCAATTAAAGACTTTTCAAATCATTGGACCGTCCAGCTCAATGATACTCATCCAGCAATTGCTGTGGCTGAGCTAATGCGTTTGCTCATAGATAATTATCACCTTCAATGGGATATAGCTTGGCAGATTACTAATCGATCAGTTGCATATACAAACCACACCTTATTACCTGAAGCTCTTGAAAAATGGGATTTAACACTATTTAAAAGCTTACTACCAAGACATTTAGAGTTAATTTATGAAATTAATCAAAGATTTCTTCAGCAAGTCCGATTGCGTTACCCAGGCAATGATCTAATTCTGAGGAAATTATCAATTATTGATGAGGAAGGAGGGAAATCTATACGAATGGCCCATTTAGCAACTATTGGAGCTCACAATGTTAATGGAGTTGCTGCATTGCACTCAGATTTGATCAAAAGACAACTGATGCCTGAATTTGCAGAGCTATGGCCTGAAAAATTCACAAACGTCACTAATGGTGTAACTCCCCGTCGTTGGGTTGCTCTAGCAAACCCAGAACTTTCATTACTACTTGACAATGAAATTGGTTCGAATTGGGTTACCAACATGGAACTACTTCATAACTTAGAAAAAAAAGAAAATGATTCCAGTTTTCTTCATTTATTTGGAGAAACTAAATTATCTGGCAAGAAAAAACTAGCAAATTACATTCATCAACAAAGTGGGATCATAGTTGATCCATATAGTCTATTTGATGTGCAAGTAAAAAGAATACATCAATACAAAAGACAGCATTTAAATGCTCTGCAAGTTATCACTCAATATTTACGGATTAAAAATGGTACAGCTCAAGGTATTGCCCCTAGAACAGTTATTTTTGGAGGTAAAGCAGCTCCTGGATACTTTATGGCCAAATTAATAATTAGATTTATAAATGGAATTGCAGAAATGGTTAATGCAGACCCCGATATGGATGGACGCTTAAGAGTCATTTTTCTAGCTGACTACAATGTAAAGCTAGGAGAACAAGTTTATCCTGCATCAGATCTATCAGAGCAAATTTCTACTGCAGGCAAAGAAGCTTCTGGAACTGGAAATATGAAATTTGCTATGAATGGTGCTTTAACAATTGGAACTCTTGATGGAGCAAATATTGAAATTCGAGAGAGAGTTGGAGAAGAAAACTTTTTTCTGTTCGGTAAAACAGAAACAGAAATAATGCAACTACAGCAAACTGGTTATAATCCACGAAAATATATAGAAGCTTTACCGGAACTTTCAGAAGCAATAAGATTAGTTGAGCTTGGACATTTTAGTAATGGTGATAATGAACTATTTCGTCCGCTAATAGATAGTCTCACTGGTAAAGATCCTTTTTTTGTAATGGCAGATTTTGCAGACTATTTACGTGTGCAAGATAATGTAAGTAGAGCTTGGCAAAATCGTGAAGAATGGAATCGAATGTCACTTCTAAATACCGCCAGATCTGGATTCTTTTCCTCAGACCGTTCTATTAAAGAATACTGTGACTCTATTTGGAAAGTTAAACCACTACCAGTAGAAATCACTTGCGATGTTCACTAGTATACAAATTATTCACTTCTAAGGTTTCAAAAAAGTAACAGCAATTTTAGTAAATTTACTGATTACTAAATCCATAATAATCTAGTTTTTATCTGGCAAGTCTGGTGTTTGATGCAATAATCGATTCAATCTCAATCTATCTATATTTAATGGATCTGGTGCCAGTTCCCCTGCAAGCTCTCTAAATTTATTCTCAATAGACTCTGGAACTTTTACATCAAAAATTCTCTCCATAAGAGCTTCAATTGAGTAAAGATGAGCATTAATATTTTCCAGGTCAGCGATGGCTTGATTAATTGTTATAGATGGATCTTGTTCCTCTGTATCTGCGCTCATACATGCTTTCATTGAATTATCTGAGGTTTTTGAAATATTCTGCTTTTGCAAATCTTCTAGAACTCTTCCTGCAAGAGTTCTAAAAGATTGCAAGGCCGCCCAATTCAGTTCCTGTTGTTGACGCAAAGTCGGGCGCTCACGAATCAAACGGTCATGTTCTTGATAGAACCTTTGACAGTCAGGGCATTGACAGGGCTCTTCTGGCACAGGAGTCCCTCTAGTTCAAATTCCATCATGCCATCCGCTATGCCGCTAATGGGGGTTCACCTGAAGAAGCGTCTTCTTCATCTTCTAAACCACTGCTTTCTGGAAGAGGAATTTCAATACTTGTAACGACCTGAATAACATCCCTTAACCGCATTGAATCAGCAAACCAACCCATTGCCTGCTCTGTATCACCTCTTCGTTCAGCATCAGTAGATTGATCCTCATGGGCCTCTGCCAAAAGAGCTAGCCAACATAAACATCGAGCTTGAACTACAGACAAGTCCAAGTCAGTTGGTTGACATTTCGCTATTCGCTCGCTCTCCTGTTGCACAAGGAGACGAAGTCGTAAATCGTGAAGCTGTGTCATTGAGACTGTTTCACTTCATCTACGCTAGCGAGAGGGTGGCGTATTTGACCACCCCGCTACATATAGGACATAGAAATTTAATGATGCATTTACGGGGCTGGCGGGACTCGAACCCACGACCTACGGTTTAGGAAACCGTCGCTCTATCCAACTGAGCTACAGCCCCACTGGAAGGAATTATGCCTTCAAGGCATTATGGAATGTGAAAGCAGGAGAGGTGATCGCAATTGAGACTTAATGCTTTTAAGTATTTAGCTCTCATTTGAGGAAAGTCCGGGCTCCCCGATGGTCAAGCTTGCTGGGTAACGCCCAGTGCGGGTGACCGTGAGGATAGTGCCACAGAAACACACCGCCAATGGCTAGATGAAAAGCTCATCTATGCACAGGCAAGGGTGCAAAGGTGCGGTAAGAGCGCACCAGCAGTATCGAGAGGTGCTGGCTAGGTAAACCCCGGCTAGGAGCAAGGCTAGGAACAACGGCTGACCAATCTTCCCTGTTCCATTGAAATGAGCCGCTAGAGGCTGCCGGTAACGGCCGTCCCAGATAGATGATCACCCACCTACCTTAAGGAAGGTGAACAGAACCCGGCTTACGACCTGCTTTCACATTTTTAAGTGCTAAAAACGAAAGACTTAATGTGCTTTTTTAATAACACTTTAGACGTTTAATCGCATGCAATCCTACAAAAGTAAAATAATTACTCAAGAGCGTAGATGTCATCTAAAACTATTACTTGAAAAAATAACTCTTGATCCGAATCAAATTATCTTGATTACTAAAAAAGAATCCTTTTATTTGCAAATTCTTAATGAAGCACTGACACATACATCAGCACAAGAATCCATCAATCATGAAAGACTTGAATTTCTTGGAGATGCGGTATTAAGGTTATCTGCTTCAGAGTTTATTGAAAAGAGCTACCCCTCAATGAGCGTAGGGAATAGGTCGGCATTGAGAGCACAATTAGTCAGTGACAAATGGCTAACTAAAGTAGGAAAAGAAATAGAAATAGAAAAGGTATTCATAGTTGGTTCAAAGGCTTTGAAAGATTCATCCGCTCTATCAACACTTCAAGCTGAGGCGACTGAAGCATTGATAGGTGCATTATATGAATGTCTAAATGATATAAAAGTAATAGAAAGATGGCTTACCCCTTACTGGGAGAAAGAAAGTTCAAAAGTTTTAGCAGACCCACATAAACAAAACCCTAAGTCAGCTTTACAAGAATGGAGTCAACGTCAAGGACTTCCAATCCCTATGTATGAACTTGTAGAGATTTCTCAAGAACATGGCAATCCAAAAAGATTTTTTTGCAAGGTAAAAGTGCAAACCAGACCTCTCGCTGAGGGGTGGGGAGGTTCTCGAAAAGAAGCAGAAAAAGAAGCTGCAAAGGCTGCTCTTAACAAACTAGATGATCTTGCTTCTAATTAATAGTTTTAGAATTAAGTTGAAGAACAAAGTTACACTTGGGATTAAAAAATCTTACTACTATCTTATATAAGAATAAGATCTTTTACAGAAAAAGTCACTAACTTATCCCAGTTTCCACCTTCGAAGAGAACTGCTGCCTTGTCACCACTAATCCGTTGCACAAATCCCTTATAGCCTTTATATATCGAATAATCGTTATTAACCATGACAGTGGAACCAGGTAGAATTGAATCGCTAGAGTTAGTCACAGATACAACACAAAATATTTATAGGTTAATTAGTAATTTATCGACTAGTGCAGCATGATCAACGATTCTCCATGGATTACCGTAGGAAAACTTGTTGCCCCACAAGGGCTAGATGGAGATATTCGTGTAAATCCAAGTAGTGACTTTCCGGAAAGATTCACAAAAGCTGGAAATCGTTGGATACAAAAAAACAAAGAAGAACCAAGCAAAATCAGATTATTGAGAGGTCGTCAAGTACCAGGTAAATCTATTTATGTAGTTACTTTTGAAGGCATAACTAACCGTACGTCAGCCAAATCACTAGTAGGGAACAATTTACTTGTTCCTGCAAGTAACAGGCCCCAATTAGCTAAAGGCGAGTATCACCTTTTAGATCTAATTGGACTAGAGGCTAAATTGAATGCAGATGGACCTGCTATTGGCAAAGTAATAGACTTAACTCATGGAGGTAATGACTTGTTAGAAATAGAGCTTTTAGAAGGGAGAAAAGTACTGATTCCCTTTGTTAAAGCTATTGTTCCAGATATACAACTAAAAGAAGGATGGATACTTCTCAACCCTCCTCCTGGCCTACTAGAACTATGAAAACTTCAAAAGCAATGTTCTTGCTATTTCTAATCCAACATTAATAAAGGTAGTGTTAACCAATCCTCTCATACCAGTAATTCTTTGCGGTGGCACAGGCACAAGACTTTGGCCATTATCAAGAGCTAGCTATCCCAAGCAATATTTAGCCCTAAGCAATAATAAAAGCAAAACTTTACTTCAACAAACACAGCAGAGACTTCAGGGAATAAAAGGTCTGACTAACCCTTTGTTGATCTGTAATGAAGACCATAGATTCATCGTTGCAGAGCAAATGCGCCAGATAAATATTGATCCAAAAGCAATACTGTTAGAACCAATTGGAAGAAATACTGCTCCTGCAATAGCATTGGCAGCACTAAAAGCCACCGAACAAGGTGAAGATCCTCTACTCCTTATTCTTGCTGCTGATCATGAAATTCAGGATAAAAATGAATTTCTTCGCGTTGTTGAAGCTGGCTCTAAATATGCTCATGAAGGAAAACTGGTTACTTTTGGAATCGTTCCAACATCTCCTGAAACTGGATATGGATATATAGAAGCAATAGAACCTTTAAATAATCAAGAAATGAAGGGGATTGCTATAAATAGATTCGTTGAAAAACCTGATCAAAAGACAGCAAAGAAATTCTTAACGGATAATCGCTTCACATGGAATAGTGGAATGTTCTTGTTCAAGTCAAGTGCCATTCTAAGTGAGCTTGAAAGACTAGTGCCTGAAATTGTTAGTTGTTGTCGAGCTGCACTAGAGCAAGCAGTTAATGATTTAGATTTTTTAAGGGTTGAGCAAGAAGCTTTTGCTAAATGTCCAAATATAGCCATTGATGTGGCAGTAATGGAGAAAACAAAATTAGGAACAGTGCTTCCTCTAAATGCAGGGTGGAGTGATATAGGAAGTTGGAATGCACTTTGGGATATAAGTAAAAAAAATGCAGATGGAAATGTAATTCAAGGGAAAGTTATCTCCGAAGAGAGTAAAAATTGTTATTTCCGAAGTGAAAATAGGTTAATTGTTGGTCTGGGAGTTGAAAATCTTGCAATTATTGAAACTGATGATGCAGTGTTAGTTGCGCATAGAAGTAAAACACAAAATGTAAAAACAATCGTTAAAAAGCTAGAAGATAGTGGAAATAATGAAGGTAAATCTCATCGAAAAGTATATCGACCATGGGGTAGTTACACAAATATTGTAGAAGGCAAAAGATGGCAAGTTAAAAGAATTGAAGTAAAACCTGGCGCAAGTCTTTCACTTCAAATGCATCATCATAGAGCTGAGCATTGGATTGTTGTTAAAGGAACAGCTCAAATAGAAAAAGAAGGAATTAAAGAATTGCTGGGTGAAAATGAAAGTACTTACATTCCTCTAGGTTGCAAACATAGACTTACAAACCCTGGGAGGATGCCGGTAGAATTAATAGAAGTACAAAGTGGTTCTTACTTAGGAGAAGATGACATCATTCGTATAGAAGATTGTTACGGGCGAATGAATGAGATGTTGCCTAAAAACACTATTCAACAGTAACACTTTTGGCTAAGTTCCTTGGCTGATCAACATCTAATCCTCTATGTGCAGCAATGTGATAACTAAATAATTGCATCGGAACAACGGTTAATAAAGGACTTATTAATTCACTAACTTCTGGTATCGGTAAAAGTGAATCAAAGATCTCATCTCCTTGTAAGTCTGGGGTAACGCCAATTAATTGCGCATCACGCGCTTTTGCTTCTTGTGAATTACTCAGTACTTTGTCAAAAACTATTCCTGGCACTGCAATTGAAATAACTGGAACTCTCTGATCCAAGAGAGCAATAGGCCCATGCTTTAACTCTCCTGCAGGGTAACCTTCGGCATGGATATAACTAATTTCCTTAAGTTTTAAAGCTCCCTCAAGAGCAATAGGATAATTAATGCCTCTTCCCAAAAAAATTACATCTTGGGTTTCAGCAAAAATATGAGCCAATTCTTCAGCCAATTCATCATGCGTATCAACAAGTGAGCGCAAATGGTTCGGAACTGACCGTAAATCATTACATAAGCTAAGAATTTCTTGTGATGAACGACTTTTACGACGAGCTGCAAAATTAATAGCTAATCCATAAAAAGCAAATAACTGGCCCAGAAAAGTTTTTGTTGCAGCTACACCAATTTCAATGCCTGCGCCAGTGTCAAGGATATTAGGGATTTGCCTAGCCAAAGAGCTTTCTGTTCTATTGGTAATTCCTAATAAACGTGGGGCGAATGCAGGGTCTTGATTTGCTTTCCGCCTTTGGGTTTCCATTGCTAGCGCAGCAAGAGTATCAGCCGTCTCTCCAGACTGAGTTACACCTATAGTCAAAGTATTAGGTGCTAAAGGAGGGGGTGAATAACGAAATTCACTTGCATAAAAAACAGAAGTTGGAATTCCTGCAAATTGCTCTAACAAATAAGCCCCTACTAATGCAGCATGTCTACTAGTCCCACAAGCAAGAATTTGAATTTGATCAATGGATTCATAGAAGGAGGAATCAAAAGGTAAAGCGACAGGAGCTTCTTCTGGTAATCCAGCAGGTAAATGCCTTGCTACCCATAACTCAGCTATATCAGGCTGTTCATGAATTTCCTTCAACATAAAATGACGAAAATTGCTCTTATCTGCAAAATATTCGCCCCCGGTTAACAAAGAAGGAGTTCTTTGTTGACGGTCGCCTTGATGGTTATAAAGCTCAATTCCAAGAGGCGTTAACAAAGCAACTTCACCATCTTCCATTGGCAAAATTGTCTTGGTAAAGCCAGCCAAGGCAGGTGTATCGCTCGCACAAAGAAATTCGCCTTCGCCTAAACCAATAACCAAAGGTGCCTGATTCCTTGCTACAACAATGGCATCAGGGGTATCCACCCAAATCACAGCAAGAGCATAAGCACCCTTTAATTGCTTAATAACTCTCTGCACAGCCTTCAAAAGGGTTGCTTCATTTGCAGACAGTCCTTCTTCTTGAAGATATCTAAGCTCCCGGGAAATTAAATGAGGTATTACCTCGGTATCTGTATCAGAAACAAATTCAACTCCGTCAGTTTCTAACTCTTGTTTAAGCGATCGATAATTTTCAATAATGCCATTTTGAACCACTGCTACACGACTTAATGAGTCGGTGTGCGGATGTGCATTATGTACTTCAGGCTTACCATGTGTTGCCCATCGAGTATGCCCAATACCTAAATGCCCTGGTGAACCATCCTCTTCTACTAAAGAAGAAAGGTTTACCAATTTACCTTTGGCTTTCCTACAAGTAAGTAAGCCAGGTTGGTCATTTCCTAAAATTTTTAGTGTGGCTAAGCCTGCTGAGTCATAGCCACGATATTCAAGCTGTCTAAGGCCACCGAGAAGGAGCGGAGCTGCCTCTCGAGAGCCAATAACAGCAACAATTCCACACATGTATTAGCCCTAATCTTTGTAGGGCTGAGCTAAATGATTGTGTAAAGAACTTACCCCAAGAAGATTGATCAAGGGGTCAAGCTCAATACGCCAAGCCCATGCTGCGTGTGGTCTCATCTCCTAGATAAACCCGAATACTCAAGAAATCTGTTGGGCAAGCCGTTTCACAACGCTTGCAGCCAACACAATCCTCAGTTCTTGGGGATGAGGCAATTTGTCCTGCTTTACAGCCGTCCCAGGGAACCATCTCTAAAACATCGAGAGGGCAAGCCCTGACACACTGTGTGCATCCAATGCATGTGTCGTAGATCTTGACTGCGTGGGACATAAACCCCGTTCCGGAACCGTGTGTATCAAAGTTTACTCATATTTGTAGGCAGATAAAAAGATTCTGTATTGGGCCTTCACTCTTGTTAACTAGCCACCATGAACCATGAGCCCGTAGGATGCGGCCTCAGGTATTCACAGTTATGTCACAGGAAGCGATTCTTGAAAAAGTTCGTTCTATCGTTTCAGAACAACTAAGTGTTGAATCTGGCGAAGTAAAGCCGGAATCAAATTTCCAAAATGACCTCGGAGCAGACTCTCTCGACACAGTTGAGCTAGTCATGGCGCTAGAAGAGGCCTTTGATATTGAAATCCCTGATGAGGCTGCAGAAGGCATTGCTACGGTCGGGGATGCTGTCAAGTACATCGAAGACAAGCAAGCCTGAGGAAACATGATGGAGAATCTCCATCGAGTTGTAGTCACAGGTCTCGGCGCTATTACTCCAATTGGTAATACCGTCGAGGATTACTGGTCTGGACTTACATCAGCTCGAAATGGTGTTAAGGCCATAACTCTTTTTGATGCTTCAGCTCACGCCTGCCGTTTTGCAGCGGAGGTTAAAGACTTTGACCCAACAGGCGTTTTAGAACCAAAAGAATCGAAAAGATGGGATCGATTTTCGAAGTTCGGAGTAGTTGCTGCAAAAGAGGCTTTAGCACATTCAGGCTTGACTATTGATGAAAACAATTCTTCAAGGATTGGTGTAATCATCGGCTCTGGCGTAGGTGGTTTATTAACCATGGAAACCCAAGCCCATGTTCTAAATAACAAAGGTCCAGGAAGAGTAAGCCCTTTTACTGTTCCTATGATGATTCCTAATATGGCAACTGGTCTTGCCGCTATTGCTCTAGGAGCCAAAGGACCAAGCTCAGCTGTCGCAACTGCATGCGCAGCAGGCTCTAATGCAATTGGAGATGCTTTTCGTTTACTTCAACTAGGAAAAGCAGATGCAATGGTTTGTGGTGGCGCAGAAGCCAGTATCACTCCACTAGGAGTAGCTGGATTCGCAAGTGCTAAGGCTCTTTCGTTTAGAAATGATGACCCTGCATCCGCGAGCAGACCATTCGATGCACAGCGTGATGGTTTTGTAATTGGAGAAGGTTCTGGAGTACTAATTTTAGAAACCTTGGAACATGCCAATGCACGCAACGCCACAATTCATGCAGAAGTAGTTGGTTATGGCACAACATGCGATGCTCATCACATCACATCACCAACTCCAGGAGGTTTAGGAGGCGCGGCAGCCATGAGTCAAGCTCTACTTGATGCTCAACTAAATCCCGAAAACGTTGATTACATCAATGCTCACGGGACTAGTACACCAGCAAATGATAGTAATGAAACATCTGCTATCAAAAGTGCCCTTGGGCACAGGGCTCATCAAATACCTGTGAGCTCAACAAAGTCCATGACAGGTCATTTGCTCGGCGGGTCAGGAGGGATTGAAGCAGTGGCATGTGTTCTTGCAATCAAGCATGGAGTCATTCCTCCAACCATCAATTACTCCAACCCTGACTCTGACTGTGATTTGGACTATGTGCCCAACACAGCAAGAGAAAATAAATTAGGAGTAGTACTTTCCAACTCCTTTGGCTTCGGAGGCCATAACGTCTGCCTTGCCTTTCGCCAAATGCTGTAATAAGCACTGGCACCCCAACATTTCATAATCACCAATCACTAATTAACAAAATGGTCGCTGCGCCCGCTTCTCTCGACACGCTGTGCATCAACAGCATCCGGATGCTTGCCGTCGATGCGGTGAATAAATCCAATAGCGGCCACCCTGGCTTACCAATGGGTTGCGCCCCAATGGGTTATGCCCTTTGGGATAAATTCTTACGTCATAATCCAAAAAATCCTCAATGGTTCAACCGTGATCGGTTTGTTCTATCTGCAGGTCATGGATGCATGCTGCTTTATGCGTTATTGCATCTCACTGGTTACGAATCAGTATCTATTGAAGATATCAAGCAATTTCGTCAACTTGGTGCACGTACTCCAGGTCATCCAGAAACTTTCGAAACAGATGGAGTAGAAGTTACAGCAGGTCCTTTAGGGGCTGGCATCTCAAATGCAGTTGGATTAGCAATAGCAGAGGCACATCTTGCTGCAAAGTTCAATAAAGATGATGCAAAATTAGTTGATCATTACACTTATGTAATCATGGGTGATGGATGCAACCAAGAAGGCGTTGCATCAGAAGCCTGTTCTTTAGCTGGTCATCTGAAGTTAGGAAAACTAATTGCTCTTTATGACGACAACAAAATTACAATTGACGGTAGAACAGATGTTTCTTTCACTGAAGATGTTCTTAAAAGATATGAATCATATGGTTGGCATGTACAACATGTAAGTAAAGGTAATACAGATATCGAAGCAATTTCAGAAGCAATAAAATCAGCAAAAGCAGTTAAAGATAAACCATCAATTATCAAAATCAGCACAACAATAGGCTACGGATCTCCAAACAAAAGTGACACTGCTGGTGTCCACGGAGCACCGCTAGGAGAAGAAGAAGCAAACCTCACGCGAAAGCAACTAGACTGGGAATATGGTCCTTTCGAAGTTCCTAAAGAAGCATATGATCAATACAGAAAAGCAATTGAACGTGGTGCTTCTCTTGAGGGGGAATGGAATCAAGTATTAAATAGCTATAGAACGAAATATCCAAAAGAAGCTGCTGAATTTGAAAGAATGCTGAGAGGGGAACTGCCTCAAGATTGGGATAAAGACTTACCTCGATACAGTGAAAATGATAAAGGCCTTGCCACAAGAAAACACTCTCAAATATGTCTTGGATCTCTTGGCCCTAACTTACCTGAATTAATAGGTGGATCCGCTGATTTAACTCACTCCAATTACACAGATATCAAAGGCGAAACTGGATCATTTCAATCAGAATCACCAGAAAAAAGATATCTACATTTTGGTGTTCGTGAACATGCAATGGCTGCAATCCTTAATGGAATTGCATACCACAACAGTGGTCTAATTCCTTATGGAGGAACATTCCTAGTATTTGCAGACTATATGCGCGGATCAATGCGTCTTTCTGCATTAAGTGAGCTAGGAGTGATTTATGTTCTAACTCATGATTCAATTGGGGTAGGCGAAGATGGCCCTACACATCAACCAATAGAAACTATTCCATCCCTAAGAGCCATGCCCAACATGCTTGTTTTTAGACCTGGAGATGGTAATGAAACAAGTGGTGCATATAAAATTGCAATTCAAAATAGAAAACGTCCTAGTTCACTTTGTCTAAGCAGACAAGGAATGGCTAACCAAGCTAATTCCTCAATAGAAAAAGTAGCTTTTGGTGGATATGTACTTGAAGACTGTGAAGGAACTCCTGATTTGATTCTTATTGGAACAGGAAGTGAGTTAGATCTTTGCGTTCAAGCAGGTAAAAAACTTACTGCTGAAGGAAACAAGATAAGGGTTGTTTCTATGCCATGTATTGAACTGTTCGAAGAGCAAAGCGAAACTTATAAACAAGAAGTGCTGCCTCTATCCGTACGCAAGCGTCTTGTAGTAGAAGCTGCAGAGACATTTGGGTGGCATAAATACATAGGGCTAGATGGAGACAGCGTGACAATGAATAGGTTTGGAACATCTGCACCAGGGGGCGCATGTATGGAAAAATTTGGATTTACTGTTGAGAATGTTGTTAATAAAGCAAAAAATCTACTCAGTTAAATTAACTGCATTAATGAGATTAATTAATCATAATATTAGGGTTAATTAATCTCATTAAAAGTCATAATTTATTAATAGTAAGTATAAGAAATTAGCGTTATTTCTTCAAGTCGCAAGGTTCATTATTTGTCTAATGTCTAGACCCAAAACATTCAGAAATCTTGTAACAGGTGGTGCTGGTTTCTTAGGCTCACATTTAATCGATCGACTAATGGAAGATGGGGAGGAAGTAATTTGTCTTGACAATTATTTTACTGGTCGCAAAAAGAATGTTTCTCAATGGGTTGGACACCATCGTTTTGAGCTTATTCGTCATGATGTAACTCAACCTATTCAACTGGAAGTAGATAGAATTTGGCACCTAGCTTGTCCTGCATCTCCTATTCACTATCATTCAAATCCAATAAAAACATCTAAAACAAGTTTTCTTGGTACTTACAATATGCTAGGTCTTGCAAGGAGAGTTAAAGCCAAAATATTGTTTGCAAGTACGAGCGAAATATATGGAGATCCAGAAGTGCATCCTCAACCAGAGAGCTATAGAGGAAGAGTTAATCCAATCGGAATTCGAAGCTGTTATGACGAAGGAAAGCGTATTGCTGAAACTCTATGTTTTGATTACCAAAGAATGCATTCTACTGAAATCAGGGTACTAAGAATATTCAATACTTACGGTCCAAGAATGTTGTTTAATGATGGCAGAGTGGTAAGCAATTTCATTGTTCAGGCTTTAAATAAAAAAGATATTTCTATTTATGGAGATGGAAATCAAACTCGTTCCTTCTGTTATGTAGATGATTTAATTGAAGGTATGGTGAGATTAATGAATGGAAATTTCCCAGGTCCAATTAATATAGGTCATCCAAATGAAATAAGAATAAAAGAGCTAGCAGATTTAATTCGTAATCTAATAAACCCAAGCCTAAAAATCATATACAAAGATTTACCTTCTGATGATCCAATTCAACGCCAGCCATTAATTACTCTTGCTAAGAAAGAACTAAATTGGGAACCAACAGTATCTCTCGAAAAAGGGTTAGAAAAAACAATAAGCTGGTTCAGTAAAGAAATTGAGAACACATATCAGATAAATCAGTAAATTTAAAAATCAATTATTTGATTGCAATGGGCTTTTCTCAGATAGCTTCTTAGAAGCTATTACTTTCTCCAATCCTTCTAAATCATCCTCAGTAATTTTGGTTTGCATTGGACAATGCTTAGGACCACACATAGAACAAAACTCAGCTTTTTTATAGATATCTGCCGGCAAAGTTTCATCATGATACTCACGAGCTCTATCTGGATCTAACGATAATTCAAACTGCTTATTCCAATCAAAAGCATATCTAGCACGACTCAATTCATCATCTCTATCTCTTGCACCAGAACGATGTCTAGCGATATCAGCAGCATGAGCAGCGATTTTATAAGCAATTAACCCTTCTCGAACGTCCTCAGGATTAGGTAAGCCTAAATGCTCTTTAGGGGTGACATAACAAAGCATAGCCGTGCCATACCAACCAGCCATAGCTGCACCAATTGCACTTGTAATATGGTCATATCCAGGAGCTATATCAGTTACCAAAGGTCCAAGAACATAAAAAGGTGCCTCTAAGCAGTCTTCCATCTGTTTACGAACATTAAATTCAATCTGATCCATAGGAACATGACCAGGTCCTTCAACCATGACCTGAACATCATGTGCCCAAGCACGCTTAGTCAGTTCACCAAGGGTCTTAAGTTCAGCAAGCTGTGCCTCATCAGAAGCATCATGCAAACACCCTGGACGCAATGAATCTCCTAAAGAAAATGTGCAATCATAACGCTTAAAAATTTCACAAATATCATCAAACCGAGAATACAAAGGATTTTGCTTGTAGTGATACAACATCCACTGAGCCAATATTCCTCCACCACGACTCACTATCCCTGTAATTCGTCCTTTTACTTTTGGTAAATGTTCAATTAACAAGCCTGCATGAATTGTTTGATAATCAACCCCTTGTTGGCAGTGTTTCTCAATAATATGCAAAAAATCATCTTCAGTTAATTTTTCAATTGATCCATGCACACTTTCCAAAGCCTGATAAACAGGAACTGTGCCTATAGGAACTGGGGATGCATTAATAATTGCTTGACGAACCTCATCGAGATTCACCCCGCCTGTTGAAAGGTCCATAACAGTATCAGCTCCATATTTGACTGCTAGCTCTAATTTTTTAAGCTCTTCCTTGACATCACTTGCATTCGGAGAAGCTCCGATATTTGCATTCACTTTACATTTAGACGCAATCCCAATAGCCATCGGCTCCAAATTAAGGTGATTGATATTGGCAGGGATAATCATTCGACCCCTGGCAATTTCCTCCCGAACCAAAGACTCTGGCAACATTTCACGATTAGCCACATAAGCCATTTCTTCAGTTATTTCTCCCTGTCGAGCAAAATGTAATTGAGTCAGGTTTCCTTTACTCTTGCGAGAAGCCACCCACGAAGTACGCATGACCAAAAAAAAGAAATAACAATTACCAGGAAGAGAAAAAAGCCAAGATCACATTTATCACTTCCCTTCGCCAGAGCGACCTGGATCAGGTTCAGAGGGTGTGATCTCAGCCAATAAAACCTTGGAAGGTTGGCACCCCTAGTGTTAATTACAAGTTAGCTATAAATCGAAATTAAGTCTGCAGTAAGTTGGAAGAAATTTAAAATCTTTAAAGTAAAGCTTTAATTTCTATGGTTATAGAAGAGAAAGATAATTTTCTATAAAAACTATTTACTATTACCAATAATCAATGAATCCAAAATTAATCAATTGATTTTAACTTTAGTATTTTTAATAGCGAGTAATAGCTTCATACGGCGGCGGCGTCTTTCCCATGCTCCACTAATAATAAGTCCACAACCAATTGAAAGTCCTGGGATGGTTTGAACTCGATCTTTTCCCTCTCTTTGAAAAAATCCAACAAGAGAAACGACAACCAAAAGTGGAGCTGCCAAGGAAAGTAATGGGTTTCCAAAACGTTTCATATTTGATAATTAAGCGCTTCTAATCGAGTGTGCATCCATTTTAAAAGAGTTGCTGTGATCACTTCAATACCTATTTCTAAGCTCCTTTCATCAGCACAAAATTGACCATTATGAAGAGGGGCACACCCTTCTTTATTAGCAACTCCAAGGCGAAACATTGTGCCGGGAAGATCTTGCAAAAATTCTGCAAAATCCTCAGCCCCTAAGGAAGGCTGTGCCAAACGCACTACCTTTTCTGCACCTAATAATGAAATAGCAGATTCCTCAAGTAAGTCAGTTAAAAAAGGATCGTTATAAATTGGGGGAGCAATACATCGATATTGAACGCTCACCTCGGCACCACAGCTCCCAACAATTCCTTTGATTGTTTTTTCAAGCCAATCAGGCAAATTTTGATGCAAAGAGATATCCAAGCAACGTACTGTTCCTAAAAGTCTTACACGATCAGCAATAACATTAAATGCTTTCCCCCCTTCAATTTTGCCAAAACTCACAACAACCGGATTCAGTGCATCAAGGCGACGACTAATTGCCTCTTGAATTCCAGTTACAACTTTGGAAGCAATCCATATTGAATCAACTGCTTGATGAGGTCGTGCTCCATGTCCTCCTTCGCCAAGAATTTCAATCTCCAGCTCCCCTGCAGCTGCGGTTAAACTTCCTTTCCTGACTCCTATTTGACCAACAGGTAATTCAGGAAAAACATGTACTCCAAAAAGAGCGTCTAAGCCTTTAATAGCTCCGTCTGCTTTCATCCAACTTGCACCAGCAGCAATCTCTTCTGCTGGTTGAAACAAAAGCCTAAATCCCATAGAAGACGATTGTTCATACTCAGCTAAAAGTCTTGCGACACCTAAGCCAATACATGTATGTAAATCATGACCACATGCATGCATAACCCCTTGCCGCAATGAGGAGTATTCCAAACCTGTTTTCTCTTCAATGGGCAAGGCATCCATATCTACTCGTAATCCAATGACAGGTCCATTTGTTGGACCAAGCTCTGCCACAACACCAGTACGACCTACCCCTTCCTGAACTTGCCAACCATACTTTCGTAATTCACCAGCAACCAAAGCAGCTGTTTGATGTTCTTCTCCACTCAACTCAGGATGAGCGTGTATATGTCTGCGTATCTCCAGCAACTCTGGCAGAAATTTGTTTAATTTTGCGTTTGAATGCTTTAAGAAAGTCATGGTCTCTCCAAAGCAACAAATGACATTAAATCGTTAACAGCTTTTGGAGGCCAGTGGCGACTCTCTAAGAGCCATTCTGAATTAACATAACGACTATCAAGCCCTGCGGCAGCAGTCCAATTGCTTTCTGCTTCCCCTATAAATCCTTTTTTCCATAACAAAGCCGTTAATCCTGCCCTTGCATCAGCAAACATTGGATTTTTACGGATAATGCTACGTAATTCAGATTCGGCTTGTTGTAGATGACCTAGTTCATAATCAACTAATGCTTTCCTAGAAGATGCAATCAGAAAATATTCTCGAGCCAAGGAAGCTTTATAAAACAAATCTGATGCATCTTTCCACTCCCCTTTAGATTGAAAAACATTTGCCAATCTGTACAAAACAATCGCATCATTTGGATTGCGATCAATAATCCATTTGTAATCTTTTTCTGCCTCATCCCAAAGGTTAAGTGCTTCTTCGGCTGAACCTCTATTGAAATGAGAGTCCTCTTCTAAAGGCAACAAGTTTATTGACTTTGTTTGATCCGAGATTGCCCCCTGAGGATCTCCTAAAGCAAGGCGAACATTACCACGATTGCTCAAAGCAAGAGCATTATTTGGATAAAGATGAATAAAATCATTCCACTGATGTAATGCTTCTGAATAATTACCATCTCTACTTAATTGCAAAGCTCGATCAAAATCAATCTGAGGAGAATCTATAGCTTGAACAGGCAAAGGTTGTGCTATCAAAAATAACAATCCAATAACAACAAAATTCATCGCAAAATATTTGTATTTGGATAAGTAAACAATCACAACTTCTCCTCAGATTCAAAATCAAGATGCTTACATGCTATTTGAGTTACAACTCTTCCTCTTGGAGTTCTTTGTAAAAAACCAATCTGTAATAGAAAAGGTTCAATTACAGATTCCACTGTGACAGCATCTTCTCCTAAAGCCGCCGCTAAAGTTTCAAGACCTACTGGACCGCCTCCATAATCTTGAATCATTAAGTGCAATAAACGTCTATCAGAGATATCTAAACCACGACTATCTACTCGATGCAATTCAAGAGCCTTATCTACCAAAGGCTTATCAATTGCACTTAATTGACCTTGAACAGTTGCAAAATCCCTTACTCTTCTAAGTAATCTATTAGCAATTCGTGGAGTACCCCTACAACGTTTAGCAATTTCCAAACTAGCTTGAATGCTCAATGCTAAACCCAACAATTTTGAGGTTCGAATAACAATATTTTGTAAGTCTTCCAACTCATAAAATTCAAGTCTTTGAGTCATCCCAAAACGATCACGCAAAGGGGAACTGATAGCACCAGCTTTTGTAGTTGCTCCAATAAGTGTAAAAGGGGCTAATTCTATTGATCTGGTCCGAGCTGTACTGGTTTTCCCAACAGTGATATCTATACGAAGATCTTCCATCGCAGGGTACAAAAGCTCTTCTCCAATCTTTGGCAACCGATGAATTTCATCTACAAAGAGAACTTCTCGAGGCTGCAAATTCACTAATAATCCAATGATGTCACGGGGTCTTTCCAAAGCAGGGGCACTAGTTATGCGACATTTCACTCCTAATTCATTTGCTAAAACCAAAGCCATTGTTGTCTTTCCAAGGCCAGGTGGTCCATATAACAAGACATGATCTAGAGCATCCCCTCTTGACAAGGAAGCTTGGACGGCAATATTAAGAACCTTTTTAATATCAGACTGACCAATAAACTCACTCAATCGACTTGGTCGTAATCCATCATTCTGAAATAGAGAATCTTCTTCTGGAAGAACTGCTGGATCAATCACCCTTTGATTTGGTGCAAGAGATTCAGATTTGAATCGCTCAGAATTTGAAGAAACTATGGCCATGATGGAAGGGTACCCACCTCTGCACATTGTCGGTGTATTAAACAAAAGAGATGGCTAAAGGAACCAACAAAAAAACGCCTCAATCGACAAGAAAACCCTCTAATCGTCGGTTAGCTGACAATCGTCTAGCAAGGCATCAATACGAAATTCTTGAGACTCTTGAAACAGGCATCGAGTTATTAGGTACTGAAGTTAAATCAATACGAGCGGGGAAAGCTAATTTACGGGATGGTTTCTGTCTAGTCAGAAAAGGAGAGCTACACCTTCATAACGTTCATATTTCTCCTCATAGCCATGCTGGAAATTACTTTAATCATGATCCTTTGCGGACCAGAAAGTTATTAGCCCATCGAGAAGAAATTAACAAATTCAAAGCTAAGCTTGACAAGAAAGGATTAACTCTCATCCCATTAACTCTTCATCTCAAAGGCTCATGGATTAAACTTGTAATTGGTCTAGGAAGAGGTAAAAAGCTTCATGACAAAAGACAAGATGAGAAAAGAAAACAGGCTGATAAAGAAGTTAAATCTGCGCTAAAAAGATTTAACAATTAAAATATAACTTCTACAAAGTCAGTTCAATGAGCAGAAAAAATCAATTAAAAGCATTAAAAGCCTATCGAGAGAATCTACTTGCTGAGCTTACCTATTTTTATAAAACCGCATTTGATAACATCTGCGACCTTGATATCACAGAAGGTGACATAGCAAAGCTATCGCAAATATTGCTCCAGTCAAAAGAAGCAGCTTTAATGCCATTGCAAAAAGAGATTGAAAGTCAATTAATTATCAAAGCCAACTAAAAAAATGACTGATAACTGGCTTAACAATTTAGAAAAAGATCTTCAAGCAAAGCTGGAAGATCTTTTAAAAATCAATCCCCTTCAAGAGTCATTATTGCAAAATCAAAATCAACAAGATGTTTTTCATTCATTACTAATACGACAAAAAAGTATTGCTCAAAAAGCCAACCTCAAAAGACATGAATTGCTATCTTTAGCTGAGAATATAAAAGAATGGAAAAAAAAAGAAGTTAAAGCCAAGCAATATGAAGCTATTGAATTAGCTGACCAAGTAAGACAACACCTAACAAAATTAATGGAGCTTGGAAGATTGCTTTGGCTTGAGCTTGACGAACTAGGAATTCAACACAAAAAAATCCAAAATGATTTGGATAGCTTTTCTAATAAAAATCACGCATCACAATCAAATCCACATGCTCCCTGGGAAAAGCTAGAGATTGAAAAAGAACTAGACCTTTTAAAAAAAGTCTAAAAAACTAATTCATTCCTTAGGTGCAGGTGGCTCCAAGCTCACATTCTCTGGAGGAGGTGTTGGATCAGGATCTGCGATCAACATATGTTGAAGCACAATCTCTGGTCTTTCACTATCACGCCATCGAATGCGATATGCAGGCATTTTGGTGCCTCGGCTGGTGGTTTGTTCCACCGGTTCCATTACCCAGCCACGTCTAGAACGTCCCTGGGGATTGCGCTTGACAACCGCGTCTGCGTGTTTAAAGCGGAAACCTACGCGCTCACCACTCATCAGAACATAAACTGACCACTGGCTCAATTATCCACTTTCATGGTTCATTGACCAGGTGAAGATTTCACTGAGTCCGGGCGTAATAGAGGAAAAGCAATAACATCTCTTATAGAAGGACTATCTGTAAGTAGCATTACTAAGCGATCGATTCCTATACCCAAGCCTCCTGTAGGGGGCATTCCCACCTCTAAAGCATTCAGGAAATCTTCATCTATTGAATGGGCTTCCAAGTCTCCAGCATCCCTTCGTGCTTGCTGAGCAGTTAAACGCTGACGTTGATCTATCGGATCAATTAACTCACTAAAAGCATTTGCTGTTTCTCGTCCAGCAATAAACAATTCAAAGCGTTCAACTATGCCTTCTTTACTGCGATGGGGTCTAGCTAATGGAGAAATCTCAATTGGATAATCAACAACAAAAGTCGGTTGAATAAGCTTCGTTTCAACACATTGTTCAAAAGCTTCATTCAATAACCTTCCAACATTCTCAGAAGCCTTTTCAGGCACCTCTAGGCCCGCCTCGATCATGGCTGAAGCTGCTTTATCAGGGTCTTGAGAAAACGCAAAGAAATCTAGCCCTGTAGCCTCTTGAACTAATTCATGCATTGTTGCTCTTCTCCATGGGGGTGACAGATCAATTTCTGTTCCTTGATAAGAAATGTTTGTTGTGCCACATATTTGTTTAGAGATCGAAACTATTAATTCTTCCGTCAAATTCATCATTTCGTTGTAATCCACAAAAGCCTGATATATCTCTACTGAAGTGAATTCAGGGTTATGGCGAGTACTAATCCCTTCATTCCTAAAGATTCTGCCTAGTTCATATACCTTTTCAAAACCACCAACAACTAGTCGCTTGAGATGAAGCTCAGTTGCAATTCTTAGGTAAAGCTGCAAATCAAGTGTGTTGTGATGCGTAACAAAAGGTCGAGCTTCAGCTCCTCCGGCCTCGGATTGAAGTACTGGTGTTTCTATCTCTAAAAAACCACGATCATCCAACCATCTACGAATTGCACTAACTAAAAGCGCCCTCCGACGAAACGTTTGACGAGACTGAGGGTTAACTACTAAATCAAGATATCTTTGTCTATATCGCTTTTCTACATCAGCTAGTCCATGCCACTTATCTGGTAGTGGCTGCAGAGATTTGCAAAGCATTTGCCAAGATAAAACTTTTACAGAAAGCTCTCCACGATCAGTTCTCCGCAAAATACCTTTAACTCCAATCCAATCGCCAGAGTCAACAAGATCTGTTAATTGAGCAAAAGGACCAGGTTGACAATCTTCATTCAAAGCTTTTTCCAGTGTTGCTTTTTCTAAATAAAGCTGAATGGTGCCTGTTTCATCAGCCAGCGTGAAAAAAGCAAGTTTTCCCATAACTCGACGAGAGATCACCCTCCCTGCAACGCATACATTTGTTTGCCTTTCCTGACCTTTAGGCAAATCAGAGTGAACAGCTTGCAAGGAAGCAGCCTGGTGGGTTGGCTCATAACAAACGGCATAAGGGCCTTGCCCCAAGGCCCTTAATGATTTTGCCTTTTCTATTCGTGTCTCTCTTAAGTCGGACAAGGGGTTATTAGTAGATCGGCGTCATCTTGCCTTAGAAGTGACGAAACGACAGCTTAATGTCATCCATTCTTTAACTAGCTATTGCGGATGGGAACTCACCCATTCTCTGAGATGCATATCCAATCCCTCTTACAGTGAGAATTAATTCAGGGTTTCTTGGGTCAGGTTCCAGCTTGCCTCTCAAACGAGCAACATATACATCTACAACTCGCAGGTCAGCTGCTCTTCTTGGGGGATAACCCCAAAGCTGTTCCAGTATTTCCGCTCGTGGGACAACTCTCCCTGGCTCACGAAACAAGAGTTCAAGAAGGCTAAATTCGGTATAAGTAAGTCCAATCCTCTCTCCACCTCTACTGACTTGTCTACGGTTTGTGTCAACGACTAAATCACCTAATTTCATCACACCTTGGCCTACCGGCAGTTCTCTTGGCTCTGCAACATATGCCCCAGGTCCTACTCTCCTAAGGATTGTTGCTATTCGAACTTCCAACTCTTTTGGACTAAAAGGTTTTGAAAGGTAATCATCTGCTCCAAGATCAAGGCCAGCAACTCGCTCAGAAATAGCCTCAAGTGCTGTAAGGAAAATAATAGGGACACAAGACTCAGCTCTAAGACGCCTACAGACAGCAAACCCATCTATTTTTGGAAGCATTACATCTAAAACAATCAAATCAGGAGACTCACGGTGAAAAATTTCTATGGCTTTTTCCCCATCTTCTGCTGATAGAACTCTGTAACCAGCAAGCTCTAACCGAGTTACTAAAACTTTTAAAACCGCAGGCTCATCATCTACAACAAGAATGCAAGCTTTAGGGGTCGATGAAGACCTGCCAGCAGGTCCATTAGCATTTTTTAGCTGGGATGGACCTCCCTCAGGCATGAAACCTTCCTCATCAAGAAATGCAACCATAACCTTACAACCCAAACAAAAACCCTAAAAAAGAGCACCTTTATAGGATTTTTTTTGTTTTTTTTAAGATTTCAAAAGTATTTATACCTACGAAGGCGTCCCGTTTTATTGCAGTCTTAGATGTATCTAAATCCACTCCACAGCGTAATTATTGATCCAAATACAAAGGACTCGTAGATGGCAAGAATTAAAAAAATAGGAAGGGAAAAAGATTTTTTGACTAGTACACAATTCTTCGCAAGATTGACGTCGAAATCCAAAGAAAATGGAATCAAAGCAATTTGCCGGAGAATGCACACAAAAAAATAGATTCTTAAAATGACATATAATTTATGTTAATTCATATAAATGCAAGTTATTAGAAAAATTACTTTAGAACTTTAATCTCTAAACTATTGTTGAATTACTTATATTTAGTTCGATTATATCTTAAAAAGAGCAATAACAGTGTACATACAATAGGTGATAACAAACCTGTTATTAAGGTTTGAGAAATTAATACATTAAATACCCAATCCTTAGAAAAATAATTCGACTCAAAAACTGGTAAAAATAACATCTGAAACCATAAACTAAATCCCAGAAATAAAGTTCCAACAAATGCTAATAGTCCAAGACTTAGGCTTCTTTCAATCAATGGACCCTTACTACCTAATCGACCCCACCAAAAACCGAGAAAGAATAAAACAGGGATGTGTGAGGAACTGCCAAGGCAAATACTGTCTAAAAAAAGACCTAACACAAAACCAGCCATAGCTCCAGAAAAAGAACCTTCTTCTAAAGCCCATGGCAGTAACCACAAAATAGCCCAACTAGGTTTAACGCCTCCAATAGTTAACCAACTTGGCGAAGACAAGAATAAAATTGGAACAGAAAATAATCCTAATAAATATAATTTTTTTCTATGAAGTATTGATTTCAAGGTTTAACAACTTGTACCCAATCAATTGCTTCTGGTGCAGCAGTTAATTGCACCATCGCAATTGGGGCTGGCAATGCATTTTTGTCGATATGTTGAATTACTCCAACAGGCAAATTAGGAGGGAACAAAGTACTGGCTGGAGAAGTACTAATAATATCTCCAGGATTAGCTTGAGGATCTTTATTAAGAAAACGCATTTGAGGTCTATTGGTACCTATTCCAAGCAAAACTCCATGCCTTTTAGTTCTATCTATCCAAACCCCTACTCGACTCCCAGGAGCAGTGAGTAAACGAACTCGAGACGTCAAAGGAGTAACACTGTGAATAATGCCAATGAGTCCTCCAGGACCAATAACTGCATCACCTGAATTAATTCCAGAGATCAAACCTTTATTTAATTCCAACTGTTGCCACCATCCATTTGTATTTCTTGAAATAACAGCTGCTGAAATACGCTGATTTTTCTTAGACCTCTTAAGTTCAAGCATCTCTCTTAACCGTCGATTATCACTTTCAAGCAAACTCAACTGGATTTCCCGTTCAAGTTGAAATCCATTCTGAATCCAATCTTTCTGAGCCGAACCTGGCCAAAAAGGTCTAATTATCAATGCATATGAATCAAGGAACCCTGCTCCTTTACTCCAACGCACACAGGTAAGAGCTATTGCAAGAAAAAGCCAAGGTCGTAGACGGCGAAGAGACCACCAACGAACAGTTGCCTGCCGTCGCGTATCCACCATAAATTCAATCTCTTACTGCATTTCTAGCGAACTCAGGTGTATCTAAAACTCGCCTTAGCCGCTTGAAATCATCCAATACTTGCCCACAACCATTAACAACACACAGTAAAGGATCTTCAGCTACATGAGTAAAAATTCCAGTTTCATGACTCACAAGATCACTTATACCTCGTACAAGTGCTCCTCCACCAGCAAGCATGATGCCTCTATCAACAATATCTGCTGCTAATTCAGGGGGCGTATTTTCTAAAGTTCTTTTCACTGCCTCAACAATTTTATTCAAAGGCTCTGCAATAGCTTCCCGCAAATCCCCAGATTGCAAATTTATAGAGCGAGGCAAGCCAGAAAGTAAATGCAGGCCACGAACATCCATTGATTTCATGTCAAAATCATTATCTGGGAAAGCTGATCCAATTCGGATTTTGATTTCTTCAGCTGTTCGCTCTCCTACAACTAAATTATGAACCTTTTTTAAATAAGTAGCTATTGAATCATTTATTTCATCACCAGCGACTCGAACAGACTCACTAAGAACAGTACCTCCCAAACTCAACACAGCAACCTCTGTGGTGCCTCCTCCAATATCCACAATCATGGTACCGATTGGTTCTGTCACAGGAAGAGAAGCGCCTATAGCTGCTGCAACAGGTTCGTCTATTAAATGAACTTCCCTTGCACCTGCTAGACCAGCTTCTCGCACAGCACGACGTTCAACGCTAGTCACACCACTGGGTATTCCAACTACTAGCCTTGGAGCAATAATTCCTCGTCCTTCATTACATTTTTGAATGAAGCTTTTGAGCATTTGTTCAGCTGCATCAAAATCCGCAATCACTCCATCCCTTAAAGGCCTGACTGCACGAATATTTCCTGGAGTCCTCCCTAGCATTAATTTTGCATCATCTCCTACAGCTAATGGGGATCCATCTTCCAGATCCATTGCTACAACAGAAGGTTCTTGCAGAACAATCCCTTTTCCAGAAACATAAATCAAGGTATTAGCTGTACCAAGATCAATGCCGATATCACGCGATAACTTGAAACGACTCAGAAACACGGTTTTTATGTTCAGACCGGCGAATCATAAAGGTAGTTCCATGAGTTGTTGCTAGATATTCTTCGTTCCGAAGCACTGGCTGGTCCAGCTTGCTGACAGTCCAGTCAAATTGGACCATCATTAAGTCATTTCAATTAGCAACGAGTACCAATGAGCGTTAATTCCGTGACACTTGTCGGCAGGGCTGGCCGTGATCCTGATGTGCGTTACTTCGAATCTGGAAGCGTAGTAGCAAATTTAACGCTGGCTGTAAATCGAAGAAGTCGAGATGATGAGCCTGATTGGTTTAATCTTGAAATTTGGGGTAAACAAGCACAAGTAGCAGCTGATTACGTAAAAAAAGGTTCTCTAATAGGTATTACAGGAAGTTTTAAGTTAGATACTTGGACAGATAGAAATACGGGAGAAGAAAGAAGCAAACCTGTAGTTCGAGTAGATCGTCTTGAACTTCTAGGATCCAAAAGAGATTCAGATGCCAATGGATTTAATGGATCAGGGTCAATAAGTCATAGTCCAAATAATGAAGAAATCCCCTTCTAAATAATAATCAACCTTTGTATAACCTTTTCCAAATCCTTAATACGATCCAAACAAATGCAGAAACGAAACCTAGAGCTAAAATAACCTTGATAAGTTTAGAAATAGGATCAATCCATATTTCCACATTGGTATAACTTTCTCCCAAAGCATAACCAGCACTTGTTAACAATATCATCCAAATAAGACTTCCCGCTGATGTCCAGATAACAAAAGGAAGTAGAGGCATTAGTTCTACTCCAGCTGGCACTGAAATCAAAGTTCTAATTCCAGGAATTAATCTACCCCAGAAGACCAAAGCAGTTCCATAGCGATTAAACCATCTACGACTACGTGATAATTCATCTGGACTAATTCCAATCCATTTCCCATGATTAGATAACCAATTTTCAAGCCTTTTTTCATTCACTAATCTACCAATTCCGTACCATGGGAATGCTCCAAATACTGTTCCAATTAAACCTGCTAATACAACAGGAAGAAAATGTAATTGGCCTTGCTGAACATAAAAACCTCCTAGAGGCATAATTAACTCAGAAGGAATTGGTGGGAATAAATTCTCCAAAAACATAGCTAATAAAATTGTCCCATAACCAATCCATTGATTTGCCTCTACAGCATTACCTATCAAAGTAGGCAATTGAGTTAACAGTTGGGAGATATCCATAAATATTTAGATAGAAAAATAATTAGCTTTAAAAGCCAATTAATGGAGCTTAATACCTATAATGTCCTGGTTTATAGGGACCTTCTATAGGCACATTAATATAATCAGACTGTTCAGTGGTCAACTCAGTCAGGTTTGCTCCTATCTTATCTAAATGTAAACGAGCAACCATTTCATCTAAATGTTTTGGTAAAACATAAACCTCATTAGAGTAATTTTCACCTTTAGTAAATAACTCAATTTGAGCTAAAACTTGATTAGTAAAAGAATTACTCATGACAAAGCTTGGGTGACCTGTTGCGCAGCCTAAATTAACCAATCTCCCCTCAGCTAATAAGATAATTTTGTTACCACTAGGAAGCGTAATGTGATCTACTTGGGGTTTTATATTCTCCCATTTGTAAGACTTCATCGAAGCTACATCAATTTCATTATCAAAATGCCCAATATTGCAAACAATTGCCTCATCTTTCATCCGAATCAAATGTTCATTTCGTATAACCTGAAAATTACCAGTAGCAGTAACAAAAATATCCACCTCTTGAACAACATCATCAAGTCGAACAACCCTGTAACCCTCCATTGCAGCCTGCAAAGCACAAATAGGATCAATCTCTGCAATCATGACTGTGGCTCCTAAGCCACGTAAAGACTGTGCAGATCCTTTCCCCACATCTCCATAACCCATTACTAATGCAATTTTGCCAGCAACCATTACATCAGTTGCCCTTTTAATCCCATCCACTAATGATTCACGACACCCGTAAAGATTATCAAATTTACTCTTAGTAACTGAATCATTTACATTAATTGCAGGAAAGGGAAGTTCTCCACTTTTTTGCATTTGATATAGACGTGCAACACCTGTAGTAGTCTCCTCTGTTACCCCTTGAATGCTGGCCTTAATTCGAGAATAAAAGTCAGGGTCCTGCACTAACTTCTTTTTAATGGAAGCATATAAAGCTCTTTCTTCTTCATTAGTAGGGTTATCTAATACCGAAGAATCTTTTTCTGCTTGACTACCTAGCATCACTAAACCTGTGGCATCTCCACCATCATCAAGAATCATGTTGGGAGCTTGATTGTTCTCCCATTCAAGAATCCTATGGGTATAAGCCCAATACTCATCTAAAGTTTCGCCTTTTATAGCAAATACTGAGATGCCACCTGCTGCTATTGCCGCTGCAGCGTGGTCTTGAGTAGAAAAAATATTACAAGATGCCCAGCGAACTTCAGCACCTAAAGCAACCAAAGTTTCGATTAAAACGCCTGTTTGAATTGTCATATGAAGACTCCCAGCAATACAGGCTCCTTTCAAAGGCTGTTCCTGTCCATACTTCACTCGTAGAGCCATCAAACCTGGCATTTCAGTTTCAGCAATCGCCAATTCCTTGCGACCAAAGTCCGCTAATCCAATATCTGCTACTGCATATTCAGAGTTACCCTTCACAGTATTTTTTGTAGGCAATGTGACCATGATCAAAAACTCGCTTAAGTGAATTATGGACAGAAGCCCGTACAAAATTACAGAAGCTTCTGACTCTGTTCAGGGGCAATCTACAAATACAAAACAAATTCTGAAAAATCTTGAGGACACAATTGCACTAGGCAAAGCGATTCCAGTAGAACTACCCAATCTCAATTTAATTTTATTAGAAGGACCTTTAGGCGTAGGGAAAACCTCTCTAGTTCAAGGTATAGCAATTAGTCTCAACATTCAAGAACCAATTACAAGTCCCACTTTCGCGATCTCACAGCATTATCAAACTGGCATCAGACCACTAGTTCATATTGACTTGTACAGGTTAGAAAAACCAACGGCTGCAGATGAACTATTTCTACAAGAAGAAGAAGAAGCAGAAGCTGTGGGGGCTTTAGTTGTTGTTGAATGGGCAGAACGGATGTCATTAAAACTTCCAGATGCCTGGCGGTTAAGACTCCAATATCGAGAGAAAGGGGGAAGACTTTTTCAACTCTCTCCACCAGAGGCTAAAAAGCCTTGTACTTCTTCATAGGTTGGTTGAGGATCTATAGCTCCAGGTCCTCGGCACACACAAGCTCCACAAGCTGCTGCAAAGCGAACAATATCTTCATATTTCCTTTGACAGTCAAGACTCTCCGATAAAAGTGAAAGTTTATGAATCATGCCTGCTGTAAAAGCATCACCAGCTCCTGTTGTATCTACAACTGATGGAGGTGATAGAACTTTTGTTTCTCCGTAAAAACCATTAATTGACCATACAATTGGTCTAGAACCATTAGTTATCACTACATCTGGATTTTGTGGAAGTGACTTAGAAATCTCAATGGGGTTTTCATTATTAAAAAACCAAATTGCTTCCTCCTTCGCAAGCTTTATTAATGAAGCCTTTGCGAGTATTTGAGTAATGGACCTAAGTGCTAATTCATCAGGTCCACTGGTTGGAACACTTTTTGAATTCCAAAACGTTGCTCGCCAATTAACATCAATTGCAATTGGAAGACCTCCTTTTTCTGCCTGTTGTAATACCCATAAAAATACTTCTGAAGACGTCGGAGAAGCTAATGGAATAGTTCCAGCGATTAGCCAGCGAGCATTACGTACAAATAGAGGCCATTGTTCAATCAGAGGATTTAATTCAAGGGCCTGATCAGCAAAACCTTCACCTTGATCACCTAAAAAACCTTGGAAACTTCTCTCTCCATCCAAGTCACGATTAACGAGTACAACTCGACTAGGCCTTTGTTTGTCGCTTTGTAAGCCTGAAATGTTTAATCGTCGCGATTTCATCAATTTGCGAAAATTTGTTCCTATAAGGTCGTCTCCAAGACGACCAATAAAAACAACTTCATTACCAAGCCTGCCTAATGCACATGCAACATTTGCAGGCGCACCTCCCATGCAATCTTCAGTAGGCTTATCTACTAATGGGTCACCACCAAGAGGGCCTAGCCGATCAATAAGTGCTTCACCAAAACAAATCACTTTTTCGGATTTCATCTCATTATTTTGAATCACTGCATTGAAATTCTTTTAATACAAATAAACGCATCAAGCATCTTTATGACATAGGTATTCATGCAAAGCAGCAATTATTCGTGTATTCGCTGCTGGGAAAGGAAAGTTAGAAAGATCTTGAGGCCTAACCCAAAGCAACTTCTGACTGCATAAAGGCTGAGGCTCACCAGAAACCCACTGACAAAGATGAACAACAAAATGAAGTTTTTTATTACTGTATTGATGATCTAAAGCGATGAGTTTTTCACCAACCTTAACTTCAATGCCTAATTCTTCACGTATCTCACGAGCAATAGTAATTTCAATAGATTCATTTTGTTCTTGTTTGCCACCTGGGAATTCCCACATTCCACCCAATGTTCCTTTATTTAATCTTTGATCAATCAAGACTTCTCCGTCAGCATTAAAAATAATCCCTATCCCAATCAAGTTTAATGGCAAGCTTTTACGAATTTCTTTCACGGGAAATTGTGTTGGATCAGATGAAGCATAAGCAATGCAATGACTGTTCCATGGACAAATAGAACAACTAGGAGCACGAGGAGTACAAACTATCGCACCTAAATCCATAAGTGCCTGATTAAAATGTCTTGGGTATTTTTTATCAAGCAACTTGTCACTTAATATCCATAATTGCTTTTTATTTTTAATTAATGGTTCTGTACTTGCTATCAACCTTGAAAGGATTCTTTGAACATTACCATCCAAAATAGATGCAGGCATATCAAAAGCTGAAGAAATTATGCTCCCTGCAGTACTACGTCCAATCCCTGGAAGTTCAGTCCATTCTTCTATATTTTTTGGCCAAGAGTCTGGATCTAGAACATTTTCAGTTCCAATCTTTTCAAATAAAATTTTTGCAGAACTTTTGATTCTGCGAGCCCTTGAATAGTAACCAAGGCCTTGCCAATGAATTAAAACCTTTTGTTCATCTGCATTCACCAGTTCAAGAAGGCTTGGAAATATTTTCATCCACCGGTACCAATACGGTAAAACAACTTTCAATTTTGTCTGCTGAAGCATGATTTCAGCTATCCAAATTCTATAAACGGGAATGCTTTCTCCAAAATTAGGCAAAGTCTTATCTTGTTTAAACTTCCAAGGAATGGAATGACGACCATTCAGTTCAAACCATCTCAATAAACTCTTTCTTAGATATGCTTTGTTATCTAAAACATTCAAACCTCCTGAGGAGTGGAGAACTTGACTACTACAAACATTCATCTATGGAAATGGAAAAACTTAGAAGTTGCCTGGAAAAAAGAAGGGTCAGCAATTAATGCGCCTATAAGAACAGTATTAATTCATGGATTTGGAGCCTCAAAAGAACATTGGAGACATAATCAATCTGTTTGGGGGGAAGTCGCACCTTGTTATGCAATTGACTTAATTGGCTTCGGTGATAGCAGTCAACCATTATCTCAATTAAAAAATGAATCAAACTTACAAAAAGGTTTTACTTACAATTTTGATAATTGGTCAAACCAAGTAAAAGACTTCTGTCAAGAAATAGTTCAGTCACCTGTACTTCTAATAGGTAATTCGATCGGTGGAGTCATAGCTCTAAAAGCTGCAAAAATACTTGGCAAAAATTGTCTTGGAGTAATTCTTATCGACTGTGCACAAAGAACAATGGATGACAAGAGGCTTCTTGAACAACCAATGTGGATGCGATTATTGCGCCCTGGCTTAAAAAAACTTGTTCAACAACGCTGGCTGAGTAGAAATCTTTTTCAAAATGCAGCACAACCATCAGTAATAAAAAACATACTCAAAAAAGCTTATCCAAGTGGACAAAATATTGATGAAGGGCTTATCAATCTTCTCCATAAACCAAGTCAAAGACCAAACGCTGACGAAGCATTTAGAGGTTTTATTAATCTTTTTGATGATTACCTTGCACCTGAATTAATGGAAGATCTCAAGATACCAGTAGACTTAATTTGGGGAGAAAAAGATCCTTGGGAACCAGTAAAAGAAGCACAGAAATGGTTTGTACAAATCCCTTGTATTCGTTCGCTAGAAATAATACCCGGAGCTGGACATTGTCCTCATGACGAATTACCAGATATTGTTAATCCATTAATTTTAAAAATTATTCAACAGGCAACATAGTCCTGAACTGTGTCTCCTAATCTTCGCAAAACTAGAAGACCATTTCTTTCAAGGTTTCGTACACGATCCCTGCTTATTCCAAGAATTCGTCCAATGCCAGTCAAACTCATTGGATCAGATCCATCCATTCCATAACGCATTCTTAGAACTTGACTTTGTATTTCCGGTAACTGCTGCAACAACGTCTCAAGATCATTCTGCATACAATCAGTGTCTAGCTTTTCACTTGGAAGGTTGTTATCTGAAGCAAGTAAATCTAGTAAAGCAGTATCTTCTCCATCTCCTACTGTCCCATCCAAGCTCATAGGATGGCGAGTATTGCTCAACAAATCTTTTACATCTTCTTCAGACATATTCACATATTCAGCCAACTCATTCATAGTAGGAGTTCTTGCCAAATGTTGACTCAATTCTCTTTGTCCTTTCTTCAACTTATTTAGCATTTCAGTGATATGAATAGGCAACCTTATAGACCTACTTTTTTCTGCAATTGCTCGTGTTATACCTTGTCGAATCCACCAATATGCATAAGTTGAAAATTTATATCCTCGTGCAGGGTCAAATTTTTCTACTCCTCTCACCAAACCAATAGTTCCTTCCTGGATTAAATCAAGCAGTTCCATATTTCTCTTAGTATATTTTTTTGCAACACTTACAACTAATCTCAAATTAGCTGAAACCATTCTTTCTTTGGCACGTTGTCCAAACTTCAATCTTTTTTTTACAGAAACAATAGTTAATCCAGATACCTTTGCTAGTTCTTCAAAGGTTGGTTCTTGTCCTGTTTTCTCTAATAATTCTGCTTTGATTTTCTCTAATTCCATCAACTGCTGAACTTGACGGCCAAGTGTAATTTCCTGCTCATGCCTTAACAAAGGCACCCTGCCAATATCACGAAGATAAGATCTCACCAAGTCAACCTCCGGTAAAGACTTGGTACCAGGAACAACTTTTAAACCATCAGCATTGGATTTACTCAACTGAACTCCCATTTGAACAATATTGAGATTTGTAAAGGGTACTACTAAGAAGTGTAAAGACCTAGCGCTTTTCTTAAATTTGCTTATTTTTAAGTAAAAATACCTAGCCCATCGGACTTTGTGTGTAGGTGAGTAGCCATGAAGCTGTTCGTAAATAAATCAGCACACCAGCTACATCAGTCGCAGTTGTAATAAACGGAGCTGACATCAACGCAGGGTCTAGTCCCATACGATCAAATAGCAATGGCAAAGCCGCACCAGCAGTTGCAGCCAAAGTTGTTATCGCAATAAGACTAATTCCAACAGCTGCACCAACCAAAGGTCCATCTCCTCTCCACCAAGCAAAAGGAACAACCACTACCAACATTAATAGTCCCAATAAAGCACCAGCTATAGCTTCTCTAAAAACAGCCTTCATACTTCCAAGTGCCTGAATTCGTTGAGTACTCAATCCACGAATAACAACTGTCGAACTTTGTGCTCCAACATTTCCACCAGTCCCAATTAACAATGGAATAAAAGCTGCCAGCAAAACAACCTGTTGCAGTACTTCATCGTTCATTGCAATTACCTGAGTAGTCAATCCATTCGCTAAAACCAAAACAGCTAGCCAAACAACTCTTCTACGAGCAACAACAAACAAATCACTCTGAAAATAATCATCCTCATCACCAGCCTGAACAGCACCTGCGGCATAAATATCTCGTGTTGCTTCTTGCTCAATAACATCGATCACATCATCAACAGTGACAATCCCTACCAATCTTTTCTCTAAATCAACGACTGGCAAAGCTAAAAAGTCATATCTTTGAATTGCTCTTGCAACTTCTTCCTGATCTGTATCAGTTCGAACGTTGACCACATCACGTGTCATTACATCCCCAATATGAGCATCAGGGTCAGCTGTAACTAAATCTCTTAAAGAAAGAATTCCTGTCAAATGTCTCTCTCTATCAGTTACGTAAAGGCTATAAATTGTTTCTGTATAAGGGGCTTGTCTCCTGACTATGGACAAAGCCTGAGCAGCACTATGAAATTCTTTAAGATCAATAAATTCCGTAGTCATTAATCTTCCAGCAGTCTCAGTCTCATAACCCAAAAGCTGCGCTGTAACTCGTCTTTCAGCAGGACTTAACTCCGCAAGCAAACGTCTTACAACCTTGGCTGGTAATTCATCGAACAGTCGCACTCTGTCGTCAGGGGACATTTCCTCAACCAACTCCAACACCTCTCCAGAGCGAAGGCGATCAAGCAAACTTTGCTGTATTCCTGGTTCTAAGTATTCATAGACTTCAATAGCTTCATTTTTGCTTAAAAGCCTAAAAGCAAGAGCCTGTAAAATCTGTGGAAGGCTACCAATAGCTTCGGCTATATCTACTGGCTGAACCGGTTCTAGTAATGCCTTAACGCCATCGTAATTACCCGCTGAAAGCATGGCTTCAAGTTTGGCTGCTACCTCATCAGCAACATGAGGGCCATTAACTAATGAAGCAGTTTGAATGCTGGACCCCTTTGCTTCATTCATCGACGCACCATCAGGGCATATGCATATATATTTTATGTGTCATGAACTCCTTCATTACATTTCGATCATGAGTATCAATGTCAATCAAGTGGTTGTACGCACATCTAGTGGAGAAAAAAAATGTCTCGGAGATTATCAAGGCAAAGTTCTCCTAATTGTTAATGTGGCTAGTCGCTGCGGTTTCACTAAGCAATATGCAGGGCTACAGGAATTACAAGATGCTTATAAGGACAAAGGGTTCTTAGTTTTAGGTTTTCCATGTAATGACTTTGGAGGACAAGAACCTGGTTCCCTAGAGGAAATAAAAGAGTTTTGCTCCTCCACTTATGGAGCCCATTTTCCTCTATTTGAAAAGGTGCACGCAAAAGGGAACACTACCGAGCCTTATTCAACACTCAATCAAGCGATACCTAAAGGAGATGTTGAATGGAACTTTGAAAAGTTCCTTATAAGTAAAAAAGGAGAAGTATTGAAAAGATTTAAAAGTGGAGTAGAGCCTAATGATGCTGACTTGAAAACATCTATTGAAAAAGCCCTATCTTCTTAATTCTTTTTCCAAGAAAAAAACCTATGCTGACAGATATCAGACCAAAAAATAATGTAGAAAATACTAATTTCAAGGACTCGTAATAAAAACCTTGTGTAAATAATATGGCTGAATCAAGCATCCACCCACTAAAAGAAGTTAAAGATCCACAAAACCCAATGGCAAAGAATAGATAACAACTCTTTCTAAGACTTAATCCACAAACCAATCCAAGAACATATGCTCCAAAAATATTTACAAGGAAATTATTACTGAAATGCCATCTGATTAAGGCTCCTGGAACTGATCCAATTCCAACAAAAAATAATTGATTATATTTGAAATTTAAAAACCTAAGAGTCCTAACCATATGAAATTTTTTGGCCTAGTGCTAAAGCAGCAATGCCTACAAAAGTAGATGTTAAAGTAAGAATAAAAGCATTTCTATACCTAAATGCAACAAGTTCATCGTAAACTTCTTTGATAAAGGAAGAAAAAGTACTGAAGCTTCCAAGGAAGCCAACACATATTATTAATTTTCCAGAAGATTCTAATATATCTTTTCCAGCGTCAGGATCGAAGGGTAAGAGCAAGCCAAGAGAAAAAGCAGCAATCATATTAATTATGAAAGTGGAGCAGTATTTATTAATAAAAAATGATCCTAAGAATTTAATTAAGTAATTTCGCAATAGTGAGCCTAAAATAGCACCTAAAGAAACTAGTAGTAAATCATCAACAATTTCAATTAAATCAAACAATAATCCAGCCACGTTGACCTAAATTAATCATATTAGTGATATCAACAGATGGAATCTGAACTCGAAGCCAGCTAATACCATCACCTCCATGCCACACCCTTAAAACACGCATAGGTGTTCCTACTGGAAGAGTGTATAGGATGGGTGATCCTTTAGAAGGAGATGCCATTAACTTGCACCTTGAACCAGAAAGAATGGGGGCATATTTTTCTCTGCAATATATTTTTAGATTATTATTTTGAGCGCCGCCAGCAGGTAATGAAACTGGGAATATAAGAGCTACAGATAAAACCCATCCCCAACGAAATAAAAAAGAAATTTTACTCATTTAAATATCCAAAGAAGCCATATCAAGTTCAACACTATGTGTTTCGATAAACTCTCGCCTCGGTGCAACTTTATCACCCATTAAAATTGTAAAAATGCGATCTGCTTCTAGAGCATCTTCTATTTCAACCCTTTTCATCATTCGAGTAGATGGATCCATAGTTGTTTCCCACAATTGCTTAGGCATCATTTCCCCAAGACCTTTAAATCTCTGAATTGTGTAATTCGCTTTTTCACCAAACCCAGAAAGCGTTTTTTCTAAATCTGCCTCGTTATAGCAATACGTATGGTTTTTACCTCTTTCAACTTTATAAAGTGGTGGACAAGCTATATAAATATAGCCTCCTTCAACTAATTCCTTCTGATAACGATAGAAAAATGTCAATAAAAGTGTTCTTATATGAGCTCCATCAACATCAGCGTCAGTCATTATTACGACACGATGATAACGAAGATTGTTAGATTGAAACTCTTCTCCTTTAATGCCTAGCCCTAGGGCAGTTATAAGTGACTGGATCTCTGTGTTCTTATAAATCTTCGAATCATCTGTTTTTTCAATATTAAGGATCTTTCCACGCAAAGGAAGTATTGCTTGAAATTTTCTATCTCTTCCTTGTTTAGCTGAACCCCCAGCTGAGTCGCCCTCAACTATATATATCTCAGACTCTGAAGGATCTCTTGAACTGCAATCAGCTAGTTTCCCTGGAAGAGTAGAACTTTCTAAAACACTTTTTCTTCTAACTAATTCTCTAGCCCTTCTAGCTGCCTCGGCAGCGTTAAAGGCTTGTATTGCCTTATCTAAAATTAAATCAATCACTCCTGGATTAAATTCTAAATATTGACTTAAAGATTCTCCAACTAGGCTATCAACAATTCCTCTAACTTCTGTGTTTCCTAATTTTGTTTTAGTCTGTCCCTCAAATTCAGGATCAGGAACTTTTACTGAAAGAACAACTGTTAATCCTTCACGAATATTTTCACCAGCTAAATTAGCATCTCCATCTTTACGCTTTCCTCGTTTACGAGCAAAAGTATTTAGGGTTCTAGTTAAAACAGTTTTAAGACCTTCAATATGAGTTCCACCATCAACTGTCCGAATATTATTAGCGAATCCAAGAATGCTATCGGAATATGCATCTACACACCACTGAAGAGCAGCCTCAACCTGAACACCATCTTTTTCTGAGTTGACATAGATGATTTCAGGGTGCAGAGCATCTTTTTCTGCATTCATATAAGCAACATATTCTTTAATACCGCCCTCATAAAAATAAGTTTCCTCGTAAGGCTTTCCTTCTATAAGTGCAGCATTCCTTTCATCACGAAAAACTATTTTAACTCCACCATTTAAATAAGCTAATTCTCTGAGTCTCGAAGAAAGCGTTGCATAATCAAAAACAATTCCAACCGTAAAAATCTCCCTATCAGGCTTAAAACATACGGTAGTACCCGTCAGACCTTTCTCTTCAGCTAATTGGACTTCCGATTGCAGAGAACCTATTGCAGCTCCTCGTTCAAACCTTTGCTTATGCACATGCCCTTGCCTGCGAACAACAACTTCAACCCATTCACTAAGAGCATTAACTACGGACACTCCAACACCATGCAATCCACCGGAAACTTTGTAACCTCCACTCCCGAACTTGCCACCTGCATGAAGAACTGTCAGAACAGTTTCTAAAGCACTTTTACCAGTCCTTGGATGTACATCTGTTGGAATTCCACGACCATTATCTGTAACAGAAGCTGAACCGTCATCAGCCAGAACAACCACAATTTCATTGCAGTGACCTGCCAATGCCTCATCAACCGCATTATCTACAACTTCATAAACAAGATGGTGTAATCCCCTAGGTCCAGTAGACCCTATATACATTCCAGGTCTCTTCCTGACAGGTTCCAGGCCCTCTAGAACCTGTATCTGTTCAGCGCCATAAGCAGCCTGAACCTTATGGACCTTGGAGTCTTCGCTCATTTTGAAAAGCCGCGACCAGGAAGGGTTGTTCTTGCAGGCCTCATTAACCAAAACCTACCTGGCACTATCAATGTACCACTGGCTTACAAGAAAGGCTTGCAAAAGCTTTTAAAACCAAATTTTGAAAATTACTAACACACTTTTGGATGTGAAATTTGCCTCTCAATCAAATGACTCTTACTAAACCAGTTGTAATAGTTTTATTAGGCCCTACTGCAAGTGGGAAAACAGAACTAGCTTTAGAGATCGCAGAAAAATTAGGTTTAGGTATTCACAACATTGATTCGCGGCAAATTTATGAGGGCATGGACATTGGAACAGCAAAACCCAGCAAAGATCAACAAAAACGAATCAAGCATTTTTTAATTGATATTTGTCACCCCAATAAACCTATTACTCTCCACGAATTCCAAAAAAAAGCTGAATCAAGTCTTAAAAGAGTCCTATCAACTCAAAAAATAGGTTTCTTAGTTGGAGGAAGCGGACTTTATCTGCAAGCATTAACAAGTGGTCTTTTACCACCGGCGGTAGCTCCTCAATCAGATCTGCGACTTCAATTATCTAAATTGGGTCAATCCAATTGTCACAAGCTGCTTCAAAACTGTGACCCAATAGCAGCAAATAGAATTGCACCAGCTGATGCAATCAGAACAATAAGAGCACTGGAAGTGATTTATGCAACTGGAAAACCAATTAGTTCACAACAAAAAGCAAACCCTCCTAACTGGGAAATTCTTGAACTAGGACTCGATCCATCCAATTTGAATGAAAGAATCTTTAGTCGCACAATCAAAATATATGAAAATGGTCTCCTTGAAGAGACTGCAGAATTAAGCAATAAATTTGGTGAAGATCTACCCTTACTTCAAACAATTGGATATAAAGAAGCTCTAAAAGTAATAAAAGGTAAATTCAATTTGAGTGAAGCCATTGACGTAACTAACCGCCGTACCAGCCAATTTGCCAAAAGACAAAGAACCTGGTTTAAAAGAAAACATAATCCACAATGGCTTAACGATGAGCAGCCGCTCAGAGAAGCTTTATCGTTGATCCAGGCCGTTCTAGGGTGAAGTACAGAGGCAAGCTTTGTACTTTCTTTGATCTGCCCTGTTCCCTCATCACTCTGAATGCCACCACGTCCTCGTTTTGATCGCCGCGCCCCTGAAAGGGAGCTACCAAATATCAATGATCGCATCAGCTATCCAAAATTACGGGTAGTCGATGCTGATGGCTCACAACTCGGCGTTATTCCCCGGGAACAAGCATTAGAAATTGCTCAAGAAAGAGAACTGGATTTAGTTCTTGTAAGCGAAAAAGCAGATCCTCCTGTCTGCAGGATAATGAATTACGGAAAATTTAAATTCGAGCAAGAAAAAAAAGCAAAAGAAGCCAAAAAGAAATCTCATCAAACAGAGGTCAAGGAAGTAAAGATGAGGTATAAAATCGACAAACATGATTATGACGTAAGGATTGGGCACGCAATTCGCTTTCTCAAAGCAGGCGACAAAGTTAAATGCACAGTTATTTTTAGAGGTCGTGAGATTCAGCACACAGCCTTAGCTGAAACACTCCTGAGAAGAATGGCCAATGATTTAGAAGAACAAGCAGAAGTGCAGCAATCACCTAAGCGAGAAGGAAGAAACATGATTATGTTTTTAACTCCTAGGAAAACACCTCTAGTCAAAAAAGAAAAAGAAGAAGCAACCCCGGCTCGTACTGTTCGAAAGATCTCTTGAACTAAAAAAACAAAAATGAGATAATAAATATTAAAAAAATATTCGATTTAAAACAGTAGAAATTCTTAAATTCCAAATGAATAAATGCGCTAAAAAAGCTTAAAGAGGGCTATTTAACTAAGATTTTTGTTTAGTGAGCAGCCGTTGGATACTGTTACGACTGTCACACACTCTTGGGACACACAGTCGATTGGCACCGGACATTCTGCTAATTATGGGTTCAACATTAGACATTTGTCGGCGGCGTGAGATTCCATATCCAGCAGGAGAGCGACATCCCTGCATCTAGCCAGCTATATAACCAAATTTGCTTTGCCATAGCAACACGTCACTATCCACCAGGCCACCGTTTGCCAAGCACGCGCCAATTAGCTATGCAGACTGGTCTTCATAGAAACACAATTAGCAAGGTATATAGGCAGTTAGAAAATGATGGAGTCGTTGAAGCAATAGCAGGTTCAGGCATTTATGTCAGAGATCAACAAAAGCAACGTGAAGTTCGCACATCTCCTCATATCCGTAACAAAGAAGTTAAAGATCTAGATCAAGAAGTAAGGAAATGTGTGGATGGTCTTCTGAATGCTGGTTGCACTCTGCAGCAAACTAGAGAACTTTTAACTCGTGAAATTGACTGGCGTTTACGGTGTGGAGCTCGAGTATTAGTCAGTACACCAAGAGAAGATATTGGTGCGTCAATGTTGATAGCCGAGGAGCTCGCACCAAATTTGGATGTCCCAGTCGAAGTCGTTCCAATGGAAGAGCTGGAAAGTGTTCTAGAAAGTTCGACAAATGGAACAGTCGTTACAAGTAGATATTTTCTTCAACCTTTAGAGGAGCTAGCAAAGCGCCATGGCGTTAGGGCAATAGCTGTTGACCTAAGTGACTTTAGAAATGAACTGACAATGCTAAAAGAACTGCCTCCTGGAAGCTGCGTTGGTCTAGTCAGTATTAGTCCAGGGATATTAAGAGCAGCAGAAGTTATTTTGCACAGCATGAGAGGCAATGAACTCTTATTAATGACAGCTAATCCTGATATTGGAAGTAGACTTCTAGCTTTGCTGAGAGCTGCAAGTCATGTTCTATGTGATAGCCCTAGCTTACCTCTTGTAGAACATACATTGCGTCAAAATCGTTCTCAACTAATTCGCATACCACAAGTTCACTGTGCAGAAAATTATTTAAGTAATTCAACCATTGAACAACTTAGAAAAGAGATTGGATTACTTAATTAAAGCACCACTAGTTTTTAGAAAATGTTTCAATCAATAAAATCAGATTTAGCCATCATTCGAGAACGAGATCCTGCTGCCAGAGGTTTGATAGAGATACTTCTTTGCTATCCAGGCTTTCAAGCTTTAGTGCTTCATCGAATCAGTCATATTATTTGGAAATATCGATTCCCACTTTTACCAAGATTGCTGAGTCAAGTCACAAGATCATTAACTGGCATCGAAATTCACCCTGGCGCAACCATTGGGAAAGGTGTTTTTATTGATCACGGCATGGGCGTAGTAATCGGTGAGACAGCTGAAATTGGGAATCGCTGTCTTCTTTATCAAGGTGTGACACTAGGTGGGACAGGAAAAAGCCATGGAAAGCGTCATCCAACTTTAAAAGAAAATGTTGTAGTAGGGGCAGGTGCAAAAGTATTAGGAGCAATTCAAGTAGGAGCTAATACAAGAATTGGAGCAGGTTCTGTAGTAGTTCGTGATGTAGAAGCAGATAGCACTGTAGTGGGAGTGCCCGGACGAGTGGTTCATCAAAGTGGCGTAAAAATCAATCCCCTCGCACACTCAGCATTACCAGATGCTGAAGCAAATGTCATTCGCAATCTTATGGAACGCATTGACCAATTAGAAGGCAACGTGAATTCACTTCAAAACTATCTCAAAGATTTAACTGAAGGACGTACACCTAAAAAAGTTTGGTCTGGAGAAGCTCAAAGCCTTAAAGATCGAGAAATCATTGAATACTTAGGAGAGCAATAGTTAATTATCAGGTTCCTTTGATGAAGTAGCCGGTTGGAACATAAACATCGAATAAATAACATTTCTGCGCATATTTGTCATCATTTCAAGGAACATATCATAACCCTCATTTTTGTATTCTATTAGAGGATCTTTTTGACCATAACCTCTTAATCCAACCGACTCTCTTAAAGCATCCATTGCCTGCAAGTGTTCCCTCCATAAAGTATCTATTTGCTGCAAAATAAAAAATCTTTCTGCTTCTCGCATCATGCCTGGTCGTTGCTCTTCAATCTGAGATTCTTTTAAATCATAAGCATTACGTAATTGTTCTTGGAGGAATGCTTTTAATGCATCCATATCAAGACCTCTAATTTGTTCAGGATTCAAATCATTTAGTAAATAAATAAACTCCTGTACCTTTCCAACTAATTGACTTAAATCCCATTCTTCAGGTGGCAAATCAGGCACAATATATGCCTCAACAATATCTTCCATTGTTTTCTCTCCATAACCTATAACTTGTTTCTTTAAGCCTGATCCCTCCAATACTCTTCTTCTCTCTGAATAAACGGCTCGCCTTTGATTATTCATAACTTCATCATATTCAAAAACTTGTTTTCTAATATCATAGTAATAAGTTTCTACCTTTTTTTGAGCACTCTCTAGTGAACGAGTAAGCATTCCAGATTCAATTGGCATATCTTCATCAACTCTAAAAGCATTCATTAATGCAGCTACTCTTTCACCTCCAAAAATACGCAACAAATTATCTTCAAGAGATAAAAAGAATCTGGTACTACCTAAATCTCCTTGACGTCCAGATCTGCCTCTTAATTGATTATCTACTCGTCGAGATTCATGTCTTTCAGTACCTATAACATGCAATCCGCCCGCCTCTCGAACCCTCACTTCCTCTTCAACAACCACTTCATCATATTCATTCTTTACTAACGAAATTGCCTTTCTCAAAGCAGCAATTTGTTCATCGTCAGTTGGTGCTTTTTCTGCTGCTGTCGAGATGCGATCCTCCAACTCAATCACACTTAAAGTTCTATCACCCCAAACTTTCACAAGTTGACGAGCCAAATCTGCAATCACTTGATCAGTGTCTTCCGTTAGTGCACAAGGGTAAAGACTTCTAAGCGCCCGCGATTCAATAGGTGCAGAGGAACGATTTTGATTAGACAAATCAACTTTAGAACCAAAGCCACTAGCAGGTTCGACACTTCTTTGCAATGGAACTGGGGGTTTATGGCCTTCTTCAGGTTGAACTAAACGAGGCAGAAGAACTTCTCGTAACTTCAACCGCGCCATGTAATCACTATTCCCTCCCAGAATGATGTCAGTTCCTCTACCTGCCATATTAGTGGCAATTGTTACTGCACCAGCACGGCCTGCTTGAGCAACTATTTCCGCCTCACGTTCAACATTTTCCGGTTTTGCATTAAGCAAGTTATGAGGAATCTGCTGTTCTTCCAGCAAAGTACTTAGAAGCTCACTTTTCTCAACACTAGTAGTTCCAACGAGTACTGGCCTTCCCTTTCGATGAATTTCGGCAGTTTCATTAGCTACCGCACGCCACTTGGCAGCTTCAGTTTTAAAAACCTGATCCACCCAATCAGCACGAGCACGTGTTCTATTAGTAGGGATAACAGAAGTTTCTAATTTATAAGTTTTTTCAAATTCAACTTCTTCGGTTTTAGCAGTACCTGTCATACCTGCTAATTGAGGATATAAAAGAAAGAAGTTTTGGTAAGTAATTGAAGCTAAGGTTTGTGTTTCAGGTTGGATTTTTAATTGCTCTTTAGCTTCAATTGCTTGATGTTGTCCATCACTCCAACGTCTACCTGGCATCACACGACCCGTGAACTCATCAACAATTACAGCTTCACCATTTCTTACAATATAGTTAACATCTCGAATAAACAATTCCTTAGCTTTTAAAGCATTAGTTATATAATGAGCCCAAGGATCTTTAGGATTAAATAAATCATTTACTTTCAACATTTTCTCAGATTTAGCAAAGCCATCATCAGTCAAAGTACAGCTTCTTTGTTTCTCATCTACCTCATAATCACCTTCTGGATCAATTCCGTCTTTGCCCATTTCTGCAGCTTTATCAAGAGCTGCTACAACCTCAGCAGCTTTTTCATATTTCTCCTGTGGCCGCTCAATCTGTCCAGAAATTATTAAAGGTGTTCGAGCTTCATCGATAAGTATGGAATCCACTTCGTCAATCACACAGTAATAAAAATCTCTTTGTACTACTTCACTAAGATCAATAGCCATATTATCTCTAAGGTAATCAAAACCTAATTCTGAATTAGTCGCATAAGTGATATCGCATGCATAGTTTTTACGTCTTTCAACAGGATCCATATCTTGTTGAATTAATCCAACACTTAATCCCAAAAATCTATGAACCTGCCCCATCCACTCTGCATCACGACGTGCCAAATAATCATTGACAGTAACAACATGAACCCCTCGGCCAGTTAAAGCATTTAAGAAGCTGGGAAGTGTAGCCACTAAAGTCTTCCCTTCTCCTGTTTTCATCTCGGCGATCTGGCCCTCATGTAAAACCATCCCGCCTATCAACTGGACATCAAAATGACGCATACCCAGGACTCTTTTACTTGCTTCCCTTACGACAGCAAAGGCCTCGGGTAATAAGTCATCAAGCAACTCGCGTTGTTTATTCAGAGAATCAATCTTCTCTAAAGCACTTCGAAATTCAGCCGTTTTACTACGTAACTCATCGTCACTTAAAGGAGATATCTCCTCTTCAAGCAAGTTGATATCAGTGACAATAGGCTGGTAACGCTTGAGCTTGCGGGTATTTGGGTCTCCCAGCAAAAGCTTGAGCATGGTTAAAACTTATCCCTAATTTGCCTTAAGCCTAACGAGTACTAGTACCACAACGCTAAACCAATAAATAAGCTCCATAAAGCAGCAATTTATTTAATTAAAGGCAAACGTACAAAATCCAAGACAAAGAGGCGTGTGAACCACATTGATAACCTCAGAAAGGTTTAATAGCCACTTTTCATCAATCAAGCCAGATTTCATGAAAAACTCTAAATGACCAAAATAAAACTTTTAAAGCATGCAAAAGGTGCTCCAGGTTTACGCTTTTTGGGACTGGGCCCTAAATTCATTCCTCTTAGAGGCTTAATTAAGTTAAAGCGATTACTAGATAAACACGCCTTTTGGGCACAAGGTCGAAGTATTCACCAGCTTCGTTCTCTTCTAGCTGGAAGCACCGTCGTCATAAGTCTTTGGAGGGGGAAAAGATTAGTAGGGTTTGGCAGAGCTACAAGTGATGGAATCTATAGAGCCATTCTCTGGGATGTTGTTGTTGCTGGAGATCTTCAAGGGCAAGGCCTAGGAAGGCAAGTAGTTGAAGCTTTATTAAGGTCATCAGCTTTAAAAAATGTGGAGCGAATATATCTAATGACTACGCATCAATCAGATTTTTATACTCAACTGGGATTCAAACTTTGCCTAGAGCAAAAATTATTAATCAAAGATAAATGAAAACGCATTATTCTTTATTTAAACTTGAACTTTAATAAGAAAAAGCTATAGAAATAAATATCTCAATTGCTGTAAAGCTTTCTCAAGTATTTAATGATCTAGTTTTACGACCTTCTATCAAAGCGGATGAAGAGATTCGAACTCTCGACCCTCTCCTTGGCAAGGAGATGCTCTACCACTGAGCTACATCCGCAAGCAATTGCTTTAAGGAGTTTTGCCTTCTAGCTGAGAGCAGCATGCCTTAAAGAAGGTGTTCTGGTCAATCAAAAAATTGAAGTGAATCATTTTTTATGGAGTTCTCTCATCAAAGAACCCATTTCCAAAGCTTGAAGGGCATAGTTCCAACCCAAATTGCTTTTAATGCCGGCTCTTTCTAGCGCCTGCTGCATTGTGTCAGTAGTTAAGACTCCAAAAATAACTGGAACTCCTGTATCTCTGGAAACAGTTGCAATCCCTTTGCTGGCTTCAGCAACAACTACTTCAAAATGAGGAGTGTCACCACGAATGACAGCCCCCAAGGTAATAACAACATCGTATTGACCAGTTCGGGCTAAAGACTGAGTAACAAGAGGCAGTTCTAATGATCCTGGAACCCAGGCGATATCTAATTGGGAGCTTTTATCTGAGGTGTCAATGCCATGCCTTTGCAAGCAATCTAAACATCCCATTAACAGCTTGTTAGTAACCAAATCATTGAATCGGGCAATAACAATCGCCATTCGGAGTGCAGAGGATTCGGTAAAACGACCTTCAAAAGTAACCATCATTTATAGGCAAAACTGCCGTTGTACTCTTACCACGTTAAGAGCTAAGTGGATATTCAGACAATAAACAAGCAAAAAGAGACCTTTAGGGAGATCGAATTCCCTGGAAAGCCTCTTCTTAAAAAACTCTCGAGCTAATAGACCAAAAAATTAGCCCTGAAATGTTTAGTGCCTAAAACGAGACGCCTTGAATTTGATGGGCAATATATTCAGCAACAAAACCGTTAATCAAGACCAAGTGGAACCAAACACCACCAATGATCTCAATTTTTTTGATTTCGGGATTACGCCTGTCCTCAGGATTCTGTTGAGTCATATAAAGGACAGGAACTCCTATGACCAATATCAATGAAGCGAACAAAAGAGCGTTCGCGAGGACGGCACTAATTAATTGCATGGAAAATGATGCGAATGAGCAAATGCTCTCAGCTTTCTCTAATTCTCACACGCAAACGTGATCTATAAGACAAAGTTTCCCCTTGGTGTCGCGAGGCTTCACATCCAAAAAGAATTTGGCCCTCTACTATGCGAACTGGTTTTGGGCAAAGTTCTGTCATGACTCCCAACGCTGAGCCATTGCAGGGCAGCTTATTTGGCGAAATTGAACCAGTCTCTGGATTGCCAAAATTAGCTAGAGAAAGCGCAAGAAATCCTAATGAAGAACTTTCTGACGAATACTTAACGAAAGACGCAAAACAAAGACCTAGGTCCAAAAAAAACACAAAGACGGAAGAAACTAACAAAGCTTCAACAAACGACGCAGATAATCCAGATACAGATCTTCCTAATTGGCACCATCACAGCCTTGTGGACTTAGAACAGCTAACTCCTGTACTTAGCCACTATGTAGAGCTCAAATCAAAAAATCCTGAAAGAGTATTGCTTTACAGATTGGGTGATTTTTTTGAATGCTTTTTTGAAGATGCGATTCAACTTTCACAAATTCTTGAACTAACTCTTACAGGCAAAGAAGGTGGCAAAGCTATTGGTCGAGTACCAATGGCTGGAATCCCTCACCATGCAGCTGAAAGATATTGCGCAGAACTTATTAAACAAGGACTCTCAGTTGCTATTTGTGATCAACTCGAAAATAGTCCTTCCAAAGCAGGAGCACTTCTAAAAAGAGGTATTACAAGAGTTTTAACCCCTGGAACAGTTATCGAAGAAGGAATGCTTCAAGCTCGTCGAAACAATTGGTTAGTTGCCATTGTTTTTGAAGAGCAAGAAGACAATGCATCATTACTATGGGGCTTATCAAGTGCTGATGTAAGTACAGGTGATTTCCAAGTTAAACAAGGCAATGGAATCAATGCCTTGCATCAAGAGCTATTCAAAATCGAAGCATCTGAAGTCTTAGTAGGAGAGTCACGTTCAGAATTACTGAATAAGTTATTACCAGAGCACATACATTTCACACAAATAGCAAAAACTCCTTTCAGTCTTCCTGAAGCTGAAGCGGCTCTCAAAAAACAATACAAAATTAACACTATCCATGGTCTAGGGCTAGGAGAAAAACCACTAGCACTAAGGGCAGCCGGAGGCTTGGTTTCCTATTTACAAAAAACAAAACCAATTCATAACGAACTAGAAAGTTATGAACATAAAGCTCAAATACCACTTCAGATACCTTATTTCTCTGATCCCAAGGATTGTCTAATTATTGATGCACAAACTCGTCGCAACCTAGAAATTACCTCAACTCAAAAAGATGGTCAATTTCAAGGTTCTCTTCTCTGGGCTATTGATCGAACCCTTACAGCGATGGGTAGCAGGCGTCTTCGAAGATGGATTGAAGCACCATTAAAAACTGCCTCTGCAATTCAATCTAGACAATCAATTGTTAGTTTGCTTGTTGAAAAAAACCAACTAAGAAATAATTTACGCCGCATAATTCGACCCATGGGTGATCTCGAACGCTTGGCAGGAAGAGCTGGAGCAGGACAAGCTGGAGCTAGAGATTTAGTGGCAATTGCCAATGGTATAGAAAGATTACCTTTATTAGCTAAAAAGCTAGAGTTGATAAAACAAAATTCACCTAGCTGGTTCTTATTACTTAAGAAGGTAGATCCAAGTTTAATTGACTTAGCAAGCAAAATCAAAAAGAATTTAGTTGAAAGTCCACCCCTAAGTCTTAGCGAAGGAGGGCTAATTAATGATGGAGTAGATCCACTATTGGATGGGTTAAGGAATCAGTTAGATGATCTAGATGAATGGCTTTATAGTCAAGAGTTATTAGAAAGAAAATCTAGCGGTCATATGAATTTAAAGCTTCAATATCATAGAACTTTTGGATATTTTTTATCAGTAAGTAAATCCAAAGCAAGTCAAGTTCCTGATCATTGGATTAGGAGGCAAACTTTAGCTAACGAAGAAAGATTTATTACACCTGAATTAAAATCAAGAGAAGGAAAGATCCTTCAACTAAAAGCTAGAGCTGCACAAAGGGAATATGAACTATTTTGCAACCTCAGAGAATTAGTAGGTAGCTTCGCTAAAGAAATTCGACAAGCTGCAAAATCTGTTGCAGGGCTTGATGCTCTTGCTGGTTTGTCAGAAGTCGCGGCAGCAAATTGTTATTGTCCACCATTAATACTGGAAAGTAATGATGAAGAACCAAGTAGAATAATTGAAGCTGAAGAATGTCGTCATCCCGTTGTAGAACAAATGCTTGTAGAAGAAAATTTTAAACCTAATGATATAAATCTTGGTAACGGTACTGATTTAATAATATTAACTGGTCCAAATGCCAGTGGAAAGAGCTGTTATTTACGTCAAATCGGGTTAATACAACTATTAGCACAAGTTGGAAGCTGGGTCCCTGCAAAAAAAGCAACTTTAAGTCTTGCAGATAAAATCTTTACAAGAGTTGGAGCAGTAGATGATTTAGCAGCAGGCCAATCAACATTTATGGTTGAAATGTCTGAAACTGCATACATCTTAAATCATGCAACAAATAGATCATTGGTGCTATTAGATGAAATTGGACGCGGAACATCTACATATGATGGTCTATCAATAGCTTGTTCTGTGAGTGAATTTCTTTCACAAAAAATCAAAAGCAGAAGTATCTTTGCAACTCATTATCATGAATTAAATTCTCTCAGTCAAAAACATAATAATATTGAAAATTTTCAAGTTCTAGTAGAAGAAACTAATGAAGCTTTGACTTTTCTACACAAGGTGGCTCCTGGTGGAGCAAGTAAGAGTTATGGAATAGAAGCAGCTCGTTTAGCTGGAGTTCCAGAAGAAGTCGTATCAAGGGCAAGAGCTATTTTGAAAGATTTGCAAAAGAAAAATATGCTTATCAAATAAAAAATGAATCTAAAAGATTGAAATTTATTATTTATAATAATATTGAAGCTCGTAATAATGCATTCATAGCTGCTGCCGCAAGAGAAGCACCACCGCGAGTTCCATTTAAATTAATTTGAGGAAAATTAGATTGAGATAACCTCCGCTTACTTTCAGGAACACCAACAAAACCTACTGGCATCCCAATAATCAAGCTTGGCTTAGGAGCTCCTAATTCTATTAAATCTAATAATGCTTCCAACGCTGTTGGCGCGCTACCTATGACAACAATAGGACTCCTAGGAGCTCTATATTTTGAAGAAAGATCTTTCCATGCAAGTTCTATTCCTTTAGCAGTTCTAGTTGTATTTAGTTCAACATCTTCTGGAGACCATTCAAGTACACATTGAACTTCAGATTTTAATGTTCTTAATGCCATTGGTTTTATGGCTGCCATCGCCATTGATGTATCGGTAAGAATTGGCGCACCTGCCTTCAATGCTTTAAGTGCAATCTCACAAGCATCAGGACTAAAGTTCAACAAAGTCTTTATTTCAAAATCACCACTACTGTGAATCATCCTTACAAGCACTTGTTGCTGTAAAGAGTCAAGACCTGTTGATCCCAATTTTGATTGAATCAACTTAATGCTCTGTTGAAAAATCGGATGATCAATAGTCATCACTTGTTCTCTTCTTTATCAACTTTGTCAGGCATGATCATTCATATATCAACAGTAACTCGTAATGCCAATTCACTTGTTATGGGGTGACGATACAGCTGCAAGAGAAAGATTTATTGAAAACTTGATTAAACAAGTGATTTCACCTGAGTGGAGCAGTATCAATTTCAGTCGGCTAGATGGAAGTGATGCTGGACAAGCAATGCAAGCATTAGACGAAGCTAGAACCTTACCTTTTGGTCATGGTGATCGAGTGGTGTTACTTAAAAACAGCCCTTTTTGCAATAGTTGTTCTCTGGATCTCTGCACTCGCTTTGAAGCAGTTTTAGAGTTAATTCCTAACAACTCACACTTAATTCTTACAAGTAAAAATAAACCTGATAACCGCTTAAAAAGTACAAAAGCACTGAAAAAACTAATCAATTCAAAAAAATCCATTGAAAAGCATTTCGCTTTACCACCTGTGTGGGATCAAAATGGTCAAAAAGAATTGATAGAGCATACAGCTAATGAAATGGGATTAGCCCTAGAACAAAAAGCAGTATTCACTCTAATTGAAACAATCGGGAATGATAGTGCAAAGCTTAGTTCAGAGCTAAATAAAATTGCCCTTCTTGCTCAAGCAAATAACAACAATAAAAAACTCTCTGGAGAAAGCAAACTCTTAATCACTGCAGAAACTATTAACGCTTTGGTTGGAGGTATCTCAACAAATTCATTTCAAGTAAGTGACTCACTATTAAAAGGCAATATTGGAGAAGTAATCTATAGATTAGATGCACTTATAGAATCTGGGGAACCAGCCCTTAGGATTCTTGCAGCTTTAATTAGTCAAGTCAGAGGTTTGTTATGGGTAGCACTTTTGGAAAAAGAAGGTGAAAAAGATGTTGCAGTTGTTGCTAAAGCAGCAGGAATTGCGAACCCAAAGCGCATATACATCATGCGAAAACAAATACAAGGGAAGGATCCAGATCTTTTCCTTAATCTGTTAGGTCAACTACTAAAAGTCGAAACCTCCTTAAAACAAGGGATGACTCCTAAAAATGCCTTTAGAGATGGTTTATGCATAAAGGGTTAAGTTATTGCTCCTGTATTGAAAGACTCAAACCTTACATAGGAAAAGTGAATGGCTCTATTAGTCCAAAAATTTG
>QCJX01000007.1 GCA_003215725.1 Prochlorococcus sp. AG-409-I11
AGAAAGCAATGGATAAAAGATGGCCTCTCTTCCTATTTAAAACGTCTTAATGCTTTAAGTATTGTTGAATTACGTGATAGCAATCTTCAACGAGAAGCAGATGATATCCGGTCATGCTTAAGGCAAAATGAACTGTTAGTCGTCTTGACTGAAGAAGGTGAAAGCTTGACTTCACTTGAGCTCTCTAAACGATTGAATAAATTCGGAGCTCAACGACTTGCATTTGTAATTGGTGGACCTAATGGACTATCCCCTGAGATAAAAGAATTGGCAGATTGGCGTTTTAGCCTTTCTTCTCTTACCTATCCACATGAATTGGCACGATTGTTATTTGTAGAGCAGTTATATCGCGCGCAAATGATTTTGCGGGGCTCTCCGTATCACCGCGCCTAATCAAGAGAAGAGAAACCAATCGACTAGTACTGATGTATTATTGAGTTGGTCTATCTTTTGCCCTTACCCCCGTTGGAATTGTCATTCAAGAAGGAGGTTAGATCTAAGTTATTGCTTCCTCTCGCGATCGAGTCGGTAGCGGCAGGATTTCCTTCTCCTGCTGGTGATTATATGGATGTAGGAATAGACCTTAATGAGCAATTAATTAGGCATCCAGCCAGCACTTTTTTCTTGCGTGTCAGTGGCCATTCAATGACTGAGGCAGGGATTCAAGATGGAGATTTACTCATTGTTGACCGGAGTTTAGATCCAAAACCTGGTCATATTGTTGTAGCCGTGCTGGATGGAGACTTCACCCTTAAACGCCTTCGCAGGAAGAAGGAAGATCTTTATTTAGAACCAGAAAATTCTAACTATCCGGCAATTGATCTTCGTCGTTATGGTGATGTACAGATCTGGGGTGTAGCTATTTACTCTATTCACCAACTTAGCTGTGTCTTGTTTTAGTCAGGACGTAGCTACTGCATTGATTGATGGTAATAATTTTTATGCGGCCTGTGAAAAAAGTTTAGATCCGTCGCTTTCTGGACGTCCTTTAGTTGTTTTGTCCAATAACGATGGATGCATTGTTGCACGTAGTACTGAGGCTCGTGAACTTGGAATTCCTATGGGGCAGCCATATTTCAAGGCACGTCATGAACTGAAAAAATCAGGAGTAGAAGTAAGAAGTTCCAACTACGCCCTTTATGGAGATATGAGTCAACGCTTGATGACGTTGCTTAGGTTTAATTGTGAGGAATTAGAAATTTATTCTATTGATGAAGCTTTTGTTCGGATTAAACGTCCTTGTAATCAAAACCTTCTTCCTTGGGCTCGTCGACTACGTGCGTTAGTTTATCAAAATTTAGGCTTACCTATTTCAATTGGGATTGGTAATAGTAAAGGTCAGGCGAAACTTGCTAATTATTTATCTAAGTCAGTAGAAGCAAATGCTGGCATATTTGACTTCTCTATTGTGGAAGATCCAGATACATGGTTGGAGATGATTGAAATAGAAAATGTCTGGGGTATTGGTAGAAAACTAGCTAGATGGTGTCGAATAAAAGGAGTGCAAAATGCGCGTCAGTTTTGTGATATACCTGTTAATGAATTACGCTCTAAATGTGGTGTTTTAGGAGTACGTTTACAGCATGAATTGCGTGGTCAACCTTGCTTGCCTTTAATAACAAAACCTCAAGAAAAAAAAGAAACTTGTGTTAGTAGGAGTTTTAGTCGTCCAGTAACTGACTTGGAGGAACTATGTCAAGCAATAGCTACTTATGCGGTTTGTGCGGCTCAAAAGTTGAGATTTCAAAAGCAATATGCGGCTTCTATTTCAGTATTTATTCGTACAAATCCTTATAAAAAGTCTTTTTATAGTCAAAATGCAAAGATAAAACTAGACCCCCCGACTAATGAGACGTCTGCTATCTTGTCGGCAGCACTAAATTTAACAAAACGAATATTTAAACCTGATTGTTTGTTTATCAAAGCTGGAGTTGTCTTACATTCTTTGCAGAGCACATCTTATTTGCAAGAAAATCTTTTAGGAATTGACAGTAAAGAAGAGAGGAAAAGACGTGATCGATTAATGCAATTAATTGATCACCTTAATAAAAGATATGGCTCTGGCACTATTAATTGGGCTATCTGTGGATCAAAACCAGGTTGGGGTATGAATAGGAAGCTATTAAGTCGAGCTTATACAACACGTATTAATCAGATACCAATCGTAAGGGCTTAATTTTTACTGAAAATAAAGTCAACCCTTAGGAGATCTGGCTTTGGATTAAATGAAAATTTTAATTGTAAAAAAATAAATACATTGTGTGGAAACAAATAACTAAACTCGAATTAAATGAATTTTATGTTTTTAGGTTAAAGTCAAGTGTTTTAGTGTAGAATGTAAAAGTGGATAAAATCAGGTGAAGTGATAATATATGACTTGATTTCTGATTATCTTTAACAGGTTACGGGTTTGGAATGATGGAATTTTTGATATTTTTGAACTCTAAAGAGAAAGAGATATTGGAACTTGTAAATATGGCGCAATACTCTGTAGAGGAAAACACTCCTTTGTGCCTTTTGGGAAAAGAGTTTTTTGGATTTTTAAAGAAAGATAAAAAAGTGATAGTTATATGTACGGAGAATGCCAAGGAATTCGCTGGCTATAGCTTTCGGAATAAAAAACAACCTCTTAATATGTCTAGAACAGGAATATATATAAGGAGGGCGCTTCGACATGAAGCTGTTCATGTTGCTCAAGGGTGTAACGATGGGAACTTGGTTGAATTGAAAAGAGAAAAGAATTTAAAAATACATCCATACAAAATAAATGCTTTAAAAGGTTCGACAAGAATATCTGGAGATGAGTCTAAGGAGTATCAAGCTTATGCTATGGAAGATAAGCCGAAACTCATAATTGAATCGTTGAGAAAATATTGTTTATAAAAACTTTATTGATTAAAAGTCGTTTAAAACTTGTAGTAGCTTTTGTTTTTTACTTAAAATTAATATCACCTTATTATTGTGAAAATTCATTCCTGTATGTTCATTAATGATATCATAGCTTGTTAATGCAAGGCCACAGGTCTCAATCAAAATAATAGGAAGGGTTTTGGAATTCCCTTGCATTCGTTGAATATCACGTGCTTGTCGAATCGCTTCATGGGCTTTTGTGATTCCTAAGTTGTCAACAAATTTTGACCATAAAAAATTATCAGTTTTATAGCTTGTTAAATTAAATTTAATTGAAGGATTCATTTTATACATTAAATGTAATAGTAATTATAGCTATGCCGTTAAAATTTCATTGACTTGACTCCCTGAGCAACGTTGTTGATCTAAATGAAGAATATGCTTCCTTTCTGTATAATAAAGATTTTGAAAGTTTAGTGCCTCTTTGTTTAACTCTTCAAACATTTTGTTTATTCTTGACTCCATATCATATGTATCATTAGCATCATTAGTATTAATTAGAGAAGCAATACATTTCTCTAAAGTTTCAAGCCTTTGTCCGCTCCATGCTTCTAAAAGATGCTTGCACCTCTTTAAAGACTTTTGACGTTCAAGTAATGCCACTGCACCACGTAGTTGAAGCATTGGCTTCTGTAAAGATGCGACTTGAACTTCACTAGGATTTAAAAGTGGAGTTAAGCGCGAAATTAAGTTTGTGTTATCTAATGCTAATTGATCCATCAGAAGCCTTGGAAGATCAATCTCTTCTAAATCATTACCAGGATCTGACCCTCGACAAATATCTTCTAGTCGTGAAGACCCTATGTTGTTTTCTTCTAACTCACTTATTGAAGCCCATAGAAGACGGTGATGTCTAATCGCAAAATCTTCAAGTTCTCTTTGCCTTAATTCTTTGCGAAAAGCCGCTCTGTGATCTGGACAATGAAGATAAAGAGTAAGAATTTCCGCCTCACTTTTTTCTCTTAAAGTTGCATCTATAGGCTTTTCATGTTTTTTAGATCTTCCATGCCATCGATGGCCTTTTACTTGCCTTCTTAGGTCTTCCTCAAGTTGCAATGTTAACCGTGCTTGTCCACCGCTTAATCTCTCGGCAACTTTTTGAAGGTAATGAGTTCGAACAGCTGACTGAGGTAGTTTTCCTAATAGTTCTACGACGCCAGTGACTGCTTTTTGAAATTGATCTGCTTTGCTTAAATCTAGATTCTTAAGAACTTCTTCTATTTCCCAGTCAAGCCATAATGGAGCTTGTTCTACTAAAGCTTGGTATTCAGCAGGGCTATGATTTTTTAGGAAATCATCTGGATCTTTTCCGGATGGTAAATGAAGGACTCTTAGTTCTAATTGCCCTTGCATTGCAAGTTGTTCAACTTCACTAATAGCTCGTTTTGCAGCTCGTACACCTGCAGTATCAGCATCAAAATTAAGAATGATTCTTTTGTTATCAGTACATCGACATATTTGAGTTATTTGATTATTACTTAAGGCTGTTCCTAGTGACCCTACAGTGTTAGTTATACCTGCAGCATGTAAAGCGATAACATCAAAATATCCTTCTACAACAATAGCTAGATCATTTTTCCTAATTGTATTTGCGGCTTTATTAAATCCAAAAAGATGCTTCCCTTTTTCGAAGACTTCTGTTTCTGGAGAGTTTAAATATTTGGGCTCTGAGCCATCAAGACTTCTTCCACCAAAACCAATAACCCTTCCTTGGCGATCTTGTATAGGAACAATTAAACGATTACGGAAACGATCATAAAAGCCATTCCCTCCTTTTCTTGGAATAATAAGGCCAGCTGATTCTAGAATTTCTAAGGAAATATTTTCAACTTTTTGTAGATGCTTAATTAATCCATCCCATTTGTTAGGAGCATATCCAAGATCAAAAGAGTTGATAGTTATTTCTTTTAGACCTCTTTCTTTCCTTAAGTAGTCAATTGCTTGTGCACTCTCTGTATTCCGTAATTGATCTTTAAACCATCCTTTTGCTAGGTCAAGAACTCTATAAAGGGTTTCTCTTTTTGATAGTTGCTTTCTTAAACGTTCTTGTTGGGGGCCTTCTAGGGTTTCTACTTGTACTTGATATTTACGTGCAAGAGATAGGACTACATCTCCAAAACTTTCTCTTTGTAATTCCATTAGAAATTTAATGGAGTTACCACCTGCACCACATGAAAAACAGTAATAGAACTGCTTCTCTGGAGAAACAGTCATCGAGGGCTTACTGTCGTTATGAAAAGGACATATTCCTACAAACTCTTTCCCTCTTTTCTTTAGGACGACGTGCTCACCAACGACATCCACTATGTCAGCCCGGTCTTTAACGGCTTCTATGGTTCGTGGATGAAGACTTTTGATAAGCATTTCGGTATTCTGGCCTTCTTTAAGAAATTGGTCTAGGCAAACCTGTTTTTAGCCACAATAAAGAAATAAATTCTTAATGTATGTTTTTTATTGAATTGAATTGAATTGAATTGAATTCATGGTATTTATTTGAAACCCTCAATGATTTATCAAACTCAAGAACAACGACAAGCTTGTAAGGCGCTAATTACAAGCGCATTTTCTTTTAGCTTGATGACAGTATGTGTTAAACAATTAAACGGTGATATACCTGTTGCTGAGATGGTTCTCTTTAGGTCACTCTTTAGTATTGTAATCACACGGCTTATGATTAAAAGATTAAGAATATATCCTTGGGGGGAAAGAAAAATTTTATTAATAACACGGGGAATCCTTGGATCAATAGCTCTTTTTTGTATTTTTTATGCTTTGGAAAATCTAACTCTAGCGTCTGCAACTGTTCTTCAGTATACATATCCTACGATTGCTGTTTTACTTGCTTGGGTCTTTTTAAAAGAAGCAATTAGTAAACGAATTTTGGTTGGTGTTTTTGTAGGTCTAATAGGAATAATATTGGTCATTCAACCGTCCTGGATTGGATATGAAGCCCTGATTGAAATCCCTTTTGTGCCAGCTATTATTGCTATAGCTGGTGCTACTTTTACTGCTTTAGCTTATATAAGCGTTCGAAAATTATCAGCCTCAGAGCATGCATTAGTTATTGTTCATTATTTCCCTTTAGTATCTATACCTTTGACTATTCCTTTTTTGTTATTTGATTTTGTTATTCCTAACAATACTCAATGGATATTGCTTTTAGGAATAGGAGTCTTTACTCAGCTAGGTCAGTTATGTATAACAAAAGGACTAAAGGTACTTCCTGCAGGTCAGGCTTGTACCTGCAACTACTGCCAGGTCTTTTTTGCAAGCCTTTGGGGTGTACTTATCTTTAACGAAAGTCTAAACTCTCTTTTAATATTAGGCTCTTTTTTCATTCTCTTTTCTACACTTGTCAGTCTTTCTTCAAAGGTAGAAGACTTGTCGGATTCAAGTTACAAAAAATCTGCTATTTGATTTTGAATATTTAAGATTAATTATCTTGGTCAATATGTTCACATCGCCTATTGACCTCTGCTGTAATTAAATAGCTGAGCTAGATACGTATCTAAAGTATTGGTTTAAGCACATTTGATTTTGAAGATATAAAAGTTTTGGGTAAAAATACTTGTTCACAGTTGTGAATGATTGAATCTCATGTGTTGTTAATGGTTTCCCTAGCTTGTTTGGTCATTTTAAATAGTAGAAAAATTTATAAATCATCAGTTTCTCTTGGTTGGGTTTAAACTAATAGGATCTCTTTTCAATTATGAAACTAGCTCTTGTCGCACTAGTTGCTTTAACTTCTGGTCTCCCTGCTTTGGCAGGAGAGTCGCAGCCTGGTTATTCGATTTCAAATACCTGTACTGTCAATAAGTATCGGGAACAGTACGTCCCAGGGAGTGAGAGCTCTCCTGGGTACGTAAAAAGCTGGAAAGAAACAGTAGACGTTCCTTGCGATGAATCCTCTACAACCGTAAGGCAAGCTGTTCCTCAGCCTCAGCCTGTTGCAGACAATAATGACTGTACTGAAGGTTCAATTATTGGTGGACTGCTTGGTGCAGGAATAGCAACATCAAGTACTAGAGGGAAAGATCAATGGTGGGCAATACCTGCAGGCGGAGCTGCTGGAGCAATGATTGGCTGTCAAATTGACGGTGGTTGATTATAGCCATCTATTTCATAATCTTTAAATAGAGTTAGTCTTCTATCGGTAAAGGGTAACTGCTCAATTCAACCTTATTGTCTACTACGATAGGCTTTACTAAGCTCCACCCTTCTCCTTTCTCTCCTTCTTCTAAGTAGATATTAAACACTCCTTTTACTTTAGACTTAACACTGGGTAAACTCCAAGACATTTCACCCGAAATGTTGTATGAATTATTCCCATAACCTTTGTATGCTTTCTTCCTGAGCACTTTAGCAGTATCTACTATTGGGAATTCATTATTGTTGGTTTCTAATAGCTCTTCTACTGTTTTCTGAGTAAGTTTTAGATCAAACTCTAGTGCTTTTATTACAACTTTATGAGGAGGTCTTGCAATAAAGCTGCAACTAACAAGTGTTAATATAAGTGCTAATACAACGAATCGAGAGAATAGCCTTTGACTTGTTTTATGCATATACTAATGTTAATTGAGGACCATACAGTAAGAACTGATCTTAACCAATAAAGACTTAGATATGATTTCTTGGATAAATGGAAAAATAATAGATATTTGGATGACAACTTCTAGGGTTGGTGTCGTTTTATCTTGCAACGGGATAGGGTATGAAATTCAGTTATTACCTCGTTTCTTAAATTCAATTCAATCCAAAGCCTCTTTAACTCTTTGGACACATCAACTAAATCGTGACGATGGGGTAATTCTTTTTGGTTTTGCAGAAAAGCTTGAGAGAGATCTTTTTCGAAAGCTTATATCTACATCTGGAATTGGACCTCAGACTGCAATGTCACTTTTAGAACAACATTTATATAATCAACTGGTTTCTGCAATTGTTAATAAAGATATTGGTAAGTTAACAAGTGCATCTGGTGTTGGAAAGAGAACAGCTGAAAGGCTTGTCGTTGAATTAAAAAACAAGCTTTCAGAATTTAAACAATTCCCTAATGATATTGAAGAAATTAGTGGTCTTGAGTGGCAACCTTTATTAATTGAAACTGAGATCGCAGAAGAGTTGCTAATCACTTTAGAGAGTCTTGAATACGAAGAAATAGAGATCAAGAAGGCTATTAACACTGTGCTGCTCAACTTGAGTTCGGAAGACAGCACAAACGACATAACTACGAAAATTGACAAAAAAGTAGATTTTGACTCACTTTTAAAGGCAACTCTTCAAGTACTTAGTCAAAATCTCACCTCATTAGGCACTTAAGGAGGTAAATTGTATTCAATATCTTTCGCAAGGCTCTTTCCCTGAAATGTCTCTTGAAACAGAAGAAAAGCAAAGACTAATCAACACTCATCAAATTCATGGATCTGACACAGGTTCTGTTGAAGTTCAGGTAGCAATGCTATCTGAAAGAATAAGTAAGCTCAGTACCCATCTTCAGGGAAACAAGCATGATTTTTCTTCCAGGCAAGGTTTGTTAAAAATGATTGGTCAAAGGAAACGACTTTTAAGTTACATCAGAGAAAAAAGTGAGAAAAGATATCAAGCTCTTGTCGAGAAATTAGGCTTGAGAGGCTAATCCTTGCTAGAACAACTTTCATTGGAAGACGGCAATGACAAAGAAATTAAATCCAAAGCCGTTCAAAGGAAATGAATTTGGAGTACCTAAAATCAAGAAAAACCAAGGAACAAATAAACAATCAATAAAAAAACGTTCCGAAAAAAATTCTGGTATACCAAAGTTTGTAGCTAATAGGATGGCAAGGCGAATAGCTTTTACAACTGGTTTACCTACTCTTACTGGAATGTCTGTTTTTATTGGCAGTTATATTGTTGTTAGTAAAGGAATTGCAGAGATCCCTCCTGCTTTAACTTTGATTTCATCAGCGATATGTTTTTTTCTTGGACTATTAGGACTGAGCTATGGAATACTATCAGCAAGTTGGGAGGAAACCTCAGGAAGTCTTTTGGGCTTCGAGAATATAAGCCCAAATATTGTACGAATGAAAAAAGCTTTTACAACTATAGATTCAAAGAAATAATAATAGTTTTACAAGTTAAATTAATAAGCTTTCACTTGTCTTTGCAGTAAACGAGTTATTTTTTAATGAGATAACTGCAGCATTTACATCTTTTACACAGAATTGATGACCTAATCTTACATGTAATGTCCTTTCTCCATCTTTGATAGAAGCTATAACAGGAACTCTTACTCCTTTATCTCCTTTTTCCGGACGATGTTTATATAAGCATTCTCTTAGTCGATGATGGATTTCAATATCACCTGCTTGATCTGAGCTTAAATTTATTATTAAAAGCCTAATGTCATCAATAAGACTGCAATCATCTACGATTAATTGTGTTCTGTCATCTCTGCGGTCAATTGAACCCCAAATTAATAACCTGGACTCCGTCACTAAGTGATCTGAAAGACGCTCATATGTTTTAGGAAATACAACTCCTTCGCAGGAACCAGATAAATCCTCAAGTTGGACAATTGCCATTCGATCTCCTTTTCGAGTAGTTATTTGTTTTATTTGATTTATCATTGCTATAACACTTACTTTGGATTTGTCATCTTGCTCAGCTATCAAACCAATACCTATTGGAGCTATCAATTTTGCTGGGGATTTCAATTGCTTTAAGGGATGATCTGATAGGTAAAATCCAATAATTTCTTTTTCAAGTCTTAGCTTTTCACTCGCTGAATAGTCCGATGTTGACTTTGCTTTTGGGCTTATTTCATCAGCTTTGTTTCTTGAATTAGAAGACTCACTTAATAAATCAAAAATATTACCTTGTCCAGAGACCCTGTCTTTAGCCCTTGAGGATGCCCAGTCAATAATAAGATCTAAATCGGCGATTAGTTGAGCCCTATTTGCGTTTGGTTCCAGAGTATCTAGGGCTCCACAGTGTATTAATGATTCAAGACTGCGTCGGTTGAGAATGTTAGACGGTATTCGATCACATAAGTCTGCTAATGATTCAAAATGTCCTTCTGTTGCTCGAATTCTTATAAGTTCCTTAATAGCTCCTTCACCTAAATTTCTTATAGCAGATAGGCCAAAAAGAATATAGTTTTCTTGAGGAGTAAAGTCTATATCTGAAGTATTAATATTTGGCGGTAGCACATCAATACCCATAGAGTTACAGTTGGAAATGTATCTCTGAACTTTGTCAGTATTGCCAGAATTAACTGTTAATAAGGATGCCATATAGGCAACAGGGTAATGTGCTTTTAGATAGGCAGTTTGATAAGTAACTGCACCATAAGCAGTGGAATGACTTTTGTTAAAACAATATTCGGCAAATAAAACCATTTGATCAAATAGTTCATTTGCAAATTTTTTATCTACTCCCTTTTCACTAGCTCCATTAACAAATAGATTTCTGTGCTTTTGCATTTCATTAATCTTTTTCTTGCCCATCGCACGACGTAGTAGATCAGCCTGACCTAGGGAATAACCTGCTAAGTCTTGAGCAATTTTCATTATCTGTTCTTGATAAACCATGATGCCATAAGTCTCTTTTAGAATTGGTTCTAATGTGGCATGAGGGAAATCAATATTATCTTTGCCATGTTTTCTATTTATAAATTTGGGTATTAATCCTGCATCAAGTGGCCCAGGCCTATATAAGGCAAGAATTGAAGATATGTCTTCTAATGAACTAGGTCTTAAATCTCTAACTATTTGTCTCATTCCACTTGATTCTAGTTGAAAAATCCCTTCTAGATCTCCTCTAGAAAGAAGGCTATAGGTTTTAGAGTCCTGAGAAGGTAGTTCGTCTGGATCGATAGTTTCCCCTGTAGATTTTTTTATAAGATTTACGGTTTTCTCAATCATAGTTAGGTTTTTAAGTCCTAGAAAATCCATCTTTAATAGTCCCATAGATTCAATATCTTCCATAAAGTATTGGGTTATTATTTGTCCATCATTGTTCCTTTGCAGTGGAACAAGTTCATCAAGTGGATCTGCTGCTATAACTACGCCTGCAGCATGTACTCCAAAAGTTTTATTTGTACCTTCTATTCTTATTGCCATATCTACCCACTTCTTAACTAAATTATCATTTTTATACTTATCTCTAAAATCTGAATTTGGACTATCCTTGCCGATCATTTCTTCTAATTTAGCTGGTTTTCCTCGTACAACTGGGATTAGTTTTGCTAAACGATCTGCGTCACCATATGGAATATCAAGCACTCTTGCGACATCTTTTAGTACTGCTTTTGATGTCATCCTATTAAATGTAATTATTTGGGCAACTTTTTCTTCTCCATAGCGGTTGGTGACATATTGTATAACCTCTCCTCTTCTTTCAATACAAAAATCAGTATCAATATCTGGCATTGATTTTCGAGCAGGATTTAAAAAACGCTCAAATAAAAGACCATGTTGTACAGGATCTATATTTGTAATTTTTAATGCATAAGCCACAAGTGAACCGGCTGCTGACCCTCTTCCTGGGCCAACTGCAATTCCCTTTTCTCTCGCAAAACGTATGTAATCCCATACAACTAGAAAATAAGTGGGGAAGCCCATTTGATTGATAACTTTTAACTCGTATTCCATTCGATCTAAATAATGTTTTGGAATTTCATTAGCCTCGGATAGCTTTAATCTTGTTAATAACCCCTCCTCTGTTACTTGACTTAAGTATTGAATTGCAGATGAATTTTTCGGTAAAGGAAATTTTGGCATCTTATATGAACCAAGTATAGAGTATTCTTCTATCTTTTCTGCCACCTCTAATGTATTATTAATAGCATCTTGTATAGTATTTGGTTCTAAATGATCTAAAAAAAGCTTTTCCATTTCTTCTTTTGATTTAATATATTCAGTTCCCGTGTATCTAAGTCTTTTTTCGTCTGAAATTAATTTGCCAGTGAGTACACACAGAAGCGCATCGTGTGCTTCAACATCATTTTTAGTTAGATAATGCGCATCATTTGTGGCAATTAGTTTGATGTTTAGTTCATTGGATATGTTTGCGATTTCAACGTTAACTATTCTGTCTTCTGGTGAACCATGATCCTGAATTTCAAGATAAAAATCATCTCCAAATAATTCTTTATACCAACTTGCTATTTTTCTTGCTAAATCATTCCGACCAGATAAAATTGCTTGTGGAATTTCTCCTCCAAGGCACGCTGTTGATACAATTAAACCTTCTTTATATTTTTCTAATAAACTTTTGTCTATACAAGGTCTTGAAAAAATTCCTCTTCCACGCGTTCCTTTTAGGTGACTTATAGTAGTAAGCTTAACAAGATTTTTATAGCCTGTTGTATTTTTAGCAAGCACCACTAAATGATATCTTCGTTCTTTTTTTTGTTGAGGTTCGTTTATTGATCCATTTATTACATACATTTCGTTCCCGATAATCGGCTTTATCTCTGATTCATTGCAAAGCTTAAGAAGCTCAACTGCTCCGTACATCACGCCGTGGTCTGTTAAAGCTAGTGCGGGCATATCCAATTCTTTTGCCCTCTTAACCATCAATGGCAGTTGGCTTGCGCCATCAAGCAGGCTGTAGTCGCTGTGGTTATGAAGTGGAACGAATCCCATGATTCAGCCTTTCCTTGTACTCAATATGGGTGGTGTCTATTTCTAGGCAGCACCATATGCAGTGTAGTCGGCTTATTGAGGGATTGATTCTCCGGAGGGGTGAGCCTTCATAACTTGTGCTGCTTGTTCATAGTTATGAGCAACTTGCAGTAACCGTCTCTCATCAAGAACATTGCCAATAAGCTGAAGGCCAATTGGGAGATCTTCACTATCAAACCCACAAGGGATACTTATCGCGGGCAGACCAGCTAAGTTGGCAGGAATAGTTAAAAGATCAGATAGATACATTGATAAAGGATCATTCTCATGTTCACCTGCTGGAAATGCTGTAGATGGAGCCGTAGGAGTGAGAAGAACATCTACTTTATTAAAGGCGTTATCAAAGTCCTTGCGAATAAGAGTTCTTACTTGCTGAGCTTTTTTGTAGTAAGCATCAACATAACCTGCTGAAAGTGCATATGTTCCTATTAATATTCTTCTTTGTACTTCAGGACCAAACCCTTTTGCACGGCTAAGAGAAGTCATCTTGGCTAAACTTTCAGCTCCATCAATTCGAAATCCATACTTAACTCCGTCATATCTAGCTAGATTTGCGGAAGCTTCTGAAGGGGCAATCACGTAATAAGTAGCTATTCCATCATTAAATCGGGGGCAAGATATATCTATTAGCTCTGCTCCTAACATCTCTAATTTATTTGCTGCTTGCAAAACAGTTTCTTTGACTTGTGATGCAAGTCCTTTTTGGTGAAAACATTCGCGAATTAATCCTACTTTTAAACCTTTAATTGGATGGCTAAGTGTCTCTAAATAATCTGGAACATCAATATCTAAACACGTTGAATCTTTGGGATCTTTTCCTGCAATTACTTGCAAAATCTCAGCTGCATCGGCAACAGATGTTGTTAAAGGACCTACTTGATCGAGTGAGCTTGCAAATGCGATTAGCCCCCAACGACTTACTCGACCATATGTTGGTTTCAGGCCAACAACACCACAAAAAGAAGCTGGTTGCCTTATAGACCCTCCAGTATCAGAACCTAATGAAGCTGTACATAAACCAGCAGCCACTGCGGCAGCACTACCTCCTGAACTTCCTCCAGGCACCATTTTGTGGTTCCAAGGATTTGCAGTTGCGCCAAATGCGGAAGTTTCTGTAGAGCTTCCCATTGCAAATTCATCTAAGTTTGTTTTGCCAATCAAAATGGCCCCTGCTTCCCATAATTTTTGCGTAACTGTTGATTCATATGGTGGGACAAACTTTTCGAGCATTCGACTTGAACAAGTTGTTTTTATTCCATTAGTACAAAGGTTATCTTTTATTGCTATTGGAATCCCTGCAAGAGGTGGAAGATTAATTCCTTCTGAACGTGCTTTATCAATTTTTTCTGCATCAGCAATTGCTCTATCTTTAGTTACTTCTAAAAACGAGTGAAGATGCTTATCTATAGAAGCAATTCTTGAAAGTTGCTCATCAACTAATTCTCGAGCAGAAATTTGTCCATTTTTTAGTTGATGACGCCATTCGGCGATAGACATTCTTCGTTAGGGATTTTGTGATTTGACGCTATCAGGATTCTGTAGCGTCTTGATTAAAGAGTAAAGGGTTCGGCTTTGCGGCATCTAACCAAACTGTGATTAATGCCTTGACTGCCCTCATTAGATAGGTCTTGTTCGAACATGGGAAGAGAGCCGTTAAGGCTTTTTCGGGTTAGGAATGGTCCAAACCAGTAGGTTCCATTTGGTTGGTTAGTTTCAACCTTGGCCCACCATGCCATCCCAATCCTGTTTCCTAAGCTTCGAATCGCCCTGATTGGGCCCATTTTTTTGTTAGGCGTCTATTACTATTCTGCCTTTAAAAAAGTCAAAATAATCAAAAGGATTGTGATCCCTGACGCACGAGGGTATTGAATTCGTCTTGGAATGATTTTTGATAACTTCTAGAAAAGGACATATATCTATATTTTTAAAGCTAAAAAGGTGTATTGGGTTAATTTCTAGTTCCGTTGTTGTCTAGGAAAAAAGGTTTATAAAATAATATATTTTACTGATAGCTCAATTTATTTTGGAGTCATTCTCCTTTGAAACTTTTGCACGAATAGTTTTTGGTGATGGTGCAGATCCTTTTAAACCTTTCATCCAACTATTTCTTGCAACCTCATATAGTAAAAGTGCGGTCGCAACAGATGCGTTAAGGCTTGTGGTGGCTCCTCGTAATGGAATTTTAATTAATTGATCACAATGTCTTCTAGTCACTAGTGAAATACCTTTATCTTCTGATCCAGTAACAACTACTAAAGGACCTTCTAGATCTGCATCAGGGAGAGTTACTTCACCTTCTTCTGCTAGCCCAACAATCCTGTATCCAGCATCCTTTAATTGTTCTAATGATCTGTTTAGGTTTACTACCCTTGCAACAGGCAAATGCTCTAAAGCACCTGCTGCAACTTTTGCAACAGAACCTGTTAAACCTGCACTTCTTCTTTGTGGTATAACAACGCCATGAGCACCCATCGCTTCAGCTGACCTAACTATTGCTCCAAGGTTTTGTGGGTCTTTGAGACCATCCAAAGCAACTAATAGAGGTGTCTCATCTAAGGAATCACAAGCATCTATAAGAGTCTTCAAGTTTAATGTTTCTGCAGCTGCTGTTTGTATGGCAATCCCTTGATGAACAGCCCCTTTTGTTAGTTGTCCTAAGCGTGCCCAAGTTACTTCCTCTATTAGTACCCCTGTTAGTTTTGCATCACGAAGTAATTGAAGAAACTTTTGGGAATTCCTTATTTCTGCTGTACACCAAATTCTATGAATAGGTCTACCTGTCTCTAGCGCTGCCTTGGTTGAATGTATCCCCCATAAAATGTCATTTGGAAGTTCTTTCCCAACATCTACATTCTCTAAAATTAATCTACTTTCAGTTCTTTGGTTATATCTTGTTTCATTGTTTACTTCTCCTGAGCTAAGGTTAACTTTCCTCTCAGATCTGAAACTTCCTTTTTGATTAGCCGTTACAACCATATTAGTTGATCTTCTTCTTAACTTGTAAGAATTTTGATCTAAGTTGGAAGGTCTATTTCTTCTTTGATCAGCTTTTCTAGCATAAGAAAATTCTTGTTGATTGAATGATTTGTTCTCTTTTATTTCTCCCTGCTTCCTTGCCGAGCGATATTGATTACTTTCGTTATTTTTTAAATTGTTTTTCCTTCTGTCTTTAGAAGAAATTCTTGTATGATTTCTTCCGTCACCTTTTGGAGTGTTTGACCTATAGGAGCGGTTTGATCGTTGATCGGAACGGTAACTCATTGGATTAGTTATTCAGAGGTTTTTTTACGGTCTCCTCTAATCGTTCTAAGAGTTGAGAAAGCCTTGTTGGATTCTTCAAAAAGAGCCAGCCAATTATTGTCTCAAAGCCTGTCGCTTTTGCATAAATTACTGCTTCACCTTTTCTAGGTCCTCTTCCCGCACTATTGCGACCTCTACGGACATATTCTTTTTCTATCTCTGATAAATGAGGTTCTAGTACGGATAGGGCTTTGGCTTGAGCAGCAGCCTTTACTTCTTCAACCACATAAGAGTGAAGATCCTTTGAGCGTGCAGGCCTGTCACAATGCTTTAATCGCTGGTGCATTTCCCATACTGCATCTCCTAGCCAAGCTAATTGGGAGGGCCTCAATTGATCTGGACAACCTGAAGGAATTTGATTTTTAATCCAATTAGTCAAGCTGCTAGTTGAGTTAACGCAGTTTTTAAGTCAGATACAAGATGTAGAAATTCTTCAAGTCTCACCAATTTGATGGTTTGGACCACCCTTGGGTTACCCACAACAAGGAATGAGCGTTTCGACTTTTTACATTGCTTGGCTGTTTGGACCATAGCTCCAAGACCCGATGAGTCAATGAAATCGATTTTGGTTAGGTCAATAACCACTGATAAAGGATTGGCTTTAAGCACATCACTGACATAGCTATTAAATTGTTTTTCTGAGTAGGCATCAAGCTGCCCTGTGAAGTAAAAGACCAAGCATCCTTGGCGACGTTCGAACCCACCTCGAAGAGATACGGTGAGCTTCTGTAATTCGTTTATGGGATCTGCCTCCGAATACATATGGCACGAAGTGTAGTTAGCTAGGACGATCTAAACCACGGTTGATCGACTTTCTCCCATCAGAGAAACAAAACGTTCAAAATGATGATCTGCGTCATGAGGGCCTGGACTGGCTTCTGGGTGATATTGAACTCCAAATACCGGCTTGTTAAGCATTGCAATTCCTGCAACAGTTTTATCATTGAGGTTGAAATGGGTCACTTTGACAAGTTCTTTGGGTAATGAATCGGCTTGTAACGCAAAACCGTGATTTTGACTCGTAATTTCCAAACGACCAGCTTTTCCACAAGGATGGTTTAAGCCTCTGTGACCATAGTTAAGCTTGAAGGTTTTTCCCCCAAGAGCAAGTCCAAGAATTTGATGACCTAGACATATTCCAAAGATAGGGAGGTTTACTTTCTCAATTAGGTTTTTAGCTAAATTTATTCCTTCTATTACAGCTGCGGGATCTCCTGGTCCATTGGATAGGAAAATCCCATCTGGCTTAAGTTCTAAGATTGTTGACAAGTCTGAATCAAAAGGTAGTACAACTATTTCACAACCATGAGCAACTAATCGATTTAGAATTGATTTCTTTATGCCAAAATCTATAGCTGCTACTTTAAAAGGAGTCTTTCTTCTCTCCTTAATTCTTTTGTCGAAACTTACGTTGCATAATGAGTTCCATTTGTATTGAGTTTTAGTTGATACTTTTTTAGCCATGTTCAATCCTTTTATGTTAGGAGCCTTCTTTAACCTTTCTAGTAATTCTTTAGGTGATAAGTCTATTTCTGTACTTATTACTCCATTCATAGATCCATATTCTCGTAAATGCCTAACAAGTGCTCTTGTATCAATCCCGGAAATACCAACCACTTTTTGACTCTTAAGCCAATTATTTAATGTGTCTTTAGAACGCCAGTTACTCGACCTTGCCGAAAGTTGACGAACTATAAGGCCTCTAACACTAGATGAGCTTGATTCTTGATCATCTGAATTAACTCCTGTATTTCCTATCTCTGGGTAGGTAAAGGTGATTAATTGGCCAAAATAACTTGGGTCAGTTAAAACTTCCTGATAGCCTGTTATACCTGTATTAAAAACAACTTCTCCTATCGCAGTTCCTTTGCAACCAATGGCTAGACCTTCTAAAAAGCTTCCATCTTCAAGGATTAAAACAGCTTTATCAGTTTCAAGTTTATTCATCAGATCAAGTAATAGTAGGTTTTTAATTAGAGGTTGAATCAAGTCTTTCTCTTAGCTTTTCCAATTGATCCCAAGCTAGTCCAGATTTCAGACAAGCCAAAGCTTTATCTACACCTGATTGAATATCAGTTTCTACACCTGAAACCCATAAGACCAAAGATGTATTTAATGCCACAACATCTTGTTGAGAGTTAGTACCTTTTCCTTGAAGAACTGCCTTAAGAATCTCTGTATTACGTTCAAGATCCCCGCCTTTAAGAGAGGTGTTTGGAGTACTAGTTAATCCGTAATCATTAGATTTAATTGTTTTAGAATTGATAACACCATTCTCCAGGAACCTCAATTCATTATCTCCTTCTAGAGAAGCTTCATCTAGTCCCCCAGCTCCATATACAACAATTGCTTTTTGTAAGCCTAAATCTTTTAGAGCCTCAGCCATTGGGTCAAGTAATTCAGGTTTTGCGACCCCTAACACTTGTGAGCTAGGTCTAAGAGGATTGACCAATGGTCCTAATAAATTGAAAATTGTTCTAATTCCTAAACTTCTACGTAAAGGTGCAAGATTAATTAAAGAAGGATGCCAGGCAGGAGCAAACAAAAAGGTTATGCCTACATGATTTATCGCTTCAACAACTGATTCTAAAGGGGCATCGAGTTTTATTCCTAGGCCTTCTAGTACATCAGCAGAACCTACTTTCCCGCTAGCACTCCTATTGCCATGTTTAGCAACTTTCGCTCCACAGGCAGAGGCAGTAAAAGCTACTGCTGTTGAAATGTTAAAAGTATCAGCACCATCTCCTCCAGTTCCACAAGTATCAACCATTTCTAATTGAGGCTTTAAATATGGAAGCTGGCTTTCTTCTCTTAATATTTTTGCCATTGATCCAAGTTCAACTCCTGTAACCCCTTTGGCACGTAGAGCCGTTAAATAAGCGCCTGTTTGTACAGGAGACAACTCCTCATTTAGCCAAGCTCGAATAAGATTGGTGGCTTCTAAATTCGATAAATCTTCTCTATTTAAAAGAGACTCCAGTAGTTCAGACCAGGATTTAGAAACAGAGGACATATGTTAGAAAAAAACCCGGGTGCTCTGCACTCCGGGCCAAGTGATGGGGACAAATCTACTATCACTCAAATTTAACTTGATTGCGAGTAGATGTTCGAAAATTTTTTGTTCGATTTATTTTTCATCTTTGTCAGCCGTATCAAAACCTGAGCCCACAACATCGTTTGAAGACATTCCAGGCTTAAATCCTTTCTGCCAAATTTTACGTGTTTTTACGTTTAGCTCTTCGCGTGTAAAACCCCATTTTTCCATTGATTTAATAATGTCTCTTTTTAAATCCACTGCTCCTGAGAATCCTTCATACCTAATTAGCAACCTTGCTAGGTCGACTAAATCCTCTTCGTTAGGTATTGTTTTTGCTAATAATCGGTTAACAAGCTCTCTATCAACCGCATAAAGGGGATGGCTTTGTTCTGGATTCATAAGACTCTGTTCATCGATTTCCAAAAAACTCCACACTTTCAAGGCATTGATGCTTAGCCTTAACAACATAGTAATAAAGGCATGTCTACATTTCGTTTAGATCTAGTAAGCCGATATTTAAGGCCACATAGAAGAACGTTGTTCTTAGGAGCAATTTGTTTGGTGGCTGTAAATATTTTAAGTGTCACCATCCCAATGGAAGTAAGAAATATTGTTGATGAGCTACGAGATGATTTCACGGTAAAAGAAGTTTTTAACCAAGCTTTGTGGATAGTCTTATTAGCAAGTTTTATGGGTATTACTCGTCTTTTATCTAGACAACTTGTTTTTGGTGTTGGTCGGCAAGTTGAAGTTAATCTCCGTCAACGTATATTTGATCATATGCTTTGCCAAGAACCTGGATGGGTTCAAGAAACTGGTAGTGGCGAAGTTATTAGTAGAGCAACTAGTGATGTCGAGAACATTAGAAGATTATTAGGATTTACAATTCTTAGTCTTACAAACACCCTTCTTGCATATGCTTTCACAATTCCCGCAATGCTTTCAATTGACCCTTTCTTGACAGTTACATCAGTTGCACTTTATCCATTGATGTTGGGTATTGTTGGACTTTTTGGTGGACGAATGGTTCGTCAAAGAAAGAGACAGCAACAAGCATTATCTACACTTAGCGAATTAATCCAAGAAGACTTGTCAGGGATTAGTGCAATTAAGATTTATGGACAAGAAAGTTATGAGAGAAAAGCGTTTTCTGTCTTTAACAATAATTATAGAGATGCAGCAATTAATCTTGCTCGAACAGCTAGTACACTCTTTCCTTTACTTCAAGGAATTTCTTCAATATCTCTTCTATTATTGATTGCAATTGGTAGTGGACAACTTGAGAAAGGAACTCTAACCATTGGAGGTTTGGTTGCTCTTATTCTTTATGTAGAACGATTAGTTTTTCCAACAGCTCTATTGGGATTTACTTTGAATACTTTTCAAGTTGGCCAAGTAAGCCTTGAAAGAGTTGAAGAGTTGTTTGAAAAAAAACCAACTATTAGAAATCCTTTAGAACCTGTTGATTTAAAAAAACCTGTTTACGGAAAATTAGAAGCAAAACGACTAACTGTTAGTTATGAAAAGAGCAATAAGAATATGTTGCAGGACATTAGCTTTATTATTCAACCAGGAGAATTGGTTGCAATTGTTGGACCTGTTGGATGTGGAAAAACTACTTTAGCAAGGGCTATTGGTCGAATGATTGAGGTTCCAAAGGGTCAACTTTATTTAGATGATATTGACATCGTCGATATGCGTTTGGAAGACTTGCGTGAAAACATTTCTTTAGTTCCTCAAGAGGGTTATTTATTTACAAGCAGCATTGCAGAAAATATTAAATATGGAGATCCATCAGCTTCTATGGAACAAGTTGAGGAATCCGCTTCACAAGCAAACCTTATTGATGACATTAGAAGCTTTCCTGATGGATTTAATACTTTGGTGGGAGAAAGAGGCATAACTCTTAGCGGGGGACAACGCCAGAGAACGGCTTTGGGAAGGGCTCTATTGGTTAGCTCTCCTATAATTGTTTTAGATGATGCTTTGGCTAGTGTTGATAACAAGACCGCTTCTGCAATTCTTTCTTCTATAAGACATCAATCAAATCGTACTGTTTTAATGATTAGTCATCAATTATCTGCGGCGGCGGCTTGTGACCGTATAATTGTTCTTGATAAAGGACACCTTGTTCAACAAGGTAAACATTCGGAATTAGTCAATGTTCAAGGCACTTATAAAAAATTATGGGAAAGAGAACAAGCCCAGGAAAACTTAAATCAAGCTGTAGTTAATGATTAATCACTTTAGCTATGAACAACTAGAGCTAAAATTAAGAAGACCTCAATTGCAAAACCTCTTACTTTATTTACTTAAACCTAATTTATTTTACTTATATGAGCCTCAATGAGAAATACACCGTTAGGTGTGACCTAACTTTCGGAGATATTTATATTCAGGTTTTAGCCTGGATGCTAGTTATCTTTGTTAGCCTTGCTTCTGGTTTAGGTCTGATGGGATCTTCTAGACCAATATTTGCTTTGGTTGGTGTTGGGTTGATCTTGGTACTAAGCTTGCCATTTTTACTCTTTGCTTTTGTTACTACGTTGTTAAATCATATTCAATTAATACCTACTCAAACTGATTGATTGAGATGCTTTTATGATTAAATCATTCTTTGACAATATTTTTATGACAAATCAAAGTAGTAAAAAAGAGGAATTAAAACATTTTATTCTCGGTACATCACTTATACAAACTTTAGATCAGGATAGTGATTCAATTCTTTTTGGTTGTGGATGTTTCTGGGGAGCAGAAAAAGCTTTTTGGAAGTTGCCAGGTGTAATTACTACTTCTGTTGGTTATTCTGGAGGAAACCTTCTTAACCCTAGTTATAAACAAGTTTGTTCTGGCACAACAGGTCATGCTGAGGTTGTACAAGTTGTTTGGAATAAATCTAAAATTGATCTTAGCGATCTTTTGAAATTGTTTTGGGAATGCCATGACCCCACTCAAGGAAATCGTCAGGGTAATGACTATGGAAGTCAGTATCGCTCAGCAATATACACAAATGACGAATTTCAAAATAAAATATCATTAGCAACTAGAGAATTTTATCAAAATCGACTTAAAAACCATGGCTATGGAGATATAACAACAGAAATAACAACTAAAAAAAATTATTACTTAGCAGAAGAATACCATCAGCAATATTTGGCTAGGCCATTCAATAGGCCATATTGTTCTGCCATGCCTACTAAAGTAACTCTTGGGGAATTTCCTGGCTCTAACTATTTGCTTAAGGATGAAATATGGAAGAATTATAACTGGAAAATAAATCATTGTGTACTTAGAACAAGCAATGAACCCATTTGATAAAATCATTAAATTCTTATAGAAATTAATGGCATAACTTTATTAAGATAAATTTTCAGAGTATTCAATAGATACCTATACTGCTTGAAGAAAGAAAAATTAAACTTATGAATGAACCGTTACCTGATAAAGCTGTCTTTTTAGCTTTATTCCTTACAGTAATCCTTGTATTTATATTTATTTTTTCAACAAGGCCACATTACAACTCAATAGATAATTCAATTGAATGGAAGGATAGTTCATCTTCTCAATTACATTCACTTCCTATCACTTAGACTTATCTTTTAGTTTTTATTTGTAAAATTAATCTTATCAACTGATTATAAGTGTTTAAGTCAGAGGTGCCTCCCCAAAAAGAATCACTAGTTAAATTACCCAAAGCATATATATATTTATATGCTTCCATGGCAATAGTTATAGTTATTATTCCTGAAACTATTGCTAGCGTTATTATATATATATATAATTCTTACTTTTATAATAATTTAAAATTAAGGCAATATATCGGTAACGACATCCCCGAAATAAGATTATCATCTATGAAAATGAGAGATCTTAGACTATTAGCTTCCAATTTACGTATTCATGGATATGCCAGAGAATGTCGGGATTCATTATCTGAACTTATTCTCACAAAATTAAAGGATGATAGGTACAAAAGGTTTTTGGATAAACTAGATTAGATGAATGTCATATGATAGCTTTATAAATACGGGGCGTAGCGCAGCTTGGTAGCGCACCACTTTGGGGTAGTGGGGGTCGTGGGTTCAAATCCCGCCGCTCCGATTTATTTTATATAAATGATATATTTATATAAAATAATAATATTAGAATCTTATTATCTCTTCAGGAATTTTTATTGAAAAAAGCCTCCACTTACTCAACCCATCTCTTTTGAAATATGCTTTAATAGGCTTTTCTATATTATCAATCTTATTTTCCAGAACAAATAAGTTTAAATTCTTATAATATAGGTTTATATTTGGTTTCTTATTAGTATCCAAATTACTAGAACCGTTTAATTCTTTTTCTGGATTATTTTTATCCTTTAAACTCTCATTATTTATTTGACCTTTCTCTAATAATAAAATCAGTCCTTCTGGTGTAATAATTGAATTAATAGCCACCTCAACCAGTCCATTAACAATGGGTTTAATAAATATCAAGCTTAGAAGCATATATCTATTTTCTTTCATTTCTTGTGTGACAGTTTTAGTTATTGACTTTGATAATTGGCCTCTAATACTCTTTCTAACTGATGGATAGTCTATATATCTATTGGTTTGTATATAGTTTTTGTTTTTGATAGATTGATTTAATAATAATAAGGAGATATATGGAGTTAGGAATAGATAAAATAAAGATATAAAAATAATTATTGATGAACTAAATATGAATTTTCTATTTATATTGATCTGAATATTTAATTTCATTGTTTAGCATGCTTCTCCAAGCTCAATCCACTTTTGAAGTCCAACCTCTAAATTATCCAAACCATCTTTTGTTTCTGTTGTATTAATTGCACTAATTAAGGAATTTGTCGCTTCTATCCCAAAATTGCTAGCTTTTGTTAGAGCAGCACATCCAGTTAATTCATCTCCATTTTCAAAAGCTTTCTCTGATTCTGTTAGATAATTACTTGCCAAAGCACTCTTTTCGACCCAGATATTGTAATAATATTCGAACCCTAGAGCTTCTTTTGCATTTACAATATTTATATTAATAAAAATTGGAATCAGCATTAGTATAGAAAATATTATTTGCATGAATTAACTTTTTTATTAACTATATTCTATTCTTGATTTAGAAAACAGGGTTGTTTCTAATTTGGCTTCGTTATCTTTTGAGACATGCTATTCATTCATTTGATAGCATGTCTGAGTTGCTCACCTTTGATATGTTCTTATATTAACGTGCTTTTATCACTCACTAAAATTTCAACTCTTTCCAGTCAATAATGCTATTATTATAGAAAGGTGTGATTTACTTTATTTAACTAGACCCTATAAGAAACCCATTACATCATGATCATTGCCATCCTTCTTTTATTTTCTATTATTGCAACAATTACATTGCTGCTAATTATTAATAAAGGGGAGAAGGCACAATTAATCAAATCAATAATTTTAGACATATACACAAACTTTAAACAGCTTTTTGAAAACTTTGTACGTTTATATAGAGCTGTTAGAAGTCTATTCCCAGATGATACAGAGCAAGTTGATAATGAATACAAAGCTACTCAATCTGATAAAAATCAAGAGTTAATCGAATCAATAAATGAGACGAAGAATAAAGAATCATCCGAAAAGGATGAAATATTAAATATTAACCCAGATATTATCGATCAAACCAATACTAAATCGTCTACTACTGATGATGGTAAAACACCTTTAATTCAAAATGACAATCTTATACAATCAATTACTGAAAGTACTAAGTCTTTAGATGATTCATACAACAATTCTGCTGCAATTGAAATTTTAGATTCTGAAGATATTCCTAGTTATAACCAAACGGATACTAATCTATTAGAAGAGAATAATAATATCGGCTCAAGTGTTGAAGAAGATGATATTAATCAATAATTTTTAGTCAATCATCTTTAGTATCATTAAATATTTTTTCATTTAGAATTTCTTGTATTTGCGATTTTGCTGTTTTTATATCTTTTATTATTTCCAGCTGTTCTAAATTTTCTAAAAAACTATTAATACTTTCATCTAGCTCTTTGTCCAATTTTTCTTCATCATATTTTAAATCTTTAGATTTATTTTTCATGACTGTCAAAAAATTTTATTCTAATGAATCTTTTTTGGTTTTTCTCTCAAGCTGATAACTTATTTGCTTGCCCATCTTGTCTGGAACTGTAATTCTGCAACCCTTATCTCTCTCAATGTCACATCCTGGTGTAGCTCTTTCAGTTTTCCAAGTACAAACTATCTCTTCCTTTGTAGCACTTATGACTTTCCATCCATCATCTGTGTATTTTTTTAACTTATTTTTGCCACATGAGACAGTTACTTGTTTTTTCTCAATCAATGTAATGTCTTTTTTATTATTATCAATCCTCTCTAGGACAGTCTTTTCTAATTTACTCATTAGCTCGCACCCGCTTAGAATTACTGGTATGGCCAGCAATAACAGACTTTTAATTCCTGAAACTCTCATTGAGGCAACTAATCAACCTGTTTATCATATTCTATTATGAATATAGTTTTTTAAATAAATCGTTTTATCCTAATCAACCCTTGACTTCGTGGAATTTTCTGTTGAGATGGTCTTATTGAATCTATTGCTTTTGCTATGCAAAAGAACATCAAAACTCACTTTTCCCCAGATTTCCTCACAGCACAGAGAGATAGGTACAACACTTATTTTAAATTCAACCAGCAGCAGATAGATATCCTCACAAACCGTCTGATTTATAAGTTAGACTTTCTTAAGCAAAATACTTAAATAATTCAGTAATCAAGTAAAGCGTACTCATTTCTTTTTTCTTGCTCTACTTGCTGATTTAGGTTCTACTACTTTTAACAAATCATCCATTTTTGTCATCAGTTTTTTTACTTCAGCTGCTTCAGGGAGAGTGAGATTTTCAGTAACACCTAAGTGCATTTCTCTTAATTCTATGCGAAGTTGTTTTAATGCAAGTTTTACTTCCTCTTTCTTTTCTTTTGCAGTTGCCATTTTCCGCTATCAAAGTTAATAGATTAAATAAATTTTAACACTCAATCGTTTTAATTGGATTGTTATTGGAATTTTTATACATATATTTTCACCACTTTATTCTAGGGCACTTTTCTCATTTTCCACTAGGTTAATTTAAAATAGGGTCTTATGACATTTGCTGAATATTCAATCCTAGTTTGAATTTTATAAAATAAACAACTATTCTTTATTTAATAGACAATATAAATCTTTATCTAATTATATTAAGTGTTTATCCTTTTAAAATTTTTTAATGTAAAGTAATAAGAAAATTATGATCAGAGTTCTTTCTTTCTTGTATGAAAACTTTTGGGTACCTTTCTTTGGAAGGATTCTGAATCTCTTTTCTTTTTTAATTGAAGGTGAAAAAGTAAATAAAAAGCCTACCTACGACCTTAGAAAAAAATCAAGAAATAATTAATATTATTTATTCACTCTTATTTATTTTTGACTCTAACGACAGCAAATCCCCGCCGTTGCATATGTGATTTGAGAGTATATTAAGTTTATGGTTATCTTCATTAAATAGTTCATTTTGACTCAAAATTAGTTTTGCGGAACTTATACATTTGTTAGCATTTGTTGCTTTTTTAAGTATTGGTTGAAAATAGATCAATGTCAGCAATAGTAGTAGGGTATAGTAAATAATTTTTTTATTATTACTTAATAATATTTTTGCTTGTCTTTTCTTATTTAACAATGGCCTTAGCCACCTGTCAGGAAGACCTATTTGAACAAAAAATAATTCAACCCACCAAGGCAGATTTATTTTGTCGCTGTTATTATTCATGTTTTTTTGGTCTAGTTTGACTTTATTTAATGATTTCCCACCTTGATAGGATGGGTTATCCTTTTCCTCGCTCATTAGCTTAGCATTTAGCTTTTCAAATATATCCTGATTTGCTAGCTGTGAAAACACTTAAATGATATTTTTTACATCTTCTTTGCTAATGTGGAATAACTGTTTCTAATTTCATTATTCTTTCTATAAAAACCTAACCTTAGCTATTCTGAAAAATCTCCTAAGAACCATGCCAAAGAAACGTAGAAAACTTGACCGTGAACTAGAAAAGGAAATAGCTACTGCTAAAAAGAAGGTTGAGCTTATCTCCGCTAAGATAAATGATATAGACGAGGAAGATATCCAATCCGAATATAGATCAGCATTTCAACTAGTTTTAGTTGAGTATCTATCGCTCAGCAATTTGTATACATCTTCAGGAGTTACACCTGAGACTAGCTTAATTCGCCAAAATTACTATAAGCTGCTTGAGCAGTTCGAAAATGAATATGAAATTTAATTAGTTAATAGACAAAGGTTTCAATGAGCCCACAACTTGCAATATAATAATATTATTATATATTTAATATTATTATATATTTAATTATGATTGTTTACACATTATTACTTTTAGTTCCTTATTTTCTTCCATCTCCTTTTTTATACGCACATGAGTTGCCTGAGTTACATGATCAGTGTTTAACTGCTACTGATTACAAGGGTTGCATCAAACACAATAAAAAAGCTGTTAAACCAAATAATACTAAACCTAGTTACTCAGCTCAATGGCGTAAGTATGGTCCTCTTAGGGTTAATTGGGAAATGTGGGCCACTAAGGGAAACAGTCATATAGCTCCAACACTTAATTTGCAAAAGAAACCATTATATCTAGCAATAAATTGTTATAGTAAAAAAATTAATGTCAAAGAACTTAACGGTGATTGGAAGGGATGGGAAGATCCTAAACAAATATTTGAAAAATCTATCATTTACGATTTGTGCCTAGAAAAGAAGGATACCTCACTTCAGAACATCTAGAGACCTTCTATATATCTTCCCACCAGTCATCGTTTTTATTTTGATATTGCTTGTATTTATAAACTTTCTTTTGGTATTTTCTACTTCTACTAGTTGTCTTTTTAAACTTTGCCTTGTTGAAAGGAATTACTTCCAGGCGTATAGGTTCTGAATTGGAAAATGTTGGTGGTTCCTTGACTCTTCCTAAATTCTTCATGCTTTTAACACATCTTGCATAGTTACTGCTTTTTTGGCAAAACTTTATCATGCTCTGATTAATGTTCTCACCCATGACCGGTTCTGCTACGAGCAAAATAAGCATTAATTTAATAAATTTCATCAATTCAATGCTTTAAGATTTAGAAATCATATTATTAATACTTAGTGTATATATCTTTCTTTTTCATTGCAAGTACTAAGTTAATTTCATTTATTTTATTTGAGTCTACTGCTCATCGTTTAATCTTGTTACACTTTTATGACAAGCTAGTTATTTCCTGCAGGATAAAATAAATAAATTTTGATTATGATCAACGATAAAGATTATAGCTACGAATTAGAGGAGGCTATGAACGCAATCAAAGAAGAGTTATTGCAAGACCTTTATCATGCTCTTCCTGAAAATTATAAAGACACTTCAGATGATTTTATTCTTCAATGATTTTTAAGCACGTTTTCTATCATTTTTTGTAATTCTTTCTGATCTACCTTTGTAATTACAAATACTTCTTGTGTCATACTCCCTTTTCTTGCTATTAGTTTAAACCCTCCTATCGTTTTAATAGAAACCTTTATGCGTAGATGTTCGCTTTTACCTCTCGCCTTTTTCAAGACACCTGGAGTTACTGTTTGAATGTTTTTTATTTTGCTTACTTTTTTAAGAACTTCTATTAATCCATCAATATATGAACTATGAGTTATTACTAAGCGACCCATTACCTTTTGAAAACTTATCTATTCTAGTAGGGATTTAGCTTAGTAGTAGCTCTTTTATCACTTAACACCTCTGCATAATATAATGTACACAATTGCTCTTTTCGGATGCTTTTCACCTTTGGTTGGGCAGCACTTGCTGCTGTTTTTACACTCTCCATAGCAATGGTTGTTTGGGGTAGGAATGGTGATGGCTCTATAGACATATAGGCATGTTTGACTCATTTCAATATTTGACCCCTACAAGTACACTCATTTTGGGGTCTTTCGTTTTGCTTGTTTTTATAACATTGGCAGTTATCTATATTACCTTAATACAATGGAAAGATAATAAAAGAAAAAAAGACTAGTAATTAGTAATTTTCTTAAATAGTCAATCAATTAGCGTTACTTACCTCCCTTGATTTGTTTTTTCTCTTTTCCGCTTCAATTCCTTCTTTGATTATTTCTAATGCTTCTGTGATTCTTTTAATTGTTCCTCTGTATAAGCTTATATCCTTTTCTATTCTGGTTTTGGAAAAACCTAACTCTTCTCCAATATCCTTAGCTTTTTCTCCTATAATATCTTTATTTTCTGCTTTACCTTCTTGACTATTCTCGAGGAGGGTCAGGATTCCTACCGTTTGTATTCTTGAATAGTAAATACTCTGCTCTATATTATCATCATTCTGTCTGTAGCTAACGTTAGATATAACATCAGATTCATTTTTTATAAGTTCTTTAATGTCTATTGTTTTCAATTCTTTTGCTTTCTCTGAGATAGATTCGGCCTTGAATTTGATATCTCGAGTGTCAAATCCATTAGATCTACAAATAGCATCAAATAATTTCTCTATATGATCCTCTGGTTGATAGCCTTTGGTCATATCATTAAATATTTTTCTTAGCCCTACGGCAAAGAGGCTATTGATTTTGAATCTTTTTTGTTGGCTCAGTAAATGAAGCTCCACAACTAGTTCGTCAGCGACTCTTCTGTAGATAGGCGGGATTACATATGGAAAGGCCTTGTTGAAAGCTAGTTTGCTGTCAGATACTGTTTGTTGTTGGCTCAAGATCTTTTTCTCATTAGTTCTTAAAAGACCTTAGCTCCGCCAGTGCCCCAGTTAAGATCATGTAAACCGAACACTACCAAGATGATTCCAATAGTTATAGAAGAGTCAGGGAGAGGAGAAAAGGCGTTTGATATTTATTCTCGTTTGCTTAGAGAAAGGATAATTTTTCTAGGAGAGCAGGTCACTAATGAATCTGCTAACAGAATCGTCGCTCAATTACTTTTCCTTGAAGCAGAAGACCCTGAAAAGGATATTTATTTGTATATAAACTCTCCAGGTGGTTCTGTCTATGACGGACTTGGTATTTTTGATACCATGCAACATGTAAAGCCCGATATTCATACTGTTTGTGTTGGGCTCGCTGCAAGCATGGGTGCTTTTTTACTATGTGCAGGAGAAAAAGGCAAAAGAAGTAGTCTTCAACATTCTCGAATCATGATCCACCAGCCATTGGGAGGTGCTCGTGGTCAAGCTAGTGATATTCGAATACAAGCAGATGAAATTCTTTTTCTTAAGGATAGATTGAACATGGAGTTATCTGAAAGAACAGGTCAGCCTTTAGAGAGAATAAGAGAAGATACAGATAGAGACTTTTTTATGTCACCTTTGGAAGCTAAGAATTATGGATTGATTGATAATATCTTTAACAGAAGACCTATCCAGTCAGTGTGATTCGGCAGTTAATTAATTTAGAACAGGTACTGTTCTTTCCTTTGCTGGAATCTCTGAATATAATGAAAGGATTTTGCAAAACTCCTCTCCATCCATAGTTTCTTTATCTATTAGAAGCTCTACTAGATGATCCATTGCTTCTCTATTCTTCTTTACTATTTCTAATGTTTCCTCATAACATGTCTTTACCATGATTCTAACTTGTTCATCTATTTGTTTTGAGATTGCATCAGATATATCATTCCTAGTCATTAAATCTCTTCCTATAAATACTTCTTGACTATCTCCTTCTAGAGACACTGGCCCTAGATTACTCATCCCAAATTTAGTGACCATTTGTCTTGCCATTGAGGCAACTTGTTGAATATCCCCTCCTGCACCTGTAGTTACCTCAGCCCTTCCAAACACAATATCTTCAGCTGCCCTTCCACCTAATGCTCCCATTATTCGGGCTTTAAGTTGAGCTCTACTAATCAACATTTGATCATCATCAGGAGAAAACCAAGTCAAACCTTTAGCTTGACCTCTTGGTATAAGAGTCACCTTTTGAACAGGGTCATGATCCTTAACTAGTGATCCAATAAGAGCATGCCCAACTTCATGGTAAGCAATTAACCGTTTACTTTTTCCATCTGTAAGTGGTTGTCCCTCCATTCCTGCAATTATTCGATCAACTGCATCATCAATTTCAGACAAAGTAATTGAATCTTTTCTTCTTCTTGCTGTAAGTATTGCAGCCTCATTTAATAAGTTCGCTAGATCAGCACCTGTGAAACCTGGAGTTCTTCTAGCAATACTTTCTAAAGAAAGGTTCTCATCTATTTTTTTATTTCTTGCATGAACTTCAAGAATTGATAAACGTCCTTTTATATCTGGTGCATCAACGCTTACTTGTCTATCAAAACGCCCTGGACGCATTAGAGCTGAGTCAAGTACATCCGGTCTATTAGTTGCAGCTATTATAATAATTCCACTATTACCTTCGAATCCATCCATTTCAGTAAGTAATTGATTGAGAGTTTGCTCTCTTTCATCATTACCTCCGCCAATACCAGCACCTCTTTGTCGACCAACTGCATCAATTTCATCTATAAAAATTAAGCAAGGACTATTTTCTTTTGCTCTTTTAAATAGATCTCTAACTCTACTTGCACCTACACCTACAAACATTTCAACAAACTCTGAGCCAGATAGAGAAAAGAATGGTACACCTGCTTCCCCTGCAATGGCTTTAGCAAGTAATGTTTTGCCTGTACCAGGTGGTCCAACTAATAAGACTCCTTTTGGTATTTGTGCTCCGACAGATGTAAAACGTTCTGGTTGTTTTAAAAATGTCACTACTTCTTCTAGGTCTTGCTTCGCCTCATTTACACCTGCAACATCATCAAACATAACCCCGGTTTCCGCCTCCATTGCAAATCTGGCTTTCGTTTTACCAAATTGCATGGCCTGGCCTGGACCTCCAGGCATTGAATTTGATCTTCTTGCTAATAAAATTAATCCCCCTATCAAGAGTATTGGGAATAGTAAATTTCCTACTATTCCAAGTGCAGGAGGTGCTTTCCTTTCTGGATGAATATCAAAACTAATACCTTCTTCTTTTAACTTATTAATTAATTCTGGTGCTAGCCCAGGTAAGTCAACTCTTATTCTTTGTACTCTGTTATCTAAATCAGGGTCAATAGCTTCAATTACTGCATTCCTGCCTCCATCAAAAATGTCAACTGAAGTAACTCTTCCATCCTCTACATAATCTAGAAAGCGACCATAACTCATCTTTGATATAGCAGTATTTCTTGTCGCAACAGTTAAATTGCTTGTTTTTACAGTTGACTGACTACCGCTTCCCAATATTTGCCAAGAAAGTAGTAATACCATGCATACTGGCAGCAACCACAGCAGTATCAGACGCCAACGTTGATTCATGAATTTATTTAATCGGATCTATTCTAAATGAATTTTGCTCTAATCCGTTGGTTTTTCTTTAAATTTATTTCGCTCTGCGAGACAAAAAGTTCATCAATATAGAAAGATGCATTAAAAAGTAATTACTTAAATACACTCTTTCTTATAAATAATTATATTACTTAGTCGGTTATTCCTGAATTTTTATAAACTTCTCAAAGCAATAATAGGGTCAAGGCTTGAAGCTCTTCTTGCTGGTAAAACTCCAAAGATAAGCCCTATTGATCCAGATAAACTAACGGTGAAAATTATTGTCCTTATACCAATTGTTGCCGGTAGTGGCGTCAGCAATGAAATTGTCGTGACAGTTCCATAACCCAATACTGTTCCTATTACTCCTCCTAATGAAGCAAGTATAAGAGCCTCGATTAGAAATTGCATTAGCACATCTGAACTCCTTGCTCCTAATGCTTTCCTTAATCCGATTTCTTGTGTTCTTTCACTTACTGAAACTAACATTATATTCATAATTCCAATACCACCAACAATTAAAGAAACACCACCAATTGCACCCAACATAAGAGTTAGTCCCCCCGTTATATTTGTAACTATTTGAAGTGCATCTTTTTGAGACCTAACTGCGAAATCATCCTCTCTTATTATTCTATGCCTTTGACGAAGTAGATTTGTTATTTGAAATTTTGCTGCACTAGTACTTTCTTTATTTATAGCTTCAATACTAATAAAGCTTAGACTAACTCCATATGTTGGGTCTCTACCTGTAACCCTATTTACCATTGTTGACAATGGAATATATACGTTTTTATCTTGATTATTTCCAAATACAGCACCTTTTGGAGCCATAACTCCAATTATGTTAAATGATTGGTCCTTAATTCTCAATAATTTTCCTATTGCTATTTGATTTGGGAACAATTTGTTTTTAAGATCTGGTCCTATTACTACAACACTTCTAGAACTATTCATATCTGTTTTATTAATAAACCTTCCATTTGATATTTCAAAACTTCTAACCGTTAGGAACTCAGGAGTGACACCTGCAATAGATGTACTTGTGCTTTTTGAACCATATTGAACAACTTCACTGGAACTTATTTGAGGAGCAACACTTTTAACTGTAGGTACTTGCTCTAAAATTGCTTTTGCATCTTTTAAAACAAGGTTTTTTGGGAAGGCAACACCTCTTCTTCTAGTGTCATTATTACCTGGCACTACAAATAGAACATTGGCTCCTAAGTTACTTAATTGATCTTTAGCTAAATTCTGTGCACCTCTACCAACCCCAACCAATGTTATAACTGAAGCATTGCCAATTACTATACCCAACATAGTTAAAAGACTTCTAAGCTTATTAGACTTAAGTGTTCTTACAGCTATTTGCGCAGTGACATTTATAGGTAACTTTCTTGCCATGATTTATTTATTTAAATCCATTAATTTAAATACCAATTTCAACTAAGCTTTCTTCTGTGCCAACTATAGCAACCTTTATTAAATCTGTTGAGCCACTTACACCTTTTAGAGTACCTGCTGTTTCAACAACCAGATCACCTTTGTTTAATATATTTTTCTCCAGAGCAATCTTTAATGCAAGACTAAATGTCTTAGAAGTGCTCGACTGGTTCTCAATTACAATAGGGGTTACTCCCCATACTAATTGGAGTTTTCTAGCTACTGATAATTCATTTGTAATTGCAAGAACTGGTGTTGCAGGTCTGAACTTGCTTACATTGTGAGCTGTTGCTCCACTTTTTGTTAGTGGTAAAATGGCAGCTGCATTTAGTTGACTAGCAATACTACTTACCGCAGCACTTATTGCATTAGGGATAGTACTAGGGAGGTGACTTTCTATAGCCCTTTGTGGATAGTCTCGCTCAATTCTTCTTGCAATCGTAGCCATGGTTTTCACTGCTTCTATTGGATAATCTCCGACAGCAGTTTCATTAGAAAGCATCACTGCATCAGTTCCATCCAATATTGCATTCGCAACATCGCTTACTTCTGCTCTCGTTGGTCTAGGACTTGATGCCATTGAGTCCAACATTTGTGTAGCGGTGATTATTGGGATGCCTAGGCTGTTTGCTTTCTTGATCAGATCTTTTTGAATTAAGGGAACTTCTTCTGCAGGCATCTCTACACCTAGATCTCCCCTGGCGACCATTACTCCATCACATAGAGGCAAAAGAGAATCGATTTGGTCAATAGCTTCGAACTTTTCAATTTTTGCTACAACGGGCGTGGAATAGCCTTGTTTTTTTATTAGTTCTTTTATTTCTTTTATATCGGAAGGGTTTCTTACGAAACTCAATGCAATCCAATCAACACCTTGTTTTAAGCCAAATTCCAAGTCCAATTTATCTTTATTTGTGAGAGCGTTAACAGATAACTGAACATCTGGGAAATTTACTCCTTTGTTGTTTGAAAGAACGCCACCAACTGTTACTACACACTTAAGGGTCTGATCAGAGGTGTCGACACTTTCAACCTTCATTTCTACCCTTCCATCATCTAAAAGGATTCTGCTACCAGATGAAACTTCTTCTGCCAATTTTTCGTAAGTTACATTTGCGATATTTTGATTGCAATCAACTTTTCTTGACGTGAGTACAAATTTTTCTCCATTTGAGACAGTAACAGGACCTTCTTTAAACCTGCCAAGCCTAATTTTGGGACCTTGAAGATCCTGAAGAATCCCTATGTTTACACCTAGATCCTGGGAAACCCTTCTGATTGTGGATATACGTTGAGCATGTTCTTTATGATCTCCATGTGAAAAATTTAATCTAAATGTGGTCGCACCCGCCTTTACTAGCTCAGTGATTTGCTGAGCACTTTCAGTTGCAGGACCAATGGTTGCAACTATTTTTGTCCTCCTTGGGAGTTGGTTCTTGGTCATTAAAAGGACCTCTTCTTAGAAGGTAAATAAGATCTAGACGTCAAAAGCCTTTCCATCATCGGTTATTAAAGACTAAATCATGGACCTAAACTATTACCAGAATGAAGCTCGCAAAACAGCTCTTTATCCTGACGTTGGAAAAAATCCAATTTATCCAACTCTAGGCCTTAATGGGGAGGCTGGAGAGGTAGCCGACAAAGTAAAAAAAGTTCTTCGAGATAAAAAAGGTATTTTTGATGATCAAACTATCTACGACATCAAACTTGAGCTAGGAGATGTTTTATGGTACGTAGCTCAGCTAAGTAGTGAGCTTGGATTGAAACTTGATGAAGTTGCTGGATCTAACTTAAAAAAATTGGCAAGCAGGTCAGAACGTGGAAAAATCAGTGGTGAAGGTGACTTTAGATAGTGTTTGATTATTAATCTAAAAATAATTAAATAGCTTATTTAATTTTAAGCAGCCCTTGATGGATTTTCTTATCTATTTATCGAATGTATTTTAATAAGTAATAGAGTTACTTAGCATAGTTATACTGGCTCCGGTTAGTAGTCTTTGCATGAGGCTTAAAGCAAAAAAAGCTAAAATTGCCGAAAGATCAAGTCCGCCAATGGGAGGAATTATTCCTCTAAAAGCATTGAGGTATGGGTCAGTGATTGAACTTACTGAAGTAAGCACAGGATTACCCCAGTCGAGATTTGGGAACCAACTTAAGAGAACTCGAACAATAAGTACAAATGAATAGATCTCTAATGACTGGGCAAGTACTTGTAGGAGAGTTGACAGTATTTCCATAAATTAGGAATGATCTTGTGAGATATTAGGCAACTTTTTGACTTTCTGAAGTGCTTACATCAGGAAGTACAGAAAAAGTTTGATGAAACTTTTCTGAGAGCGTCAGCCAGTAAGACCTCCCTTCTCTTTGTCTTTTGCGTTCTATGAATTTTTGATCAATCAGTTCTTTGATGTGGTCATATGCACCTGAGCCTCTTATTTCTACAAGCTCTGATTGAAGAACTCTTTTCTTTAGGGCTATGGTTGCAAGTGTTCTAAGAGTGGCTACTGATAAGTCGACTGGCAAGAGATTTTGAACTAAACCCCCTAAGCCTGAGCGTAGTTGAAGGCTATACCTACCTTGCTTTTCTTGAATATCTAATGCGGTATCTCTTTGTGCGTATCCAGCCATTAATGCCATAAGTGCTTGATCTACAGAACTCTCCGGTTCTTTTACTATTTCTGCCATTTCAAATATTGATAAAGGCTTTCCTTTTAGATAGAGAATTGCTTCCAGCTTTGCTGGAAGAGAAATCTCAGATTCCTCTTCAACAAGCTTTAGTGGGGAATTTGCGTTGATGGGTCTTTGCTTCGAGATTTGTTTAAAAATAACGTGATTACCAATGATTTGCACCTAAGAAAATTTTGTAAGCAGGGTTTTCTGTCTCATCCCAACTTTTGTATCCAAGATCGTTGATAAAATCAATCCAAGAATTTATTTCACTCTCAAGTACAAATACACCTACAACGATTCGACCAATATCTGCTCCATGATTACGATAGTGAAATATACTTATTGTCCAATCGGGATGCATATTGTTAACAAAATTCATGAGTGCACCAGGTCTTTCTGGAAACTCAAATCTATACAATAGCTCTTTATAACTTGTTTTTATATTTAAATTATTTGCTGTTGGTAATCTCCCTCCCACCATATGCCTTAAATGTACTTTGGATAGCTCATCATTTGTTAAATCAAGCGTTTCAAACCCGGATTTTTCTATTTCCAGCTTTATTTTTTTTCGATCTTTCTTGTTTTCAACTTCTAGACCGATAAAAATATGTGCTCTAGAGGCTTGTGCCATTCTGTAACTAAATTCAGTAAGATTTCTTTTCCCAATTACTTTGCAAAGTCGCTTTAAGCTTCCTGGTTTTTCTGGTATTTCTACAGCAAACATTGCCTCTCTTTCTTCACCTAATTCAGCTCTCTCTGCTACAAACCTAAGCCTTTCAAAATTCATATTTGCTCCACAAGAAATAGCAATTAAGTTCTTGTTTTTTAGGTTTCTCTTTGAGGCATCGAGCTTTAATCCTGCTATTGCTAATGCACCAGCTGGTTCAAGTATGGATCTTGTATCTTCAAATACATCTTTTATTGCTGCACAAATTTCATCAGTACTAACAGTAACCATTGAATCAACATATTTTTGGGCTAATGAAAATGTGTTCTCTCCTACTCGTCTGACAGCAACACCATCAGCAAATAATCCAATATTGTCTAGTTCAATTCGCTTGCCAGCTTTTAAAGACTCTGTCATTGCTGCAGCATCAATTGGTTCAACTCCAATTATCTCAACTTCAGGCCAAAGGTTTTTTACGTAAGCACTAATTCCTCCTATTAGCCCACCTCCTCCAACAGCAATATAAATTGCATCTGGTGGACTTTCTGTTTGACGCATGATTTCAATAGCTATTGTTCCTTGACCTGCTATTACTTCTGGATCATCAAAAGGGTGAATAAAAGTTAATCCGTTTTCAAAAGCTATCCTTTTTGCTTCCTGATATGATTCGTCATATGTTTCCCCGTGCAGAATAACCTCTGCTTGGTGTGATTTAACTGCTAAAACTTTTACAGCAGGTGTTGTGATTGGCATCACAATCACAGCTTTGCATTTTAAGAATGAGGCGCTTAAAGCAACTCCTTGCGCATGATTACCTGCACTTGAGGCTACAACACCTTTATTAAGCTCACTTTGTGATAACTGAGCCATGCGGTTATATGCACCTCGAACTTTGAATGAAAAAACAGGTTGAAGGTCTTCACGTTTTAGCCAAACTTTATTTCCAATACGCTTGCTAAGATTTTTAGCCCTGTCCAGAGGGGTTTCTATTGCTACGTCATAGACGCGTGCTCTGAGAACTTTCTGTAAATAATCTTCCATTACCATATTTTGGCAATTGAATCAGGATCATGAGCTTATATTTTTTAAAATACAGTTGATATAAATCAAATTTCTTTTCTAAAGCACGTTGAACCTCTTAGATTGAAGAAAGGATTAATGCTTTGATTATGAGGTTGAGTGAGTTAAGTCATCCAAATCAGCTTCATGGATTGTCAATTGACGAGTTAGAGGATGTTGCTTGTCAAATTAGAGAAAGGCACTTGCAGGTAGTTTCTACAAGTGGTGGTCATCTAGGGCCAGGGTTAGGCGTTGTTGAATTAACGATAGCGTTATACCAAACATTAGATCTTGATGTTGATAAGGTCGTTTGGGATGTAGGTCATCAGGCTTACCCTCACAAACTGCTTACCGGTAGATATAAAGACTTCGATAGCCTTAGACAGAAAAAAGGGGTTGCTGGTTACTTAAAAAGGAGCGAAAGCAAATTTGATCATTTTGGAGCTGGACATGCCAGCACCTCAATCTCTGCAGCACTTGGTATGGCTCTAGCACGAGACAATAGAGAGGAGAATTTTAAATGTGTAGCAGTAATTGGAGATGGAGCTTTAACAGGTGGAATGGCGTTAGAGGCTATTAACCATGCAGGCCACTTGCCCAACACGCCCTTTCTCGTAGTACTAAATGATAATGATATGTCGATATCACCACCAGTTGGAGCACTTTCAACTTATTTAAATCGTATAAGGCACAGTGGACCTGTTCAGTTTATTTCTGACAGTTTCCAAGAAAGTGTAAAGAACCTACCCTTTATGGGTGAAGAAATTTCTGAAGAACTTAAGTCAATTAGAGGAAGTGTTCGTCGTTTATCTGTACCAAAAGTTGGAGCTGTATTTGAAGAACTTGGGTTTACATATATTGGTCCTGTTGATGGACATGACATTTCTTCTTTAACAGAAACTTTTGAAAGTGCTCACCGTCTTTCTGGTCCTGTACTTGTTCATGTTCTTACAACAAAAGGAAAAGGATATCCTTATGCTGAAGCTGATCAGGTTGGCTATCATGCACAATCAGCTTTTGATTTAACTACTGGCAAATCACTCCCATCTAATAAACCAAAGCCACCAAGTTATAGCAAGGTTTTTGGTCAGACTTTAGTTAAGTTATGTGAGCAGAATAAACATATTGTAGGGATTACTGCAGCTATGGCTACAGGTACAGGTCTTGATCTATTACAAAAACAAGTTCCTAGTCAATATTTTGATGTTGGCATAGCCGAACAACATGCTGTGACTCTTGCGGCTGGCATGTCATGTGAAGGAATAAGGCCTGTTGTCGCTATTTACAGCACATTTTTACAAAGAGCATATGATCAATTAATTCATGATGTTGGTATACAAAAACTACCAGTTACTTTTGTATTAGATAGAGCAGGAATCGTTGGTGCTGATGGACCTACTCATCAAGGTCAATATGACATTAGTTACCTTAGATCTGTTCCTAACTTTGTTGTTATGGCCCCCAAGGATGAATCTGAACTTCAAAGAATGTTAGTCACATGCATAAATCATAATGGACCTACAGCTATGCGAATTCCTCGTGGATCTGGATTAGGTGTTCCTTTAATAGACGAGGGATGGAAATCATTGGAAATAGGTAAAGGTGAGTTAATCATTGAAGGAGACGATCTACTTATAGTTGCTTATGGAACAATGGTAGAAGAAGCCATTAAAACAGCAGATTTGTTGAGAGCATCTTCTATTCGATCAACAGTAATCAATGCAAGATATTTAAGACCTCTTGATAAAACTTTAATTCATCCTTTAGCAAGAAGAATTGGTAAAGTTGTCACAATGGAGGAAGGAGCTCTCCCTGGAGGGTTTGGATCAGCAATAGTTGAATCTTTATCAGATGAAAATATTTTTGTATCTACTTTGAGAATTGGTATTCCTGATCAATTAGTAGACCATGCAACTCCTGACCAAAGTAAAGAAGATCTAGGCTTAACACCTCAACAAATGTCTTTACAAATTAGAAAACATTTTAATTTGTCTATCGATCAGAGTTTTGCTTTTGATGGGTCAGAAGATCCAGCCTTAAAAAGTTAGTTATTAGGTTTGTGACCATTTTGGTCGCTGGAGCTGGTCCATCTGGTGCTCACCTGGCTTGTTTGCTTGCGTGCAAAGGAATTAAAGTAACATTAGTAGATAAATTAAAATCCTCTAAAGATAATAATTTTTCTAGTGCAGCATTACCATTAAAATCTTTAAGAGACCATTCAGTACCTTTACAATCGATTTCTTCTTATTGGAATAAATGGCAAATATACGACCCTTATGGTTCTAATTATCAATGGACCTCTTCTGTTCCGCTAGGAGTAGTTTTAGATTTTTCAATATTAAGAGAAAGCTTATGGGAAAGAGCCAAGAAGTTAGGAGTTGAAGTTTTAATTGGCTGGGAAGTGATGACTGTTATTTCTAGAAATACACATGCTCAAGTAGTACTAAATAGTTCTTTTGGCCAAGCAATAAATAGAAATTTTCAATTAGTTGTTGACGCAACAGGACAGACAAGGGCTTTGCTAAAAAAACACTGTAAGAACACAATTAATACAAATCAAAAATTGTTAACAGGAACTGGAATTGAATTTTTAATAAAAGTAGATAATAAAACTTCTCAGAAGTGGAAAAATTGTCTTACATTTTTTATTGGAAATAAATGGATTCCGCATGGTTATGGTTGGGTATTTCCAATGAAAGATAATAATCTTAAGGTTGGTATTTGTCAGCTTCCTCCAACAAATAGAAAGAATGTAATTACCAATTCGTACGCTATTAAAAGGCTAATTCGGAATTTAGAATTAGATAAATTTAATATCTTAGACAAACATGGAGGTGCTATTAGAAGCACAATTGATAGAAGTGATATGCTTACTTCTGGAAGAATTATAGGAGTTGGCGATGCAATTAGTACAGCTAATTTATTAGGAGGTGAAGGTATTCGGCATGCAATGAAAAGTGCAGAAGTTCTTGCTTCTTTTATTATTAAAAAATATAATTTTGAATGTAAAGCTTATACAAATAACAAATCAATAGACATCAAATCCTACAGAAAAGATCTTTCAAAAGCCTTTGACTGGCGATGGAAATTAGCCAATCGTATTGCTAAACGTACCTGGTGGGGCCTCTCTGGAGCAGATTCTGACAATCGCTTATTCCTTTTAATTAAACACTTAAACAAAAAAATGAGCGCTGAAGAAATCAGCGCTCTTCTTTTTGATTACCGCTTCGAGCGTTATGGTCTTCGCATTTTGCCTTATTTGTTCAGATGGAAATAACAATGTTATCTAGAAAAGGCAATTTTGTTCTATTGCTATAGAACTCCTCTTGCAGCTAGACCCAAAATTGAGCCTATCCCAAGAATATGACCTAGGCAATTTGCTGCTACAACAGAAGCATGGCTCATGCCACCGTAGAAATGTGAGTTGGGGACTTCAAATCCAACATTTGGTTTTGCAATATTTGCTCTAGCAATTGCATAGGCCAGCACGTTGCAGGCGATCATGACTACTGCGCACTTTGGAGACCACTGAAAAGTGGCTGGGTCTGCGGTAGCCAATAAGGTCGTGATCATTGATACACAGGAAGAGACCCTATTATTTTCCTTTATTGAGCACACTTGACCACTAAGATTTAATGCCTCTTAAGAGTTATTTACTACAATTTTTTGGCGAATTTTCAAAAAACCTAGTGCTACCAAGGCATCACTAAGAGTTAGGAAAGCTTCGGCTGCTCCATGTAATGGATCAATATTTGTTAGTTCTTGGTCATAAACCTTTAAAGCAATAACCGCAAATATGATTGTCATCAGGACAAAAAGCAATGTAAGCCTGAATCCCCATAGAGAAATCTTTGGTATATAGGAGGATTTTTGAGCCCAATAAAGAAAAAATAGGTATGGAACTAGAGATAGAACGAAAAATGGACTTGGATCAACCCCTCCTAGGTAGTTGATAATCGTTGAGAAGCCTTCTTTCACAGTACTTCCTCTTTCTCCTTGCGAACTAGATTCCAGGCAGCTATTGCCAAACAGATATTACCGGCCATAGTTAGCCCTGCTTGTAAAACGACTAGGCCTTTTAACTCAAGAGAGTTGTCATAAATGTGCCAAGTAATTGCTGCCATTGCACTTGCTAAATTTGGTAGCATTGCAATTGCTAGCCAACCTAGAGCCCTGTTATTAATATCTGTCCCATAACTTGCTATTAGTACTATTGCCAACATCCATTCTAATAATGTTGATACATGGATAAACCAAGTTCCAAACGATAGTTCGTGCACTTATTAATGTATGTGATTACTTTGATAATTCTCTAGGAATTTGTTGTAATTGTCTTTGATTTAGTTGGCGATCCAACGAATTGAAACATTGTTGAACAATTAAAATTTTGCAAATATGGATATGTAAAGTAAGTTGGTTAGATACTAAATAAAAAATTTATAATTAAAATAATTCTTAAACTATCAAATAAACTAAAGCTTGTAGCTTTAGTTTGCTTTAAGCTTTTAGCTAATCCTTATTAAATAATTATATTTTATTAAGGTCTATTCCCAATGATTTTGCATATGTACCTAATCCTTTCTTTTGTATTGTTTTAAGTGCTCTGGTTGTTATGCGAATTTTTATCCATTTATTTCCTTCAGCCCACCAGAGTCGTCTCTGTTGTAAATTGGCCTGTTGCAATTTTTTGGTTCTTATATGTGAATGACTAACGGCCATGCCATTATTGGCTTTAGTCCCAGTTAGCTGGCAAACTCTAGACATTTCTGATACCTTGTGACGTCATAGACAAATCTATGGAAATATCATACCAAATCTTTAAGTGACTTACTCCATTTTGGTAAGTAGACGCCCCATTAGATCTGAACTTTTAATTTGAAAATCCGCTATTTCTTGTGGATTAAGTCCTCCAACTCCTAATTTTGCCAAATTGTATATATGTCTTGCCAAATCTTGAGCTAGAACTTCATTTGGAGAACTTTCGTTCGACCCAGTAATTATTGATGAAGCTTTTAACTTCATTAAGTTTTGAATTAGAGGATGATTGATATTGATCAGTAAAACGTGATTTTCTGGAAGGCCTGGAATTTTTTGTTCCATTAAAGCACCAATATCATTAATTCTTCTTATTTGTTCTGGCAAAAGTATCATTGCAGGAGGTGTTTGTTCACCCTTTAATGCCTGAACCTTTACTGTTATTTTTTCATTATCTAAGGCTTTCTTTAGAAACAAATTAAGTGAATCTGAACTTGTTTCTCCATCTTTGTCTGTTAAATTAGATTGTTCTTGACTTAGGCTTTCATCTAATTCTGAATCAACACGCAAGAAACTATAGTCTTCATGACGTTCTTCTAACCACGGAATAAATTGTGAATCAATAACTGAATCGGCTTTAATTACTTCTATTCCTTGTTCTGTCCATAATTTTAATGCACTTGCTTGCCCAATTTCATCTGTAAAATAAAGTATTTTTTTGGAAGATTCATCTTTAATTCTACTTTTATATCCGTCTATAGTTGTATAGATATCTTCGTTAGACTTAAATAGATCATTATTATTTCCTTGTTCGTCTATATTTTTTGTTGGGAATAGAATTATTTCCTCTACTTGATCAGCAAACTTTTCATCCTCCATCGCCCCAATTTTTACAAATGGTGCTAATGAATTCCAGACTTCAGCATAAAAATTCGGATCTTCTGTTTTTAATGTCTTTAATCTATCCGATACTTTCTTGGCGATAAAATTACCTATTGACCTAACTCTTCTATCAGTTTGTAAGGCACTTCTGCTAACATTTAATGGGATATCAGGTGAGTCTATAACACCTCTCAACGGTAAAAGATATCTCGGTACAACTTCCTTTATTGAATCACTTACGAATACTTGATTGCAATATAACTTGATTTGACCTTGCTCCCAATCTGCTCTACCAGAAGTCTTGGGAAAATAAAGTATGCCTTGTAAATTGTATGGATAGTCAGTATTTAAATGTATCCAAAGAAGAGGGTCTCCTTGGAAAGGATATAAATACTTATAAAGTTCAATGTAATCATTGTCTGACAACTCTCTAGGACTTTTCCTCCATTCTGGATTCTTTTTGTTTATAACTTCACCTTCTAGTGAGATATCTAGTGGCATAAAATCACAATATTTAGTTATTAAGGTTCTAATCCTTGAAGGTTCAAGATATTCTAGTTCTTCTTCTAACAGATATAAGATAACATCAGTCCCTGCATTGTCTCGTTTGCTTTCTTTAATCGTAAAGTTAGGAGAACCATCGCAGCTCCATTTAAAACATATACTATCTCTTTTGGCTGACTTCGTAATTATTTCTACGTTTTTAGCAACCATAAAGCTAGAGTAAAAACCAAGTCCAAAGTGACCTATAAAACTATCATTATCTTGTTTGTATTTCTTTAAAAATTCCTCGGCACTCGAAAAGGCTACCTGATTAATATATTTCTTTATTTCATCAGCATTCATTCCTATACCATTGTCAGAGATAGTCAATGTTTTCTCTTCACGGTTAATCTTGATATCTATTTTGCCTTCGTTGCCTTCTTCACAATCTCCTGCAATTGATACCATTCTTCTTTTGTTTATAGCATCAACTCCATTACTTATTAACTCTCTTAAAAATATTTCATGATCTGAGTATACTGCTTTTTTAATTATTGGAAAGATATTTTCAGTATGGATCTGGATCTGCCCTTCTTCTTGAAATGTCATCAATCAATTTTTAATTAATTTGATAATAATTGCATATGCTTACTAATTTCAAGTACCTTATGGTTCAGTTCTCCGTACCACTAAGGCTATTTATATTTTGAAGATCTGGTCTTTCTTCTGCTAAAACTGCGCCATTAACAGGGCATACTTGTAAACATATTCCACAGTCAATACATGTTTCTGAGAGGATCCAAAAATAATTTGTTCCCTTTGAATTTTTACCAGGCCCTGGTTTAATACAACCTACTGGACATGCATTTACGCAATCAGCCACACCTTCACATATGTCTGATACGATTGTGTGTGGCATTTAGATAAATGTTTGTATATAGTTCTATTCTATCCATTCTACTCTAGAGCATTCTCTTTTAATAAGCAGATTATTTGCAACATCTTTGGTTTCACATGGACTATGCTCAATGACAGCCTTTATTGATTTTTTGTGGAAATCATGTTGAAGGACTAGAGCATCTTCTAACTTCTTATTTTTACTATAAGCTATAAGTACACATTCAGAATTTTCTTTAGAATTAATCTTTTTGTTTGATAATTCTCTAACCTTATCTATAGCAAAACTAAAACCAGTCCCTGCAGCAATTGATTTATCTGTTCCAAACTTTTCAACTAACTTGTCATACCTACCTCCTTTTGCAATTACTATAGGAGCAGATACACCTTCACAAACTAATTGAAATACTAATCCATTATATAAGTTGAAGTGTGGTTGGAATGTAGTATCTAAAAATAATTTTATTCCTTCTTCTTTAGATCTTGAATCGACAATATTAAAAAGTTTATATAATTCGTCGAATATTTGACTTTTACCGTATGTGGATTCTAAAAAGTTTAGAATCTCTTCCCAACTTCCACGTGCACTAAGAACTCTAATAAGTTTTTCCTTTAATTCATTTTCCAAGCTCAAATTATCAAGATCTATCCTATTTAGATTTACGAGAGATGATCTTGTCATCTCTCGTAAATCTAAGGGAATTTCTTCTAATATTAGGTCCATTATAGATGTATGACCTATTAAAAGGCTCGGTTTATAATTCTGATTCAATTCACATTCTTTATACGCATCAATTAGTAAACAAAGAAGTTCAATCTCTGCAGTAATTCCTTTTATTCCAAATAGTTCCACTCCACTTTTCAAATTTTCTTCTATCAGTAATCCGCCTTCTATAGCTTGATTACTTTCAAACACGGTTCCCGATGACCATAACCTTAATGGTCTTGGCTTCTTTGCAAGTCTGGTACATGCAGCTCTTGCTATAGAGGCTGTCATTTCTGGTCTTAGGCCTAGTGGTTCATTTGCCACTAATGTTGCGATTTCCTTGCTGGAAATTCCACCTCCTGCCATTAGAGTTTCTGTTCTTTCTATCCTTGGTGGAGCCACTTCCTCGTAGCCCCATAGTCTGTATATTTTTGCAAGACGTTGGCTTAACAAATGGTTTGACTCCACTTGTTGAGGATTGAGATCTCTTGCTCCAGCTGCTGGTTTTAAAGCCAAGTTGAAATTTAACCTATTAGTTAAGGTTACTTGTTAATAAGAACTTTATCTCAGAGAAACTTTTCATCTAGAGGTTTTACTTTACTTAATTCCACTTTCATCTCGTGATGAATACCTGGTGTACATGCAAGAACTCTTCCACTATTCAGATCAAACTCTCCATTTGGGTAATTGCTAATAATAGCTCCAGCTTGTTCTGCGATTGCTACCCCAGCTGCTAGATCCCAAGGACTGAGTCCTCTCTCCCAGTAACCATCTAATTTACCTGAAGCAATAAATGCAAGGTCTACTGCTGCGGCTCCACCTCTCCTAACACCTCTTGATCTATTTGTCATCCAACAGAACTCAGAGTAGTTATTATCTGAAGTTGTTTGCCTATCATATGCAAACCCTGTAACTAATAACGAATTTAATATATGATTGCTACTAGATACTTTAATTTCTTTTTGATTACAGAATGATCCAAGAGTTGGTGCTCCATAATATATTTCTTTTAAGTATGGTACATGTATAGATCCTAATATTGGTTTGCCATTATATGTTAGACCGATTGATGTTGCAAAAAAAGGATAGCCGTGAGCATAGTTAGTAGTTCCATCTAAAGGGTCTATGCACCAAACTAACGAGTTTTGCGGTCCATAACTTCCTGTCTCTTCCGCTAATATTGATATATCTTTTGTTTGTGATGTTAAATACTCAAGTATTAAATTCTCTGCCTCAATATCTGCATTGGTAACCAGGTCACCTATTGTTCCCTTGCTTTGAATTTCATTAATATTTCCAAAGTTTTTTATTAATGATTCTCCTCCTATTAAAGAAGCCTTTTTAGCTATGTTAATTAATTTATTTATATCACTACTTTGCAGGCCAGCATCTAATGCCGCATTTCTTGTAATCAGATCACTTTGTAAACTCATCTTTTTCATTAAATAGCTAAAATAAATATATCAGCTGACATTTAATCACATTATAATGAAATTATTTCTTTGCAATTTATTTAAATTTATTAGTTATGACTTAATAGATTTAAGTGTTATGTTATCCCTTCACACTTAAGATTATTTGAAAAACAACACTCGAGTATCAATTTGATGGTTACCTGCTAGATTTATCCTGTTAGTACTCAATGGAGAGGTGGCCGAGCGGTCGAAGGCGCAGCACTGGAAATGCTGTATAGGGGCAACTCTATCGAGGGTTCGAATCCCTCCCTCTCCGTATTACCTTCTGAAAACTTCACAAATTATTTAAATACTAAATATTTATTTAGTATCTCTACTCATTTTTATCCAAACTTTCCAGATATATAATCTTCAGTTTCTTTTTTGTTTGGTGACTTAAATATTTTTTCAGTTTTATTAAACTCTACGAGGTAACCGACTTTGTTGTTAACTGAATCTTCAACCTTTTCTGCATTAAAAAAGGCGGTCATGTCACTAACTCTTAAGGCCTGCTGCATATTGTGGGTTACTATTATAATTGTATATTTATCACTTAATTGATGTATTGTTTCTTCAATTTTTAATGTTGATATTGGATCCAGGGCCGAGCATGGTTCGTCCATTAAGATTACTTCTGGTTCTATAGCTATTGTTCTTGCTATACACAATCTTTGCTGTTGTCCTCCCGAAAGAGAATAACCACTCTGATTTAGCTTGTCTTTACATTCGTCCCATAGAGCTGCTTTGATGAGGGATCTTTCAACTAGATCATTCATGTTTCCTGTATAACCATTTATTTTTGCTCCATAAGCGATATTTTCAAATATGCTTTTGGGGAAAGGGTTAGGTTGCTGGAAGACCATCCCAATCCTTCTCCTTACTTCAACTGGATCAATTCTAGGATCATATAAATTTTTACCTTCAAATATAACTTTGCCTTTTAAATTACAATTATCTATTAGATCATTCATTCTGTTTATAGATCTTAGTACTGTAGATTTGCCGCAACCAGAAGGTCCTATTAAGGCAGTTACTTTTCCTTTAGGTATATCTAAATAGAGATTTCTAACAGCTTCGGTGCTTCCATAGCTGATGGAAACATTCTCAAAGGATATGATCGGTACACTTTGCACAAGAGTGCTGCCAAATCTTTTTTAATATTATAGCCTCAATTCAAAGCTCGTAAAGATATACTGACTTACTTGAACTGTTTTTTATTGCTTGATAACTTTGATAATATACTTAGTATTAATATGCTAAGTACAAGGATAAAGGAAGCTGCCCAGGCTAAACTATTTTGACTCTCATATGGCTCTAATGCAAAATTGTATATTAATACAGATAATGATGCTATTGGTTCTAATATTGAATTGATATTGTCTGACCAGTAAAATGAAAATAGTGCAGTGAATACTAATGGAGCCGTTTCTCCTGCGGCCCTAGCAATTGATAAAAGAATACCTGTAGATATTGGTTCAAATGCAGCTGGAAGTGTTATTTGTGTGATTGTAGTAAATTTGGAAGCACCAACACCAAGAGAGCCTTTCCTTAAGTCATTAGGTACAAGTTTTAAACCTTCATCAGTTGTTTTTATTATTGTTGGTATCATAAGTATTGATAAAGCAATTCCTCCAGCCAAAGCACTAAAACTTGCTCCATTAAAAATTCTTGTAGAGACAATAATTCCATAAACAAAAACTCCAGCAATTATAGAAGGTACACCAGCAAGAACGTTAGTGCCAAATCTAATAAATTTGGAAAAATATCCATTTTTAGAAAATTCAGATAAATAAATTCCACCACCAACTCCTATAGGTATAGATATTAATGCTCCTATGAATGTAACAATAACTGTGCCTAAGATTGCGTTTCCAATTCCTCCAGCTGTATTTAAATCATATCCCGGAGGTTCAGGTAAATTCGTAAAAAGTTGAAAATTTAGTTGAGAACCTCCCTTGATTAATACGTATGTCAAAACCAAAAGTAAAGGGATTAAGCTTATCAAGGTAAATGTAATTGCAATAATAGTAAAGATTACATTATTAATATTCCTCCTTTGAGTAAACTTGTAGTATAGATTTGAGTTAATTTTAGACATAATTTAGTACTTAAGGCTCAGTTTGCGTACCATCCACTGTGCAAATATATTTATCACTAGTGTGAGTAACATTAATACTAATGCTGCATACATTAAAGATGAGACTTGACTTCCATCCGCTTCGCCAAATTGATTTGCCAATAGTGCTGAGATAGTATTTCCTGGAGATAGTATTGACCATGTGAAATTATTCGAATTGCCTATTATCATTGTTACAGCCATTGTTTCACCCATTGCTCTACCCAATGCCAGCAGAACACCTCCAGCTATCCCTGATATTGAGGCTGGTAGTATTACATTAAATATTGTTGACCATCTGGTAGCACCTATACCATAAGCGGCTTCTCTTAACTTTATAGGCACTTGATTAAGTGAGTCCTTGGTAATTGATGTAATAATAGGAAGAATCATTATTACTAATATTAATATTGCAGGTGCTATTCCGGGTCCAACAGGTCTAGTCCCAAAGAAAGGCATCCAGCCCATAAATTTATGCATTATTATTAAAATGGGTCTTATAAATGGTTCCATAACAAATATTGCCCATAGACCCAATACAACCGATGGAATAGCGGCTAGTAATTCCACCATCATTCCTATAATATTTCTAATTTTTAATGGAATAATATTTTCAGTAATAAATATAGCTGTACCAATGCCTAAAGGAATTGCAATTAATAGTGAAGCAAATGAGGTTAGTAGCGTTCCATAAATTGCTGTAAATGCTCCATATGAATTGGTAACTGGATTCCAGTCTGAATTCACTAAAAAACCTAGTCCATAACGGCTCATTGATTGCAACGAGCCTGCAAAAACTACAAGTAAGATTCCAAGAAGAATTATTGCAACCATTGAAGCAAAAAAAACAACAATGCTTTTAAATCCCTTATCTACCAACTTTTCTGGCCTAGTACGTCGTTTAAGGATGTACTCACCTTTTGCACTTATTGACATGTTGGAAGGTGGATTTAACTTAAAGCTAGTAGACCTGACCACGTGTTTTGATAAATACAATCAAAATATGTGGTGATTACTACAAAAAACATATGTATCTTGATGTTAAGCCAGTTACGGTAGGAATCAAATAAATACTGCAATGGGGCGAATAGTAGGAATCGATCTTGGGACTACTAACTCCGTAATAGGGGTATTGGAAGCTGGCCGGCCTGTTGTAATAGCTAATTGTGAAGGTAGTCGGACTACCCCATCAGTTGTTGGATATACCAAAGAGTCTGAACTTCTTGTAGGTCAGCTTGCTCGTAGGCAATTAGTTCTTAATCCTCGTAATACCTTCTCAAATTTAAAGCGTTTTGTTGGAAGGTCTTGGGATGAGTTAGACGAAAACAGCCTTTCAGTTGCATACAGCGTTAGAGCGAATGATCAAGGAAATGTTCGTATTACATGTCCAGCAACAGAAAGAGAATATGCCCCTGAAGAATTAGTAGGAAGCATTATTAGAAAGTTAATTGATGATGCGGAGACATATTTAGGTGAATCAATAGAGTCAGCTGTCGTTACTGTGCCTGCTTATTTTAATGATGCTCAACGTCAAGCAACTAGAGATGCTGCTGTTCTTGCTGGAATTAAAGTTGAGAGAATATTAAACGAGCCAACTGCAGCTGCATTGGCTTATGGTTTTGATAGGAGTTCGTCAAGCAGGGTACTTGTTTTCGACTTGGGGGGCGGTACTTTTGACGTTTCTTTAATGCGAGTTTCAAATGGTGTTTTTGATGTGAAGTCAACTTGTGGTGACACACAACTTGGTGGAAATGATTTTGATCAAAGAATTGTTGATTGGCTTGCTGAACAATTTTTAAAAAAGAACTCTATTGATCTTCGAAGAGATAGACAAGCTTTGCAGAGATTATCTGAAGCTGCAGAAAAGGCTAAACAAGAATTGTCTGGTGTTCAATCTGTACCAATTTCTTTACCATTTATAGCTACTGGAAAGGATGGTCCCTTACATATAGAAGCCAACTTAGACAGAAGTAAATTTGAAAGTCTATGTATTGATCTTTTAGACCGTCTTTTACTTCCAGTTCAAACAGCATTAAGTGATTCTGGTTGGTCTTCTGATGACATTGATGAAGTTGTATTAGTTGGGGGAAGTACCAGAATGCCTATGGTTCAACAGCTTGTTCGAACATTAGTTCCAAATCAACCTTCCCAATCTGTAAACCCAGATGAAGTGGTTGCAATAGGGGCTGCAGTCCAGGCTGGAATACTTTCAGGAGATTTAAGAGATCTTTTATTGAATGATGTGACACCACTTTCACTAGGTTTGGAAACTGTAGGTGGACTTATGAAGGTTTTAATTCCAAGAAACACTCCTATACCAGTTAGACAATCAGATGTTTTTAGTACATCAGTTGCCAATCAACCTTCTGTAGAGATACATGTATGGCAAGGTGAAAGACAACTTGCTGCTGATAATAAATCTTTAGGCCGTTTTAGACTTTCTGGTATTCCACCAGCTCCAAGGGGTGTTCCGCAAGTTCAGGTAGCTTTTGATATAGATGCAAATGGATTATTAGAAGTTAGTGCAACTGATAGAACTACTGGTCGTAAACAATCTGTCAATATAAACGGAGGATCAAATCTTAATCAAGATGAAATCAATAAGATTTTAGCTGAAGCCAAATCTAAGGCCAATGATGATAGACGCCGCAGAGCATCCATTGATAGTAGGAACAATGCTTTGACTCTTGTTGCACAAGCTGAGAGGCGATTGAGAGATGCAGCTTTAGAACTTGGTCCGTATGGAGCAGAAAGACAACAAAGAGCAGTCGAGATTAGTATGCGTGATGTTCAAGATTTACTCGATTCAAATAACCTCAAAGAATTAGAGTTAGCCGTATCATCTTTGCAAGAAGCACTTTTTGGACTTAATAGAAGACTGGCTGCAGAAAAACGCACAGATTCGAATCCTTTGCAAGGTATAAAAAATACTTTTGGTTCGCTAAAAGATGAACTTTTTTCTGATGATTATTGGGATGATGATCCCTGGGATTATTCCAATAGAGATTACATTGATAGGCGAAATTCACCTCGAAGAGATCTAGATCCTTGGGATAATGACATCTACCGGTAAGCCTGACTACTGGTCCCTCCTAGGCTTAGATCCTGATAGTGACCAAAATGAGTTAAAAAGAGCTTTCAGAAGAGAAGCCAGAAAATGGCATCCAGATTTAAATGGTAATAATATTCAAGCTGAGGAACGTTTCAAATTAGTAAATGAAGCTTATGCCGTATTAAGTGACCCTAGAAAAAGATCAGATTGGGAAAAAGAAGGAAGAAATATTGAGTATTCAGATGATCCTTTTGTTAGTGGTTTTCCAACTTTTGAAGACTATAGTGATGTTGTCTTGGGTTTAAATTTAAACTCTAAAAAAAATGTAAGAAAAGATGAGAATATTGATACATCAGAAAAGTTTCAATGGCCTACAACATCAGCAGCCCCGCCCCCTCCAGTTCAAATATATGATGACATTGAGACAATTGTAGAGTTAACACCACAACAAGCTTTATACGGAACAACGGTTGAGTTGGAATTAAATGATGGAACAATAGTCGAGGTTGTTACACCTCAATTTGCTGGAGATGGATGGAAGTTAAGGTTGGCTGGGGTTGCGAAGGGAGGTAGAGATCATTTTCTCCAGTTGAGGGTACAAACCGAAGATGGATTACGTATTGATGGATTACGAGTTTTATATAAACTTGAACTCTTCCCACCTGATTGTCTTTTAGGTTGCGCTGTAGATATACCAACCATTACAGGAAAAGTAACTCTGCAAGTTCCACCAAGGTCATCAAGTGGAAGGTTATTACGTTTGAGGGGAAGAGGCTTGGAATTTGATGGACAAAGAGGTGATCAAATAGTAGAGATTGTTATTGTCATACCTGCTAATGTAACAGATTCAGAATTAGCCTTGTATAAAAGGCTTCAAGAATTAGCCTTACAAGAAGAATTATAATTAATACTATTTTTCGTAACCTTTCTTTAATTATTTAGCCATGCATGTTTTTGTTCTTCTATTTGATGTAGGTAAGGAAACCGAAGGTATTCATTCTCTTGAAATAACTGGAAAGACAGTTGTTTTAATGTTTGAAGACTATGATGATGCTATTAGGTACTGTGGATTATTAGAAGCTCAGGACTTTCCTTTACCAGAAGTTGAAAAGATAGATGTTGCTGAGATTAAACAATTTTGTACTGATTCAGGTTACGAGGCTCGATTAGTAGAAAAGGGTTTTATTCCTAATAATGAAGAGGATCGATTACTTATTTCACCACCAGAAAACAACATGGATGTCAGTGATTGGAATGAACAAGTTGATAAAAATGTTTCTATCAAAGATAATAACTCTAAGTTAGTAGATGAGTTGGATGTTATTAGAAAACGTTTGGAAGACCTTGTTTGATGAACTCTCTTAATTTAAACGGTAAAGATATTGAACCTTCTTTTGATAGAGGTGAATTAACTACTGAAGAGATTAATTATAAGTCAAATGATTTAGATTCACTTAGCACAATTGATATAGTTAAATTATTTTCAGATGAGGACTTGCTACCCCAAATAGCTGTTAAAAAGGCTATACCGGAAATTGCGAGATCTATCGATAAAATATCAGATAGATTAAGAGATGGAGGCCGTTTAATCTATATAGGTGCTGGGACATCTGGCAGGCTTGGTGTTCTTGATGCTGCTGAATGCCCACCAACCTTTTGTACCTCCCCAGATCTTGTACAGGCAATTATTGCGGGTCATGATAAGGCTTTAACTAGAAGTTCTGAGGGACTAGAGGATCTTGAAAATCTGTCTATTAAGGACTTAGAAAACCGAATGTTTAATTCGCTTGATTGTTTAATAGGGATAACAGCTGGAGGTACTACTCCTTATGTACAATCTGCTTTAAAGCATTCTAAAGAAATAGGTGCTTTGACCATATCTATCTCTTGCGTACCAAGTGATCAAGTTTCATTGGTTTCAGATATTGATATTCGATTAATTACTGGGCCAGAGATTTTAGCCGGTTCAACTAGACTAAAAGCCGGTACAGCAACCAAGATGGCATTAAATATGATTTCTACTGGGGTAATGATAAAGCTCGGTAAGGTTTATAAAAATAGGATGATTGACGTTTCTAACTCTAATAAGAAATTGCTAGACAGATCATTGAGAATACTCCATGATCTAATAGGCTTAAACCGTGAAGATGCTATGAAAATCCTAAATAGAAGTAATGGTTCTGTTAAATATGCACTATTAATGCATTTTTCAGGTCTTTCATATTATGAATCTGTTGAATACTTGTCTAAGCATAATTACAACCTTAGAAAAGCTATTGATTCCTTGAATTGCTAAAGACGTAAGCAAATCCTTTATTATCAATATAAATCACTTAACTATCTTTATTTACTAACAAATTTTAAATTTAATCCTTAGTATAAGGTTATAATAAAACTATTGCTTTCAAATTTATGACAACAGTACTTATGCAGACTGATTGTGGTCAAATAGAAATTGATTTATTTGATCACGATGCACCAAATACTGTAGCCAACTTCGTAAAACTTATTAATGAAGGGTTTTATGATGGCCTTTCTTTTCATCGGGTAATCAATGGTTTTATGGCTCAAGGAGGCTGTCCTAACTCTAGAGATGGTGCTTCAGGTATGCCAGGTACCGGTGGCCCAGGATATACCATTAATTGTGAAATTAATTCCAATAAACATTTGCCAGGTTCGATTTCTATGGCTCATGCTGGTAAAAACACAGGAGGCAGCCAGTTTTTCCTGGTCCATGAGGCCCAACCACATCTAGATGGTGTTCATACTGTTTTCGGCCATACAAAGAATATTGAAGTTGTACTATCTTTAAAGAATGGATCTAAGATCAATAAAGTAACTATTAAGTAGGTTTTATAAATTAATTCTTACTCCATATGATTAAATGCGGTTTGTGAATGTCATCAATATATTGACTAATATTTGTTTCTTTATCTAATAGTTCAACTATTTCTTTCTCTAATCTTATTAGGTCTTGAGGTGGATGATAAGCAATCTGCTCACTCTCGGTCAGGATTAACCCTATCCTTTTAATTCCATGCCATCTACTCATTTCCTTGAGTATTTTGTTAATATTTTTGAATTGTGATATTGATGAATTTGCTTCTAATTGCTTCTCGCTTTTTAATCTCCAGAGGAATAAAGGCCTTTCACATAGTGCTAATAATCTTGGTGAACTCATAGGAACAATTTCATAATTATTATTGATAAATAATTCCTCACTTCTTGTTCTTAGTATAGGTAACGTTTCATCTTCAACTGACCCATCCCAAAATATTAATATAGTAGGACCTTCCTTTTCTTTATTGTCTAGTTGACTATCCATTAAATGCCCTAACTTTGTTCTTTTTACATTTAGGTAAGCTTCATTATGGTCACTTGGGCAAATAACTAGAGGTACTCTAGTTTCAACATGTAATCCATAACCTCCTAATCCTGCAATCTTTCTTGGGTTATTTGTCAGTAATTTTAATCTATGAATTCCTAGATCAGAGAGTATTTGTGCGCCTACACCATAGTTTCTTAAATCAGCAGGAAAGCCTAATTTCTCATTTGCCTCAACAGTGTCCAAACCACCATCTTGAAGGCTATAAGCCTTAAGCTTATTTATCAGGCCAATACCTCTACCTTCTTGTCTTAAATAAACTACTACACCCTCTCCTTCCTCTTCAATCCTTGATAAGGCTGCCTCTAACTGAGGACGACAATCGCATCTTAAGGATCCAAAGGCATCTCCTGTAAGGCATTCAGAGTGCATCCTTACAAGTACAGGTTCTTTAAGTTGATTTGGCTTTCCTTTTACTAGAGCTATATGTTCTAATCCGTCTAGTTCGTTCTCATAACCTAAAGCTTCAAAGCCACCAAATACACTTGGTAATTTTGCAGTGGCTTTTCGATATACAAACCTTTCATTCTCTAGTCTGAATCTTATTAAATCAGCAATACTTATTAACCTTAAATTCCAAACCTTTGCATATTCTTTTAGTTCTGGAAGCCTTGCCATTGATCCATCTGCATTTTGAATCTCGCAGATAACACCCGCAGCTGAAAGACCTGAAAGCTGTGCCAAATCAACAGCTGCTTCTGTGTGCCCTGCTCTTTTTAAAACGCCACCTTTATTTGCTCTAAGAGGAAAAACATGTCCTGGCCTACGAAGGTCTACAGGCTTAGTTTTTGGATTTATTGCCACTTGAATCGTTCTGGCTCTATCTTCGGCGGAAATTCCAGTTGATACACCAAACTCTGAACCTGCGTCGATACTTACAGTAAAAGCTGTTTGGTTTGAATCTGTATTGCGATCTACCATCAATGGAAGATCTAATTTGTCCAGTCTTGAACCATTCATAGCAAGACAAATCAAACCTCTAGCTTCTGTTGCCATGAAGTTGATTTGCTGGGGTGTTGCAAATTGAGCAGCACAAATCAAATCACCTTCGTTTTCCCTTCTTTCATCATCAACTACCACCACACATTCGCCATTTCGAATTGCCGCTAACGCATCTGGAATCTCATCGAACCAGATATCTTTGGATGATGTTGTTTTCAAATTTTCCTCAGGATTGTGGTTTTTAGCTTGCTTAACTCATTATTGTCAAAAGAAACATTTCCTTAGTAACCAAAATCACCTCACTCAATTTATCTGATTACTTAAATGGCTTTCACTAATACAAATGGTAAGAGGGTCTCAATTATTGGTGCCTCAGGTTATGGAGGGATCCAGTTGATGAGATTATTGAAGTACCATCCTGACTTTGAGGTCACATATTTAGGGGGGGAGCGTAGTAGCGGCCAAACTTGGAATGATATTTGCCACTTTCTTACGGTTGACAAATCTTTAGTAATTGAAAAGCCAGATTTAAAAAAGATTTCAGACCTTTCTGATTTTGCAATTTTAAGCCTTCCTAATGGTTTGGCATCACAAATAACACCTGAGCTTGTGGAAATGGGAGTTAGGGTTATTGATTTATCTGCAGATTATAGATATAGATCTTTAAATCATTGGAAACAGATTTATATTCAAGAATCAAGTAAATATGAAAGAAATGATGATGATCTCTGCATTGAAGCCATTTATGGACTACCTGAATGGTTCTCACAAGAAATTTCAGAAGCAAGATTAGTAGCTTCTCCAGGTTGTTTCCCTACAGCATCATTATTACCTCTACTCCCTTTTTTAAAGCAAGGACTTATCGATACAGATGGTTTGATTATTGATGCTAAGTCTGGAACATCTGGAGGTGGACGTAATCCAAAGGAACACCTTTTGTTGGCAGAAGCTTCGGAATCAATATCTCCCTATGGGGTCATTGGACATCGTCATACTTCTGAAATTGAAGAACAAGCTACTAATGTTTCAGCTAAAAAAATTCAATTGCAATTCACTCCTCATCTAATTCCTATGGTTCGGGGTTTGTTAGCTACTGTGTATTGTCGTCTTAGAGATCCAGGCTTAACTGCAGAGGATTGCACTACAGTTCTTGAGGCTTTCTATCGAAATGAAAGTTTTATTTCTGTCTTACCAGTAGGAACTTATCCTGCAACTAAGTGGGTTACGAGAACAAACAAAGCTCTATTGTCAGTTCAGGTTGACTCTAGAAATGGAAGATTGGTGTTAATTAGTGTTATAGATAATTTAATAAAAGGACAAGCTGGGCAGGCTATACAGTCTCTTAACCTGATGGCTGGTTTTAAACAAGAAACAGGACTTCCTACAGATTCTTATTATCCATAGACTTCTAATTCCTTCTCCATAAAAGTCCAGCCATTGCTAATCCTATGGGTAAGATTTTATATTCTTGTTGTTGTATTCGTTGATTTAACTTAAACTTATCATCTTCATCAAAGATTGGAACAGCTGCTTGGACAAGAATCTTGCCAGAATCAACTTCTGAATCCACAAAGTGAACAGTACAACCAGTTATATTGACTCCATATTCTAAGGCCTGTGCAACTGCATCTATTCCTTTAAAACTTGGAAGTAATGATGGGTGAATGTTTATTAATCTTTCTGGATATTTCTTTATTAACTGATTAGTAACTATTCTCATCCACCCTGCCATTACTATACCTTCTATATTGTATTTAGAAAATGAATCAATAATTGCATTGTCCATATCAACTCTATTATTAAATCTTCTGTGGTCCAAAACTATACAAGGTATCCCATAATGCTCTGATTTGAATCTTGCTTGACAATTAGGATTATTTACAACTAATGCTTTAATATCTGCGTCCAAATCTCCATTCTGACATAAGTTAACTAATGATTCGAAATTTGATCCATTACCAGATGCCATAACGCCTATTCTTAACCTTGGAGTAAAAGAAGGTAGCTTGCTAGGGCTAGGATTTGTTATAAAATCATATTTGATAGAAGTTTCCTGATTAACCTTAATACTTGAATCCATTAAATGCTAACTTGAAAGTATATATTATAATCTAGTACACTAAAGAAGTAAATCAGAAATGAATTTCTATTAATTCTTGGTGATTTACTGTAGTCATAGATTACATTTTCACTGAAAATAATATATATTGCATAGGCTAAAGATTTATTTGAATGAGAACATCACCATTTATTATAAAAAAATGAAAACATCTAATACATTGACGGATTCAGTAAATATAAAGATAGATCTCGGGAAGCCAGTTTTACAAGTTATTGAAGTATCAATCTCATTTTGCCCAAAAGAAGAATATGTAGAGTTTTCACTTCCAGTCTGGACGCCAGGCTCTTATACAGTAAGAGATTATGCACAAAATATTTTTGATGTTAAAGTTATGCAATCTGGTAAAAATATTAAATTTAATCGTAAAAGTATAAACAGTTGGAATTTCCATTGTTTATCTAAAGAGAAAATTTATCTATTATATAAAGTAGAGGCACGGGAACTTACTGTTAGAAATTCATATTTAGACAGTGAATTTGCCTCATTGTGTATGCCTTCTGTAATTATGATGGTTAAGGGGCATAGATCTAGTTCTCATTTTATTAATGTGATTACTCCAGATTCTTGGAATCTATATTGCCCTTTGCCTAGGAATAAAAATACATATAGTGCTACCAATTATGATAATTTAGTAGATGCACCTATTCATGCTGGTATCTTTAATGAGCATAAATTCTACGTAAAAGGTTTTCTACATAAGATCATAATCATCTCTTCCTACCCAGGAAGCCTTCCTTCTCATTTTCTCTCAGATCTCTCCAAGGTATGTGAGTCAGCTTGCGATTTAGTTGGTGAAGATCCCCCTTCAGAAGATAACTACTTATTTGTCCTTTTTATTCTTGATAAAGGTTATGGAGGATTAGAGCATGATAATTCTTCCGTTAATCATTTTAATTGGAAACTTTTACATTCAGAAAATGGATACCGTAAGTTATTACAACTTCTTGGCCATGAGTACTTTCATCAGTGGAATGTCAGAAGATTGCGGCCTAAAGAATACCAATATTATAATTACAATAGTCCGGTAATAAGCGACAGTCTTTGGTTCTCTGAAGGATTGACTAGTTATTACGACTTGGTGTTTCCATACTTGGCTAAATTGTCTACCCTAGAAGACTTATTATCAGATTTGTCAGAAGAATTATTATTCTTTTTTAAAACACCTGGAATTAATATTCAAAGCTTATCTGATAGTTCGAGAGAGGCTTGGGTTAAACTTTATAAATCTAAACCTTATAGTATAGACACTCAAGTAAGTTACTATAAACTAGGCCTTGTAACAGTATTATGTATAGATATTTTACTTAGACAGTCTAATTCATCTATGTCTGAAATATTTAGAACACTTTGGCTTAAATATGGTAAAACTAATTTAGGGTTTACTAGAAAACAAATATTATTCGAGATATCTTGTATTAACCCTGCTATTTCTGATAAATTAAATTGTTGGTTAGATACTCCAAATAGCCTACCACTCGAGGATATTTTATCTATGGTTGGTTTACAGATAACTCCACATTACCACGAAGATTCAAACTGTGGTTTTGATTGTTATTTAGATCATAATCATAATATTATTATTAGTCGTGTGTATAAGCATTCGCCTGACCATTTAAGTGGCTTGGCTATCGGTGATGAAATTATAGCTCTAAATGGTTTTAGAGTATCTACTTTGAATGATTTAAATACTATTATAGGAATAAATTCCAAATTTAATATTTTATATAGTAGACGAGGTAAGATTTCTCAACACACTATTAATGTCAAATCAAAAATGATTAAAAAGTGTACACTTCACTTAAGCTCTGAGGGTGACATGAGTAAAAGTAAATTACGTGATAAATGGCTTAATCTAATTTGATTATTTTTAGCTAGCTAGCTAGCTTTAATTAGTGGCTATATATATTTAAGTCATATTGATATTTCTAGCTGAATTGTTACCATTTACAGACAACATTGCAATAACTCAAATTATTTCTCTATATATATTGTAGTATAGAAGAATGAAATTACCCGATTACAACAGTAAGGATACTGAGATCCTTTCGCAAAGGTTTTGCAATTTGTTATGGCATGATAGTGAATTAGAATTTTGGCTTGATGTTAGTAGAATAGATATTAATGAAGAGGACTTAAGTTTTTATAATACAAACTTTAACCATATATTTCAATCAATGCAACTATTAGAGGAAGGAGCTATAGCAAATCCAGATGAAAATAGGCAGGTTGGACATTATTGGCTTAGGAATCCTATACTTGCCCCAAGCCAAGAAATTGCTAAGTCTATTGAAAAGCAAATTGAACAGATTGAATTATTTTCGAAACAAATAGTGAATGGAAAATATACCTCTAAAAATAATAATAAGTTTGAAAATGTTCTTTGGATTGGAATCGGTGGTAGTTCTTTAGGTCCCTTACTTCTTAAGAATGCATTAAAGCAATTTGATAAAGGCCTTAATTTCTATTTCCTTGACAATGTAGATCCAGATGGAATTACGGACAAACTTCAGTCACTGAAAGAAAAGTTACGTAGCACACTTTTTGTAGTTGTAAGTAAATCAGGAGGAACTCCTGAACCTCGTATTTCTATGCAACTTGCTCGTCAGTTTGTTGAAACTAATGGTATTGATTGGCCGTCTCAGGCAATAGCGATAACCATGCCTGATAGTAATTTAGACAACTTAGCTATAAGAGATAACTGGTTACAAAGATTCGAAATGCAGGATTGGGTTGGAGGCCGTACAAGTATTACTAGTTCTGTAGGCCTTTTGGCTTTAGCACTTTTAGGAATAAATATTAGGGACTTTCTTAGAGGTGCCTCAATTATGGATCAGAAAACACGTGTCCATGATTTAATTGCAAACCCTGCAGCCCTTATGGCTTTTTCTTGGTACTTGGTTGGTGGAGGTAAAGGATTAAAGGATATGGTCATTCTTCCTTATAAAGATAGGTTAGATACATTAAGCCGTTATTTACAACAATTGGTTATGGAGTCATTAGGAAAAAAATTCAATAGGCAAGGCAATGTAGTTAATCAAGGCCTTTCTGTGTATGGAAACAAAGGCTCTACAGACCAGCATGCGTATGTTCAACAATTACGAGATGGTATTGACAATTTCTTTGTTACCTTCATAGAAGTTCTCACTAACAATTCAATGCTTTCATCTCAAGATGGTTATAAACCTGAGGATTATCTTTCTGGTTTCCTGCAGGGAACCAGATCAGCTTTAACAAATAGTGGGCGTCAAAACGTAACTATTACTATTAAATCCCTTACCCCCTTTTCACTAGGCGCTTTAATTGGCTTATTTGAGAGAACTGTAGGTTTATATGCTGAAATGATTGATATAAATGCATATGATCAACCTGGAGTAGAAGCAGGTAAAATAGCAGCTTCAGATGTTCTATCATTACAATCTAAAATTCAATCATTGCTTTCTGATTTTCAACCAAGGACGATTAAACAAATTACTAATAATATTCCTGATACATCACTGGAATCTATCTTTTATATTGTAAGACACCTTGCATATAGCAATTCTCAGTATTTAACAACTGGTGACTGGTCAGATCCGGAGTCTATTTCAGTTGAATTTAAACTAAACAACTAAATTAACTAACTTACCAGGTACAACAATAACTCTTTTCAGGTCTTTTCCTTGAGTCCACTTCGTTATAGATTCCGAACTAACAGCTAGTTTTTCTAATTCATTCTTACTTATTTCAGTTGGAACATTTAACTTACCTCTCACTTTTCCATTTACCTGAATCACTAGTTCGAAACTCTCTTTAACAAGTGTACTTGCATCGCATAATGGCCAGCTTTGCAAATGAACACTTTTTGCTCCTCCAAGTTTACGCCAACATTCCTCTGCTAAATGAGGTGAGAATGGAGCAACTAACCTTATTAATACTGAAAATGCTTCTTTTAAAACATGTGGACTTGCTGAATCGTAGTATTCATTTATTGAATTAACTAATTTCATTAGTTCTGATATAGCTGTATTGAATTGATATTCATCCTTAAGATCTTCTGTAACAGACTTTATTGCCAAGTTAATACTTCTACGCAAATCTTTCTCGTTTCTACTTAGCTTTATTTCATTAAAATTATTATTTAATTCTTCAATGTTTTCGTCATGCTTCATAGCACAATATTTATTTACTAGTTTCCATAAACGGTTTAAAAACCTATACTGTCCTTCTACATCAGCATCATCCCATTCTAGATCCTTCTCAGGTGGTGCTTTGAAAAGTATAAACATTCGAGCAGTATCAGCTCCATATTTGTTTATAACTAATGATGGATCAATTCCATTATATTTCGATTTCGACATCTTCTCAAAAATTACATCTAACTTCTCTCCTGTTGAGGGATCCTTAGGATCTTCTGGGTCAGTTATTTGCTCTGAACGAACATATTTTAATGTTTTAGGGTTCTTAAATGTTATGCCCTGAACCATTCCTTGTGTTAATAGTTTTGAGAAGGGCTCGCTAATGTTTATTAACCCTTTATCTTTTAATGCTTTAGTAAAGAATCTTGCATATAAAAGATGTAATATAGCATGTTCAATTCCTCCAACATATTGGTCAACCGGTAACCATTTGTCTATATTACTAATATTAAAAGGGGCATTTTGATTTTTAGCATCTGCAAATCTAAGAAAATACCATGAAGAGCACATAAAGGTATCCATAGTGTCTGTTTCTTTAGTTGCAATTCCACCACACTTTGGACAACATACTTTTAACTTATCATCTACTATAAACTTTATATCCTTGTTATTAAATTCATTCTTTTCTGATGTAATCCTTACTGGTAGATCTTTTTTAGGGACTGGAACAGCTCCGCATGAAATACAATGAATAATTGGAATAGGACATCCCCAATACCTTTGCCTTGATATTAACCAATCTCTTAACTTATATTGAATTTTAATTTTTCCCCATTCATTCTTAATAGCTATATCCATTATTTTTAGTTTTGCTTTCTTGCTTTCCATACCATTTAACTCTCCACTGTTACACATTATGCCTTCCCCCATATAAGCTTGATCTGCTCCTACTAAATTGTTTGAGTAGGGCAGGATTACAACCTTTTTGCCTAAATCATATTTTGTTGCAAACTTTAAATCTCTTTCGTCGTGAGCAGGCACTCCCATTACAGCTCCAGTTCCATAATTATTTAATACATAGTCTGCTACCCAAACTGGAACAATTTCTTCATTAATTGGATTTATTACATTTATACCTATACTTAATCCTTTTTTATCTTTGTCCTCAGCAATCCTATCCTGCTCGCTAATATTTTCTATATCTTTTCTGAATTTCTTTAATTCTACTAGAAATTCATCCGCTATTAAACTATCGAATGATTTATTTTCTGGTGAAATCACAATATATTTCACCCCTGTTAATGTATCTGGCCTTGTTGTAAAAACTGTAATTTCTTTATCATCTGATCCTACTATTTTGAATTTTATCTCAGCTCCATTAGATCTTCCAATCCAGTTTTTTTGCATAGTTTTGACTTTCTCCGGCCAATTTTCTAGTTTATCTAAATCTTCTATTAACTGTTCGGCATAATTTGTTATTTTTAAGAACCATTGTTTTAACTCTTTTTTTTCAACTTTAGCTCCAGATCTCCATGATCTTCCATTTGCATCAACTTGCTCATTAGCTAGAACAGTGTTGTCAATTGGGTCCCAATTAACAATAGCTTTTTTTTGATAGGCAAGACCTGATTCAAATAGTTCTAGAAACAAGTATTGTGTCCATTTATAGTATTCAGCCTTACAGGTAGCCTGCTCAACTTCCCAATCAATTGATAGTCCTAATAATTTCAATTGCTTTTTCATTTGGTTGATATTTGTTTCAGTCCAATCACTGGGATCTATACCTCTTTCTATTGCTGCATTTTCTGCTGGTAATCCAAAAGCATCCCACCCCATGGGATGAAGCACAGCTTCCCCTTTCATACGATGAACTCTTGCTATTACATCAGTAATCACATAATTTCTTACATGCCCCATATGTAGATTCCCTGATGGATAAGGGAACATTGACAATGCGTAATATTTTTTTTGGTCCGGACGTGGCGAATGTGTTTTATATAGATTATTCTCCTCCCAAGCAGCCTGCCAGTACTGCTCTATCTCTAGAGGACTATACCTTTCAGTACTACTATCGTATAGGGTATTCATTGGGAAAGAATCCTTCACTGAGATCTATTTAACCTGTTAATCGTGACACATTAACTAGTTTTGATGTTGAGAAGTTCTCATTAGACTACAAATTTCCAAATACGTATAGGATCATTGAGTAATTATGGCTAAGCTAAAATAACAATGGAAATGATCGACTTTAGAAAGTATCAAGGACTCGGTAATGACTTTATCGTAATCGATGCAAGAAAGTATTCAGCTAACACTGTTAGCAAGTTTAAAAGAATAGACAATAAATTGATAAGGAAGTTATGTGATCGTAATTTCGGAATAGGAGCTGATGGATTAATAATAGCTTTTGATCCTATTGAGAATGGTGACATTCTTATGAAAATCTACAATTCAGACGGCTCAGAAGCAGAAATGTGTGGAAATGGTATTAGATGTCTTATTAAGTGTTTGATGGATTCAAATGATAAGCAAATTAATAATAACTTGGTAGTAGAAACCAAGGCTGGTTATATCCAGGCATCAATTAAAGACTCACAAATAACTGTAAATATGGGTTGTCCAATAACTGATCCAACTAAAATTCCAACCTTACTTCAAATAGGTAAACATGGCATACCACATGGCAAGTTAACTCTAGGAGAAAAACAAATCAATTTATATTCAGTTGGGATGGGTAACCCTCATGCAATTATTCATGTTGAGGATTTAACTAAAGTACCTTTGTCTACTTGGGGACCATTATTAGAAAAACATGAATTGTTCCCATCTAATACTAATGTACATTTTGTAGAAGTCATAAATAGAGAATATTTGAAAATGATTGTATGGGAAAGGGGCTGTGGACCTACTTTGGCCTGCGGCACAGGAGCATGTGCATCTCTTGTTGTTACAGCGTTTATAGGCATGTGTGATTACACTACAGAAGTTGAATTACCAGGAGGCTCATTACATGTGTCTTGTAAATCACTAGTAAGCCCTGTATTTATGACTGGTCCAGCTAAGTTTATATTTAGTGGTCAGATAAAAATAGTATCTTTATGAGGCACTAATATGATATATATTGATGCTTCAGCAACTACACCCCCTCTTGAAAGTGTTATTGATAGAATTAAAGAAATACAATTAGAATACTGGGGTAACCCATCTAGCATTCATAACATTGGAATTTCTTCTGCTTTTATTTTAGAAGAAAGTAGATATCGTATCGCTCAATTAATTAATTCAAAGCCAGAACATATTATTTTCACATCTGGATCAACGGAATCAATTGATTTAGCTATAACTAGCTTTACTCAATTAATTTCTCCTGGAAGAATTGTTATTAGCTCTGTAGAGCATCCTTCTGTAAAATCTGCTGCAAAAAAATTACAGTCAAAAGGATGGGAAGTTCTTTATTGGCCGGTTGATAGCTTAGGCAATGTTATTATTAGTAAACTAGATGAATTGCTCTCGCCTCCAACCAAAATAGTATCTGTATGTTGGGCACAAGGTGAAATTGGAACAATTCAACCTATACATCTGATAGGAAAGGAATGTAGTAAAAGAAATATTATTTTTCATACAGATGCTACCCAGGTCTTGCCTCAGGGCCTTATTTCATGGAATGAACTACCTGTAGATTTAATGTCATTCTCTGCTCATAAGTTTAGAGGTCCAAAAGGTGTAGGAATTTTGCTATGCAATGATAAATTATTAGATAAGTTTGGCTCTATTTTTTCCGTTAATTCTCAAGAGAGAGGAATTAGGCCTGGAACTCAGGCAGTTCCTTTGATAGCTGGGATGTCATTGGCAATGGAATCAATCCATGGTCATATAACTTGTAATATAAATGGTACAAATTTTCCAGAGACTAGTGTAACTAGGCTAACTAGAAAACTAAGAAATGAACTTGCTTTTATAGAGAACTTGGTTTATACAGGATGCCCTGAAAACAGATTGCCAAATCACATCTCGTTTTTAGCCATTAACAATTCAAAAATACCAATTTCAGGTAGAAAAATTGTTCGTCTTTTATCTAAAAAATCAATCTGTGTAAGTACAGGTAGTGCATGTAGTATTGCATTAGGAGCCGATAGTGAAATCCTTTCGGCTATTGGTTTCACTAAAGAGTATTGTAAATCTGGCATTCGATTAAGTTTAGGTAGCTGGTTAAAAGACTCACAATTAGAAAATGTTCCTAGGTTAATTGACGAGACTATAAACACTTTATAATTTTAGAACTCAATAATAAAAATGATGTTATTTTGGATACTATGAAAAAATTACCAAGCGATTTACTCGAAGCCGAATCTTTTCTTCTAAAAGCTGTCGAATCATCTCTTTCGGACACTAACCATAATAGGGTCTCATCTCAGTTTCGCTTTGAAGGTTTACGAGTTACACCTATTGTATTTAGGTTATACGAAGCCTTAAGTTCTCAATCTATAGACTGCTTAATTATTACCCCTGATACAGGAAGCACAGCACTTGCAAAGCGAGATTATTCTTCTTTCAAGGATTCAATTTATGAATTGAAAGATGTTGTTGAGAATACTAGTGTTTTGGAATCATTGCCATTCTTACTTGTTATCAGCCCTCAACCATATGACTATGAAATATTCTATAAACTATGTAATAGTTATTCAGGACGAATTTTTATGTTAAATGGTAAACTTGAAGATTCAGCTATCGGAATAGGAAGTGTAGGTAGAGAAAGAAGAAAGATCTTCCTTAAGTCCTGGATTGATATTTTTTGGATTGAGCCGCTAAAGAGTGGAGCCTTGCTAAGAGTATATCCAGACCAATGGGCAATTTTTAAGAAGACAAATAATTTATATTCATTTTTTAAATACTACGAAAAAAAACCAGATCAAGAAACAATTTTTCTTGATCTAGCATAATTTTTTAATTGTATGAATAATAAAAATTTATATAATTCTGGTAAAAGATATTCTAGGTTCATTCAAAGCATCAGATGTCTTATATTTTTCATTATTTTATTTCCATTTGGACTTCACTTATATTATAAATTTATAAAGGATTCTTTTATTATAAATACTTTACCTTCTTCAGATAAAAAAGAAATATGTTTTGATCTTCAATCTGAAATTAAGGACTTAATTGGAAATGATATAGAAAATTGGAGTATTTCTGCTATCAATAACGTAGGCATACGATTTGTAGATATAAATGGATCTAAAGTAAGGATCCCTGCCTCTAATCAAAAACTTATTACTACAGCTTATGCCTTAGATAAATTAGGTCCATTCCATAAGTTTAAAACTTCAATTTATAAGTCTTCTCCTGGCACTTATATTATTACGGGCGAGGGTGACCCGGATATAGGCTACAAAGATATAAATACTATGGTTAGTGTTATTAGAAAAGATTCTAAGAAAAAAAGAGATGATATTAATATCACCCTCATAGAAAACCCAAAGAATTTTTGGTGGCCCAATAGTTGGACATTCGCTGATACATACCAAGCCTATGGTGCTCCTATTACTCAGCTATCAATAAATAGTAATTCTAAGGATGAAGTCTCATTTGATGATCCAGTACTAGAATGGAAGAATTATTTATATGAAAAGCTTAATAAGTACGGATACACCCTAAGGATAGAAATTTCTAACCGTAAAAAACATATTGACCAACTTTCACACTCTAGAAGATTAAAGGTCATCAATTCCGCACCCTTATATGCATTAATTAATCTTGCTAATGCAGAGAGTCATAACTTTACATCTGAAATTCTATTGCGTAATACTGCTCAAACATGGAATCCACTCCTTGCTTCTAAATCTATGGAGGATTGGTTTGATGAACTTAATTTAACAACTTCAAGTTTTAATTTTGTGGATGGAAGTGGTCTATCACGAAAGAATGGTATTACAACAAATCAAATAACAAAATTACTTTACTTTATGTCTTCTCATCCCCATTCAGAATTTTATAATTCATCAATGGCAATACTAGGTTTAAGGGGAACACTTAGAGATTCTGAGCCGCTCCCAATTTCTAGCTACAAATTCTTAGGTAAGTCAGGAACTTTGACATCTGTTAGATCAATCTCAGGTGTTTTAATGTCAGGCGGTAAAAAATCATTTGTTAGTATCATTTCTAATAATGGTTTAAATCAATCTTCTATAATTAGACAAATACTACGTAATTATTCACTCAACACTTCATGCCCATAATACTATTCTTTAGGTGATTAACTTTTTCCCTAGCTCTTTTTATTGTAATTTTATTATGTAAACTATTAACTCTAGTGTAACTTTGATTTTTGTCTATTGGTGTAATCTTGCTTAGTTCATTCCTTCCACCAACAACTATATTATTAATTTTTAAAATTTTAGTTTCTAGTTCCTTTAATGTCTCATCTACATATTTGTTTGAGTCTACTTTTAATTTATGAGCTTCTGTCTTTGCTTTGTTAATTAATGAATCACACTTTTGCTTTGTAGTTATCTTCATATCTATGGCTTCTTGTCGTATCCTTTGTGCATCTGTTGTTGCTGCAATACGTAATTGTCTTCCCTCTTCTTTTATTTGTTCTAATTGCTCATTAAGTTTAGCGACTTTAATATCATGACTTTGTTTCACCTTTATATCTATTTCTTTGGCATACTGGATCTGCTTATTTCTTATATTTTGCTCTTCGTTGTTATAACTCTCTAGTCTTTTTTTATAATGCATTTCTAGTTGATATATTTTGGAATCCATCTCTTTCTCAATTCTCATAGCTTTTACATGTGCTTCATTGATGAGTTGATCGCATTTTATCCTCGCCTTACTTTCTTCTTCTTCAATTTTATTGCTTATTTGATTATTAATAGTTTGTGTATTAACAATCTCCTCTCTTTGAAGATTAGCTTTTTGAATAATTTGCTCGGCCTTCTGCCTATAAGTTTTTATAAAGCTATCTCTATTGCTTAATATTTGCTTTGCTTTAATTATGTCAGTTGGAATTAATTCCCTAATATTTTCTATTATTTCTGCTGATTCATTTTCTTCTACTATACGGCAACCTGTAAAGGGTATTCTTGTCCCTTCCAGTAAGACTTCTTCAAGTTCCTCCAGTTGATCTATTATTTGAATTTCAGTGTCTTCCATAATTCGATAAAACCTTAAGCTCAATTAAATACCCTTTTTAGGTCTTTTGCCACTATTTCTGGAACCATATGTTTAGTTTCTCCTTGAAATCGAGCAACTTCCTTAACTACAGAACTACTCAGGAAGCTGTGATGGGCCTCTGTTGCAAGAAAAACAGTTTCAAAGGCTGAGTCAAGAGACCTATTTGTATGAGCTATTTGCAATTCGTATTCAAAATCACTCATTGCTCTTAACCCTCGAAGGATTACGTCCACCTTATGCTTTTCCGCACATTTAACTGTCAAGCCGTCAAAAGTTATTATTTCAACTCCATTGATCTCTTTTGTAGCTTCTGTTATATGTTCGACTCTTCTGTCAAGAGAGAATGTTGGTGTTTTGCTTGGATTGCTTATGACAGCAACGATGATTTCCCCAAACAGACGAGATGCACGCTTTATTAGGTCTAAATGTCCATTTGTCAGAGGGTCAAAACTCCCTGGGTAAAGTGCCTTCATAGTGTTGATGGTTCGTTTGGTGGTCTCTAAAATCTGAATAGTAATATTCTTATATAGAACTATCCTCATGACACTGAATTTAGAAGCGAAGAAGCTATTGCTTCGAAAGATTCCACATGGCCTTTTTATTTGTGGTGTAAGAGAAGGGGATGAGATAAATGGTTTTACAGCCAGTTGGGTAACGCAGGGCTCTTTTGAACCCCCTTTAATCGTTATGGCAGTAAGATCTGAAGGATCAAGCCATGGCATTATTCAAAGAACAAAACAGTTTTCATTAAATTTTTTGAGAGCAGATCAGAAAGATTTAGCAGCCGTATTTTTTAAACCACAAAAAGGACTTGGCGGTCGATTTGAAGCATCTCCTTATAGATTTGGGGAATTAGGTCTTCCACTACTAGAAGATTGTATTGGTAATGTTGAATGTTCACTTATCGGAGAGGTTGTACATGGCGATCACTCTGTTTTTGTTGGGGAAGTAAAAGAGGCATATTTAAATAAAGATGATGACCCACTGGTTCTATCTGATACTGGATGGACATATGGTGGTTAAATAAATCTTGGATGTCAAAGAAGCTATTTATAATAATTTTAAGATAAGCAATCTACTTGAGGGTGTTATTAAACAATTACCTCAAGAACCTGGATGCTATTTAATGAAGGATAAGCAATCAAATATTTTATATATAGGCAAATCAAAAAAACTAAGAACAAGAGTAAGGAGCTATTTTAGGGACTTCCAAAATTTGACACCCAGATTACGATTAATGGTAAAGCAGATTACAGATATAGAATATATTGTAACTGACAGTGAAACAGAAGCTCTTACATTAGAATCTAATTTAATAAAGTCATACCAGCCATATTTTAATGTATTATTAAAGGATGATAAGAAATACCCTTACCTATGTATTACATGGAGTGATACGTATCCTAGGATATTTATAACTAGAAGGCGTCGAGATAGAAATTTAAAAGATAGATACTATGGACCCTATGTAGATGTTACACTTTTAAGAAAAATATTATTTTTGATAAAAAAGGTTTTCCCTTTGAGGCAGAGGCCAAGGCCTCTTTATAAGGATAGACCATGCTTAAACTTTTCTATTGGGAGATGTCCTGGTGTTTGTCAAGGTTTAATTTCACCGGAGGAATATAAGGCTACTTTAAAGAAGGTTGAAATGATCTTTCAAGGCAGAAGTAATGAATTAAATAATTTGTTGATTGAGCAAATGAATATATATTCATCAAAATTAGAATATGAGAAGGCAGCTATTTTAAGAGATCAAATTAAAGCTATAGATCATTTATGGGAGTCCCAAAAAATGATCATACCTGATTCAACAATTTCTAGAGATATAATTGGTTTAGCCTCAGATTCTAAAATATCTTGCATTCAAATATTTCAGATGAGAGCAGGTAAATTAGTTGGCAGATTAGGATATACAGCAAATACACAACAAAAATCAAACAAATATATTTTACAAAAGATAATTATTGAACATTATAGTCAAGTAGATCCTTTAGAAATACCATTTGAAATTAATGTTCAAGTTGAATTGCCTGATCAAAATTTAATATCTGAATGGCTTTCTGAATTGCGAGAAAGGAAAGTAAATATTCTTTTACCAAAGAAATTACAGAAGGCAGAGTTTATAGAACTTGTAATCAAAAATGCTAATTATGAGTTGAGCAGGATAAAACAGGGACATGAGAAACAATTATTAGCCCTGGAAGACTTATGTCAATTATTGGAGCTTAATGAATTACCAAAAAGGATTGAAGGCTATGACATTAGTCATATTCAGGGTAGTGATGCGGTTGGATCCCAAGTAGTTTTTGTGGAAGGTATTTCTGCTAAACAGCACTATCGTAAATATAAAATTCACAACTCAGAAATCAAGATAGGTCATAGTGATGATTACAAGGCATTGTCAGAGGTTATTAAAAGACGTTTTAATCGTTGGTCTAGATATAAGAAGGAGAATGGTCATTTGAATTTACTGCATGATCAAAAGAAAACATTATTTGACCCATTAGGATTAAGTGACTGGCCAGACTTGGTACTTATAGATGGAGGTAAGGGACAATTAAAAGCAGTAATGGACACATTGAAATTATTAGACTTACATGAAGATGTTAATATATGTTCTTTGGCTAAAAAGAAAGAACAAGTCTTTGTTCCGGAAACTAAAAAACCATTATTAGCTGATCCTAATCAGTTAGGTGTTTTGCTACTTCGTCAAATTAGAGACGAGGCTCATCGTTTTGCTATTAACTTCCATAGGCAACAACGTGGCGAAAGAATGAAAAAATCCCAGTTGTCAGAGATTAATGGATTAGGTCCTAAGAGAATTAAAGAACTATTATCAAATTTTAAATCTATAGAAGCTATTCAATTAGCCTCTATTAAGGATTTAAGTTCTACAAAAGGCTTTAATAAGAAAATTGCAGAAGAGGTTTGGTTATATTTCCATAGGGATCAAAAGGATTAGTGAATCATCAAACATCCTATACATCATATGATTTCAATAAATGTGTTTTTATTTGTCTATGATATTTAGTTTGTAATAATATTAGCAATAAAGCTAACAGTTTTTCATGACACTCCCGGCAGAGGCTTATTTATGGTTTAAAGCACTTCACATTATTGGTGTTGTCGTTTGGTTTGCCGGACTATTCTATCTTGTTAGATTATTTATTTATCATGTAGAAGCTGAAGAAATGGATTTGTCCGTAAGAGTTCAATTTAAACATCAATATAGTTTGATGGAAAAAAGACTTGCAAATATTATTACAACTCCAGGTATGGTTCTTACTATATCAATGGCTGCTGGACTTTTATATATTCAACCTTCATGGTTAAGTCAGGGTTGGATGCAGGTTAAAATTTCATTTGTTTTAGGGTTACTTGTTTATCACTTCTACTGCTATAAAATTATGAATCAACTCCAAAATAACGTTATAAATTACACAGGACAGCAATTAAGAGCTTTGAATGAACTTCCAACTATATTATTAGTTATCGTAGTAATGTTAGTTGTATTTAAAAATCAATTTCCGACTAGTGCGGCCACTTGGTTGATCGTTGGACTCGTTATTTTTATGGCAGCATCTATTCAATTTTATGCTAGATGGCGCCGTCTAAAAAAGGAGGCAATTTCCAATGCAAACGAATAACAAATCTATTCTTACGAATATTTTAAAAGGAATAAATCAGCATAGTTGTCCAGATTTAGTAAACATGCATTGCCATACCACACAAAGTGATGGAGCTCTTAATCCAGTAGAACTTTACCAACAAGCAATTTCTAGAAGATTACATCATATAGCGATAACAGATCATCATTCAACTCTTGGTTATTCCGAGGCTTTAGCTTGGATAAATGCTAATCATTCTACTAATAATAAATTGCCAGTTCTATGGACAGGAATAGAAATTAGTTGTCTTGTTTCTGGTTGTTTGGTACATATTTTAGGACTTGGTTTTGACAATTCTAACCCTGCGCTTAATGTTTATAAGAATGGAGAGTCAGTTACAGGTTCTTTGCTAAGAGCCGAATCTGTTGTAACAGCAATCAAGGAAGCTAATGGAATAAGTGTATTAGCTCATCCAGCTCGATATCGATTACATTTCGAAGACTTGATAAGAGAATGTGCAAATCTTGGAATAGACGGAGTTGAGGTTTGGTATGACTATGATTTTAATAATGCTTGGAAATCAACTCGCTTTGTATGTGATCAAGTTCACAAATTGACCAATGATCTTGGCTTATTATCAACTTGTGGTACAGATACACATGGTTTGTCCCTTGCTGGTAGATAGCTCTATTTAATAACAACTTGTCTTTAAATAATATTTTTTTCTATATCTGATTCTGTATTATTGATAATAACTTTCAGTTTTTCTAGTTGTTTGTCAGTAGCTTCTTCCCACATCTTCCTATTATATGATTCTAATAACCTTTCTGCTATATCTCTTAGAGCCCAGGGATTTGACTGTTTAATAAACTCTCTAGTATTATCAGATTCAATCCAACTTTTGTATATTGCCGTATAACACCAATCCTCTACTTTGTTAGTTGTTGCATCATAGGAAAATAAATAGTCAAGACTAGCCGACATCTCAAATGCACCTTTATAGCCATGTTTCTTCATGGCTTCTATCCATTTAGGATTTGTAACTCTACTTCTTACTACTTTATCTAATTCTTTAGTTAAGTTATGAATTTTTGGTCTTTGAGGTCTTGAAGTATCTGAGAATAGTATCTTTGGCTCTTGCTTAGATAAACTTTTAACTGCTGAGTATATTCCACCGTGAAATTGGTAATAATCATCTGAATCTAAAATATCATGCTCTCTATTATCTTGGTTATGTATTACAACTTGTACATCCTTCAATGCTCCTTCAAGTGATTTATAGTTTTTAACAGGCTCACTATATTCTTCGTAACTCCATTGGCTCCATTCTAAATATGTTTTTGCAATATCTTCAATATTATTCCAATTCCCCGAATCAATTAATTCCTGTAATCCCGTTCCATAGCAACCTGGAGCAGAACCAAAAACTCTTGAGGTTATGCCGTTTATTTTTGCTGAGTGGGAATAAGGATTCATCTCCTCTGCTTCATTTAGTCTTGCTACCATTCCTTGGGCATTATTTACTAAAGATATTAATTGCGGGAATGCATCTCTAAAGAGACCAGAAATTCTCAGGGTTACATCTACTCTAGGTCTTTCTAATATTGATAAAGGAATAACCTCTAGTCCTATTAGCCTTCTATTAGCTTCATCCCAAACAGGTCTCACTCCAATAAGTGACAGTAATTGGCAAATATCCTCACCTCCGTTTCTCATTGTTGATGTTCCCCATACTGATATTGCAAGTTTTTTTAAATGGTTACCATTTTCTAAAAGGTACAAATCTGTAATTTGCTCTGCTGTTCTTCTTCCTAAATCCCAAGCAGCTTCCGTAGGTAACCCACGTAAATCAAGACTGTAAAAGTTTCTTCCTGTAGGCAGAACATCTACTCTGCCTCTTGTTGGCGCCCCAGAGGGACCACTAATAACTCTTTGACCATTTACTGCTTTAATAAATGATTTTTTTTCATTTATTGAACAGTTGTTTAGCTTAGGGATAATTGATGATTTAATTCTTTTAATTGTTGGATCTATGTTTGTGTTGCTTAGTAATATTCTCAATGGTTCTATAAGTTCATATGAAATATCTTTTTTACTTATAGGAAGTTCATGTTTTAATAGTTCATTAATGATAATCAAAGATTGACTTTCTATGAAAGGAACTATATTTCCTAGTATTCTGGGTTTTTTATTAGAATCTAAATATTTAGTTATAATTGCTAAATCATTATTGTTAAGCCTAGTTCCTTCTTCATCCTTCCATGGGTCTAAATCTAATTTTAAAACTTCAGCGACGACTTGAGTAATTCCTTTGTAATTTATTGTTGGAGCTCTTGCTATTGAAAGTAATAATTGTTTTAAGTTCTGTTTTTTAGGTTTCTTTCCAAAAATATGAAGACCTATTCTTATTTGGCTTTCTTTTATTTCACAAAGGTAAGACTCAACTTCATGAAGATAGGAATCTATAGCAAATGAATCTTTTGTTAGCACCTTTAAATCTAGGTTTGGCCATGAAATCTCTTTTAATTTATTAATTATTTGCTTTGTTATAACATTCGCTCTATCTTGATATAACATTTTTGCTTCAAAATACTCATCGAACAAACTTTCCAAACTTAATAAATCACCATGTAACTCAGCTCTCCCTAGAGGCGGAGTTAAATGATCAATTATTATTGCATGTGTTCTTCTCTTTGCCTGCGACCCTTCTCCAGGATCATTAACTATAAATGGATATATATGAGGTATTGGTGGCATTACAATTAAAGGGAAGCAATGCTCACTTAATCCAACACTCTTACCAGGTAACCATTCAATACTTCCATGTTTTCCCATATGTATGATTATGTTAGATTTTTGAATATGCTCAATCCAAATGTAATTGGCAATATAACTATGGTTTGGGGGTAATTCAGGCGAATGAAGTTCAACTAAGGAATTAGCATCTGTACCTCGTGGTGGTTGAATGATAATTGAAACATTCCCAAACCTTATGCCATTAATCGAAAAACCATTGGCAGTTATTTTATTTGTTGGTTTTCCCCATTTGCCTACTACTTTTTTTCTGGCTATGGATGGAATATTTGCAAAATAAGCGTTATATTTGTTTAATGATAGAAAATCTAGCGATTCTTTATAATAACTTTCTTCATCATTTGTACGATTTGTTATTAGCATTTTCATTAACTCACTACCATTTCTAGGAAGTGCTTTCTCTCCTAGATAATAACCAGTTTGTTTCAACCAACTTAAAACTTTTACAGTGCTTTCAGGTGTATCTAAGCCAACTCCATTAGCAATTCTTCCG
>QCJX01000008.1 GCA_003215725.1 Prochlorococcus sp. AG-409-I11
AACAATGGAATTTTGGAAGTGTTTAAATAAATTAGAGCCATTCGGTATTGGAAACTCAGTACCTCTTTTTTGGTCTAGAGGCTGTGAAGTAACTAAGATTAGTAATTTATCAGGAGGACATTTGAAATTAACATTAAAGCATTCATGTAGTTATATTGAGGCTATTTATTGGAATTTTAGTCAGGAGCTAAAGATTAAAGATAAAGTTGATATTGTCTATGAAATTACTCTTAATACTTGGAATAATATAAATAAGATTCAATTAAATATCAAAGCACTTAGAAGTTATAGTGAAGAAGTATCCATACATGTAAATAAACATCACTATAAATGTAAATTAGTGGATGATAATAAAATATTAATAACAAATAAGAATAACAAAAAATTAATATTTGATGTAAAACATCAATTTGATAAAAAGGATTTTGAGTACAAAAATGATTATTTAAAAGAATTATATATTCTTTCCCAACAGGTATTGGGAATACAATATTAGTTATTTCTTTTTTTTTAATTTAAAGGTAACTAGCTAAAAATGGCTTAATTTAGGCACCCCTTCTATAGAAGATTAATGCAATAATTGCTGGCCCTGCAAGCACAACGGCTACAAGTGGTATTAGGTTGCCCATGGATAGAAGTAAAAATCTCTTATATCCTACTAAAAAAGCACGCATACGTTTTGAAAAGTAACGAGCTATTGCACATCTAACTGAAAACCTGTGATCGATTGTCACATCTATGAGCATGAAAGCTGAAAATGAAACCTGGCAGTGCACAAAAAACTGTGGTGCGTGCTGTTTTTTAGATCCGTTGCAACGAGAAGATGCTCTTAAGGCTCTTAGTGAAGAAGATGCTCTAACCTATTTAAAAATGGTGGGATTGGATGGATGGTGTATTCACCTTGACAAAGCAACCAAAAAGTGCAAAATCTACTCCTCAAGGCCAGAATTTTGTAAAATCCATTCCCTTATAAAACTCTTTCATATTAAACGGCAAAACCTTAATAGATATGCAATCAATTGCTGTCGTGAACATATAAGTTCAATTTATGGTAATGAAAGCACCGTTATGAGAGACTTTAATCACAATATACGAAATGAAAACGGGGGGGATGAAAAACTTTGTGGAAAAAAAACAGCTAGATAACAAAGAAACACAGCAAAGCCTTTTTGACAAAAGCTTTATTGGGGTATTTATCACAACTTTTTTCACAGTATTTTTAGCTGAACTTGGTGATAAGACTCAAATTGCTACATTATTGCTGTCTGCCCAATCTGGCAGGCCGATTATTGTATTTGTAGGTGCTGGATCAGCCTTAATTTGTTCTAGTCTTGTTGGAGTGATATTGGGAAGATGGCTTTCTGATAAACTTCCTCCAGAAAGATTTTCATATATTGCTGGAATACTACTTATAATTTTAGGATTATGGATAGGAATTCAAGTAACACTAACGTTTATCCAGAACTCTCCCACTTTATAAATAATGGAAATTCCTTTACTGTTATCAACATTCTCTACTGTTTTTGTTGCTGAATTAGGTGACAAGACCCAATTAGCAACAGTTGCCATTAGTGGAAGTAGTAATAGACCAGTTGCTGTTTTTGTAGGTTCATCCTTAGCACTTGTTCTAGCCAGTCTATTAGGAGCTTTAGCTGGAGGGTCTATCTCCACAATTATCCCTGCGTACTTTTTGAAAATTGTTGCTTCAATAGGGTTCATAGCTATAGGCATAAAGTTGCTTTGGCCACTGATTGTGGAGAAATTCACAAGTAACCCTATTGACTATTAGTATCTCTAGTTACAGTAGTGGAGATATTTATCGAATTGCTATTCTAAAATATAGATCCAAAACCTTATACTCTTAATAAATGGTCTGTGCCTAAGAAGGCTATGACCATTTGAAAATCTTTGATTTAATCCCATGATCTCAGTAGAAAAAATACTTGATCAAATACCACAAGACAGCTCTATAGAAATAAAAAAGCTTGAAAAGATCCTAAAACTTACAAAGAAGGCTGATCGAATCAATCTAGAAATAGCTTTAAAAGCATTATTTAAACTAGGTATAATTTTAGAATGTGATAAAGGTATGGTCACTTTATCTGAAGATAATTCTCTAATTAAGGCGAGGCTAAGATGCAGTAGTAAGGGTTACTGTTTTGCTATACGAGATGATAATGAGGATGATATATATATAAGAGATAATAACTTAAATCATGCTTGGAATGAAGATAGGGTATTAGTTCGCATAAGTAGGATTGGCTTGAGAAGACGATCACCGGAAGGTATTGTTCAATGTATACTAAACCGTCGAAGCGAAAACCTACTAGGATTAATTAATCAAGAAGATGATGAAATTATTGCTAAACCATTAGATGACCGCGTATTAACTACAATCAAATTACCAACTTCTGATAAAGAATATCTTACGAATAATGATTCCAGAAATTTAGTAGAGGTACAAATTGATAGATATCCCCTTGCTCAATTACACGCTGAAGGACATGTTGTTAGGCACCTTCCAATAGAAAATAATCTATCATCAGATAGAGAAATTATACTTACTAAGACTAATCTTCAAAAAATCCACCCTACTCCTAGAATTGGATTAAAGACACCTAATGTTAAAAATCGAGTAGATTTAACTAATCAGAAATGCCTTATTTTTCAGGGTTGGAAGTCATTAAATGCTCCACAGATGCCAGCAATTTATTCAGAACCATTTAATGGAGGTACAAAGTTGTGGGTACATGTACCTGCAATAGCAGAAAGATGTCCTTTAAATAATAAACTTGATTTATGGCTTCGACAAAGATCCGTTGCATTATGCCTTGGTGATACATGGAGACCACTTCTGAATGAATCTCTAACTAAAGCAGCTTTATTTGCTCCAAAGGTAATTTCTGAGGCAATTAGTATCTGCTTGGATATTGATAAAGACGGTTCAATTTATAATTGGGAATTTTCATTGTCAAAAATCAAACCTTTTGCCATCATTTCAAATAAGCATTTAGAAGCTATAAGCAAGCGAAAACCTCGCTCTAGAGTTATCCCTGTCACATTAAAGCCTATTAAAGATTGCTTAGACGTGATAAGCAACATAGTCCATACTGTTAAAGCACTAAATGAAGACGAAATTAGACTTAAATTAATAAAATTAGATCTACCTATACCAAATATTGAAGAATTAGGGGATTTGAGGATGATTGATCCAAGCTGTAAACTTCAATCATGGACCTTACCTTTACGAGTAAACGACGCTCAATCAATAATAGAAGTTATACTCAGATCTGTTAATCGAATATCCTATAAACACTTTAAGGCATTAAAACTTCCAGGTATACAAATTTCTACTGATTTTATTGATGCCAATTCACTAAATGATGTAGTGAAGTCAGCTCTTGCATTAGATGTAAAAATTGAATTAAATGAAGAAGGAGTACCATCTTTGCCTAACCTATTGAAAGCTTTTGCAGTAGCACCTTGTCAGAGAGTCTTGGAAAAAATGTTAAAGCATACTCTCCCTGAACCTAAGGTTCAATTAATTCATGATAATGATATTAATGATGATATTAATGATGATATTAATAATAATGAACTTCCACTTTGTAACCCTACATCCAATTATATTAGTCTAATTAACCAGCATATCCTAGTTAACTTACTTATAGATGGTAAAGATAGTCAATCACCTAGAAGTAAAGAAAAGGTCAACTTGGGGTTGAAGGATTCTTGGAAAGATATTACTTGGCCAATCTTCAACAAAGCACTCGAAGACACCATTTTTAGTAATATTAATGCTTCTCTACTTCAGCAAATCTGTGACATTCAACGTCAATCCAGCTCTCTTAAAACTGGTTTGATATCAATAGCCCAAGCTCATCAGGCTGAGATGCTAATAGGCAGTGAAATAGAAGCAGTTATTAGTGGAGTGCAAAGTTATGGGTTTTTTGCAGAATTACCTCCTTTTATGTCTGAGGGTTTAGTGCATGTAAGTTCCTTAAATGATGATTGGTATGAATATCGCTCTAGACAAAATCTATTGATAGGTCGTAAGTTTAAAAAAACATATCAATTAGGAGATACTATACATGTTAAGGTTACGAAGGTAGATGTATTAAGAAATCAAATCGACTTAGAGGTAGTGGATAACAATGAACAAATAGATGATAATAAACATCTTGATCAACAAATTGGTCAACAAGTAAGTACTTAGAGTAAGAAATGCATCCCATAGTTTTAGCTGTTACCGGAGCATCAGCGCAGCCCTTAGCTGAAAGAGCAATCCAACTTTTGTTACGTCAAGAATTTAATGTGCACTTAATACTGAGTAGAGGGGCGTACGAAGTATGGTCTTCAGAAATGAATGTGAAGATTCCACTTGAGCCATTACAACAGGAGGTTTTTTGGAGGAATCACTTAAATGAAAGTAAAGGTAAGCTGATTTGCCACAGATGGAATCATCATTCGGCAAACATAGCTAGTGGCAGTTATAAGACCCATGCAATGGTAATTTTGCCTTGCACAATGGGAACATTAGGTCGAATAGCTTCTGGTTATTCTCAAGGTCTAATAGAAAGATGTGCAGATGTTCATTTAAAGGAAGGTCGCAAGCTTATTATTGCTCCTCGAGAAAGTCCCTTTAACTTGATTCATTTATCAAATATGAAGAAGCTTTCTATTGCTGGAGCTTCTATTGTTCCACCAATTCCTGGTTGGTACACAAAAGCTCAAACATTAGATGAAATGATTGATTTTATAGTTATTAGATTATTTGATTCTCTAGATATAGAACTGGGTAGTTTAAATCGTTGGTCTGGTAGTTAATTATGAGTAAATTCAATAAAATTTTATTTTTAATATTTTTAAGTCCATTAATTATTACATTAGTTATCTCAGCACAGAATCTAAAACAACAATCAAGTATAAGATTACTAGTTTGGAAATCACCAACTTTAAGTATAGGTATGTTGATGGGCTTAGGTTGTACTACTGGATTTTTATTAAGTGCGACAACTTGTACGTTATTAGCTCAGAATCCAAATAATAATTATTTTAAAAGGACCGTAAAATCAACTTCACCTAATACTTTTTATGAAGATGAAGGTTTTATAGATTCTACAGATAATCTTGCCGACACCTTTACTAGTTACCAAAGTCCTGAAGAGTTTCCAGAACATCAGATAAATGATCCATTCCCTACTGTTTCTGTTCCATTTAGAGTTATAAAGAGAGGTTTAAGTTCACAAATTAATAATGAGATCAATGAAATAGAATATAACTATGAAGACGAGGTAACTAATGATTACAGTTTAGATGAAGATTCTATTGAAGATGAAATATATCAGGACAAAAACTCTAACAATTTCCAAACTGATCAAGTGGATATTAGCCAGCTTAATAATAATTGGGGACAATCAATTGATCTTGATTGGTAATATTATTTTGAATTCAGTTATTTTTGTGTTTTACTATTCATGTTTTAAATCTTAAACCTGTGCAAAACAACAAGCCTTCTCCCGATGGGGCTGAGAGTTTAGTCAACCAAAAAGATATTGGTTCTACCTCGGTAGGACAAACCTCTGAAACAATTGAATCTGTTGAAAAACCAATAAAACCAGAAGAACTACCATTTGAAATATTTATAAATGAATATTTAATTCCATCCTTAGAGCAAAAATTAAATGAAATCGGGGTCAAACAACTAGCTATTAATTTCATCTATGGTCCCAGACCTGTTGTAGGAGGTGAATGTTGGACATTAATATGTGAATTAGAATTTGGTAGACGCTTTTGGTTATGTTTTGGTTCTGATAAGATCAGCTCAAATAAGACAATAGCAATTGCAGAAAGTGACTCTGAGCCAAGCCTCTTAGAGTCTTTTCTAATTGATGAGAGGAAAACTACTTTAGCTTTGTTAGTTTCAAGAATTATTCAACGTTTAAATGGACAAAAATGGTTAGGGGCTAATTAGAAAATACATAGCATTATTATTAGTTGTTAATTTTTTATTTCCAATCAAACAAAAATGGAATACTATGTTATTTAATTGACATGCAGTTGACAGAAATAAAGTCCTAATAAGAGAATATATATTACCAATAATAAATTACGCAAAAAAATTATTTGATCCCAACTATCTACTCAAACTCTCAAGACCTTCTCTCTCTTGAGAAATTCAATGACAAATGGCAAAGCCATTTAGAAGCCTTGATTTCCTATGGTCTCTCAGCAGGAGCAGATTTTGTGGAGATTTTCTTAGAAAAAACAGATCATATTGGGCTTTTAGCAGAGCAGGACACTATTACAAATGTAAGTCCATCATTTGCGATGGGAGCTGGCATCAGGGTTTTTCGTGGTGTTCAGGATGGTTTTGTTAGCACAAATGATTTAACAGCCAATGGTCTCAAGGAGGCTTTGTCTCAAGCTTTAGATATGCTCGGCCTAGGAGAAAGCTTGTTATCTAAAGTCAAGTTTGATGGTCTTAGGCTTTTAAATGATTACGGCTTAGTCAAAGAAAGTTGGCTAAGTGAGTGCCCAAAACTTAGTGAATCATCCGATAAACTGCTTTTAGGTACAAGTTTTATAGATAAGTTTGGAAATAATATAAATGTTAGAAGGGGTAGTTATTCAAGGTCTTTGCAAGAGGTGTTAATTGCATCATCTGATGGAACATTTGCAAGAGACATTCGTCTTCATCAATCTACAGGTTTAAATGCCCTGGCTACAGACAAAGAAAATCGTTCTGCCATATCAAGACGTTATGGTTCTTCTGGGAAGCCGAATGATTTGAGGGAATGGGACCCTTGCTCGTCAGCACAGGAGGTTTGTGAGAGTGTAAATAAAATGCTTTATGCAGATTATGTAGAGGCTTCACAAATGCCTGTTGTACTCGCAAATAAATTTGGAGGTGTAATTTTTCATGAGGCATGTGGACATTTACTTGAAACAACCCAAATTGAAAGAGGGACAACTCCATTTGCAAATAAAGTAGGTCAAAAAATTGCTCACGAATCTCTTACTGCCATAGATGAGGGTTCCAGTGATGGAGCTTTTGGTTCATTATCTGTTGATGACGAAGGTATGGAACCTAAACAGACCGTTTTAATCGATAAAGGTATTCTTAAAACTTTTATTAGTGATAGGGCAGGTGAACTTAGAACAGGTTATAAGAGAACAGGAAGTGGAAGAAGGCAAAGTCATTCTTTTGCAGCAGCAAGTAGAATGAGAAATACTTATATCACTGCAGGACGATATTCTCCTAATGAATTAATAAGTAGTATTGATAATGGACTATATTGTAAATCTATGGGTGGTGGTAGCGTTGGTCCTACAGGACAATTTAATTTCTCTGTAGAAGAAGGATATCTTATAAAAAATGGAGAGTTAACAAAACCTGTCAAAGGGGCAACACTTATAGGTGAAGCTAGTGAAATTTTGCCCAGGATTTCTATGTGTGCAAACGATCTTGGTTTAGCCGCTGGTTTCTGTGGTTCAGTAAGTGGCAGTATTAATGTTACTGTTGGTCAACCACATATTAAAGTTGATTCTATTACTATAGGAGGTAGATAAATGACAGCTTCTGATGAAATCTCTAGACCTTTTTTAAATCCAAATGATATTCGTGATAGACTTACTAAATTATCTAGTATAGAAGGAATAACTAAATGGGATTTAGGTGCATCATCCAGTAAGGATATTTCAGTTCAAGTAGAAAATGGTAAAGCTAAACAGTTAAAAGGTTCTCAAAGAAGTTCTATTACAGTGAGAGTTTGGAATAGTGAAGGATTAGTTGGTATTACTAGCACTTCGGATCTGTCAGATATAGGCTTGAGTAAGGCTCTGAGGGGCGCATTCGAAGCAAGTAATTATGGCGATATTAAGAATTCACCAGACTTTTCAATAATGGCTAATACTAAGTTAAGTGTTAACGAGCAAAAACTATTTCCTGCTCAGGGTATTACTAAACTTTTAAACTTATTAATAGAAGCCGAATCAAACCTTATAAATAAGCATTCATCAATTAAGACAGTTCCTTATAATGGTTTAAGTGAATTGTTTTATGAAAGAGTATATCTGAATAGCGATGGAGCTATAAGAAGTATGAGTCAAACTCAAGCAAGTTTATATCTTTATGCAAGAGCTCAAGAGTCTGATAGAAAGCCAAGGAGTTCTGGATCAATCAGAATAGCTAGGGGTAGTCAACAAATAGATATTGATTCCTGTATAAATGAAGCTGCTAATAAAACAATAAGCCACTTAAATTACGAACCGATTTCAACTGGTAATTATCTTGTATGTTTTACTTCTGAGGCTTTTCTTGACCTACTGAGTGCTTTTAGCAGCATCTTCAATGCAAGAGCAATATTAGACGGGGTAAGTTTGTCCACTAGGGATTCCATTGGTGAAGAGATATCAGTTCCATTTTTATCCCTAAATGATAACGGTCTTCATCATACAAATGTAAGTTCCTGTAGTTTTGATGGTGAGGGTACCCCCACTAATGATTTGGCATTAATAGATTCTGGGAAAATAGTAAATTTTCTCCATTCAGAGGCTACGGCTCGCTCTTTTGGTGTGCAACCAACAGGACATGCTGGAATGGGAGCAAAAGTGTCTGTATCACCTGATTGGTTTATTGTTTCTAGAGTCAATGATGAAACAATTAGCAGACCTACATTAGATCATAAACAATCACAAGAAAAATTTATTTTAATTGAAGGTCTTAATGCACTACATTCTGGAGTAAGAGCTAGTCAAGGTTCATTTTCACTGCCTTTCGATGGTTGGCTTATTGAAAATGGTCAGCCAATATCTATAGAATCTGCAACTATTGCTGGTGACATTAAGTTACTTTTAAAGAAAATAGTGAATATAGAAAAGGATCAAATAGCAACTCATCAAGGAGTATCACCCTATATTTGGGTAGAGGATATGAAAGTCACAGGTGATTCGTGAAAGTTTTATTTTGGGGGACACCTAGTTACTCTGTTCCTGTTTTAAACGAGTTAGTTGAGAAAGGCTATAATGTTATTGGTGTTGTAACGCAACCTGACAAACGAAGAGGAAGGGGGAAGAACATTTGTTATTCAAAAGTTAAACAAAGGGCTATTGAATTGTCTATCCCTGTTTATACACCTTATTCACTAAAAGAAGAAAATCAAGTAAAAGATGAATTAATAGCTTTAAAAGCTGATGTTTATGTTGTTGTTGCTTATGGCAAGATATTACCTACAGAATTGTTAAATGTACCCAGACTCGGTTGTTGGAATTGTCATGCTTCAATCCTTCCTGAATGGAGAGGGGCAGCTCCAATTCAATGGAGCATAATTAAAGGTGATAAAGAAACAGGAGTATGCATTATGTTAATGAATGAAGGATTGGACACCGGTCCAGTTCTTATAGAAGAAAAAGTAACTATATTATTCAATGATAATGCAGAATCTTTATCTAACAAATTAAGTTTACTTTCTTCCAAACTGATTATCCAAGCTCTAAATCAGATTAAAACAATAACAACTAATTTAGATAAACAGGAAGAACTTATTAATAGTTTAGCTCTTAAACCACAAGATAATGATTCTGAGAAAGTAAGCTATGCACGTATGATTAACAAGAAAGACTTCATTATTAACTGGAATGATACGGCCATCCAGATACATAGAAAAATTATGGGCTTATATCCAAATGGGTATACCTTTATAAATAACAAGAGGTTAAAGATTGTTGATTCAGTACCTATCTCTAATAATTATATTGATGCTATTCCACAAGAAATTTATAACTACTATAAAAGTATTAATTTTGATTCTACCGAGCCAGGAACCTTTCTAAAGGTATTTCCCCCTTATGGGATTGTATGTTCTAGTACTCAAGACTTAATACTTATAAAATCCGCACAGTTGGAAGGAAAACAAATTATGAGTGGCAATCAAATGATCAGCCAATTAGAAAAATATAAAGGACGTATATTTTCTAATACAATGATTTGATTCTAATTAGTTATAACTAAGTGGTTTTTTTAGAAAATCCCCAAATAAATAATAATATCATTATTCCAAAAATTGAATACTCAGGTATAACAACGTTATTAAACAATAATTGAAAAATCAATTTACTTCCAATAATTGCAACAACGATATAACCAGCTAGTTCTAGTCTTTCGTATATTTCCAACCAGCGTATAAATAAACCAGATGTAAACCTTAAAGCTATAACTCCAATTATCGCACCAGTTATTACAAGAAGTATCTGGTCGCTAATTGCTACTGCAGCTGCAATACTATCGATGGAAAAAGCTATGTCAGTAAATGCTAGTAGTAATATTATGTTCAATAGTGATGTTGAAGTAGTACCATCACTTGCTGTTTGATCTTGTTCTCTATTTTTTTCAATTAATTTATTTATAAATAAACTCAGCAGATATAAACCTGCACAAAGTTTAATTACAGAGTATTTGAGAATATATTCAGCCATAATGATTAAGCTAAGCCTAAAGATTAGTGATAAAGCAATACCAAAGTTGAGTGCTAATTTTTGCTCCTGGATTGATTCAAGTTTTTTTGTTATAGAAGCTAAGGCCACCGCATTATCCGCTGATAGAATTAGTTCTAATGAAATCAGTACTGGAAGTAATGGAGCCAACTCAAACCATCTATCAATTCCGTCTAATATTGGCGTTAGAGAAGTAAGAGATGCTGAATCCATAACATAATATAAACTGCAAATAAGCTAGAAATCTTATTTACACTATTCGATAATAAGCATATAACATATTAGAGCTAGAATTTAATAAAAATGCGTATCCAATCAAAATTTCGACACATTGATTCTGAAAAGATAATCATAAAGGTATCTATTTGGGATAAAGACACTCATTTGGGAAGCGCCCATGGACAAGCTTCAAGTGTGGAGGAAGCAGAAGATCGAGCAATTGAAAGAGTTCTAAGACAACTCTCAAATTTGGCAAATTGTGATATTAGTCAAAATCCAGATAATACTAAAGTAAAAGGAATTTTGACTAATGGTTTGGGGTCTAATATTGAAGCTAAAACTTCTAAAATATTAGATAATAGTCAAAATTTACATGTTCAAGACAAGATAGAAAACTATGAGCATAATGACCCAGATGATTGGAGCTCTGAACTTGCTCTTATTGATAATGAGCTTAGTAGAATAGGTTGGCAAAAAAATGATGAATCTCTCCTCCTTGATCGCCTCTTAGGAATTGATAGGCGAAGTAAAATTACTGAGTACAAGGATATTAAACTAGTATTGACTAATCTTAAATCCTTTAACTATGGAGATAACCCTGCTAATGTTAATTTAATAGTAACTAAGGAATTCCTTATTGAACAAGGCAATAAGATTATGCAAAACAATAACATTAGCAATTCCTATGGCAAGAAATTACTTATAGATAAATTTAATTATTCAAATAGAATGGAATTGAATCATCAACAGCTTCAGGAATTTAATAGTTTGCTGAGTAATCTCTCAAATAAGGACATTTAGTAATTATTTCCTCTGCTTGGCTCGTATAATGTAGATACAACATAGACCTGACTAATTTTTTAGTTATAATGACATTAAGTTCTTTAGTACAACATCTAAGAGAGTCAACCATAACTGCTGATTTAGTTAAAAGGTCCAATAGAGAAGACAAGTTAGTTATTCAAGGTGGTTCTAGACTATCAGGATCTCTAATAGCGAGTTCAATTGCACAGGCAAAGGAAAAGTCATTATTGGTAATTGTTCCCACTCTTGAAGATGCTACTAGGTGGCATACACTTCTACAGTTAATGGGTTGGGACAAAACATTTTTATATCCAACAAGTGAGGCATCTCCCTACGAGCCATTTGATCCAACAAGTGAAATAACCTGGGGTCAACTTCAAGTTCTAAGTGATTTAATTAATGTTGGCACTAACTCTAAAGTAGCCATAATTTCAACAGAAAGATCACTTCAACCACATCTTCCTCCTCCAAATGAATTAAAATCAAGAAGCTTATTTATACAACCTGGCTTTCATATTAAATTTGACGAACTTTCCTTAAAACTTACCGAATTAGGTTATAAGAAGGTTCCTTCTGTTGATCAAGAAGGTACTTGGGCAAGACGGGGAGATATTATTGACATATATCCTGTTAGCAATGAATATCCAGTTAGGCTTGAATTTTTTGGAGAAGAGTTAGATAAATTACGAGAATTTGACCCATTGACACAAAAGTCCTTAGAACAAATTAATAGGTTATGTGTTACACCGACTGATTTTAATCCAATAATCTTAGACTCTCTAGGATCTCGTCCAAATAATTATATTAATGAACTTCTTAATGAAAACGAGTACCAACATTTTATGGATGGTAGATCGCCAGAAGGAATGAGAAGGTTTATTGGTCTAGCATGGGATAAACCATCTAGTTTAATTGACTTTATACCCATCAATACCTTTATAGCTATTGATGAATTGTCCCAATGTATAGCTCATGGTAGGATTTGGTATGAGCATGCACAAGAACAATATAACAGCATCATAGATAATAAAGCATTAATTCAATCTCAAATTCAATATAACCCTATTCACTTTGAAACTAATTTTTGTATAGAACAATTATATAAATTAGATATTGCATACTTTAATCAACTCAGTAATCAAAATAATTCTGATAATACCTTTGATGTTTCTTCAAGGCCAACCAACATAGTTTCTAACAATTTTGGAAAAATTTCTCAAACTATCAAGGACTTTATAATTTCTAAGCAATGCACCTGGATATTATCTGCGCAACCTAGCAGGACAGTTGCTTTATTAGAAGAACATGAGTGCATTACTAAATTCATTCCTAATTCATTAGACTTCCAATCTATTAATCGACTAAAAGAAGGACATACTCCAATTGTCCTTAAGGGTAATAATAATATTGATCTTGAAGGTATTAACTTACCAGCCTGGAATATTAGTTTTATAACTGATAAGGAACTTTATGGTCAGCAGAGCTTCAATTCTGTTGGTTATATAAGACGAAGAAAACAATCTAGTAGTAGTAAAGTTGATCCACAAAAAATGACGCCTGGTGATTATGTAGTTCATAAAAACCATGGTATTGGACAATTTTTAAGAATAGATAAGATCTGTATAAATTCTGATTCTAGAGATTACTTAGTGCTTAAATATCAGGATGGTACATTAAGTGTTGCGGCAGATCAATTAGGCAGTTTAGGTAGATACAGAGCAACTACAGGCAAACCTCCTGTAATTAATAAACTAGGAGGATCAGCCTGGATTAAAGCAAAGGATCGGGCTACTAAGGTAGTTAAAAAAGTTGCTATTGATTTAGTAAAACTTTATGCAGAAAGGAGTGAAGCCAAAGGTTTTGCTTTTCCTAATGATGGACCTTGGCAGGATGAGTTAGAGGATTCTTTTCCCTTTGAACCAACGGCTGATCAACTAAAAGCAATAAAAGAAGTAAAGGTTGATATGCAAAAAGATATACCTATGGATCGTCTAGTTTGTGGAGATGTTGGTTTCGGAAAAACAGAAGTCGCAGTAAGAGCTATTTTTAAAGCTATAACTGCTGGCAAACAAATAGCCTTACTCGCTCCAACAACTGTTCTTTCTCAACAACATTGGAGAACTATTTCTGATCGGTTTGCTCCTTACCCTATAAAAATATCTCTATTAAATAGATTTAAGACCACTTCTGAAAGAAAGGAAATTCTTCAAGGCCTTAAGGATGGGACAATAGATGCTGTTGTTGGTACTCATCAATTATTAAGTACTCGATTAAAATATAAAAATCTAGGTTTACTAGTTATAGACGAAGAACAAAGGTTCGGTGTCACTCAAAAGGAAAAGATAAAGCAACTAAAAAAATCTGTTGATGTTTTGACACTAACGGCTACTCCAATTCCTAGAACACTTTATATGAGTTTATCAGGTGTTCGTGAAATGTCGCTTATTACTACACCTCCTCCTTTAAGAAGACCTATTAAAACTCATCTATGTACAATCGATAATGAAATTATTAGAAGTGCAATTCTTCAAGAAAGAGATAGAGGAGGTCAGATTTTTTATATAGTTCCAAGGATTGATGGAATTGAGGAAGTTGAGATTAAATTAAAACAAATGATACCTGATATTAAGATATTAGTTGCTCATGGACAAATGGAAGAAGGTAAACTTGAAAATGCTATGGTTGCATTTAACGGAGGTGAAGCAGATCTTTTACTATGTACTACAATTGTAGAAAGTGGATTAGATATCCCAAGAGTTAACACAATTTTAATTGAAGATGCTCATAAGTTTGGTCTATCACAGTTATATCAATTAAGAGGAAGAGTTGGAAGAAGTGGAATTCAAGCTCATGCTTGGTTATTTTATCCTGATAATTTAAAACTAAACTCAACTGCTCGTCAACGATTGCGAGCCATTCAGGAATTTACTCAACTAGGCAGTGGTTATCAACTTGCAATGAGAGATATGGAAATTAGAGGCATTGGAAATCTTTTAGGTGTTGAACAAAGTGGACAACTTGAAACTATTGGGTTTGATCTATATATGGAAATGCTTCAGGAAGCCTTGGCAGAAATAAAGGGGGGAGAAATCCCACAAGTTGATGACACGCAGATTGACCTCAGTGTTAACGCATTCATTCCTGGGGACTGGATAGTAGATGTAAATGAAAAACTTTCTGCATATAGAGCAGCCACAGAATGCTGCTCTTTAGAAGAACTTATGGAATTGGCAATGAGCTGGAACGACCGTTACGGGGCAATACCAAAACCTGTTCAGTCGTTATTAGAAGTGATGAAAATCAAGTTAATAGCCAAGAGATGCGGATTCTCAAGGATACTGAACAAAAAACCTAATCTTATTCTTGAAACAACAATGGAAGAACCTGCTTTTCGAATTTTACGGCAAGGACTTCCTGCTCACTTACATGGTCGTGTTACTTATATGAAGGACAGTCTTATATCCAAGGTTACTTTTAGAGGGTTAGGTGTTTTGGATATTAATAGTCAAATGACTCAACTGCTAGATTGGCTTGAAAAAATGCAAGTTCAAGTTATAAATGAAGAGCAAAAGGAGAGAGATAATTTTAACAGTAAAATATTAGATTTATCAAAATAAAATAATAACTTTTCGTTGTGACGATCACTTATTTGCCCACTAGCATCCACGGAAATTTAGGAATTCGCTAACTTCTCTAAAGTCTAAATAAAATTGTGGGCGAAATTATTGACATTAGTTCTAGTCAACCCTCTTTTAGTCTTTTAAGTGGGTTTATTAGCCTTCTAGCCTTAGCTATATATGCCTTACTACAAGGTTCTATAGAGAATGATGATGATGACTCGGACAATGGACCTGGTGGAGGACTAATGAATCCCATCATTTAATTTAGAGTTCAATTATTGTTATTCAGCAATTATTACGCTTAGTTTTTCTCTAAATTGACCCTTGGGTAATCCACCCCTGATTTCACCAACAATTGAAAAATCACCTTCTGGATTATTAACTACAAGGTACGTTGGCCAACCCATACCTTCTTTCTTTGGGTATTTAGATAACAGAATTTTTCTATACTTAGCATAAATAGCTGTGTCCTGAATCATTACACTTACAAATATAAGGCCTAGTTCTTCTGCAACAATTGAATCGTAGTGACTCATTCGATGGCAGGTACCACAATCCTCAGAGCTAAATTTAATTAATGAAAGTTTCATTAAATTTTTTATATAACCTTAAAAGTATAGTGGTTAATAATGAAATCTGTTGGGAAGAAAATTATAATTTTACATACTATCGGATAATTGAGTTACCAAATCTTTATAAAGTAAGTTTACTATACTAGAATTAAGACTTTAGTTGTGTGTGTATATATCAAGTGTACTAGCTATAGATAATAGAGATAAAATAGCATATGGTATAGATAAGCTTGCAAAATCATTGGCTGGAATAAAATTAAGTAAAATATACAAGCCATATATAGAACTAATTGTGTAAATAATGCTAACTATAAATATTAAAGTATTTACTAATAAAGGAATTTCCATATAAGTAGCTAACTTAATCTTAAAATTGAGTATACCTGCCCTGCTTACCAAGTACGTAAATACTATTGAAATCCCGGATAACAACCAGAATTCATTTCCCTTTATATAGAAGTTTAAAAAGGAGATTATTGAGTAACAATAACTTAGAACTGTAATTATTGAAAAGTAATTTATTTTATATTTCATACACTACATGAGATAAGAGTTAAGTCTTTAGATAGTTTAATTATTTACTATTATAATAAAATCAACATTAGATAGCTTAATATTGACTTAAAGAAATAACTAAATTTCTATTTCCTCCAAAATCGGCTTATTTTGCTTTTTTTGGTTTGTGTATAAAGTCTTATTAACCGCCATAAGCCTGACATTATTAATATAACACTAAGAATTAATGAAATTAATATCACTAAAAGGAAAAATAAAGTAGTTAGGGCACTAAAAAGAATAAGCAAGCCGTCAATAAGTTCAGCTATTGAATTAGTGAATAATTCATTTAGCTCAAATGATTTACTTGCGTAATTACATAGGATAGCAAGACCTGTTCCAATAAAAAGAATTAGAAGTGTTTCTATTAACAGCCTAAATTCGTTTCGCTGTAACCTTTGTGTCTTATTTCTAAAGATATATTGACTAGATTCATTAGGGTTATGTCTAGTATATTTATTTGTCATAATTTTTTTATGTGAAAAAAGAAGAATTTGTTATAGATACCTCTAATACAGCAATAAATTATCAAGTCAATTCAGGCTGTATCAATTGGTACAGTAGAAATTGGTTGATGTAATGTATATGTAGACTTTTCTATTTTGGCTTTTATTCCATATAAGTCAATACCAGTAATACTATGGTGTATCTATTGATAACTATTTTATACTTTCAACTTTTTGCTCAGGTAATTGTGAATAGGGAGTCACACTAAAAACAAATCCTACAAATAGGAGGGAAATTGCTCCTGCTAGCGCAGGGGCAATTTTCCTTATGTTTGAACTGGTAATTGTAAAATCTTGTTTCTTTAACACTTTCTCTTGTGAAAGGTTCCATTTGATTTGAATTCTAGAATCATAAAATACCTTATCAAGACATCTAGTTAGATCAGCTAATTCCGCATCATCAAGTTGGATTGACAAAGGCTCTATATCTTTCTTACTGCTAGTAAGAGTAAGCTTGTGTCCATTATTAACCGGTAATATAAATACTGGACTAAGCGAACTTCCAGATTTTCTATTAATTCCTGATACCTTAAATCTTGAATATTGAAATATAGCCGACATTAGCGATTCTAAATGCTCCCTCTTTCCTTCCAATAGTGGAAAACCAACTAACTGTAATTTCCATGTTGTTATAATTCCCATTATTTCTGGTGATTGTCCTAGGGAGCTATCTGGAAGTCCTTCTATAAGAAGTCTTGCTGAGTTTTGATTAAAGCTTATAGATAATTTCATAAAGCAGTTATTGTATCCTAGGAAGGTTCTAATAATGTAGCCCTAAGTCTATCAACACCTGTAGAACCAGCACATAAAGCTAATGTAATTATTAATTGTTTGGTTGTTAATAATTCCAGTTCATTAAGTAGCATTTTTTTAACTGAACTTCTTTTTACATTCAAACGTTCTTCTATTAATTCATTAATACGTAATGACAACTGCTCCCATCTTTGCTTATTGATTTCAGTAGGTTCTTTTGTAGATAAAAGCTGTCTTAATACTGGATATACTTTCTCGGCCATAATGCAAATCATTTGTATTATGGCTTCAAATTGATCTTTATTTAGAGTTCCCCTTCTAGGCGCTTTTCTAAGTGGATTTAAAGACCTTGTTTTCCAAAACTCCACACGGTTAGGGAATATCTCATTAAATCCCATTTTATTTGATATCAATAGCAATTTTTGAGGAGCCATCACATCTATTGATTCAATTACAAGAAAAAGGAGATCAATTCTAATCAAAGTGCTTCGTTGGCCTATTATTAATGTTGGGGAGGGGTAATCATAATGTGATTTCATATAATTAAAATAATCAATCTGTTTTATTTTATTTGAAATGGGATGCATTTTGTTCATATAGTAATAATGCCAGTAAGTGCTGTTCAAAGAGTGCTGTAATGTTTGGTTTTATAAATCGCACACATCATCAACAAGATAATTTCCCTATGAACTTCAAAAAACTAGTTAGCGAATATCGTGATTTTCCTCGCAAGGGCATACTGTTCCGTGATCTCAATCCTTTATATAGTAATTCACAGGCTTTTTCAAGAATAATCGATATTTTAGTGGAATTTATAATTCCACTAAAGCCTGATTGCATTGTTGGGATTGAAGCTAGAGGCTTCATCGTAGGTGCTGCACTAGCTAATGTTTTGAACACACGTTTTATTCCAATAAGAAAAAAAGGCAAGTTACCAGGTGCTTTGAAATCGGTTGACTATGAACTTGAATATGGGAAGGATAGTTTGGAGGTGCAAAGTGACTTATTATCTAGTTTTAGTCGAGTAATTGTAGTTGACGATCTACTTGCGACTGGAGGTTCTGCCAGAGCTGCTTCAACTTTATTAGAATTATGCGGATCAAAAGTTGTTGGTTATGCTTTTATTATTGAATTATTGGAGCAGAAAGGACGTTATAAGCTTAAGAAGGAAGTCCCAATAATATCAATAATAAAATATTAATTTGAATTACCTATCAAACTGCCATGTAATTAAATCTTGGTATTGGTTTAAAGTAATAAGACCTAAAGTCCAAAGTACAATTGGTAATGGGGCGTGTTCAGAAGCTGATTGTCTAATTCCTAGCTCGAGAGCCTTTTGACTCAATCCTATTCGCTGTCGAATAAAATTGCATATTTCAATACTCGGTTTGGGTTGAGGGTGACTACATTGAATCATTAAAATTTAGCATTATTCAAAATTATAATCTTTATTTTTAAAAAGGACCATTTGTCATTATACGCAATATAAAGCGACGCAAACTAGAATTTGAAGTTGTTAGCTTAAAGCCTAATCTTCTTAATTGTATAGCTATAAAATTTCTATTTGATGTTATTCTCACTAGCATATCAGTTATAAAAGCAATTATTGCAATGTCATAATATCGATATAAGGAAAATTTAAATCTAAGTTTATGAATTCCAATGCGCTTAAGATTTATAAGTTTACTAAAATGATAGATATCTCTCCAGCACAGATTTAGCCCTTGACCTCCAACAGGGTGAAATGTGTGAGCAGATTCACCTAATAAAAAGAAATTCCCTTTAGTTATCCTACTAGCTATAGAGAATGGAATTGGAATTGCTATTGGTTTATCCAAAAGTAAATCTGGCTCAATTCCAATTGGCAAAATTGATGCAAGTTTGTCTAGTAATATTGATGATTTCAATTCTGCTCTTTTATTACACAAATCCATTGGAGCACTCCAAATTATTTGGTATTTGTCATTACCCATTGGTAAAATAGCTAGAGGTCCCTCATCTCGAAATATTTCATAAGCATCATTACTACTAATAATACCTCTAAGCGCAACTTTTAAAGACAAGCAACCCTGATTATAAAATCTAGATATCCTACGAATTTTTAACATCTTCAAAGCATTTGACTTATAACCATCTGTTGCAACAACAATATCATAACCTTTACTTTCATAATCAGTTTCTGATGAAAATTGTAGATTAATATTATTGCTATTTTTAATTTGCTTTATTATTGTACTCATTAAATCCTTATGTTCAATTATCCAACCTATAGAATTATCTCTATCATTAGATTTAACTAAATCTGAGGTTGAAAACTTTAAGGTTTTATTGATTACATAGTCGCTTACATATAGAGTTGAAAAGCCAGTTAGTCTATTCTTAAGTTTATACCAAATACCAAGCTCACTTAAGAGTTTTTTAGATGAATGATTAATTGCATAAGCTCTTGATCGATTAATAAGATCTTCTTGTTTCATAGATTCAAATAAAGTCACTTTATTTCCATAATTAGCTAGAGATAATGCCAGTAATGATCCAGTTGTACCTGCTCCAATGATTTTTATGTTTAAGGGTCTATTCATTTATATTCATGTAGAATAAAGTTCCAAATTATGACCTTGGAAGGCGTAAATAGCATATTTCTTCGAATGCAGGCCTTAATAAGTAAGGGTAATCTCCTATCCATTGTTTAACTTGAGGCAACCAAGCGTCACTTATTGCACTTATTTTATTAAAGCTTTTATTACCACTGAACGCAAGGCATCTTATTTTCATTCCTTTTCTAATTAATTGGTGTTTTTTGTCTAAGGGGAATGAGATGTTACCTAAATAACCATCTTCATCCGCTAATTCAACAGTTACCCATGTACGTCTATTCTCAACTAATTCTAGTTGACCTTTTTGATTTGCTTGTTCATGTCTATTCTCTACTTTTTCACTTGTGTAAATATCTGAAATAAAACCTTCAAATATACCTGCAGATGGTATTTCTCTTAATTCAGAATTTCTACGGCTTGCTTCTACAATTGGCCCCCATAAAATATATAGCAAAAAAGATACTCCCAATATCAACCAGATTGAGTAAAAACGACTAGTGACTTGGCTTTGGCTGATAAGAAGCGTTATCACACCACCAATTGATGAAATCATTACTCTTTGAAGTATCTTTCGAGGATTACCTAACGCATAACTAAATTGATTACCTGTAGCAACTGCTGGAATTAGTCGTTGGATTTCGACAGGCCGAAGAGGAATTAACATAAACTAAATAATCCTTTCAAGGCCATATACAAGACCTTTAATATTACGCACCTTTCTAATAGCGAGTAAGACTCCTGGCATATATGCAGATCTATCTATTGTTATATGTTTTAAAGAGTATGTTTCTCCAGGTGATCCAAATAAAACCTCCTGTTGAGCAACTATCCCAGGTAATCTAATTGAGTGCAGCTGTAAACCACTATTCCGTAAACCACCCCTACACCCTTCTATTGTTACTTCTTCTTTTATATTTTCTTTGTTAAATTCTTTACCTAGTTCTTCCATTAACTCTGCTGTTTTAATACAAGTCCCACTTGGTGCGTCAGCTTTTTCGTTGTGATGTGATTCTATTAGCTCTGCAAAATCATAAAAACGGGCGGCGGCAGCCGCTGCTTGTTGAAGTAAAACCATTCCAACAGAAAAGTTGGGTATCACTGCAGATCCTATAGATGCTTTCTCTGCAAAAATATTTAAATCAGTCAGTTGGTTACTGTCTAAGCCTGTAGTACCTATGACTGGGTGGACACCATACGCAATGGCAGTTCTCGTATGTTCATACACTACTGATGGATGTGTGAAGTCAACAAGAATAGGAGCATTTCCTTCTTTACTCCCTTCATTTCTATTTAATTGACTTGCAGAACATAATGAAGATTCAAAGTCAGATGTTATCGGAACATCAAGTGATTCGATACCTAATAACTCTCCAACATCACTACCTTCTTTATCTAAAGCGGTATCAATTGCACCAATCAACTCACAGTCGGCTGAAGCTACAACGGTTTTTATTACCTCAGACCCCATTTTCCCCAGAGCACCTGCTACAACAACAGGTATTGATTGCTTTGTCATAGAGGCCATTGTCGACATTAATCAGAAAAAGTAACGTGAACTTGTAACACGAGTGTGCGAAAAAACACGGTTAAGGCTCAGGGAACCTTAGGCTTATGCAAATAATACCGAGGATTTAAAAATGTTTACCCAGGTTCGCTCCGCCAACCGCAGAGTTATGCCTGCAGAGAGTAACGATCATAAATCAGTCATGAAAGCAGTATATGTAGTACTAGAACCCCAATATCAAAATGCCTTAACCGAAGCAGCAAATTTGCTCAATTCTGAAAATGGCCCTATAGGTATTGAATTAAACGGATATTTGATTGAGGAGTTAAGAGACACAGAGAACTATGAAAATTTTAAGAAAGATATTGCAAATGCAGATGTTTTTATTGCATCACTCATTTTTATTGAAGATTTAGCTCAAAAAGTAGTAGATGCAGTACAACCACATAAAGAAAACTTAAAAGCATCTGTGGTTTTTCCCTCAATGCCAGAGGTTATGAGGTTAAACAAATTAGGCACATTTTCAATGGCGCAACTAGGCCAATCGAAAAGCCTTATTGGTGATTTCATGAAGAAAAGAAAAGAGTCAGGTGGTGCTGGTTTTCAGGATTCAATGTTGAAGTTGTTAAATACTCTTCCAGCAATACTTAAATATTTACCTGTAGATAAAGCACAGGATGCAAGAAGCTTTATGCTTAGTTTTCAATATTGGTTAGGTGGTACTCCTGATAATTTAAGAAATTTTTTACTCATGTTGGCTGATAAATATGTATTTCCAACAATTGATGGTCAAAGAGAAATAGAACTGAAAATATCAGAACCGCAGGTTTTTCCAGACCTTGGGATATGGCATCCTCTAGCTCCTAATATGTTTGAAGATCTAAAAGAATATTTAAATTGGAATTCTAGTAGAAAGGATTTATCAAGTAGAGCTAAAAAAGGCCCGGTAATTGGACTTGTTCTTCAAAGAAGTCATATTGTCACTGGCGACGAAGCTCACTATGTAGCAGTTATACAAGAACTTGAATTTAGGGGCGCTAGTGTAATCCCTATTTTCTGTGGAGGACTTGATTTTTCTAAGCCTGTAAATGCCTTTTTCTTTGACCCGACAAATCCTGATAATCCAATTGTTGATGGAGTTGTATCCCTAACAGGTTTTGCATTGGTAGGTGGTCCAGCTAGGCAGGATCACCCTAAGGCGATAGATGCTCTAAAGAGACTTAATCGCCCTTACATGGTTGCCCTTCCTCTAGTTTTTCAAACCACCCAAGAATGGGAAGGCAGTGACCTTGGGTTGCATCCAGTTCAAGTAGCTTTGCAAATTGCTATTCCAGAATTAGATGGTGCAATAGAACCAATTGTTCTATCAGGTAGAGATGATGCAACTGGAAAAGCTCATACTCTTCAGGATAGGGTTGATGCTATTGCTGAAAGAGCAATTCGTTGGTCATCTCTAAGAATAAAGCCGAAGTCAGAAAAAAAATTAGCTATTACTGTTTTTAGTTTTCCTCCAGATAAGGGAAATGTTGGTACAGCAGCTTATTTAGATGTATTTGGATCAATATTTAGAGTTTTACAAGAGATGAAATCTGAAGGTTATTGTATTGAAAATATGCCAAAAGATCCTAAGTCATTAATGGAGACTCTTATTAATGACCCAGAGGCATTAGAGGGATCACCAGAATTATCAATTGCTCATAGAATGACAGTCGATGAATATCAACAATTAACTCCATACTCTGAAAGACTTGAGGAAAATTGGGGTAAGCCACCAGGTAATTTAAATAGTGACGGTCAAAACCTTCTCATTTATGGACATCATTTTGGGAATGTATTTGTAGGAGTACAGCCAACGTTTGGCTATGAAGGAGATCCTATGAGACTCCTTTATTCCAGAAGTGCAAGTCCTCATCACGGATTTGCTGCTTATTACACATATCTAGAAAAGGTATGGAAGGCAGATGCTGTACTTCACTTTGGAACTCACGGTTCACTTGAATTCATGCCTGGTAAACAAATGGGTATGAGCGAAACTTGTTATCCAGATTCTTTGATTGGAGGCCTCCCTAATCTTTATTACTATGCAGCAAATAATCCTTCTGAAGCAACAATTGCAAAAAGACGTGGATATGCCTCGACTATTAGCTATTTAACACCTCCAGCTGAAAATGCTGGTCTATACAAAGGCTTGAAAGAGTTAAGTGAATTAGTTGGTTCTTACCAACAATTACGTGAGAGCGGTAGAGGTATACAAATAGTAAATGCAATAGTTGAAACAGCTCGAAAATGCAACCTTGATCAAGATGTAAAACTTCCTGACTCTGATTCTTCAGAGATGTCAGTTGATGATAGAGATTCTGTCGTTGGGGCTGTTTATAGCCAGCTCATGGAGATTGAAAGTCGTTTACTTCCCTGTGGATTGCATACTATTGGAAAACCACCAACTGCAGAAGAAGCTATAGCAAGCTTAGTAAGTATATCTGCACTCGAAAGAGAAGAAGATGGCCTTAGATCTTTACCAGGATTGTTAGCTGAATCAATTGATCGTGATATAGAGGACATTTATAAAGGTAACAACAATGGTGACTTAAATGATGTTGAATTAAATAAGCTAATAACCGAAACTTCTCGATTAGCTGTTGGATCATTAGTTTTATCTCTTACAGGAAGAGAAGGTAGGGTAATAATGAAAAAAAATATATTTTCAAGATTACTAGATATGTTAAAACTATTTGGAATAACAATGCCCAATCCATGGGTTAGAAAGTGTAAGCAAAAGGGATTCAAAAATATTAATTTACAAGAACTTGATAAATTATTTGACTATTTAAGTTTTTGTCTAAAACAAATATGTGCAGATAAGGAAATGGAAAGTCTACTTAAGGCACTTGATGGAGATTATGTTTTACCTGGGCCAGGTGGAGACCCTATACGAAATCCAGGTGTACTACCAAGTGGAAAAAATATTCATGCTTTGGACCCACAATCAATTCCAACTACAGCTGCCGTTGCTGCAGCTAAAGGTGTAGTAGACAAATTAATCGAGCGACAAAAAGAAGAGCAAGGTGACTGGCCAGAAACAATAGCCTGTGTTCTTTGGGGAACAGACAATATCAAAACCTATGGTGAATCGTTAGCACAAATTTTATGGTTCGTAGGTGTAAGACCTAAACCAGATTCGGTAGGTAGAGTTAATAAACTAGAATTAATTCCTTTAGAAGAATTAGGTAGACCACGCATAGATGTTGTTGTCAACTGTTCTGGGGTTTTTAGAGACTTATTTATTAATCAGATGGCACTGATAGATCAAGCAGTTAAAATGGCAGCTGAATCTGATGAACCTCTTGATCAAAATTTTGTAAGAAAGCATTCTTTAGAACAAGCTAAGGCACAGGGAACAACTATTAGAGAAGCATCATGCAGAGTATTCTCTAATGCTAGTGGAAGTTATAGTTCGAATGTAAATCTAGCTGTTGAAAATTCAACTTGGGAAGAGGAAGGTGAACTTCAGGAAATGTATTTATCTAGAAAAACATATGCATTTAATGCAGACAATCCTGGAGAAATGAATCAAAAAAGAGAAACTTTTGAATCTGTAATAAAGACAGCAGATGTAACTTTTCAAAATTTAGATTCATCTGAGATCTCTTTAACAGATGTGAGCCACTACTTTGATTCCGACCCAACTAACCTAATCAAGAATTTAAGGGAAGATGGTAAAGCCCCAAGTAGTTATATAGCTGACACAACCACAGCTAATGCACAAGTTAGATCTTTGAGTGAGACTATCAGACTTGATTCGAGGACAAAACTACTTAATCCTAAGTGGTATGAAGGAATGCTTAATTCAGGCTATGAAGGTGTTAGAGAGGTTTCCAATCGACTTAACTACACTCTCGGATGGAGTGCAACAAGTGGGCAAGTAGATAATTTTGTATATGAGGAATCCAATGAAACATTTATAAATGATCCAGAAATGAGAAAACGATTAATGGAGTTGAATCCACATAGTTTTAGAAGAATAGTTGGAACATTATTAGAGGTTAATGGTAGAGGGTATTGGGATACATCTGACGAAAATATTGAGCAACTTAAGGAGCTATATCAAGAGGTAGAAGATAGAATAGAAGGAGTTGACAATTCACAAAATGCTAATTAGTTAGTATTTACAACCAAATATTTTTTGCCATTTTAATAGCCTGAGATGTTTCCTTTACATCATGAACTCTCACCATATTTACCTTAGCTTGAACACATTTACAAGCAACTACAGCACTACCTATAACTCTTTTATCAGGCTCTGATACATTTGTTATCTCACCAATAAATCTTTTTCTTGACGCTCCAACAAGAACTGGAAATGATTCAGAACAAATCAAGTCAAGATTATTTAGTATTTGTATATTCTGTTGTGTTGTTTTTGCAAAACCTAGACCAGGATCCCATATTATCTGGTTTGGTGAAATGCCATGTTGAATTGCATTATCAGTTCTTTTTATTAAGCCATAATATACATCCTTAACAACATCTTGGTAGGTTGTTAAATTATCCATAGTAATGCCATTACCTCTACTATGAGTAAGTACATATGGGCATTTTCTTTCGGCCACAATATTCATTATTTCTGGATCATATAACCCAGCTGTTACATCATTAATCCAGTTGGCTCCAAGTTCTATAGCTTTTTTAGCCACTTTTGAATGAAAAGTATCTACTGAAATTAAAGCTTCTGGGTGTGCATTACGTATTGCACATAACGAGGACGTTAGTCGTAGAAGTTCTTCTTCATCGCCAACAATATGCGAGCCTGGACGTGTACTCTGTGCTCCTATATCAATAACTTCCGCACCATCATTAAGATGATTGGCTGCCTTTTCCAAAGCAGATATTTCAGACTTATATAGTCCATCTTTACTAAATGAATCTGGCGTAATGTTAATTACACCCATAATTAAAGTTTCTTTTCCCCATTTATTGGGAAAACTATGTTTAACTTTTTTCAAAATTTACAATTCTAGCAAAACTATTAGCTTCTAAAGATGCTCCTCCTACAAGGACTCCGTCAATATCACTCATAGACATCAACTCATCAATATTTTGAGCTTTGACAGAACCTCCGTATTGAATAATTAAATTTTCCGATCCAACCCAATTTCTAATTAGTGCACAAATTCTATTAGCTTCTGCAGACTCACATGTTTTGCCTGTACCTATTGCCCATATAGGTTCATAAGCAACAATTATTTTGTCAGGGTCTAAACCTTCTAGACCCTGCTCAACTTGTCTTCTAATAACTCTCTCAGCCTCTCCACGTTCTCTTTGCTCATTTGTTTCTCCAACACAAACGATTGGTATTAGTCCATTGGATTGCGCGGATCTGGCTCTGCGATTTATTTGTTCATCACTTTCACTAAAATATTTGCGAGGCTCACTATGGCCAACAATTGCATATTTGACACTATGTTCTAAAAGCATTTTTGGTGAGGTTTCAGCTGTAAAGGCTCCCTGATCCTCCCAATGAACATTTTGGCTTGAAAGTTCAACCTCTGTTCCCTCGATACTTTGAGCCAATGTGGAAATGGCTGTAAAGGGAGGAGCTATGACGATATGGCGATCGGATGGTGTATTCGCGATTAACGGTAGGAATGAAGACATATATGCCTTTGCCTCTGAGCAGGTCATATGCATCTTCCAGTTGCCAGCGATGACAGGATTACGAACGCTCATAATTCCTTGTGGTTTAGAAGCCAACTTACGGCTCTTTAGTATCAGTATCGGTCACGACGAGCTCATTACTGCCAAAACGAACAAGATCTCCTTTTCCCAGTTTTCTACCTCGTCTTGTTTCAGGCGTTCCATTTACTGAGACAAACCCCGAACTAATCAAGTTTTTGGCTTCTCCTCCTGATGCAACAAGTCCATGCCATTTCAAAAATTGATCCAACTTCATTACAAGGGGATAAGGTGCACTTAACAGTAATAGCTTGATTGAATGATTTCGCAATCTGACGCTGAATTCAGAAAGCTTATTCCACTTTTAAGGCCACATCTCAGAAAACTTCTCTGGGGTGCTTTATTCATGGTTATTTATGTTAGTTGCTGGCCAGTTCTTGCATGGCAGGCGGGTCTATTAATTCCTGCTATTGGTGAAGGTAACCTTTTAACAGTTATAAAAATAATCTTTGGAGCATTATTTGTATTTTTTATTCAAAAACTGTCTCAATTTGCTCAAGATACTTTGCTAGCAGACCCAGCACTACGAATTAGTCAAGATCTACGAATCAAAGTATTTAAAAAACTACAAAAAATACAATTAGGTGCTATTGAAAAATTATCAACAGGTGATATTACTTATCGTCTAACAGAAGATGCAGATAGAGTTGGAGAAGTAATTTATAAAACCATTCAAGATACAACACCTTCAATACTGCAATTAGTAGCAGTATTTATTTATATGGTTTTTATTGACTGGCAATTATCAATTGCAACATTACTACTAGCCCCTTTGGTAACAATTTTAGTAAGTCAATTCGGCGCAAGAGTGATGTTTGCAGCAGAAAGAAGTCAAAAGCAAGTAAGTGAATTAGCTGCTTTGTTGGGTGAAGCTATTCAAGGCTTGCCAATTATAAGGGCTTTTGCTGCAGAAGAGTGGCTTCAAAATAGATTTGACAATGAGGTTGAATTGCATCGAAGAGCAAGATACAAAACACTTAAACTTCTTGCTTTACAACATCCTGTAGTTGGTTTCATCGAAGCGACTGGAATATTAGCTGTACTAGTAATTGGTGCTGCACGTATTCAATCAGGTGGTCTTGATGGACAAGGTTTTAGTAGTTATGTAGCAGCATTATTAATGTTAATTGATCCGATAAGTCATTTAACTACTAATTTCAATGAACTGAAGCAAGGTCAAGCGTCTCTGAGCAGATTACGATCAATCCAGCTTGAACCTGAAGAGGCGAAAGATATACTGACTCCAATCAATTTAAATGATGCAAAAGGTGAAATATCATTAAGGGATGTTTGCTTTTCTTATGATAATAAAATAAATGTATTGAATAACATCAATATAAATATAAAAAAAGGACAAGTAGTTGCTTTAGTAGGCCCCTCTGGTTCTGGTAAAAGCACATTACTGTCTCTTTTACTGAGATTTATAAGGCCAAAATCAGGAGAGATATTCTTTGATGGTTATGAGGTCTCACAGATTAAATCTAAGGAGTTAAGGCAACAAATAGCTCTAGTTCCTCAAAGAACAAATCTATTTTCGGGTTCAATTTCAGATGTAATTAAATTTGGAAGAACTGCCTCCAAAGATCAAGTTATAAATGCGTCACGTATTGCAAATGCTCATGACTTTATTATGTCGATGCCAGATGGATATCAATCTCAGGTTGAGGAAGGAGGAACTAATTTATCTGGTGGTCAACTACAACGAATCGCAATTGCAAGAGCTGTCTTGGGTAATCCATCTGTGCTGTTACTGGATGAAGCAACTAGTGCACTTGATGCTGACTCAGAGGCTGCTGTTCAACTTGCTTTAAGCCAAGCAATGAAAGATAGAACTGTGTTGGTCATAGCTCATCGTTTATCAACAGTTCAAGAAGCAGATCAAATTATTGTTATTGACAATGGTTCAATTAGCGATTGTGGTACGCATGATGAGCTAATAACACGGGAAGGACGTTACAAGGAACTATGTCAGAAACAATTTATTAGGAATTCAAAATCAGAATGAAAAATAAGTCACATTTGAACAATTAAAAAGGACAATGAAGGATTATAGGATTCAAAATCCAACTAAATTATCCAAACGTTCATGACAAACTCCTCAGTAAGCAACAATTCCGAGCCAATTCTGTCTTTTGAAGGTAAAAGGTATGATCTAAATGCCTTACCAGCGGATCTAAAGGAACTGGTTAGAGGCATGCAGGTTGCTGACGCTCAGTTGAGAATGCATGAAGATACTCTTAAAGTTCTAGCAGTTGGCCGTCAATCTTTAGCCAAACAATTAAATGACAAACTCAAAAATATAGATCCTCTTCCATAGGCTGTTATTTGAATAAAGTTTCATATAAGAGCTAAATGTTATTCAATATTAGCTAAAGGTTTTAAATTCGTAAATTTATAATGCTCTATAGATTTTTCACTTTCTCTAATTGAGTCTGTATTAATAGTTCTTTCCCTTAGGAGATAAAGTCCATTCTGTGGTAACTGTATGAAAGTGTCTGAATAATGGCTCATTCCACTTGTTGGCGATAGAGTTGAATGATTAAAGAATTGACTAGTATATGAACTAGGTAGATAACCATCAGTAGTTCTAAATACTGAGTGATTAGTGATAATGGCTATTTGGCCATGTATCTTTCTTTTAACATAAGTGATGATGTCCTCCTTAACATTGTACTTATCTCCATCATTCTTACCTTCTACCACAATTTTGACCGTTTCTTCATCAATATCTTCAACTATGAATTTATTTTGTGAATGCACTTTATTAAAGGGTCTATAAGACCTATGAATACAAAATTCACATATTTGGGAATTTATTTTGTTTTCAATTGCTAAATTCTCTATATTATTAATTGAAACTTTATATTTAGAATCTATCTTAAAATTTCCTTGAATGGTATGGTTTTGGTTTTGAAATTCACAAGATCCCTGGTAACCAACAAAGTTTTCTGTCCACGTATATCTATTTTCATATGCTGATTGAAATATTTCACGACACTCTTGGCCTTTAACTAAATTAAATTTTTTGTTCTCTTGAGTCATGAATGAATATCTTGTAATGCTTTTATAGATATTGTCTCGGTTTGAAGAGAGTGAATTGCTTCAACGGCTGCTCTCGCACCAGCTAATGTAGTTAATGTTGGTACAGAGTAATCAATAGCTGCTCTCCTTAGATATTTATCATCATGTGCTGCTTGACGTCCTATAGGTGTATTTATAACTAGTTGAACTTGACCAGATCTGATTAGATCTTCAATGTTGGGTCTCCCCTCATGAACCTTTAATACAGTTTTTACATCAATACCATTGGAAGACAAATAACTAGCTGTACCAGAAGTAGCAATTAAACCAAAACCCAAATCCACTAGCTTACGAGCAATAGTTGTTAACTCTTTTTTATCCCTATCATGAGTAGATAGAAAAACAACTCCTTTAATTGGTAACGCTTCTCCGGCAGCAATTTCAGATTTTGCAAATGCCATTCCAAAGGTAGAAGCTGAGCCCATCACTTCTCCAGTAGATCGCATCTCAGGTCCTAAAACACTATCTGCTCCGGGGAATCGACTAAAAGGAAGAACTGCCTCTTTAATAGTTTGAAGTGGAGGTATTGGCTCTTCTAAAAAACCAACTTCAGCTAGTGTTTTGCCAGCCATAAGGCTTGTAGCAATTTTAGCTAAAGGAAAACCAGTAGCTTTTGAAACGAATGGAATAGTTCTTGAAGCACGAGGGTTTGCTTCAATAATAAAAACTTTTTCATGTCCATTAATATCTTTTTGTACTGCAAATTGCAAATTAATTAGTCCAGTAACCTTTAAAGCTATAGCTAATGACTTTGTCCAAAGTCTAATTGTATTTAAAGAGTTATTAGATAGCGATATGGTTGGCAAACAACATGCAGAATCCCCTGAATGTATTCCAGCTGGTTCAATATGTTCCATCAGTCCTCCTAAGACAACTGAGCCTTTAGTATCACACAAAGCATCAACATCAACTTCAGTTGCATTTTGCAAATATTGATCAATAAGTACTGGCCTGTTTGGATCAACTTTAAATGCTTCCTTGATATATCTAGTTAACTCGTTTTTGTCATATACAACTTCCATTGCTCTGCCTCCAAGAACATAAGAAGGCCTTACTACTAAAGGGTAACCTATTCTATTTGCTATTAAGTAAGCCTCTTCTAATGATTTGGCAATACCATTACTTGGTTGTCGGATATTTAATTTCCTTAAAATTAACTCAAATTGTTCTCTGTCTTCTGCAATATCTATTGACAAAGGAGAAGTTCCCCAAATTTTCGAACCTACTTTCTGCCCAAAAGGTGTTTTAATCCATTCAAGTAATGGAATTGCTAAGTTTAATGGTGTCTGTCCACCAAATTGAACAATGATTCCTTCAGGCCTTTCAACTTCAATTATATTTAGTACATCTTCAAGTGTAAGTGGTTCAAAATAGAGTTTATCGCTTGTATCATAATCAGTGGATACTGTCTCAGGATTACTATTTACCATTATAGTGGAAAAGTTATCTTTTTGTGCTTGAAAAGATGCATGACAACAACAATAGTCAAATTCTATTCCTTGACCAATTCTATTCGGACCACCACCTAAAATCATAACTTTATTATGGTTATCAATGGATACCTCATTAGAGTTTATAGTTTCTGATATTTGTCCCTGTTCATCTATCTTCTTCACCTCTCTTTCATATGTAGAATAATGATAAGGAGTCGTTGATGAAAATTCAGCAGCGCAAGTATCTACCGTTTTATAAACTGGGTTTACATTGATAGATTTTCTATATAAACGAACTTCCATCTCTTTTGTATTTGTAGCCCAAGCAATTTGTTTATCTGAAAATCCAAGTTGCTTAAGGTGTAACATATTTTCGTAACCAAGCTCTTCAAGCTTAGTATTAGTAAGGAGATTAATTTGGGCTTCAAATATATTCCTAAGTTTATTAAGAAACCAGAGATCAATACAGGAAATAGAATTAATTTCTTCATCTGTTTTACCAATAAACATTGCAGATTTGATGGCGAATATCCGATCAGGTGAAGGTGTTCGTAACTGCCTTTCTATTTCTAGAGGTACTATTTTCTTTTCTTCTGAATCACATCCCCAGCCGAATGATCCCACTTCTAAGGATCGAATAGCTTTTTGGAATGATTCCTCAAATGACCTTCCTATTGCCATAGCTTCTCCCACTGATTTCATAGAAGTTGTTAAAATGGGTTGACTGCCAGAAAACTTTTCAAAGGCAAATCGCGGAATTTTTGTAACTACATAATCAATTGTTGGTTCAAAACAGGCTGGTGTTTTGCCTGTTATATCGTTAGTTATTTCATCTAACGTGTAACCAATAGCTAGTAGTGCTGCAATCTTTGCGATTGGAAATCCAGTAGCTTTACTTGCTAGAGCTGATGAACGACTGACTCTAGGATTCATTTCAATAACAACTATCTCACCATCTTCAGGATTAACAGCAAATTGAATATTACTGCCACCAGTAGCAACTCCAATTTCTCTAATAATTTGGATTGATTGATCACGTAAGCGTTGATATTCTCTATCAGTTAGTGTTTGTGCTGGAGCAACTGTAATTGAATCACCTGTGTGCACTCCCATTGGGTCAAAATTCTCAATGCTGCAGACAATTACAACGTTATCTGAAAGATCTCTCATAACTTCTAACTCAAACTCTTTCCAACCTAAGAGAGATTTTTCTATAAGTATTTGTGAAACAGGGCTAGCTTCTAACCCAGACTTACATATCACTTCAAACTCTTCTTTATTGTAAGCAATTCCTCCTCCACTTCCACCCAAAGTAAAAGCTGGTCTAATTATTCTTGGGTAAGATTTAATTTCATTGCCAACAACAATTGCTTCATGCATATTCGAAGCAATGCCAGAAGGACAAACATTTACACCAATATTTTGCATTGCTTGCTTAAAAAGTAAGCGGTCTTCAGCTTTTTTTATAGCTTCTAAATCAGCTCCTATTAACTCAACACCAAACTCATCTAATATTCCATTTTCAGCCAATTCAACGGCAATATTCAATGAAGTTTGGCCACCCATTGTGGGAAGTAAAGCTTGTGGTCTTTCTTTTTTAATGACTGTTGTGACGACCTCTGAAGTGAGAGGCTCGATATAGGTTCTATCGGCTAAATCAGGATCCGTCATAATTGAGGCCGGATTCGAATTGACTAGAACAACCTCATATCCCTCTGTGCGTAAGGCTTTACAAGCCTGTGTGCCTGAATAATCGAATTCACAAGCTTGTCCGATTACTATTGGTCCTGAGCCGAGCATCAAGATTCTTCGCAGATCTGTCCGCCGTGGCATGGGATTTTCTGGTTAAATCGAATTACAAATGGCTTCTCAATCAACTAAAACTGATTCAGCTGACATGAGTTACAACTTACATTCATATTCTAGCTAAATTTACTTCGTTAGAGATTTAAAGCCATGAGCGAACTCCAGCGACTAAAGGGTTTGCTACCTCCTGAGAATCAAAGCTGGGTGTTTATAGAGGCTGCAGCCGCTATAGATCCACCCTTAATTACTCTTGAAGAAATTGGAAGGGATGAAGTAGAAATTCAAGTCGACCTTGAGCAATGGGATTTTCTTGCCCAGGACCACAGAAACCTCTTGTTTTGGCACGAAGTAGGACGGATACAAAACGACACGATTCCTCGTGATGGATGGGAGATGGCTGCTTTAGCAATTGGTCTAGGAGGTGCCATTGGCGAATTATGGGTACAGGATGGATTGCTTTTATTAATGGCTCTAGGCTTGTCTGGTTTTGCTGGATACAGGCTTTATTTAAAAAATAATTCTGAGAAACGTCTTTCTGATGCAATTTCTGCCGACGAAAGAGCAATAGATCTAGCTTGTAGGTTTGGTTATAGCGTGCCCAACGCATATAAAAGTCTTGGAGGAGCACTAAAAGATCTTATTGAAAAAACTCGAAAAAAGAAAAAGCGTTCATTTTACGAAGACCGTTTAGAGGCACTTCGTAAGAGTGCTGAAAAAGCCAGAGCTGAAATGGCACAACAAGAAGGCTCAACACAATCTGTTTCAAGTGAAAATGTTTATGGATAGCAAATCCATTGCTCATTTAGCAGCAGAGGCCTGTGATGATCGTAAGGCAAATGATATTCAATTAATATTTATTCGAGATGTTTCAAGTCTTGCAGACTGGATAATAATTAGCGAAGGTTTCTCAGATGTTCAAGTTCGAGCAATTATAAAATCGGTAGAGTTAAAGTTAAAAGATGAATTAAATTTAATACCAATTAGGAAGGAAGGAGTGAATGAAGCAAAATGGGCTCTCTTAGACTATGGAGATGTGATAGTTAATGTTTTACAAACAAAAGAACGTCAATACTACGGACTGGAATCATTCTGGAGTAATGGCAAAACCTATATATACAAAAAAGGTGTATAATTTCATGTCTTCATATGACGATTCTCCTGTACCTACAAATCAAAGACCAATCGAGGAATTTAGTGCCCTAAGAAATTCTTGGTTTTTCTCGTTAGCCTTCAAGAAGGATTTTGAGTTAAATAATCTATTAATTTTAAGCTGGCTATTTTCTATTCCTTTTGCTTTATTTATTGGAAGTGGAAGTTATTACCTTACGAAAGACATGTACCAACTTATATTTATATCCTCTCTAGTCAGTCTTATATCACCAATAATTTTATTATTAAGACAGTTATTAGGATGGAGTTATATTTACAATAGATTATTATCAGACTTTGTTGAATATGAAGAGTCAGGCTGGTATGATGGAGAAATATGGAAAAAGCCAATCAGTTGGATGCAAAAAGACAAGCTAGTTGCAAGCCATGAGGTGAAACCAATAGTAACTAAGCTTGTACAATTAATAAGATACAACCTGATAACATTACTATTTGGAATCTTAATTTATTTTTTAAGCTTAAATTATATATAACACTAATTATTATACTTTTATGCCAAATAGTATTCATAAACCAATGAAATCTCCACTAGAAGTTAGATTAAAAAGAAATTCAATTATTGAATCGATTCATAGGGTACATGCAGTTGTTACAGACTCAAAAGGAAGAGTCTTGCTAAGTGCTGGAAATCCAAATTACAAAACATTTATTAGATCATCACTGAAACCATTTCAGGCATTGCCTTTCATAAGTAGTGGAACAGTAGAAAAGTTTGGATTAAATGACAAAGGAATAGCCATTGCCTGTGGGTCGCACAATGGATCTCCTAAACATGCGCGTGAAACATTCAGAATATTATGGAGTTCTGATATTGATATTGAATATCTTCAATGTCCTATTCCAGAAAATCACAAAAGTAAGCTAGAGCATAATTGTTCTGGAAAACATGCTGCATTTTTAGCTACATGCAAAAAAATGTCGTGGAGTTTAGAAAATTATCTTAAAGGAGACCATCCTCTACAAATTGAAATTTTTAGAAGGGTTAGTGAACTCCTAGCGATTCCCTCAAACAATATTCTTGCAGGTAGAGATGACTGTGGTGCACCAACTTTAAGGATGGAACTATGTCAAATGGCTTTTCTATATGCTCATTTAAGTGACTCAAAGCAAGCAGAGTTTGAGCAAATAAGTCGAGCAATGATTGCCCAACCTGAACTAGTTGCTGGTAAGGGCCGTTTTGACACAGAATTGATGACTAGAGCCCATGGACAATTGTTAAGTAAAGGTGGAGCAGAAGGAATTCAATGTCTTAGCAAAATAGGTGAGGGCATGGGTATAGCCATAAAATCAGAAGATGGATCCAAGAGAGCAAAACATGCTGCAGCAATTCATCTACTTCGACAACTGGAGTGGATGACTCCAATCGGCCTACAAGAGTTAGAAGAGGAAATTATTCCATTAGCACCTGGAGTTGAACTCGAAGTCATTGGAAAACTAAAGTTCTTGGAAAACTAATAAAGCCACATAATTGATAGGAAGAGATGTATGATTTGAATATCGACGCGGGGTAGAGCAGTCTGGTAGCTCGTCGGGCTCATAACCCGAAGGTCGGGAGTTCAAATCTCCCCCCCGCCACCAAATAAAAAAAACACGCCTTTTTAAGGGCGTTTTTTTTATTTAACTAACTTTTATTCCGTTATTAGAACTTTTACCTAAAGATCAAAATAAATAATTGAAACCAATTTCACATATTTAATTTAAAATATTTAGATAATTATGATATTAATAATTGTCTACAAAACTAGCTCTGATATGATTTATTATTTAAATAAAAAAGCTAAAGAATCTTAAATTTAGCACGTTAGTTTATGTGATCTAGTTAAAAGTAAATTTACGTACGAATTACCAATATTAATGGTAGTAAACAAAAAAAAAGGTGCTCATTACGAGCACCTTTTTTTTATTTACTAGATAAAGATCAGAACTGATAACGAATACCTGAGAATATTCCCCAAGAGCTTGTATCTAGCTCCAATTCATCATCAGCCATTTCTACAGTACTAACATTTAAATACTGAACTTCTCCATAAATGTCTGCCTTCTCAGAAACATTTACACTAACTCCAGCTTTTAATTGATAAGAGAAACCAGAGCCGTCCTCATCACCATAATTAGTTCCATCCTCAGTAAGGTCATCGATTTCAACACTTGTTGTACCAATACCAACACCTACGTAAGGTGTCCATTTACTTGAGTCATTAGGGAAGTCGCGATAGACAGATACCATGAAACTATTAAGAGTCAAATCACCATCAACAGAAGCTGCATCTCCATCGTCGTTAGTGATTTGATCCATTCCACCATTATTACTTCCATAAGTAAACTCAGCGCGAGTGTTGCCCCAGTCATATCCAACACCAAATGAGAATCCGAGCCCAGCATCTAGTTCTACATCACCTTCATTATCAATACTGTCAATTTCCCAGTCAGCATCATTGAGCATGGAATAACCAAGACCTGCAGTTCCATACCAATTAGATGATTCCTCGGCAACTGCAGGTGATACCAGGGCGCCTAATGCAAAGGCACCAGCAAGTAAAGCCTTGCGGAAAGTGTGAGCCATGATTACCTTGATTGTAATTTTAGATACATAATTATTAAAAGATAAATAATTGGTATTAAAAGCTATCTGTAGCCAGTTCTTCATCTGATCTAGAATTCTAGATACTATTTGAATGGATCCTAAAGCCTTTATTAAGCGAAAACCATCCTTGTTTTAATGTCAGGAATCAAGTTATATAAAAGAAAATGGTTGTCTTAGTGTAATAAAAACCATAGTGAGGTACTGACCAGCAATTCAAAAAAGCAGGACAAGAAAATAGGATTCAAAATTAGATTTTTTGGTTTAACAGCTCATGTTGAATAGCTGATATATTTCCGATCGTCTTGCTTAGAAGGTAGTTTCACCTATTGCATTGCCAACAACTAGGGTGCATTTTTTAAAAAATACAAAAATCTATGCTACCTCTTCCAGAACTAGTTAGTTCAACACCTCAAGGAGGCACTATTCACAAATACCAACTAACTGGCGGGAAAACATCATTTATAAGGTTCCTAGGCTGCTATTTAGGGTCTTGCAAATTTTGCAATAACATTGATGAAGCAACGCTTTATTTAAAAAACTTTGAAAAGAAAGATAATTAGTTACTCATTCGCTCCAAATTAACTAGAAGCGGATGTATAAAAATTAAGAGCATAAAGCCAAAACCTTATTGAAGTAAATAATAAAGTAGCAGATATAATCAATGAGAATAAAAACCAATAAACATCTAATCTTCCTAGAAGAGCTTCTGCTGGTATAGTCGTAAGAAATGCAATTGGTATAATGAATGTAAAGATCGTTCTAACAATATTTGGATAAGAAGAAATAGGAAATCTACCAGCAATTAATATAGATTTCAGGACCTCATTAACATTCCAGACTTTTACGAACCAAATACTTGTAGTTGCAAGAATAAACCATATACTATATAAAGTAATCAAACTAGATATAATCATAATTATTGAACAAATTATTGAGATTGTGTTGAATTGATTTGAAGTACTTATAACACCATAAATAGATATCAAGAAACCTACAATTATTGAAGGTATTCCCCAAGGCGAAAAGTATCGAAAGGATAGCCAATATTGGCTGCTTATTGGCTTTAAAAGTACATAATCTAAAGTTCCTAATTGAACATACCTTACAATTTTACTTAAATTAGGTTGAAGGATTGATGATGTAAAGCCTTCTAATGTAGTAAACAATCCTAATACAACTAATGCAGCCGACCATGACCACCCCCCAAGCGTATGGTGATTTGTATAGAATAATGATAAAACAAGTAAACTACCAAATAAGTTACCAACCAATGTGAATATATCAACAATTAGATTTAGTCTGTACTCCAGCTCTATAGACAAGCTAGTTGACCAGAACAAAACCAAAAAATTTGTATATTTTTTAATGAGTTTAATCATATAGTATTAAGCACCCATAGCCGAATAGTGTCTAACTCCTAACCTCCATGCACAAAAAGAAAAAATACTAAGAATAAATATCCAAATCAGCTGATGCATAAAGTAATTAAGAGGGTTAACAATAGAACCTGAAAGTAATAAAGATGGGAATGATATTAAGTAAGGAAAAGGAGTAAAATAGGCAGCTGTTCTTAAAATTTCAGGATAGGTTTCTAATGGAGCTACAAGGCCAGAAAGAAATAAATACGGAATTAATAACAACCGTTCTAAAGAACTTGCCTTGTCATTAAAAAAGCAACACATAGCAAATATCCAATGCAAAAGAAATCGAATAACAAATGCAAGGAATATTGCAATTGGACTAAGAAGAATTGTATGAAATGGAGGAATCCAAAAAGAATCCTGGATACCTAGAAAGATAATGATTAATATAAAGAAAACAAATGGTATTCTCGTAAGTTGTTCAGCTATATGGGAAGAAAAATAACGCCAGAAAGGGGAAATTGGTTGCAATAGAAAAGGAGAAAGCCTTCCTTCTAGGTTGTCTTCTTCAAAGGATATAATGACCCATACAGCTGTGAATTGCCTTACGATAAATGCAGATATAAAGTACTTAACAAAGAAATTGTAATTACTTCCATTAAAATTAGCAAATGATGATTGAGTCCATATACCTAACATTATTAGAGGTAATAGGCCTGAAATTGCCCATAAAGCAATCTCAGCTCTATATTCATGCATTAAAGAATATTGAGACGTAAGTAAAGCTCTAAATATGTTAGTAAACTTAACTAATTTTCGTTTAAGTTTTACCAAGGAAATATACATTAATTGGTACCATTCCGAATTAATTCACTAATAATATTTTCAAGAGGAGTTTCAATTACTTGTAGGTCTTTAATAGTATAATTATTAAGTAGATATGAGACTACAAAACTTAACTTTGATGAGGGGACAACTATAGTGGCTATTGCGTAATCTATTTGAGTAATTTCGCAGTATTCCTTCAAGTCGTCTAACGTTTGAGGTTTATCAAATTCAATTCTTACATTTCTATATGGTGATAGCTTATTAGTTAATTTTGTTAAAGCACCATCATAAAATATCCTTCCTTTATGTATAACAACAACTCGCTTACATAAGGAACTTATGTCCTGCATATAATGACTTGTCAAAAGTATAGTTGCATTAAACCTTTTATTATACATAGAAAGGAACTCTCTTACTCTTAATTGAGCATTAACATCTAAACCTAATGTAGGTTCATCAAGAAATAACACTGAAGGTCGGTGAATGAGAGAGGCTAAGAGTTCTGATTTCATTCTTTGTCCTAATGACAATTTTCTGACAGGTTGAAATAACTCATCATTTAACTCAAGCATTGAAGCCAATTCATCTATTCGCTTTTTAGCTTCCTTTTCAGATATTCCATATACAGCAGCATTAACTTTCAAAGTCTCAATCGGAGGCAAGTCCCAAATTAATTGCTGTTTTTGACCCATAACTAAGGTAATTTGGCTTAAAAATGCAGCATTTCTCTCCTTAGGTATAAAGCCGGATACACTAACAATTCCTTTTGTTGGATAAACCAAACCACAGAGCATTTTCAATGTAGTTGTTTTGCCAGCTCCATTAGCTCCTATAAAACCGACAATTTCGCCTTCATCAATTTTAAATGAAATATCATCTACTGCAGTAATAAGCTTATATTTTCTATCAAAAAAATGCTTAATGCTTGCTGAAATTCCAGGTTTTCTATAAGGAACTTTATAAATTTTTGAAAGAGAGCTTACTGTGATGTTAGACATCTAATAGAGGTAGTAAGTTATAAATCTGTATACAAATTGATTTTAATAACGAATACAATAAAACACCAGAAAAGTTTTGAGGCTATATCAACAACAAAAGTTGAATATACTTCGAACTATAATTCGTGAGAGTATATACATCATGAACGGTCAATATATAGTATCCGAAAAAACTATTAATATTTTGACATACTGGCGAGAATAACTGCCCTGCAATGTTTTTGAATGATTACAAATACATGCTACAGAACCTAGACTTTTTAAAGAAATGACGAATTAATTGTGTCTATGAAGTAAAGTAGGAGATCTATAAAGCATCCAATTGCTTTATAAATAAATGTCAAATAAGCTATGAACGAAGATGGTGTAAGGCAAATTAACTCCCTTAAAAAAGCTAATGAAGCTTTTTTAGGAACTAACGTATATGAGGATAATGATCAGAAAGTAGTCGATAATTTAGCAGTAACACCATCCAATCAACTGACGAATGGTTTATTAGGTTGGTATTCAGTATGCAGTAGCCATAAATTAAAAATAAATCAGCTAAATCATATTTCAATGTATAATGAACCATTAATATTGTATAGAGATAAGGATTCAAAAGTAAGGTGTATTAAGGATTTATGTCCACATAGAGGAGCATCATTTAGAGGGGGGGAAATAGATAATGGTGAATTAGTATGCCCATATCATGGGGCCAGGTTCTCTTCAAAAGGAGAATGTACAAATCTAGATAGAATTACATGTCAGCATATAGTAGATACTAATTATAATAATTACGCAAAAAAAATTCACCTCTATCAATACCCTGTACAAGAAAAGGATGGCTACATATATATTTACTACACTGGTAAAGCGAAAACAAACTTAGGTGACTTTGATATAGAGACATCACTTGAGAAAAGTCTAGCTGAAAATTATGGATTTAATACATCTGAATATAGTTACGAGGAAGTATGTGTCGATTTTAAATGTGATTGGGCTAGAATAATTGAAAACCACTTGGATATTTTACATATATTTTGGGTTCATGGAGATACAATCCCAGATAAGGACGTCAGTAGGAAAGTAATAACCAGCTTTAACCAATCAATTACAAGAGATAATTATCATATAGAAAGTAAATACAACCATAAAGACAAATCCAAAGGAGAGTTTATAACAATAAAATTTATACCACCAGGAAGAATATTAATCTTTAAAGGTGATCCTAAAACTGCCAGATATATTCAATGCCTTGATCACATACCACTTGCACAGAATAGAGCAAGAGTTATAGTACGTCACTATAGAAAGTTCCTTAAAAACAAATTTCTAACTAAACTTATACTTTTTAAAAATCTTCAACAGCGAATCTTTTATAAAGTATTTTCTGAAGACTACCTCATTCTCAAAACGCAAACATTTAATCAACAAATGGGATATATAGAGAAAGATAATGTCAAACTTCTAGGAGAAGACAAAATGGTCCAATATTATTGGGATTGGCTCCAAAATGCCTTGAAAAAGGAAAAGCCATGGGATTTACATAAAACAAACGCCCACACTAATTCTGTTCACCAAGATATGCCTATGGTTTATCCACCAGAAAACCCTAGGTTAGCTCGTGATAATGATAGAGAAATAACAATTAAACTTATAATCAGAGCTTTAGTACCATTAGGAATTTTCTTACTTATTATTTAGTTATATCATTAACTATAAACTCTGATACAAAACTTCTTTTATATTTCAGCAAACTATTAAAAATATTATTATAAGTTAAATTCTTGTATCTTTTATGAATAACCAAAAAGAAAGGCCTATCTGGATGAATTGGGCATATTTGGCAATATTTATTCTAACCAGTTGGCAATTGTTTAATTTTTGGTCAGATAAGCTTACCTAGTATCACTTTATATACCCATATATATATTTGTTAGAGCGTATTCTGCTTCTGTATCAATAATCACCTAGGTGAGTAAGGCATGATCTGCTAATGATTATGCTAATGATCTATAAGAGAATAGTTATATATTTAACCATGACCGTAGGAATTTATTTCGCAACAACAACAGGTAAAACTGAAGATATAGCAGATCGTCTTCATGATCTTCTTGCAAATAGTGATTCACCAAAAGATTTAGCTGACCTAAGTGATGTGAATGAATTCCTTAATCATGATGGAATAATATGTGGAATCCCAACATGGAACACAGGAGCTGATAGTGAACGATCAGGTACAGCATGGGATGCTCTACTTGAAGATATTGGATCATTAAATATGACTGGTAAGAAGGTTGCTATTTTTGGGCTTGGAGATTCTTCGACTTATACAGAGAACTTCTGTGATGCAATAGAAGAATTACATTCGTACTTCAAAAAGGCTGGAGCATCAATGGTTGGCTATGTCTCTAAGGATAGTTATACATTTGACGAATCAAAGAGTGTTATAGGCAATATGTTCTGTGGATTACCTCTAGACGAAGATAGTGAATCTGACTTAACAGATCAGCGTCTTTCAGAATGGGCTGATCAGTTGAAGGCTGAGATAATAGGTCTATAAATATAAATAATTTAGAAAATTCAACATAATTAAGTTCATAGACTTTATAGTATAAATAGTATTTATGAATCTTCCATAAGCTATTCTACAAATTCCTGGTTATATTGCAAGTCTGTAGATGTTGTCCTAAATGGACAACTTATTCTAGACAATTTAACTCTAGATTTAAAATATGGAGAACATACAGCAATAATTGGTCCAAATGGTTCTGGTAAATCAACATTAATTAATTTAATTACTAGGTCTGTCTACCCACAAGTTAAGAGAGATACTCAATTAATTCTTTTCAACAAGGAGCTAATCAATATATGGGACATAAGAAAAAAAATAGGATACGTTAACTCAGACATGGATAATAGAGTAAAACAATCAATGACGGTAAGAAATTTTGTCCTGTCAGGATGTTTTGGAACAATAGGTTTGAATCCTAATTTTAAATTAAATCATACTCATGTTCTACAAGCAGATGAGGCGATTGAGAAGCTATGCTTAGCTCCTGTTTCATATAAGTTCTATTATCAATTGTCTGACGGGGAAAAAAGAAAAGCATTAATCGCTAGAGCAATAGTCAATAAACCGTTAATTTTAATTTTAGATGAACCCACCTGCAGATTAGATTTAAAGGCAAAGTACCAATTAATAAAGTTAATTGCAAAATTAAGTCAAAATGGAATGACTATTATTCAAGTTACTCATGATTTAGAATCGATTATAAATGAGACTAAAAAACTAATTATGATAAAAAATGGAAAAATATTTAAACAAGGAGCAATAGGTAAAATCGTTAATTCAAAAAATTTGTCAAAGTTATATGAAATAGATATTGAGGTCAAAAATCTCTATGGTTATTGGAATGTTGCCCCAAAACCTAGCTTATAATTAAAATAACAATAAAAATTGATATTATTATAAATACAATATTTCTATTAGAATTTTTTATGCGCAATTTTTTTGATAATTGCATAATATTGGAATTAGATTTTGCTGGTTGGCCACATTGCGAGCAGATAAGCTTGCCTGCCAATGATCTGTCAGCAATGATTCTATAGCTTCCGCAATGTGAGCATCTAATATTCATCGATTTATATTGATTTAAGAGTTAGCAATGGATCTCTCATGTTATCTGAATAACCTAATAGATTATGTGAGAAGTATGAATATATAAGTTCGTTCTTACTATTGCAAACTATTGTTGCACCCCTCTGGGTTAAATACCTATTATTAATCATATAAAGCTTCCAGTGTTGAATAACCTCTAACAAGTTAAGCAATCTCAGTGTAGCAAGCTCAAATGGCAATAATCGATTATTTCTATCAAAAAGCCTAAATAATATAGTAAAAGACTTTCCCATAAAGTCATTAATATAATTATTATCATGAGCAAATATTGCGGATGATTCCTTGTCTCCACAGTAACCTCTTAATACTTCTTTCAATGTTCCAGAGGATCCAATTCCACAACACATAAGTAACATATTAACTAAATCATTTACTTGGAATCTAAGTCCACTATACAAATTCAATTCTTTATGAATTTTATTATCTGTGTAAACATAGAGATTTCTACTTGGAAATCCAGTATAAGTACAAAATTTCTCTTTGGCCTCCTCCGTGCCAATAGCTAAAGCAATGATATCAAAGCTCTGAAAGAAAGCTTTGTCATTTATAATATGTTGTACATATTCAAGACTGTCAAAGTCTCCTAGTAATCCAAGTATAATAAATATTTTCCTATCTGATTTAAACATTCTTATTTCATCACCAAGTAATTCATAAATTTTATGCAAGTACTTATCGTTTGTTGCCATTTTCAAGTATTTAGTTTATCTATTATACCATAAAATTGTTATATTTATAAATTTCTGAATTATTTTGACTTGTATGGAAAAACATTTATCATGTTCTTTGTATTTATCGGGTTGTTAGCATCATGAATGACCTTACCAAAGCTATAAACAATCATCTTTCTTGTGAATTCCAAGCTAGTCATACTTATTTAGCAATGTCTATATGGTTACGAGAAAAGGACCTTGCAGGGTTTTCATCTTTTATGCAAACCAAAAGTAAGGAAGAAAGAGGACATGCTGATCGCCTTATTGCTTACCTAGTTGATTCTGACGAGCAGGTTGAACTACCAAGTGTTGATGCTCCCCAACGTAGTTGGACATCTGCACAAGCATTATTTGACCAGGTATACGAAATGGAACAAGCTGTAACTGCCTCAATCAACCGTATTTACTCGATCGCTGAAAAGGCAGGTGAAAGAAGTGCAACTGCAATGCTTGATTGGTTCGTGGCTGAACAACTTCAAGAGGAAGCAGAGGCGAGATTTGTAAGAAAAAGACTTCGACTTGCTGGGGACAATAGTGCTGCGCTTTTGTTGTTAGATCAACAGTTCCTAGATGGTACAGCTTTATCTACAGTCAAAGGAGGACCTGGCGAATAACATTTATGAGATATAACTATCCCTCTTGATTGACATTTAATCATTGCTCTTAATAAATAAACTAATAGAATAAATTATTTTCTTGATACAACCACTACTATCATTTTATACACATAATTAAGTAACGAATGATATAGTAGTAACATGCATAAAGTACAACTATAATAAGCGATGTGAAGCGCTTAGTTATTTAAAACTATCTGAAATAAGTTAACAAAGCCCCTTGTTTTTATCTCGTGCAGACCTACGGGAACCCTAACGTTACCTACGAATGGTATGCGGGTAATTCAGGAACCACTAATCGCTCAGGAAAATTCATCGCCGCCCATGCTGCGCATGCAGGGTTGATGTGTTTTTGGGCAGGTGCGTTCACATTATTTGAACTTGCTCGCTATGACCCATCAATTCCAATGGGAAACCAAAGCCTTATTTGTTTACCTCATTTAGCAGGACTTGGTATCGGCGGAATTGAAAATGGTGTAATCACTGCTCCATATGGAATGACTGTTGTAGCAGTACTACATTTAATAGTTTCTGCTGTATATGGTGCAGGAGGACTTCTCCATTCATTGAAATATGAAGGAGATCTGGGTAGTTATCCTAATGGGAGCAGACCTAAAAAGTTTGACTTCGAGTGGGATGATCCAGACAAACTTACCTTTATTCTTGGACATCACCTTATTTTCCTAGGTGTTGGAAACATTCAATTTGTCGAATGGGCCAGGATTCATGGCATTTGGGACACAGCCGCAGGAACCACTCGTCAAGTTCAATACAATCTTGACTTTGGAATGATTTGGAATCATCAAGCCGATTTCTTATCAATAAATAGTTTGGAGGATGTCATGGGTGGACATGCTTTCCTTGCTTTTTTCCTAATTATTGGAGGTGTCTTCCATATCGCAACGAAACAATTCGGGGAATACACCGAATTCAAAGGAAAAGGCTTACTTTCTGCTGAGGCAGTTCTTTCATACTCCTTGGCTGGTGTTGCTTACATGGCTTTTGTCGCAGCATTCTGGTGCTCAACAAACACAACTATCTATCCAACTGAGTTGTATGGAGAAGTTCTGAAATTGCAATTGGATTTCGCTCCATATTTTATTGATACGGTGCAACTTCCAGATTATGCCCATTCTTCTAGAGCCTGGCTTTCAAACGTCCACTATTACCTTGGATTCTTCTTTCTTCAAGGACATTTATGGCATGCATTGAGAGCTATGGGATTTGACTTTAGAAGGATTGGTAAGGCTATTAACAACTTTGAAAATGCTTCAATCACTGTTGGAGGTAAAAGTTAGGAATAAGCAAACACCACAACAACATAAAAAAGGGCCTCTAAATGGGGCCCTTTTTGATTTCTCTATAAATAGGTATATACAAACCTATTTAAAAAGTCAGAATTAAATAAATGCTCAAGCAAATAATGATTTATCCAAATGCTGACAATACTGGTTTTATGTGACCAAAATTACACTCTTACGCTTCAGAAGTGCGAAATCTTCGCAAGAGTGGTATTGCTATTGAGAATCGCTTGCAAAAGGTATGCTCGTGGGTATATCTTTGAGACTTCTTCTCAACAAGCTCTTGAAAAGCAAATGAGCTTTAGATTTTTACCAGACGAACCAGTTGCCGCTGTACGGATGCCTACAGGTCAATCCGTACTTATAGATCCGTCATCAAGGTCAGGTGGTGGCTGCCTGGAAGTCCTTGATGGAGTTGCACGTGTTTACTGTCCATGTGAAGAGACGGAGGGAATGACTCTTGCATTTCTACAAAAGGGAGATCAACTAAGGACAGAAAGACTATGTAGCGAAGGCGTTTGTGTAGAGGCACTTACACCTTTATGTTTTAGAAGTGATTCAGAGGCTTGTGATACTTCTAATTTCGATGCAGTTAATGAATGGACACTGCAACTTCTGAGGATAAGACATTTAGGAAACGCTGAACAAAGATTACAAGCCTTATTTGCACTTCTCGTTAATAGATTAGGTATAAGGTCTGGAGACTGGTGTCAATTACCATTTCGGCTAACTCATGAACGAATTGGAGAATTAATAGGATCAACAAGAGTTACCTCAACTAGGCTAATATCAAGATTAAGAACAGCTAACTTACTCAACGTTCCAACAGGTGAATCTACGTTAAAACTTTCACCTGGATTCATAGAATCATCACCATTAATAAGTTAGTTCAACAATGCAAGCACTTAATTCTAATACTGTTACAGGAAGCCTATGCAGGGAAGTAGATTCGCTTAGGGCAAGATGTGCAAGCATTATTCAGTCTTTAATACAATGCCAAAACTTATCTCTAAAAGTTAGACTACAAAATGAACTATATTCTTTAGAAAATAGAAGAACTGAATTATTAAAAACAGCTTACTTGATGCTAGACAAGGATTTCTGTGATTATTTATCAATAAAATTGCTTATAGAGTTATGTAGAAGACCTATTTCTGCTCTAAATTAATAAGTACTTCTTAATGGTTATAAGTTAGATGTTATTTATTTAGTTCAGAATCTATAATGAATAAAGCGGATGGATCATTATTCGCTAATTTTAGCTTACCTAATAAATAGGCAAATTCATCCTCAGATGCCGTCTGGCCTTCTATTGTTGGATCAAGGAAAACAGTTGTTCTAGTATCAGATGATCTTTCAGCCATAGAATAAATCTGATTTAAGGATGCTGTGACATCAGCTTCCATTTGGAAAGAATATGAGAATAAATCCTCGATGTTGGTCCAATCTTGGTTTGGAGCAGATAAATCTAACAAGGCTACATTCTGCCCTCTAGCAATTAAATAATTAGCAAAATTAGTTGCATGGACTTGTTCATTTTGAGATTCTTTGTTAAAGAAGTTACTAAAGCCTTTAAATTCTCTCTCAGAGCACCATATAGACATAGCAAAATATTGAGCACTAGCAGCTCTTTCCATATTTATATGCTGATGAAGTGCATCTAATATTGAAGGGTCCATAGGATGTGCCATGGCACGTCCAGAAGGACCTGTCTTTACATTGGTAACGAGGTTTCCCTTGGTATAAGTCATTGATCAACCCTGAAATACATAGGTAATTGAACCACATCCTGGCAGAATGTGATAAATGATACAACCATATTAACTAAGTAAACGGGAGGGGGCTAATGACAAAATAAAGTATAAAATGATAATGAATCTCAATTGCGGGATAGCCGCAGGCTAAATGTCTCAACCAATTGGTGGAGAAATAGAAAATGTAGATTTAAGAAGAGGTAAAACCTCCTTTAAAAAAAAGAACTGTAAAAAACAAAAATGTTCTAAATGGAAAGGTGGTAAATGTATATGTTCTAAATAATTAAAAAAGAAATATTATTCATGCGAAAGTCAAGTTATTAGCTCCTGGATAACAAGTTCCATTAGCCCCTGTTTTAAATCCTATAGAACATTTAGTACCAACCTCAATTTGCTTATCTATGGGATGCCATACTCTGAGTATAAGATTATCTAGCTTAATTCTAATAATCCAATGATTGCCAAAATACTCCCTACCTATAACAACAGCATTTTTCAAATCTTCATCTATAAGTTGCAATGACCTTTCATCAACCATTAATTCGCTTGTATATTGGCAGTTTTCATATTCATGGACATTAATATTGCCAATAGGTGTTAATAGTAAACCGTCTTTATACCTTGCAGGAACAATATTTCTAGACAAAACAAAGCTACCAACAAATGGAGTAGCTGGTCTGTGTATTAATTCAGAAGGTGTAGAACACTGGTGAATTTCTCCATTTCTTAAAACAGCCACACGGTCACAGATAGCAACAGCTTCTTGAGGGTCATGAGTTACTAATATTGCACTTGCAGAACAAGTTTTCAAAACACTTGCTAATTCATTTCTTAAACGCAAACGTACTTGAACATCTAAACTACAAAAAGGCTCATCTAAAACAACTAAAGAAGGTCCAGGCGCTAAAGATCTCGCTAAAGCAAGTCTTTGGCGTTGACCTCCAGATAACTCATGAGGGTATCTATAGCGTAAATCAGCCAAACCTAATAGTTCAAGTATCCAAATTACCCTCGACTTATCACAATTTCTAGATAAGCCAAAACATACATTTTTCCATACATCTAAATGAGGGAATAGAGCATAGTCTTGAAAAACCATACCCACGCCTCTACGCTCGGGTGGTAATAATTTGGAAGATGAGGAAATTAATTGATTATCTAGTGTAATGAAGCCTTTAGATGGTTGCTCAAAGCCTGCTATTAACCTTAAGAGAGTAGTCTTCCCACACCCAGAGGGTCCAAGAAGACCTAAAAGTTCTCCACGGAAAAGCTCTAGGTCTACAGATTTTAAAGTCCAATTGCATGACTCTAATGGACCGTAATTGTGCCAAATATTGTCGAGTTTGAGATGTACAGAGTGCACTATGTATAGCTTGGTGAATTTAAATGAAAAAATTTTTAATTAATTTAGCTTGTAAGTAGGTCTAAAGCATTTAAATTAAATTTATAGAATGAATAGATTATAATTGTAGTAAAACACAAACACCTAATAATTTGATTAGATGATGCAAAAATACTTCAGGTACACAAGATATACAAAACACTATTTGTCATTTGTTACTCAGCATTGTATCAAATGATACATAGGATGGGTTCGCAAAATAACCCATTGCCTAATGTCTGATAACTAAACAATTTCTAATGAAGTAATACAATGTGAAAAAGATAATACAGTTATGATGGATGAATAAATAAAGTTTAACAATGAAGAAACCTACAACAGATTATATAAATAAATTTACCACGATTATAATCCTATTTATTATAACTATTATTTTTATAAATATATATATATATGGTATAGAGGAAATTCGTTCAAATATAACTAAATTAGGATATTGGGCACCACTAGCCATATTTATTTTTAGGTTTACAAGTGTTGTCATTCCAGCCTTGCCAGGTACCGTCTATTCAATATTGGCTGGGAGTTTGCTTGGCTTTGAAAAGGGTTTATTTGTAATCTGTATTTCAGATCTGATCTCATGCTCATTAAGTTTTTATATTGCTAGGAAATTTGGAAAAGGTGTTGTAACTAAATTCACAGGTTCAACATTTCTAAGCAAAATACAGAAATTTAGTAAAAACAATATCGAAAATAACTTTATTTTAATGACAGGCTTTTTAGTAACAGGATTTTTTGATTTTGTCTCATACGCACTAGGACTTACAAATTTAAGGTACAATAGATTTCTACTATCATTAATTATAAGCATTCTTATTTCTAATCCTCCTATTGTAGCTTTAGGTTCAGGAATATTTGAACAAGGTAAAAACCTTCTAATTTTTTCTGCTATAGGTATGATTATTATAGGTTTGATTAGTAGTAGATTTAACAATAGACTAACTAAATCTAATAAGTAATGAATCTATGAATTTAAAGATGAAGTATCGAATCATAATAGATCGACTAGAAGATTTATACCCAAATCCTCCTATTCCTCTTAATTCAGTTAATTCATTTACTTTTTTAGTAGCTGTTGTTTTAAGTGCACAATGCACAGATAAAAAAGTAAATGAAGTTACTTCTACTTTATTTAAAATTGCTAGTAACTCTGCACAAATGAAAAGCCTAGGAGTGGTAAGAATTTATAACTATATAAATCAGCTTGGATTAGCTAGACAAAAAGCTAAGTATTTATATGAACTATCCACAATTTTAGAGGATAAATATGATGGGAATGTTCCAGCATCATTTAAAGACTTAGAGGCACTACCAGGAGTAGGTCATAAAACAGCAAGTGTAGTATTATCAAAAGTTTTTGGAATTCCAACCTTTCCTGTCGATACACACATTCATAGACTTGCTCAAAGGTGGGAACTGACAAATGGAATAAGTGTTAAACAAACTGAAACCGATTTAAAGAGAATATTTCCAAAGAATCTTTGGAACAAATTACACTTACAATTTATTTACTATGGTAGAGAACACTGTTCAGCAAGAGGATGTGATGGAACAAAATGTATAATTTGCAAAGAGATTTTTCCAAACAGAGAAGATCCTGTTGAATATAAAAGACCTTAAACGTACTGAATCTTAATTAGTATGGTTCAACTGTTCCACAATTTTAGAGTTGATATTACTATAATAAAAGAGATTTAACAAACTTTCAAATGAAATTAGCAGTTACTGGAGCTACAGGCAAAACTGGTTATAGGGTTGTTGAAGAGGCTATTAAAAGTGGATATAAAGTAAGACTTGTTATCAGAAAAGATTCTATTGTTCCTAATAACCTAAAAAATTGTGAGATTTTTACTGTTAATTTAGCAAAGCCATCCTCTATAGACATGGCATTGCAAGGTTGCGATGCTCTTGTAATAGCAACTGGAGCACGGCCGTCAATAGACCTTACTGGACCAGCGAGAGTCGATGCATTGGGAGTTAAACGCCAAGTAGAGAGTTGCAAAAGAGTTGGTTTAAAACGAATTATTCTTGTTAGTTCCTTATGTGCAGGACAATTCTTTCACCCATTAAATCTTTTTGGACTCATCCTTATTTGGAAAAGAATAGGTGAACAAGCTCTTCAAAAGAGTGGCCTTGATTGGACCGTAATTCGACCTGGAGGGCTAAATGAAAATGAAGATGGTCTAGATAAACAAGCAATAATTTATACAAAAGAAAATCAGCAAAAAGATGCATATATTCCTAGAAGACTTGTTGCAAAATGCTGTATTGACAGTTTAAAAACGAAAGAAAGTATTGGGAAAATTGTAGAAGTTACAAGTAGTAGTGACGTTCCAATGATTTCAATGGCTAAAGCAATAAAAGGGTTTACAATTTAAAAAACTTAATTCACTAATAACAATGGATACAAATCCAAAGATTGATGCCCTGCAATTAATGCTTACTGATCTTCGTACACGTCATGAACCAATTAGACATAAAGCAGCGTTCAGAGGATGTCAACCTGAATTTCAATTACTTGTAACAAGGTTAATTGAACAGTTAGAAAATGAATTGAGTATGGAAAAAACATCTATACGAGCTAAAATATAGCTATGAATGAATTAATAACTTATCCAAGTTCGAGGCAGGCCAATCCATAAACATCCTTCATCTGTATAGTTGGTTGAGTACCTTTATACATTCGCAAAGTTTGAGATGATTTGTTAAAGCCTAATCTCTCACATAAATCATTAGCACCTGGATTAAGTCCTGGAGAATCTAATAAAATAATTCCAGGGTGTCTTTCTGTTAAGTTTCTAATTAGTAACTCAGCTAATTCATCCGAGTCAGCAATAAGTGGTCCGATTCTCCATCCTTCACCTTCTTTGAGAAGGCAAGGCCTGATTCGACCAAAACCATGACAATTATTGTCTCTATCAACCAGAGCCAACACCTTACCTGCAGAGTGATTTAACCAATCAGATAAAAAGTGTGGGCGAGGACTAGGCTCCCTTTTAGCATCATATGCTTGAATTGAATTTGAAGGGATATTATGTCCTTCTAATAAATGCAATTGCTCAAACTGATTATTAAATAACAAATTATCTTTTAATAATTTGTCACTGTGAATTAATTGCCATCTAGTGGTATCTGATGAGGCCTTAAATCCCCATTTCGAATAATCCGTAATTCTTGATGGTGCAGCTTCAAGTCCTATACATGGAAGATTTTCTAAATGATTTAAAGCATGCTTCCAAAGTTCACAACCATATCCGTTACCTCTATATTCACTAGTTACTATGAATAAACCAATAAAACCATAAGAAGCATTGTATCTAATACCAGCAATACAACCAATAGGCTTATTACCAAGCCAACCAACCCATAAGCCTTGACGATCTGTATGCCTATAAATTCCAACGTCACCTATTCCAGGTGCAAATCCTTCAATTCTCGACCAATGTGTTACGCATGAAATATCCCTACGTTCAAGAGGTCTAATTTTAAGAAAGCTAGACATATATAGTTTTAAAACTAACTTAGATAATAGAAGACTATTGAGTTGTGTATAAGCTCATTGTTTGTATAAGCTCATTTGATTTATTTTTCAATATAAGCATTTTAACAAAATAGTTTAATTATAAGATAAGACAGTTCACTAATTGAAAAAATAGAGGTTATAAATATTATTCTATAAGTTATTCATTTATATCACTTTCATACAATCTAGGTGCGATAACTAAAAATAAAATCCACCAACAGATAATTATAAGTGCAGAAAAAAGAGTCAGCCAAATCAACTTAGAGATTAGCCATGTAATGGATATCAAAATAAACCCTGTAGTCAAAATACTCCAGGGTTGACACCAAAAAGGCTTTATGCTCCAGAATGACTTTTGATTATTCATTCCCTGCTAATTTTACTAGTTCTCCGCTTGATTGAAGAGCAGCCAAAGAGTCATAGCCACCTAATAGTTTTCCATCAACAAATATTTGAGGGAATGTGTTTAATGAGCTCTTTTCGGATATTTGATTAAAGTCCTCATCAGAACGAATAATTTTTTCTATATAAGTAATCTGGTTAGACTTTAAAATTGTTACAGCCCTTTTTGACCATGGACAACCTGGCAGAACATATATCTCTACTCGTGGATTATTAACATGATCAACTTTAGAATTTATTGTTTTAGTGCTTAAAATTCCTAACAAGATATCTGCCATTTTTAGGATAGTAGAGCCAGCCTCTAAATGACCACCAAAAACATGACAATTTGAGTCTGAAATACTTAAGTGCAGATGTACACCTTCTGGTGAAAAAGTTCCATTAAGAGTAATAATTTCTAAATTCCCATTAAGAATAGTTGGTTCTTTTTGGCCAGGACATTGTATTGAAACTTTGGAAAGATTTCCAACTACACCAAGAACAAAACCTGAGCAATTCTTAATTTTAGCGAAATCCTTTATACTTAAGAGAAGGTCACTTCCTGATTCCAGATTTAAAGGGACGTAGTGCATGGTTAAATCATTAACTCAGTTGAATTAGTTCTTTATGATGGAAGGAGCAGATTAACGGATCACTGTTCCATGCGTTTTACGATGTAAGACATCAAAAATAGTGAGCCTACAAGTACTAAAAGCAAGAAAATAGTCATGGATTGCAAAATCAATAGATAATAATTTAGGGTTGAGACAAATGCTCATATTTTTAATTGATTTTACTATAAAGCTACTTGAATCAGCAAAATTCAAAAGTATTTATTGCTTATTACAACGATCTATATGATACATAAAGACGATTTATACTTGGTATATTATAAATATTTAACTAATTAATGCAATAAGGTATGCTAACAGAAAAATCAAATGGCTATCCAAAAATTTTAAATTCACGGCAATTAGCAAACTACATAACAATATCAAGATCATTATGCACAATACCTATCATTTGGTCCCTTTCTATTGGTTACAACTCAATTGCTTGGGTATTATTTCTAATTGCAAGTTTAAGTGATTTTATTGATGGGTGGTTAGCAAGATATGCTGGAGGTGGGAGCAGGTTTGGTGCAATCATGGATCCTCTTGCTGATAAACTTTTAGTTGTCGGACCGATAATTTGGTTATGTAAACAATCAATAATACCAATATGGGCCATATCGATATTCATCTGTAGAGAACTAATTGTCTCCAACTGGAGATCAACGAAAAGTGAGGGTGGTCCAGCAAATATATCAGGCAAGTTAAAAACAGTTTTACAGTTTACAAGTATCTTACTGATGATGTGGCCATCAACTTGGGGTAGTTATGATTTATCCAGAAATATATGTACAATTGGATATTATTTGTTTTGGCCAGCGTTAACTATCTCTATTTTGTCTGCTATTACTTATCTTATACCTAGGCAAGTAAGTCGTCCATAGAAAAGTCAGGTTTACTATCCTTATTGTATAAATAATCATTGTCATAACTGTCTTTTAAGCCATCATTCAAAGAAATAGTTGGGGTCCAGTTTAAATCAGACTCTATTCTACTGATGTCTGTAAAAAAGTGACTAATTCTTAAAGGGAAAGCTTTACGAGCTTTAGGATCTAGTGTGGAGTAGTCAAAATATTTTATTTTAATATCATCTAATTTGAGTCCACATGCTATAGCTGCTTGACTAGCAAGACCCTTAAAGGTTATAGCCTGTTTACCTGAACAATTATATATACGATTAATTGAGATATCAGCTTCTATGCTTTTAAATATTGCTTCAGTTAAGTCTGATACATGACCTAATTGAGTAACAATATTACCGTCTGATGGAATTGGTATTGGCTGGTTATTTACTATACGGTCAAAAAACCATTTTTCTATTGGGTTGTAATTGCCAGGACCATAAATATAGGTTGGTCGGAAACTGGTAAATGGAATACATTCATTAATTAACCAATTTTCAGTTTTCACCTTGCCAATATGCCTACTTAATGGATCTATCTCACTATTTTCATCAATTGGCAATAGACTTGATGAGGCATATACTCCAGCTGAGCTAATATAAATTAATTTATACTTTGGAGGACCTGTTACCTCAATAAGACGCTTGGTATCTTCAAGTTTTCTACCAGAAGTATCTATAATAATATCAAAACTACGTCCATCAAGAAGCTCTAGGCACTCTTGCTTACTCCTGTCTCCTTTAACATGCTCTATAGATGATGGGAACGGTTGATTACCTCTAGTAAATAAAGTTAGTTCATATCCAGCATTCATCAATTTACTTACTAGATATTTACCAACAAAGCGGGTCCCACCCATTACTAGTATTTTCATAGTGATAATTAATTGACCAGTTGTATTCAACAGCGTAGGTTACCTTATGAATATTCGTCGATGGCTTGCCATCTTCAATGCAACGCTAATTAAGTTCTAATGGAAATTATTCCAGCCATAGACCTTCTTGCAGGGAATTGTGTACGCCTTAATAAAGGGGACTACCAACAAGTAACACAATTCAATACTGATCCTGTTTCTCAAGCACTAAAATGGCAGGACGATGGTGCAAAAAGACTACACTTAGTAGATCTAGATGGAGCGAAAACTGGTCAACCAGTTAACGATTCAAGCATAAGGTCTGTAATCAAGTCACTTGACATTCCAGTTCAATTAGGAGGAGGTATTAGGTCAGTTGAGCGAGTTGATGACCTACTTAGCTTTGGACTAGACAGAGTAATTTTGGGGACAATTGCCATAGAGAGTCCAGAACTTGTAGTTCATTTAGCAAATAAATATCCAAAAAGAATAGTAATTGGCATTGATTCAAATGATGGAAAAGTGGCTACTCATGGATGGATCAAACAAAGTGATCTCTTGGCTACTGATTTAGCCAAAGAGTTATCAAATACTGAAATTGCTGCAATTATAGCAACAGACATAGCAACAGATGGAACATTGTTAGGCCCTAATCTTGAGGCAATGAAAGAAATAGCATTAGCCAGTAATGTTCCAGTAATAGCGTCAGGGGGAATAGGGTCAATCTCTGATTTAATATCATTAATGAGCCTTGAACATTATGGGATTACAGGAGTAATTATTGGCAGAGCATTGTATTCAGGAGAGATAGATCTAAGAGAAGCTATTAAGGTGAGTAGTAATTATCACTTGCAAGATCCTCTGTCTAAAGACAGTTTTCTCAGCTAAATTGAAATCTGAACATTAGTAAAATAAAATAAAATTAATCGATCAACACAAAAGGCTGGAGAAATTCAAAAAGCTAGTTAGATTTAATTTAAGTGGATTAAATGGTGACTGATTTGGCTGACAAAAGCTCACCTCAAATTTTGTTGTTAGCGCCTGACCTCTTAGGAGAATCTCTAGCTCTTCAATTAAAAAATTTTGAGCCTTCATACGATTTTGTACTCAAAAGCAGTGAATTATCACAAAACCCTTCTTTAATTATTTGGTCAATAGAGGATCTTGAACTGCCAAATTCAATTCAGCTCGAATTACGTCATCTAAACAAGCGCTGGAATCCATCACCGGTTTTGATACTTCTGCCTTCAAATATTAGAGTTAAATCAAGTTTATTATTAGAATTTGACTGCCCAGGAATACTTCAAGACCCAGACCTTAAAACATTACAACAAGCAATATCTACCTTAATAAATGGAGGCAGAGTATTTAAGTTAAAGTCACCTTCACTAGTTGATGTAAATAAGTCTGGCTCAACTATAGGCTTTGGTCAATGGCTGTTAATTAGTGGAATCCAGCAGATAAGACAAGAATTATATTCAATAGACACCTTGATTCAATATTACAAATCAGATAATTTTGCTTACTTAATGTTAAAAGGTAGAAAAAGAGAACTATTAAGTGCCAAATCATTATTGCTATGGATGTGGGGACCTATTAATTCTTCAGTGGCTACAATTGAAACTAAACCATCATCACCTCAATATACATACGATAGTTATGGAACAGATATCACCATTAGTTCACCAGATTCTAGCAGCGTTTGGAAAACAATTTATTCAAGGTTAATAAAAGAGATTGATAGTGAACTTGCAAACACTACTGGAAACTTGTTAGCTATTGATGCAATAAATCCAATTAAAAAACAAATTCTATTCACATCTTTATTAAATCAACTTGATTATGTTTTAACTAAACTAAGGTCATTAAACGACTCCGGTATCAAGAATTTGCAAGTATGGTCTGAATTCCAAACAGAGATTCAACAACAAGCAATAAGGGCTATAGCTGGAAAATATGTAAGAATATTAAAGGGTGGTGAATCTATCGCAGTAGGTGAGCAATTAACAAGAGATGCAGAAACTATTGGCACTGATGATGAATTACCAGATTCAAAAGTAATGTTAGAACCACTCCTATTTGACAAACCAATTGTTATAGATGGTCAACAGTTAGAAGTGAATCATCCGAGAGCATTACTAGAATTAGAAAATTACATTAGTAATTGGTTAATAAGAACTGGTGAATTAATAAGTTCGGAATTGATAAGTATTTGTGCAGATTGGCCAGAACTACGTACTTACCTTTTAAATCCAAAACTCTTTAGGACTAGAGAACTAGAAAGGTTTAGGAATCAATTAAATAGTCAAAACCGATGGCAAGAGCTAATCACAAAGCCAATCAGACTTTATGAGAGTCAAAGACATATTTATAGTTTTCAGAAAGGAAGTATTGTTGACCGGTTAGTTACAGAACTGAGAGACGAGGAACTAAAACAGCTTGGTTGGTGGCAAAAGCAGGTTGCCTTCCTAGTTGAAGCTCGTGACGCTTTAGCGCCTCAAGTACAAGCTCTTGTAAAGCGTTTTGGAGATTTACTGGTAGTACTACTTACCAAAGTTGTTGGTCGTGGAATAGGACTAGTTGGTAGGGGAATTGCTCAAGGTATGGGTAGAAGTCTCAGTAGGAGCTAATTTTACAGAGAAATCAATTTTATGACCCAAATTGGGTTCTAATTAAAATCACATTACCTATTTATTTCCAATGGCCTCTTTGCTAAAAGTAATATTCAGCTTAATCCTGATTTTCGGATTACATGTAGCACCTGTATTTCCAGCTAGAGATACAGATAGCTATGACGGCAATATATTCCCTATATATGCAGGAAATGGGTCTCTTGTTCCACCTAAATCAAACTTATCCGATTCTTTAAAGAAGAAAAGAACAAGTGTAATTATCTTCTACTTAGATGACAGCTCAACTAGTAAGGCCTTTGCTCCTGTAGTCTCTGGACTTAAGCTTCTCTGGAATACATCAATTGACTTAATTCCATTAACTATCGATGAATTTCAAGGGAAACAAAGTAATGACCCTAAAGATGAATCGTATTATTGGCGTGGTAGAATTCCTCAAATTGTTGTTATTGACAAAGAAGGACATGTAGTATTAGATAAAGAAGGTCAAACCTCGATTTCTGAAATAAATGAGGCAATTAGTAAAGCAACTGGACTTCCTAAGCCAGAGTTTGAGATAACAATTAAAACCTTTAATGATTACAATAGCGAACCCGAGAAGGAAGGCTATACAGCTCCTAGAGAAACATCATAACTACATAAAATATAATATATCATAAAAAAACATTTTATATTGATAATTTGATTAGTATCAATTAAGCCTTAAAATATATAGAATAAAAGATAGAATTATCATGCTAAGCCCTATTAACCTTTCTATAATAATTATAATTTTACTTATAATTCTAGAAATAAGGCACAATTCAAAGCCAACTTCTCCATTAAAGATTCACGGTATTGATTGGAAGTTGACTAAAGAAAAAAAAATAATTCAAGTTACAGGGTGGGTGGAAATAACAAATCAACACAAGAATATGGAAGTGATGATTCCATCATTCAAGATTAAGCCTGTACTTCTTGGGAAAGGGGATATAAGTAAAATCAACGTTATTACAAAGGTAATTCCATACCATCCTGATGCGGATGAACGAAATGACAATTATTGGGCAGCTTATATATTAAAGGCAAGAAAAAAAACCAAGGTTTTCATTAGTTTTACATTTGACAAATTAGAGGATCTAAACAACTATATCTCTGTAGAAAATATCTGGATAGAAATTAATTGGATAAATTATGGTCCTTTTGGTAGATTAAAGATTAAAGAAGGCTTTGTATTTCCGATAAAAAGACCAGAAAGGCTAACTCCTGCAAATTCCTACTTTAAAAAAGTAAATGGTAGTAGAATTTTACCAATAAAAACTCATATGCTTGGAACATTAGATGATATCGAAAAGGTAATGGATTATTATACATCTGGCTTAACTAAATCTGGAGACATATTAACTATTGGAGAATCACCCTTGGCTATTTTACAAGGACGTTATATTAACCCAAGTAGCCTAAAAACAGATTGGTTGACAAGATTATTATGTAAGGGTTTTCATCCTACTAGCAGTTTAGCAACTGCTTGTGGGATGCAATCATTGATAAATATTGTTGGTCCCACAAGAATAATCCTTTCTTTGTTAATCGGATCAGCATTTAAGTTGATAGGCATTAAAGGTATGTTTTATCGTTTAGCTGGCGACCAAGCTCGTCTTATAGATGACATAACAGGGACAACACCACCATATGATCAAACTATTGTTTTAGGGCCTAAATCTCCAAATAATTTCTGTAATCAATTCTCAAGCAAATTAGGAATATCAATTGCAATTGTTGATGTAAATGATCTTGGTCGTGTCAAAATTCTAGCCTCGAGCAAAGGTTGTAATGAAAAGATTTTAAAAAATGCACTTATCTCAAACCCTGCAGGTAATGCCAATGAGCAGACACCACTGGTTTTGATAAGACCTCTTAAATAATTTTAATGCAAAAGCCAAATTAATTGATAGATTTAAAGAAAGAACTCTTAGGAAAGTGATTGATACAAGCAAGAGACTTCTACAAGTAGAGCGACTCAAAGCCAGTCATTTTCAATTATTCTCGAATGTCGAAAACAAATCGACGGTTCAATGGCTGCAATCGATGGTAATGAGAGGTTGGATTTCGACAGCAGAGAAACAGTTATCTAATATTCTCCCAGCAAGTCAACCTATCTGCGTAGTTGCAATAGAAAATAAAGTTATTTTGGCATATTTGATCATTAAACCTAATAATAAAAGAAGAAGTTGCTTGAACATATCCTTTCCTAGATTTTTGGCCTCTTCAGTGAATTTTAGCCCTTTAGAAATACAGGAAATATTAATGCAAGAGGCTATTGAAATTGAGAGTCAAAAAACCTATCAGACGTGGCTAGCAAGATCTCCATCAAGTAGCACTGATAATATAGCAATTGCAAGAGAGATTGGTTTCCAACCAATTAAGTTAATTAGAAGATGGAAACCAAATAAAGCAGTTGATGAAATCAAAAGACCAAGCTGTAACTTATGTACAGGCCTTGAGATTGAGCCCTTAAGAAGAAGCAATGCTTTCCTATTATGGCAGTTAGTGCAAATTAATGAATCAATACAAATAAGACAATCTATAGATAATCAATGGACAGACTTACTATCCAGAAGTTCTAAAGGAAGTCGCTTACTAATAAAACACGGAAGCAACACAAAAAACTGTATATTTGGTTTAATTAATGTTGAAACTCTAGATGAATCAATTACATTAAAGCTTGTACGAAATATTGCATGGGATTCTAGTTTAAATAATGCAATTCCAAATATTTTAGCTAATACTAAGAATCAAATCCCAAACGTAGTATTAGAAACATCAAATGAAGATGATCAATTAAATAATCTATTGAATAAAGAAGGTTGGATAAACTACCAAGATATAATTCTGTTATGTAGAGGCATGTGGAGAAGGCAAATTACAAGAAGACATATTAATTCAACTAATTCTATAGATTCCATGATTGAAAGACTTCAACCAAAACAGCAACCACAATTACCAACTCCAAGTATGTGTCCAAGGTAAAAAAATGATTAGGCCAAATCCTAGATCAATATTAAGTGTTGATGTAGGTCAAAAAAGAATTGGTATCGCAGGTTGTGATCCACTTGGAATCACAGTGACCATTCTTCCAGCACTAAAAAGAAAAACCTTTAATGATGATTTTAAATATCTAGAAATTTGTTGTCTGAACAGAAAAGTTGAAGGTCTAGTGTTTGGATTACCCTTAGATCAAAAGGGTCTGAAAACAAGGCAATCTATTCATTGTGAAAAATATGGAAAACGGATGGCACAAGCACTTAAATTACCAATGGCTTTTGTTAATGAACAATGCAGTACTTGGGTAGCAGAAGAATTACACAATCTAAGGAATGATAGATCAGGAAAGCTTGACAGTGCTTCTGCAGCATTGTTATTGGAACAATGGCTAAAAGAAGGACCTGAGTTGGAACCGGTCTACATGGCGGCCTATCAAAACAACAATTCGTCCAGAAATGATCGATCCTGATTAACAATGCAATGCTCCTAGATGTCTTCTTCAAGCACAAGCAATAGCGGTGAAGTCTCAACCATCCTTATCAAGGATGGTCAAGGGAGTCAATTACTTTGTTTTATAGAGCATCTAATACCGATAGAAGGCTCCGATTATGCTCTGCTAACACCTGTGGATACTCCTGTCTCACTGTTTCGATTACAAGACGATAGAGACCCTGAACTAATTGAAACGATCGATAAGAGTGAACCAATACTTCAAGTAGCAGACGTTGTCCTTCAAGAACATGATCTCAAGCTAATCAGATCAGCTGTCACTCTTACTGTGTCAGGAGAGTTAGACGAACCTGAACCAGAAGAACTTGAAGAGGATGACATTGATGATGAATCGGAAACTTATGAACTCCTGGTTAGTTTCAGAGTAGATAACCATGAATATGGACTTTATATACCTTTAGACCCATTTTTTATAGTTGCAAAATTAAATAATGGAGAAGCTATTCTTGTAGAAGATGAAGAATTTGACAAGGTTCAACCTTTGATAGAGAAAGAGCTAGATGAGAGGGATCTAAATTAAGAATGATGAATAAGTGGCTAAATCCAGACTGGGAACCAGGGATAGGTGTTCAAAGTATTCCTCACCAAATTCTAATTAAAAAAGGTATTAAAGCCTTATTTCTAGATGTAGATGGAACCTTAATTCAAGGTAGAAGAGTTATTATTCATCAATCAGTAATAGATTGGGTAACTGAAGCTAAGAAGTACCAATTTATTCATCTTGTAAGCAATAATCCCTCAAAGAAAAGAATTGAATCAATAGCAAATAGATTAGGAATAACATATACTAATAGTGCTGCAAAACCAAGTAGCAAGGCAATTAAAAATAAACTAAAAGATTTGAACTTAAAGCCTTCACAAATCGCTATTATAGGAGACAGAATATTCACAGATGTACTTGTTGGGAACAGATTAGGTTTTTATACAATTTTAGTGAAACCATTAGACTTAAATGGTCAACCTGTAAATAACCTCCTTCAACAACTTGAAAAGTGCCTTGCCAAAATTATTGGTGGGAGCGTTAAATGAGCATTACAGTGATAAAAATAGGGACAAGTTTACTAAGAGGTACATCTAATCTTTCAACATTAGAAATTATAAGATCTTATTGCTCTTCAATTGCTCATAGCAAAGTAAATGGATCTAAAGTGATCTTAGTTACTAGTGGTGCAGTAGGTCTTGGCTGCAATAAACTAAACATAAAAGAACG
>QCJX01000009.1 GCA_003215725.1 Prochlorococcus sp. AG-409-I11
TTTATTATCTTTAATTATGATCGTATGAACGTTAGTGATTGATGGGAAGTAGTTTCGGGAAGCTATTCAAAATAAGTACCTTTGGCGAATCCCATGGAGGTGCAGTAGGAGTAATTATTGAAGGCTGCCCACCAAGATTTGAACTTGATCTTTCAAAAATTCAGATAGATTTGAATAGACGTAGACCTGGGCAAAGTAGGATTACTACTCCTAGGAATGAGGCAGATGAAATAGAAGTTCTAAGTGGATTAATTGGTAATAAAACTCTGGGTACACCTATAGCAATGATGGTTCGTAATCAAGATCATAGACCTTCTGATTACACCCAAATGCGACAGGTCTTCAGGCCTTCTCATGCAGATGCTACATATCAGGCTAAATATGGGATTCAGGCATTGAGTGGAGGAGGTAGAGCTTCTGCTAGAGAAACAATTGCACGAGTAGCAGCTGGAGCAATTGCTAAGCAACTTTTATTTAAATCCAATGGCACTGAAGTTTTGGCATGGGTCAAGCGAATACATGATATTGATGCTGATATAAATCCTGAAAATGTAAGTTTTGATGAGATTGAGTCGAACATAGTTCGATGTCCGAATCAAACTATGGCTGATTTGATGATTGAAAGAATTGAGTCAATTAGCAAAGAAGGCGATTCTTGTGGTGGAATTATTGAATGCATTGTTAGGAACCCTCCAGTAGGACTTGGGATGCCTGTTTTTGACAAGTTGGAGGCTGATCTTGCTAAGAGTGTAATGTCTTTGCCAGCTACAAAAGCTTTTGAAATTGGCTCAGGTTTTCGTGGAACTTTCTTGAAAGGAAGTCAACATAATGATTCATTCTTACCGTCAGAAGACGGAAAACTGAGAACAGCTACTAATAATTCTGGAGGTATTCAAGGAGGCATTAGTAATGGTGAGATGATTAATCTTAGAGTTGGATTTAAGCCAACTGCCACAATACGAAAAGATCAGACAACTATTGATTCGGAAGGTAATGCAACAATACTGTCAGCTAAAGGTCGACATGATCCTTGTGTTTTGCCTAGAGCAGTTCCAATGGTAGAAGCAATGGTAGCAATTGTTCTTGTTGATCATTTATTAAGACAGCAAGGTCAGTGTACTTCTTGGTGAAAACTTTTTGATTTATATAGATAAAAAGTTGACTAATTAAAAATATTTTTCTTTAAAACTCCTATACACTCAGCCTTAATAAGGTTTGAAATTAAAGCTTTATTTATTTATAAAGCTAGAAGGAAATCTTCTCTTGATTTTTATCGATCCAATTTAATATCTCAGGGTCAATCTCATTATTCTTCATAAGACCTTTTCCTAATATCAGGGCATCATGTCCAGACTTGAGCCAAGGATTAATATCTTTTGCAGTTAATCCTCCAGCAGCGATAATAAATGGTACTGGCTTGATAGGCTTTATAATTTGAGTTAGATAATTTAGCCCTAGAATTGATGCTGGAAAAAGTTTTACTATTTGACAACCAAACTTGATTGCTTGGTGGAACTCTGTGGGTGAGAATATGCCAGGAATAAGTGTTATGCCTAGTTCATTAGCTCTAGATTGGAGTAAAGGGTCCCAGATTGGGGCTGTAGCATATTTAAGTTCTGCTTTTGCTACTGCTTCTAATGCGGTGATCGAAGTGACTGATGCAGACCCTAGATAAATAGAAGGAAAAGATAGTTTAATTTCTTTGATCAGATCATTCCATCCTAAATAATCAGACCATGCAATTTCAATATGTTTAATTCCCTTATCGTGAAGACTTTTCAGTATTGAAAATAAATTATTTTTAGTTTTCAATAAATTATATTGCTGTTCTTCGAGGCGAAGAATAACAATAATTGGTTGTACCCTTAATGAGGAGATTAACCTTTTTTGCTCATATTTACAGCTCAATTGATTATAAATATTAAACGTATTCGGCAACTCTTACGTCTCTTCGGATTAAAAGGTTTTGTAAATCCTCTGAGTCTACAGTTTCCTTTTCCACAAGCATTTCTGCTAGCTCGTCTAATACAGAACGATTTGTAGTTAAAACTTTAGTGGCTCGTTTATAAGCTACGTCAACCAGTTCAGAAACCTCCGCATCTATCGTTGCAGCTGTATCTTCTGAAAAGTCCCTTTCAGCAGCAATATCCCTGCCTAGAAACATCCCTCCTTGAGCACGACCTAATGCTACAGGACCTAACTTGTCACTCATTCCAAACCTAGTAACCATTTGCCTTGCAACTTGAGCAACTTGCTTTAGATCGTTAGAAGCACCTGTAGTTACTTCGTCTTCTCCATAAACAATCTCTTCTGCAACTCGACCTCCTAGGGCAACAGCCATTTGATTTTGTAGATATGACCTTGAATAAAGGCCAGATTCCATTCTTTCTTCACTTGGTGTGAAGAAAGTAAGTCCTCCTGCTTGACCTCTAGGAATAATAGAAATCTTTTGAACTGGGTCATACTCCGGCATTAGAGCTCCTACTAATGCATGGCCAGCCTCGTGATATGCAACTAGTCTTTTTCTTCTTTCACTCATAACACGGTCTTTTTTTTCTGGACCTGCCATTACTCTCTCAATAGCATCTCCCACTTCGTCGTCGCTAACGGCTGTAAGCTCTCTTCTGGCGGCTAAAATTGCTGCTTCATTTAGCAAATTGGCAAGATCTGCGCCGGTAAAACCAGGTGTCCTTCTTGCAATTTTGTCTAGATCAACATCTTTGGAGAGAGTTTTATCTCTTGCGTGGACCTTGAGAATTTGTAGCCTTCCAGAATAATCAGGGCGATCAACAACAACTTGTCTATCGAAACGACCTGGACGCATTAGTGCTGAATCAAGTACATCAGGCCTATTAGTAGCTGCAACAATGATTATTCCAGTATTCCCTTCGAATCCATCCATTTCGGTGAGAAGTTGATTCAATGTTTGCTCTCTCTCGTCATTTCCTCCACCTAGACCAGCTCCTCTTTGCCGCCCAACAGCATCAATTTCATCAATAAAAACGATACAAGGAGCGTTCTTTTTAGCTTGCTCAAACAGGTCACGCACTCTGCTTGCACCTACACCAACAAACATTTCAACAAACTCTGAACCAGAAATTGAAAAGAAAGGTACAGCTGCTTCTCCTGCAACTGCTTTAGCCAGAAGAGTTTTTCCAGTTCCAGGTGGACCTACTAGGAGAACACCTTTTGGAATTTTTGCTCCTACAGCAGTAAAACGATCTGGATTCTTAAGGAAATCAACTACTTCTGAAAGTTCAAGTTTGGCTCCTTCGATACCTGCTACATCTCCAAAGGTCACTTGAGTGGAGGGTTCCATTTGCAAACGAGCTTTACTCTTGCCAAAATTCATCGCTGGGTTACCTCCTCCATTACTTTGAGCGCGTCGGAAGAGGAAGAAAAGACCACCCAATAAGAGAACTGGGAAAATGAGACTGCCAGCAGCCTGTTGCCATGGGCTTGCTTGTCGGGTTGGTTGAACAGCAATATCTACGTCATTTTCAGTAAGTAGATTTAATAGGTCTTTATCTGGAGCAAGATTGACTTCGGAACGACTGCCATCATTTTCAATAACTTGAGCTGTACCTCTATCAGGTGAAATAAGCACCCTGCTTATCTGATTTTCCTGAATTGCTTCTACAAAATCGCTGTAACGAATAGTTCTGGAAGCATTTGCAGTATCTGGTCGATCTAAGAAAGTAGTGCCCACTACTATTACGACTACGACCATAAGTACGTAGAGACCAACGTTTCTCCAGCGCTTGTTCAATGTTCTATCAAGTTAGATGCTTTGATGTTAATAGTATTAGTGAGTGTTATGTGGACCGAAGAACTTCAACAACGCTTTTAAAAGCAAACCATTCTGGAATTTCTTCGCCATTTCTAAGCATTTTCCTGAATTGAGTGCCACTAAGTTTTTTGACGTGTAGTCCACGTGCTTCTGCATGCTCGGCCGTTACATAGCCTTCTTCTTCTGTAAAAACGAGATTAAGCGAAGGCACTGTTTCCATGGATAATTCAGGTGCACATTCTCTGGCAAAATTTTGAGCATCGTAGGGACCATAGAAATCTTCGCCGCTCAAGCTGGATTTGCAGCCAGCCATATCTCTTCCAATTATGAAATGAGTACATCCATAATTTCGACGAATTATCATGTGCTGAAGGGCTTCACGTGGACCAGCCATATGCATTGCATAAGGAAGATATGCCCATCGGATTTGGGAATTATTTACTTCTTCGGCCAGACGCTCATAAGTTTGGAACCGGATTGATCCAGGTATGTCATCCTGTTGGGTTGGTCCGCAGGTTGGATGAACCAGAACAACTGCTTGTTTACTTACATTGCTAGCCGTCAGGGCTCTAGTGAAAAGTTCGTAATGGGCACGATGAATTGGATTACGACATTGGAAAGCCACGACATCTTCACCAAAAGGAAGTTCACTTCTTACCTCATAAGGTGTTTTACAAGGAAAGATTCTTTTTGGTAGTTCAAGACCTTTTAAGTTGCCTCCTATATAGAACCTTTTCCTTTCTGTTGTAATCATTCGAACAGCAGGATGTTCTATAGATGTTGTTCCATAGCATCCTTGTGCTTCTTTAACTTTGTCTGGTTCCCATTTCTCTTCTACTTCTAAAATGGCTAAATCTTGACCTTTATATGTTAAGAGAACATGATCTCCAGTACTGATGTCATCTCTATCAGTATCCATCACTATTGGTAGACCAAATAAATAACCTGAAGTAGTTCGATGATTTTCTACTACAGAATCGTAATCAGCTTTAAGCATGAAGCCTCTTTCAGGAGAAAAGCCACCTATGACCAGTAGTTCGATATCACATGCATTTCTATCTGAGCATTCCAAGGATTTATTAGCACTTTCTTTGATTTCTTTGTGTTGATCTAATGGAACTATTAGATCAACTAGTTGTCCTCCATAAGGAGCTATAACGCCTGATTGCTTGGTAGAAGAAGATTGATTGCTAATCATTCTAAGAATGGAGTTGTCGGGAAATTCTCCCAGATGGTGAGCAAGTAAACATATTTATGCCGCTTTCTCTAAGCAATCTCAAAAAAAAAGAAGGGGTTTAAAACCCCTTCTTTTTTTGAGATTGCTTAGAGCAGATGGAAAATAGAGAAAAGTCAAAAAAGATTTTTTAAGACTTTTGTCCATAGAGCTCGCCAATGATTTTTACATCAACGGGCTCTTTTGATCCCAAATCATTATCTGAAGGTTGGATAGCAACAAATGAACCAGCAAACTCTTCAGTGTCTGAGTTAACACTTTCGATTGAAAGGGTTATTTGTCCCTGTCCGGAGAGATCACGCTTGATGTTCTCTTTTGCAAGCTCTTCGTCATCACCACCTAAGGCAATTAGACCTTGTGCATACTCAACACCTGTATCTTTGGCACGACTTTTGGGATCCAGGAAGTCACCTGTGCGGTAACTAGGAGTCAGTGTCGTTCCGCTGAATTCAGCTCCAGGGGAAATTGATTTGCTTTTGGAATCAACAACCATTTCTTTTGCTGAGAAAACAAATGGGAACTCTTCGCCATTAGGGGCAAGCACTGTAATCAGCTGGAAGTCAATACCTCCTTTCTCGGTGAACTTGCCGCCGGAGAGGTCTCCATAAACTTGTTCAATAGTTGTGTTGTTGCGAGGGCTGATGATTTTTGCAGGAACGAAATCAGCTTTTTGACGCTTGGTCCCAGGGAGCTTTACATACACCTCTGTTGGATGCATGCAGATCTCCTTGAGACTTCCGTCAAGGTTTATGGATCCATCAGAGCCAGCTGCGACTGATGGACAATCATTTGCTTTGCCGGTGTTGACGATGTCGGCAAATTTGGAATTACCTCTTTCTCCAGAGGCGGAGACGCTGCTTGGTGCAGCTACAAAGGTGAGACAAAAAGCCAGCACCAGGGCCAGCAAAGGACGAAATCGCATGAGAGGAAGCCTAAGGCCAGATAACTGCGGTATAAACCGCCCAATTAATCAGTTGGGATCTTACAGGGGGCAAATGGTACTTATGGGCAGCCTTTTGCAGCTCTCAACAACCTGTCGCTTCTTTTGAGAGAAATATTGCCCTCGAAAGTCTCGAGACTATAGTGATACCAGTGGGTTTTCTTTTCAGGTATAAATTTTGATCTTATTACTCTTAACTTATTTTTTGTAGGAAAAATTAGTTTCCAGTTCGCGAATCGCATCTAGTAATTGATGAGCCAAGGCCAGTTTGGATGTGATTGGAATTTTTTTGCTCATGCCATTTGGGCCTAAAAGAACGCCACCATTAAGATTCTGTTCAAATCCCTGCCCTGGTCGATCAATAGGATTGACCATCATGAGATCACAACCTTTTCGATTTTTTTTTGCTTCCCCTAGTTTTTTGATTTCAAGATCATTTCCAGATAAAGCTGCAAACCCAAGTATCACTTTTGTTTTCTGAGTGCGATTGGCAACTAATTCAGCCAGTAAGTCTGGAACAGTTTCGAGACCATTTTGTAAAGACTCAATTAATGATTCCTTAGTTGGTTTGTGTTGTTGTATTGCTCCTTTCTTTTTTAAATCTGCTACAGCGGCTGTCATGGCTATTGCATCAGCTGAGGCATGCAAGTTTGCAAGCTCAATTTGCATTTGTTTTGCACTCCTTACTGGATAAAGGTTTAAACCATCCAATAAAGCTGGTGAAACCTGAAGAGGACCATGAATTAAGTCAACTGTTGCTCCTCGGAAATTTGCCGCCTGAGCAAGCAGAACTCCCATCCCACCACTACTTCTATTGCTTATATATCTAACAGGATCTAAATCTTCTATTGTTGGACCTGCAGTGATTAGAAGTCTTTTCCCTTTCCAGTCTTTTTGCAAACTTGCATCTTCTGATTTATTAATTAAGGCACTTTCTATTGCTAATTGGAGGAGACCGATCTCAACTATTCGACCTTCTCCAGTTCGATCACAAGCCAGAAGACCATTGGAAGGCGAGAGGCACAAAACTTTTGGATCATTTTGTAAATATTCCCAGTTTCGTTGAACAGCTGCATGGTTCCACATTGCAGTATTCATTGCAGCAGCTGCAATTACAGGCTTTTCACAAGCCAATAGAACACTTGGAATGATTCCATCTGCAAGCCCTTGTACCCAACGTGATAACGAAGAGGCACTAAGGGGTGCCACCACAACAAGGTCGGCCCATTCAGCTAAAGCTATATGTAATGGTCTTGGTTCACTCGCTTTCCATTGATCTTCATCTTGGTAGCAACGATTTCGACTTAATGTTGAAATGGAAAGAGGACTAACAAGACTTGAAGCACTAGGAGAAATAAGACAACGAACTTCAGCTCCAGCTTTTACTAAATTACTAATGAGCATTGGAATTTTTACAGCAGCAATGCTTCCAGTTATTGCAAGGAGGAGTCGACGTCCTTGTAGGGGTCGAATAGCCTCAGTCTTCATCGAAGGGTTCCTGATCTACAAGATGTAAGTAAGAGTGGGTTAATTCTGGTCGGTGGATCGCTAAGGCTCTTAAGAGATGCCAGTCATCTAGCCCCTCAAAAGGATTGGAATAATCATCGTGCTCAAGTCTTTCGGCAAGAACTGCTATTGATTCTTCATCAAATGCTTGAATCATCTCTTCAGTTATTGATCCTGAGACTTTGTTTTTGGCATTTTGAGAAGTCTGCATCTGTTCTATTTATTTTTCTCTTAAGTATTAAGCCTAGACGCTAGCTTTCTTAGCGAGGGGAATTAGCTCAGTTGGTAGAGCGCTGTGATCGCACCGCAGAGGTCAGGGGTTCGAATCCCCTATTCTCCATTTGAGAGCGTAAGAATTTTTTTACGACAAAGAAAATGTTAACGCTTGTTCTTGCCTAGATGAAATCGACCCTAATTGGAGAATTTGCAAACATCTCTGTTAAATTAAATGTCCGCAATTGCTAACTTTTGTTTGAACTTGAATGAGGGGTTTCCTTTGAGAATTTTTTCACAAAATCAGAGGATTCTTTTTGTAGGACTAGTTGGCTTGGTCGTTATAACAGTCTTAGAACGCCCTTCTTCTTTTTTGACTTACGCTTCTATCGCAGTAGCTGGTTGCTTCGTATGTGCTGATTAGATTTATCTAAGTGAATTTATGCAGTAAAAGAGGTACTACCAATTTCAATAGCTAATGTCTCAGTCAAAAAGAGAGCAGGTAGTGAGTCACCTTCGCTACATTCGTCAAGAGCTGCGGGAAATGCATACTGGCATTTTGGAAGAAGGTTTACTTCCTGAAGCAGGTGAAATTAGAGGAGTCATGGCTCAGATGGAGGCTTTGTATGAACTATTAGAAGGGAAAGCCAAAGCAAAAACCAACAAAATAGATGATGAGTAAGGGTGTATTAATTTAAGTAATATATCTCTAAGCTTCATATGTTAATGAAGTAATTTAATTATTGACTTTGATTAATTTTTACGTAGGTAAAATGAGTTTTCTATTTTGTCAAAAAATACTTTACAATTTTTGGCTATAACTTCTATTCGGTTTTATAAATTCTTACGCTCTATTTTTTAAATGCCTCAAAAATTTCAATCGACAAATTTGCATCTAAATGTTGGAAGAGCTGTTGATCGCTTAGAATTATGGGGTAGGAATCCATGGCGTAGATATTCGTTATATATGATTTTTTTACTTATAGGATTTTTGATAGGTAGCTCAATAGGAATGATTAATGGTGTCCTTGCACTTATGGACCCTGTTGGAGCATTTTTCACAGTTCTACTTATAGAATTACTGGTTCGCTTAAGAAGAGGTTGGAGAGAATTAAAATTGGCACCTCTTTTACTAAACTGTATTGATATGTTGAGAATTGGATTGCTTAATGGATTATTTATGGAAGCATTTAAATTGTTTTAAAGAATATTTAAATTCTTTTATATAAGGTTATGTAAAGCTAATTAAGGACTACTTAATGCATCAGCCGTACTATTAGATAGTCTGTCTTTAGATGTGGTAAGTAGATAAAGTAGTGCCATTCTGATTGGTATACCATTAGAAACTTGTTTTTCAATCAAACAGATTGAATGATCGTCTAGTAATTCACTGCTTATTTCTACGCCTCGATTGACAGGGCCAGGATGAAGAACGGGAATTTGTTTCTCGCACCAATTCAGACTTTGATGTGTAATTCCATAATCTCGATGATATCGATTTAGATCTGTAAGTAGGTTGTGTTGCATTCTTTCCTTTTGAAGTCTCAGTGTTATTACTGCATCAGCCCCTTCTAAAGCATTTTTGAGTGATCTTGTTAAATAAATTTTTCCACGTATATCTATAGGATCTTTGGATTGTCCTGGCGGAGGAGCATCGACGAATTGTGAGAACTCTCTAGGTAATAAACTTGGAGGACCACAAAGTATTACATCAGCTCCACATCCAGTTAATGCCCAAAGATTTGAACGTGCAACTCTAGAATGAAGAATATCTCCAACTATTGCAATTCTTTTGTTGACAAGTGCAGACGGGAGTGGATTATTTGGTTCAAAATAATTGGCAAGAGTAAATAAATCTAAGAGCCCTTGGCTTGGGTGACTGTGTAATCCATCACCCCCGTTGAGAACAGATGTAGGTTTTCCATTTTTTTCAAGTGCTTGTGCAATTTGTTCTGGAACACTTGTGCAACTATGGCGAATAACAAGTACATCTGAACCCATGGATACATAGGTCAAAGCTGTATCTAAAGGTGTTTCACCTTTTTTAAGAGCGCTACTTGATGGGGAGAATGTTTGAACATCTGCAGAAAGCCTTTTCGCTGCTAATTCGAAACTACTTCTTGTTCTTGTGCTTGGCTCAAAGAATAAAGTGGTGACTAAACGTCCTTGCAGCGCTGGTAATTTTCTTGCACCTGTTGTTGGTAGTGACTTGAAACGACTAGCAAGTTGAAGAACCGAAAAATAATCCTCTAAGGAGAAATGGGATAAATCAATTAAATGTCTATGGTTCCACTCACTCATGGACTATTTTCGATTGATGGACTCCAAGATTTTTTCGTTGATGGGAGTTGATCACCTTTAGCTCTTTTACTAACACTCCGACTACTTTGTAAATACCACCTCCACTGTAGATCCTTTGCTTGTGATATGCCTATTCGAGTTGTTTTCACAATCTTTTGATTCTTTAAACTAGATGATTTATTAATCACCCATAATCCATTTTTCTTTGAAATTGGCCTATTGTCATAGGTTCTATCTAATTTAAATTTTCTTGCCAATAGACCAGGGCCAGAACAAATCCTCTCTTCTTCATCTGGCATGGACAATGCTCTTAAAAGAACACCACTGGCCCATTCGGATTTATCAGTAACAATATTTACACAGTGATAAATCCCATAAGTTAAATATATATAGAAGCGTCCAGGTTCTCCAAAAAGAGTCTGATTGCTTGGCGTACGTTTTTTGTGCCCATGACAGGCTGGTTCTTTTTGCGAATAAGCTTCTGTTTCAACTATTACCCCCCATAGAACTTTGTTGCCCCCGATTTTTTTGACCAGAGTACATCCAATCAAATCAGGTGCGACTATTTCAGCTGGCCGACAAAAGAAGTCAAAAGGTAGCGTTTGATTAGTTATGTTAAATTTGAGAACTAATTAAACTCCTAATACTTCTTGATCAATTTGTCTATGAAAAAGCTATAAGTGAACTATTAATTATTGGTTTACCTTTTTCGAATCAATGTCAGTAGAAAATGAATTAGTTTTTCCGGGCCCTGTTAAAGATTTGTCTTCTATTCGTTTGGATTTGCGAAGTTGGATAGAAGTGGAAGAGTATCTTCAATCTTGTAAAGCAATTATTCTGCCATTGGGTTCAACAGAGCAACATGGTCCCACTGGAGCTATTGGAACGGATGCAATTACCGCAGAAGCAGTTGCACTTGAAGTTGGAAAACGTTCAGGTGTGTTTGTAACTCCAACACAAGCTTTTGGCATGGCAGAACATCACCTTGGTTTCCCTGGCACGATGAGCCTTCAACCAGCTACCTTGATGCAATTGATTCATGATTTGGTTTTATCTTTAGTTCAAAATGGGTTTGAACAAATTTATGTTATAAATGGTCATGGTGGAAATATTGCAACAGTAAAGGCGGCATTTGCGCAGGCTTATAGCAGTGCATTAAGTAGGAAACTTTCTGCCTCTAAGCGTATGAAATGTAAGTTGGTAAATTGGTTTATGGTTCCAGAAGTGTTTCGTGAGGCAAAAAATTTATATGGTGAAAATGAGGGACAACATGCCACTCCCAGTGAAATTGCTTTAACCTTGTATTTGGAACCAAGTTTGATATCTAAGCAACGCCCTCTTCCGGCGGCTAATCCTGCAGCCTCTATTCATGGATATGAGGACTTTCGCAATAGGTACCCTGATGGTCGAATGGGTTCTGATCCTTTTTTAGCCAAACCTGCTCATGGAATGAAATTTTTAGAACAAGCCGCAAAAGCATTAACTAATGACCTTTCAATTTTTTTAGGAGAATCATGAGTCAAATAAATTCTGAAGATGTTAAGAAAGTGGCTCAACTAGCTCGATTAGAATTACCAGATGAACAGATAGATACTTATACGGATCAATTAGAAAAAATTCTTGACTATATTGATGAATTGGGAAAAGTTGATACTGAAGGTGTTCCTCCAACGACAAGAGCCGTAGAAGTTACAAATGTATTTAGAGAAGACAATGTCGAAATAACGAATGTTCGAGAACAGTTACTTGATTTAGCACCTCAGCGTGAACGAGACTTTTATCGTGTACCAAAAATCCTTTCTGAATAAAATAATCTAAATAATTAGAGACGTTTTTGATTTGGAAATACAGCAGTTTTATGTAAAAGACTAATCCATTGCTTTCTCAAACGAGTTGTTGGGAAAAGCTTTGCTATTGGTCTCATCTTGCTTCTATGTTTTTTATGACTTCTGATCCCAATAAGAATGTCATAAAGAAAATTGAAACCATCAGACTTGGTCTCAAAAATTCCCATTCTTTGAGGTGAACCTTTTGAATCTAAAAGTGGTTTAGTAGCTTCATATGCTGGTTTATATTCAAACCATGGAATAGAAGGCCAAAGGTGGTGAACTAAATGATAGTTTTGACCCATTATTAGCCAGTTCATAACTTTGCTTGGGTAAACCCTTGCATTTTTCCATCTGTTACGAGACAGGAAAGGGCGGTGAGGAAGATAATCAAAGAAAATACCCAGTGTAACTCCAACCATTAGTGCTGGACCAAACCAAAGGTTATAAATAACGTTCATAAAATTGAACTTGATTCCTGCAAGAACGATGCAGATAAAGAGACTTCTTTCTATTCCCCATTGCAATAGTTCATATCTTCGCCAAAGCTTTCTTTCGAAGAAAAAATATTCATGATAAAAAAACCTTGGTGCAATTAGCCAAACAGGTCCGAATGTGCTCACTATATGGTCTGGATCATTTTTGGGATCATTTACATGTGAATGATGTTGTAGATGAACTCTAGTAAAAACTGGAAAACTAAAACCTAAAAGAATTGCCGCTCCATGCCCCATTGCTTGATTGATCCATTTATTTGGATGAGCAGCGTTATGACATGCATCATGAATAACTGTTCCTTCCATATGAAGAGCTAAAAATGCCAAACCTACTAATACCGGTAAAGGCCAATTGCCTTGATACCACTCCCAAATGCTTAATGCAGCCAAGATATAACCACTAAAAAATAATCCCACTGTGGGATTTAAATGATTCGGTGGATCTAGATATTTCTGAATGACTTTTTGCCAATCAGCAGAGGAGTGGTATTTCTTGGATACCTCTTTTGTGGTTGGTGAATCAATGTTCTTGGTCATTGCAGTTTTATTTGGGGCAATGAGACGATGAGAACACCAGACCAAATTATGAAATAAATGCCCACCGGGAGACTTGAACTCCCACGACCGAAGTCACTGGTACCTAAAACCAGCGCGTCTACCAATTCCGCCAGGTGGGCCAATGGATTTGAAGGCTCTTCACTACTCTAATGGACAGGATCACGTATCTCAATGTTTTTGCGTTTTAAAATCAGTTAATGAGAAGATTTCAATAGGCTTAATAAGGATGTTGTGATTATCCGCTAACTTTTCATTTTCTTTAAGCAGACAAAGCTTTCAATGTAAAACAAATAGAAAATTCTTTTAGTAATTTTTTAATTGATCATTAAAAACTCTAATAGGTTTTTATTCCTACCTTGTTTTTAGTTGATAACCGACGGTCATAAATTAATTTAACTTTGCTTATTTTTATAATCTATTTATATGTTTAGATCTTGGCTTCTTTGCCCAATCTTGGCAAAATTAGATAAGAGTTAGAGGAGAATAACTTTTTATGCTAGCAGTCATTATTGGAGAAATTTCTTTACTGGTAGGACTTTTGATTTTGTTAATACCTTTATTTCTTACTGAACTGAGTCGCCCTCGTGATGCTTTCTGGGGAGCTTTGGTTCTCTTGATCGGCTTGGTACTGATTACGAATAGTGATCGATTTTTGGGTTCTCCGATGATTGCTGTCATTTGCGGATCTTTTCTTATTGGAAGACTTGGATTAGAGGTTTCGCAGAGCAGATGGCAGAAACTTAGTAATGATGAGAAATCACGTTTTGCAACCCCAGAAAGGTGGACTACAGGTTTGAAACAGGTCGGATTGGTTTTAGCTCGACTGACAGAAGTCTTTGGTGATTTAATGAAGTTTGTGTTGCAAAAGGACAAATCAATATCAGTCAATAAAAAGTGGGTTCGGCCAGAAACTTCTATTCAAAACAATATTAATGATCCTCTCGAGAAAGGATCTGATCAGCCTACCAACACAAAATAGAAGTTTTTATGAACAAATTGCTAACTCTTCCCTAGGACAATGTCCTTGAACGATCCATAATCGCATTGGAATAATTGTCACCGTGAATCAGGAGACCCCTAAGGACGGTGATATCCGTCCTTCTTACAAAGAAACGCTCAACCTTTTAAAGACAAGCTTTGGTATGCGAGCCAATGCAACCCAAAGGGAACCTGAGCTTCAACGATTTTGGACAAAGAAAGGTATTGATCTGACGCTTGGGTTATTGAATTCTGGACCTGAATATACACTTCATGATGGACCGCCTTATGCAAATGGCTCCCTTCATATGGGCCATGCACTTAACAAAGTACTAAAGGACATAATTAATAAGTTTCATATTTTGCAAGGAAGAAGAGTTCGCTATCTCCCTGGTTGGGATTGCCATGGTTTGCCGATTGAATTAAAAGTTCTTCAGACACTTTCTCAAAAGGAACGAGAGGAATTAACCCCACTGAAATTACGTAAAAAAGCAGCTGCATATGCTTTGAAGCAAGTAAAAAACCAAATGGATGGTTTTCGTCGGTGGGGTATTTGGGCAGATTGGGATAATTCTTATTTAACCCTTCATAAAGATTATGAAGCTGCTCAAATAAGATTATTTGGGGATATGGCCCTTAAGGGGTATATCTATAGAGGACTTAAACCAGTTCATTGGAGTCCTAGTTCAAGGACTGCATTGGCTGAAGCAGAATTGGAATATCCAGATGGACATATCAGCCCTAGTGTTTATGTTGCTTTTCCTATTGTTGAATTAACGGATTTATTAACTAAAGAATTAAAGAAACAAGGACTTAGCCTGCCAAAAAATGGAAAGAATTTAAGTAATATGTTGAATGTTGCTGTTTGGACTACAACTCCATGGACTTTGCCTGCAAATCAGGCGATTTCAGTTAATAGTAATTTAGATTATGCGCTTGCTATAAATAAAAAGGATCAATATATCCTTATAGCTAGTAAGCTTCTAACAACTATAAATGAAAAACTTGGGACTGAATTTGAAATCAAAGCCAAAGTAAAGGGAAATTTAATACAGGGTCTTTTATATAAGAATACATTGATGAATCGAATCAGTCCTATTGTTATTGGGGGTGATTATATAACTACTGAATCAGGAACAGGCCTTGTTCATACTGCTCCAGGCCATGGTGTGGATGATTTCAATACAGGAAAAAAGAATGGTTTACCCATTACTTGTATTGTTGATGAAAAAGGTATTTTGAATAAAGACGCCGGTAAATTTCAAGGCTTAAATGTTTTGAAAGATGCAAACTCTGTAATTATTAATACTCTTAAAGATCTTGATTGCTTATTAAAAAAAGAAGACTATGAGCATAGATATCCTTATGATTGGCGGACAAAAAAAGCTACTATTTTTCGTGCAACAGAACAATGGTTTGCATCGGTTGATGGTTTTCGTGAACAAGCATTAAAAGCTATTGAATCTGTTCAATGGCTTCCATCTTCGGGGAAGAAACGTATTCAGTCAATGGTTCGTGAAAGAGGAGATTGGTGTATCTCTCGACAACGAACTTGGGGTGTCCCAATACCAGTTTTTTATGAAAAGAATGGAAATGAAGTTTTAATAAATAAGGAAACTCTTTCGCATATTGAAAAATTAATTGAAAAGTATGGAGCTGATGTTTGGTGGGAATTTGATGAGTCTCAGCTTTTACCCCCTTCATATGCTTCTGAATCAGATCGTTGGATTAAAGGAACCGATACAATGGATGTTTGGTTTGACTCTGGTTCTAGTTGGAATGCAGTTTCGAGTCGAAAAAGTAATTTGCATTATCCTGCAGATCTTTATCTAGAAGGTTCTGACCAGCATCGAGGATGGTTCCAGTCTTCTTTATTGACTTCTGTCGCTGTTAATGAAAAGGCACCTTATTCGACAGTGCTTACTCATGGCTTTGCATTAGATGAGAATGGTAGGAAAATGAGTAAATCTTTAGGTAATATTATTGACCCATTAATCATCATTAATGGCGGACCAAATAAAAAACAAGAACCTGCATATGGAGCAGATGTCTTGAGGTTGTGGGTTAGTTCTGTTGATTATTCTGTTGATGTACCAATCGGCAATAATATTTTACGCCAATTAGCAGATGTTTATAGAAAAGTAAGGAATACATCTAGATATCTATTGGGTAATCTTCATGATTTTAACCCTAAATTACATCGATTAAATGTAGAAGAACTACCTCTTTTAGATAAATGGATGTTGAATAGATCTGCGGAAGTGATTGATGAAGTAACTTCTGCTTTTGAGAATTATGAGTTTTCAAAATTCTTTCAAGTATTGCAGAGTTATTGTGTAGTAGATTTATCAAACTTTTATTTAGATATAGCTAAAGATCGTCTTTATGTCAGTGCTCCATCTGATAGGAGACGTAGAAGTTGTCAAACGGTACTTTCTTTAATTATTGAGAGCTTAGCCGGATTAATTTCACCTGTTTTATCTCATATGGCTGAAGACATTTGGCAAAATATTCCATACGCTTTAGAGGAAGAATCTGTCTTTCAAAGAGGTTGGCCGAAAGTTCCTAATACATGGAGAGATAGTTCATTAAGTGATCCTATTGCTCAGTTAAGAGAAGTTCGAAGTACTGTCAATCGCTCCATTGAAGAGTGCAGAGTTAATCAAAAAATAGGAGCTTCTCTTGAGGCGGCAGTAAGGTTGGATTCTTCTGATAAAAAGTTTCTTGAAGTATTGGATTGGTTAAGGCTAAATGGTGATTCTGAAGTGGATTGTTTGCGTGATTGGCTTATAGTTTCACAATTACAAATAGGGGGAGAACCTTGGGCGGAAGTTTTGATTAGCCAGGAGATAGAATTTGGTACGATTGAAGTATCTAAGGCTCGAGGCACTAAATGTGAACGTTGTTGGCACTTTGAGAGAGAAATAGGTAAACATCCTGAGCATAATTTAATTTGTGAGAGATGTTTTGATGTGATTGAAAGACTTTAAATAAATTCAAGTCTTCGCTTCTTAGGTATATTAAACCTATATATATATATATATAATGCTAGCTTTAACTCCTTAGAAATTGCCAGCAATTCGACCTTGTTTTGGTAAACGAATTAATAGCCATTGTAAAAAACCCACTATGTAAGCCAGTAGAGCTAAGTATCCTACAAAAGCAGCTAAAGCTTCAGTCCAGTTTGCTCCAAATAGAAAATCAAAAAGTTTTTTAATGACTTGGTGAAAACCTTGAGGCACTTCAATCCAAGCAAGGCATTTTGAGCTGTTTGTGTTGTTTAAACATGAAAGGCTATACAAGCCAAGAGATGTATATAACACTCCAAACCAACTTAGTGCCCACCGCCACAACTTAACAGTGAGAGGTAAAGCTCTCCAATAAGGTAGATCTTCTAACTCTTCATTTAGATCAATCCAGAACCAAACGGATGTCACCATCAATAATGGCGCAATAAATGAGATTAGAAATCCAATTCCTTTTTCACCTGTTAGAAGCAGCATACTGATAGCCATCAGGGTCGCATTCTTCCAATAAATTGAAAGCAATCTCACTATTGAGGCTTCTTTTTGTATAGAGGCCCATGTTAGTAGCACTAATGGGACTCCTAAAGCAAAAGTCGCCGCAAGATGGTATGCAAGCCAAACAAGCTTGATGTGTTGAAGCTCTTCCACGTGTGAATTTCAAACAGATTTATTATCAATCCCTAAGTGTCCTCTTGCATAAATATTTAGGTTAAAAATAAATTTTTGCTTATAGCATGCTTTCCTTTTAAGTTCTTTTTACCTGGCATAATGCTATTGCCATGGTTTGAATGGAGAACCAAAACATCATGCAAATGATGTTTTGGTTGATGAGAACTTTTAAAACAGTTAAATTGTTGGAATAAACTTACTTATTATTTTTACTAGTGAGGCAACATGTTAATCCATTAAGTCGTTTTTTTCAGCTTCCTAAAGAGCTTCCAGACCCATGTGAATTGTTTGAGAATGACGATCTACCCATACATTTAGATATTGGGAGTGCAAGGGGTAAGTTTTTAATTAATTCAGCCTCTATAAATCCACATGCTAATTACTTGGGTGTTGAAATCCGAGAAAAGTTGGTTTTAGCAGCTGAAAAAGAACGAAGTGAGATAGGATTAAAAAATTTATGTTTTTTATTCTGTAATGCAAACGTTAGTCTTGATGAATGGTTGTTAAAGCTACCACAAAATAAATTAAACAAGGTGACGATTCAATTCCCAGACCCATGGTTTAAACGAAGACATTATAAAAGAAGGGTATTGCAACCGTCACTACTGCTTGCTATTGCAAAAGCTTTACTCCCTGGGCGTCAAATTTTTATTCAAAGTGATTCATTAGATGTTATTAAACCAATGGTTGAATTAATTCAACTAACTAATTGTTTTGATGGTTTTAAAGAAAGCACTAGCCCATGGATTGATAATAATCCAATGCCAATACCTTCCGAACGAGAATTATATGCTATGAATAATAATCTCCATATTCACAGAGCATTATTTATTAGAAATAAAAACCATCTTCCTGATTTAAGCTTTTTAATTGATAGGTAAATATCTGATCCAATTTTGATAAATAAGATATCTTTTTAGTTGCTATTTTAAGCTGCATTAAGATGCTCATCAGCTAAAATTGCTAGATGATTTGACAAAGAATTAACTGTGAATGGATCTTTCGATTCGACCATAACTCTTAGCAATGGTTCTGTACCACTTTCTCGAATTAGAACTCTCCCTTCATCTCCCATTTCTTTCTTTGCCTTATGAATTGCTTTTTGGAAAGGCTGTGATTTTTGCCATGAGTTGTTTTTGTGTTGATTACTTATCTTTACGTTTATTAGTTTTTGTGGAAATGGTTTAAAGCTCTTATCAAGCCATTCAGTAAGGCTTAAATTAAGTTCATTACAAATGGTGGCAACTTGTACAGCTGATAGAAGCCCATCTCCACAAAGTCCATTTATAGAAGAAAGTATATGACCAGACTGTTCTCCTCCTAATCCTGCATCAAAAGAAACCATTGCTGCGTGAACATTTTGATCACCTACTGCTGTTCGCTCTAATATCCCACCCATTTGATTCCATGATTGTTCAAACCCTAAGTTTGACATTACGGTTGCAACCAATCTTTTATCCTTGAGTTGATTCTTTTCTGTTAGAACTGTTCCCCATAGGTAAAGCAAATGATCTCCATCTAAAACGCGCCCACATTTATCTACAGCAAGCATTCGATCTGCATCTCCATCAAATGCGAAGCCCATTTCTGCGTTGTTAGTTAAAACTGCTTTTTTAAGCTGATCTAAATGCGTAGAACCACAATTAACATTTATTCTTTCTCCATCTGGATGCCCATTTATTACCGTAACACTTGCACCTAAAGCTTCAAATACCTTTGCACTGCAAGCAGTTGCAGAGCCCCAACATAAATCCAATACTATTGGTAATCCTTTTAGATTGATATTGTTTGAAGAATCTAAAATACTTTCAACGTAGTGAACCATTAGTTCACTACGTTGGTGTGATTGACCAGAATTTGTCAATGCAGGACTAGCACTATTAAATAGATGGTTTTTTTTAAGACACTGTTCTATTTGATTTTGTTGTTTGGAAGAAATTTTGCAGCCATCTTCTCCAAAAATTTTTATACCATTATCGGCTGGGGGATTATGACTCGCTGAAACCATTAAGCCACCAGAGGCCTTGAATTTTTTAATTAGAAAAGGAATTGCTGGGGTTGGGCATAATCCGATTATCCATACTTCTTTGCCAGCGGCAGTTAAACCAGCTTTTAAAGCTGATGTGATCATTTCACCACTAAGCCTTGAGTCCTGTCCGATAAGAACAGGACCTTCTTCAGCCAGGGTGCTACCACACCAATAACCAACTTGGCGGGCAAGAGCAGGAGTTATAAATCTTCCTGCTTCTCCTCTGATTCCGTCTGTACCAAAGATAGGACTCATATGGTTAGAAAGAAGAGTGCCAAAAGGATTAATTGCCTTGTTGGCCTTTAAAAGTGTTTGAAAAAATTAAATAAGTTGAGATAATAGCTTATTGAGAAGGGATTGATTAAAAAAATCTCATATTATTATTTATTTCAAATCTTTCAAAAAGAATCGCACTCGTATCTGAGGCGGTCACTTATATAAAGTGATCTACTTTGTATTGCAATATTTTTCGTTAAAAGATATTGCGTGGATGATGCAAGTAATTCTTTAAATATATTAATGAAGAAAATAGAAAAAACCCATTAATATTGAATACGTATTTGCGGGAGATTTTGATGCCTTCTACGGAAGATAAATTAATACCTTTTCGAGGACTGCTTATTCTTTTAGGCACTGCTACTTTTACAGTTGGAACTATTTTAAGTGGAAGATTTTTATTGATCCCAGTTAAAGAGAAGCTCAATCCGAATATTTCTCAAGAAAAGTTATGGAAGATTTATAGATGGTCGGCAGACCCCTATCAGAGAAGAGAAGCTTCACTTTTATTGGTTTCCAAATCTCCGAACTCTTTATCTCGTCGTGAAAGATTATTAAAAGGACAGGGTTGGGGCAATGATTCCTTGTCTGCAGTTGCTCTTAAGCTTCAAGCTGAAAATTATTATAAATTAGGAAAATCTATTAATGCTAGAGATATTTGGGTAAAACTTTTAGATCGATTTCCAGTTGAGTCTGTTTCTGCAGATGCCTTTTATAGGCTTGGTATGGAAATGCCAGATTTAAGGAAGGATTTATTAGAGCTGCACCCTGCTCATCCAGCTGCATTAGCCAGTGCATTGGAACTTGAAAAACAAGGTAATAATAGGCATCAAGGAGCTATCCACTTAGCTAAATGGGGTGAAAGATGGCCAGGTGCTGAAGTATTAATTAGAAATGCTTGCTTAAACCCTCAAACTAAAATTAATTATTCTGATAGTCAATTTCTTTCGAAATCATTAGCTCGCCTTGGTGATTGGAAGAATGCTATGAGCTGTACTTACTCAAAACCTTTATTGCCTGAAACAACCATCGCAATAGCTCTAACATTATTAGAGGGTAACTTTGAACAAAGGGAGAGAGGGAAGCTCTTGTTGAAACAACTATCTGAAAGTAAGTTAAATAAGTTAAAGATTAATGAGCGCAAAAATATTAATAATATTTTAATTCAAAACTTTCCTGAAGAGTTTATTTCCTTAAATAAACCTTTTTCTTCTGTTATTAGAAAATCTGCTTTTAAGGATGTAAAAAGAAATATACCATTAGAAATTTTTGGTCGAAATAGTTTTTTAAAGCTCTTGCAAAATAATCCAAGCATTTTGCAACTTCATTGGAAGTTGACAAGAAATGCATTACTTCAAAATAAATGGCAAGAAGCAATATCCCTTTTAAATGTTATTCCTCCAGAGCAGTTACCTGAACCTATTGCTGCTCGACAAATATTTTGGATGGGATTGGTTGAATTCAAACTAGGGAATACTATTAAAGCTCAGCATATATGGGAAAATTTAGTAGAAGATTACTCTCCTAATTACTACACATGGCGAGCAAGTCAACGTCTTGGCTTATATGATTGGCCATCCTTAAACAAAAACTTCTCTCAAACTTCATTACTTTCCAAGAAAGCTTGGACTCCTTTATCTAGTAAGAATAAATTAGTAAATCAACTTTGGAGGCTTGGTTTAGAAAAAGAGGCTTGGGAAACTTGGAGAAATAAAACAATTACTCCTCATCAAGACAATCAAAATCTTATGGAAAAATTAGTAGAAGGAAGGTTAAGAATGGGAGTTGGTGATTATTGGATGGGACTATTTAAAGTAAGAGAAGTAAGCCGACTTTTTGTAGGAGATGCATGTTTATTGCGGAAACAAATTTTTCTTAACCAATATCCACTGCGTTTCTCAATGGAAATCGAAAAAGCCAGTAAAGAGACTGGTGTAAGACAAGAGTTAATTTATGCAATCGCAAACCAAGAGTCTCGCTTTTCGCCAAATGTTAAATCTAGTGCTGGTGCTATAGGCTTGATGCAGTTAATGCCAGCTACTGCATTAGAAATGAAGAGAGATGAAGTTATTACAAACACGTCCTTATTAGATCCAGGTCAAAATAGTCTTTTAGGAGCTAGATATTTAAATCATCTTTTAACTAAATGGAACAATAACCCTTTCCTTACTGTTGCTAGCTATAACGCTGGGCCCATGGCTGTGTCAGAATGGATAACTACAGAGATAGAGAAGGATCCAGAACTTTGGGTTGAGAAAATTCCATATCCAGAAACGCGTTTTTATACAAAGAAAGTATTAGGTAATTTATATAGTTATTTAAATTATCAAAAGGAATTTTGTGTTTCTAAAGTTTGATGTGTTTTCTTAGGAGGGTTAATAATAAAACTTTCTATTTTAATCTGTCTTTACAGGAACTTACTTAAGAAGTTTTTAAGCCTTTGGTCGCTTACCTCTGTAAGAATAAAGAAACGTTCAGAAGGCCATTTTACGGATGAGTCAAAGCTCTGATCAAAATTTTTTAGCAGGTTCTCAAAAATTATTCTTGATTATTGCCGCATTTGTGCTATCAGCTTTTCTTCTCCTCTTTAAAGGTGGATTCAATTCAAGCACCCCTCTAGATTTATTAGCGCGTCGTTCTCTTGAACCAGATATTGCATTGGTTAATGGTAGGCCAACTGTATATGAGTTTTATGCTGACTGGTGTGAGGCATGCAAAGAGATGGCACCATCAATGCTTTCTCTTGATGAAAAATACGTGAATCAAGTTGACATTGTACTGTTAAACGTAGACAATTCTCGTTGGAAAGAGTTGATAGATAATTACAATATTAATGGTATACCTAAATTAATATTTTTTGACGAGAAAGGTAAATTCTATGCTGAGCTTGTAGGTGTGAGAAATCAGAATGAATTGGAAGAGATTTTCGAGTCTTTTATTAAAAATAAGCCCTTTAGGGATGAGAGAAAGTTAACAGGTAATGATCTTGAAAAACTTCAAAGCTCGTTAATGAATGATAAAAATTATCATTCTAAAGCTATTGCTCCAAGAAGTCATTAATGGTTTTCTTACCAATCAAGAGCCTTTGCCACGATTGGGAATTGTGCACAAAATATTTGTTTACATTGATCGGCAATTAACATATGTTCTTTTTGAGTGCCATGGCCTGAGCGAAGATTTATATAGTGTATCCAAGACCTGCAGGAACCTGACATGTAAATCCTTGTTGGAGTAGCTAAAGGCAGTACAAATCTTGCACACTCTTTTGCAATACCTGCTTCAAGCATTTCTTCATATAAATTTTTGGAGTCTTCAAATAAATTGCTTATTTTTGTTTGAAATTTGTTTTTTAGCTCAATAGGTAAGTTGGATATTGAATTTTGCCTATTCTTTTCATCTTGACGCCTTAATTCTGGAATTGGAATACTTCCTAGTTGAGTGCTATCAGCATATCTTTGAGAAAACTCTTGAAAGGTAAAAGATCTGTGTCTTAATATTTGGGCAGCTATACCTCTATTAGATTCAATTTGTAATGTCATATAGGCTTGTTCAAAAACGCTCCAGTGTTCATTAGTTATGCAGTATTTAAGTAATTTACTGAATTCTTGGTTCCCTTGATTCTTAGGATTACTAACCCTGGCAATATAAGCCATGGTTTTTTCTGCGTCTGGAGTTACTGTTACTAATTGAACGTTGCTCATGATTAAACCTTTGCAAGAGTAACTTTTTCTGGTTGATGTTGATATTTACCTTTGCGATCTTTGTAAGTGGTTTCACATGGATCTCCTTCAAAAAACAAAAGTTGACATATTCCTTCATTTGCATATATCCGGCAGTCTGCTCCCGAACTATTGCTGAACTCCAAAGTGAGATGACCTTCCCAACTTGCTTCTGCTGGAGTTGTGTTGACGATAATTCCAAGGCGAGCATAAGTACTTTTGCCAAGACAAATAACAGTAATATTTGGTGGAACTTTCATCTTTTCTAAAGCCACTCCTAGTCCATAAGAATGAGCAGGAAGAATGAAATAGTCTCCATCTTGATCTTTATGCAAAGGAGTTGACTCCAAGTTCTCAGGATTGAATCTTTTGGGATTCATTACTGTTCCTGGAACATGTCGAAAAATAAGAAACTCATTGGATGAAAGCCTTAGGTCGTACCCGTATGAAGAACATCCAAAACTTAATACTGGATTTTCTTGCGAGTCGGGTTCTAAATGGCGTATTAGGCCTGCTTGAAAAGGTTCAAGCATCCCTTCGTTTGCTTGTTGAGTAATCCAGCGATCGTTTTTAAGCATTAGTTGCCACAGCGTAATTCGGTTACTTGATCTGCCATTTCAATAATTCGAGAAGGGATGTACGGCCCAGTAAGAATGACATCCATTCTTTTGGGGCGTTTATCAAGGGTAGTAATTAAATCTTCTTCTTTAATGAATCCAAGAGCAACTGCTAGGCCAACTTCATCGAGGACTACTTGATCAAGATCATTATGAAGAATAAATTCTTTGCATAGTTTCCAAAGTGATGAAACGGCTTCAATAGCATTTTTGAGATTTGGGTCTTTAATACTTTCTTCTACTGGCCTGGTTAGATAACAAGGTATCGCTGGTCGGTACCATTGGAGACTTCCACAAAGATTAACTGCATTCTCGGTACCTTGATCAACCCCTCCCTTTAATAATTGAGCTATTAATACTTTGCTGCCTAATCCTGCTGATCGAAGAGCTTGACTGAGTACAACGGAGAAGCTCCCTCTATATGTAGCTGTATGCACTTGCAGTTGTCCTTCGGGAATAACTAAGTGCAGTGAAGGTCGCTCATTGGGAGCGGATTCAAGAGTATGTAAACGGGAAAAGCTCTTTAGTGAGCTCTGATTTATGGAGCCATGGCTTGAGCTCAAGGTTGAAGTCATGTAATTCTCAAAACCTTTCAATCAGTCTTTTGATAAATCTAGCGGCCAGATTCAGTTGCACAACATAATTGACACTATAGATAGTGTTTAAATGATTTTGTACTTAATAGTGCTTGTTAGCTTCTGGAGTTATTAATGGTTTCACCTTCTTCGAAGAAACGTGTTGATGGAAGGCTCCCTAACGTCTTGAGACCTTTTCATGCTCAATGGGATCCAATGAGGTTTTCTCTAAGCTCCTTGATTCTTTATATGGGGGACACTGCTGTTCTATGTAGTGTTTCCATTGAAGAAAGCGTTCCCAAATGGTTGAAAGGACAAGGGAAAGGTTGGTTAAGTGCTGAATATCGTTTATTGCCTGGATCAACTCCTCAACGTCAATCTCGAGAATTATTGAAATTATCTGGCCGTACTCAAGAGATACAGAGGCTCATTGGAAGAAGTCTTAGGGCTTCTTTAGATATGGGTTTGCTAGGAGAAAGAACTTTATTAATTGATTGTGATGTGATTCAGGCTGATGCAGGTACCAGGACAGCAGCTATTAATGGATCTTGGATGGTGCTTCAAAAAGGGTTGCAAAATTTGTTATTGGACGGAGTGATTAATGAAAATCCACTCACAAGACAAGTAGCCGCAGTATCTGTTGGATTGGTTGATGGAATGCCTTTGTTAGATCTTAATTATCAAGAAGATTCAAGAGCAGACGTAGATTTGAATGTTGTTCTCGATCAAAATTTTAATTTCCTTGAAATTCAGGGAACAGCAGAAAAAAAGTCTTTTTCAAGGCAGCAGTTTTATCAATTGCTTGACTTGGCAGAGCAAGGAATTAAGACTCTTCATTCCAATCAATTGTTAGTACTAGACCAGAAAGACTAAAAAAAGTCATTATTGCTACAGGCGTTTTAGGATCATCTCCTTAGCGTCCTCAAATTCGCTTATGCCGCCATGGCCGCCGTAACTCGCGGCTTTAGCCGCTCAAATTCCAAACCTTATGGTCAAACGGCCGTAAAAAGGGTTAATGAGCAAGTGCCTGTAAATCAGACACTGCTTGATGTAATGAAATCGCTTGATGGATCATCCACAGAGCTTGTTGAGCGATCAAAAACTATTTTTTTTCCAGGCGATCCTGCTGAAAGGGTTTATTTGATCCGTCGTGGTGCTGTTCGTTTATCAAGAGTATATGAATCAGGAGAAGAGATAACAGTTTCCTTGTTAAGAGAAAATAGTCTTTTTGGAGTACTTTCTCTTCTTACAGGTAATCGATCTGATCGCTTCTATCACGCTGTTGCATTTACCAAAGTAGATATGGTTACGGCACCAGCGAAGTCTGTCAGGAATGCAATTGAGGCTGATTCGAATATCGGGTTACTTCTTTTGCAGGGGTTATCAAGTCGAATTTTGCAAACTGAGACCATGATCGAGACTTTGACACATAGAGATATGTCATCTCGGCTAGTGAGTTTTCTGCTTGTTCTGTGTAGAGATTTTGGAGTAGCAGGAAACCAAGGGATCACAATCGACTTACGTCTTTCTCATCAGTCGATTGCCGAAGCGATAGGCTCTACTCGTGTAACGATTACTCGCTTATTAGGTGATTTGCGAAATGCAGGCCTTTTGCAGATCGATCGTAAGAAAATAACGATCTTTGATCCAATAGCCCTTGCTAAAAAGTTTAACTGAATTATGCTTTTCTCTTTCGTCTCGTCAAAAGGGGAAAGACATTACTTCCTTTAATTTCCTTTATCAGTGTCTGGTTGGCTTCTAATTATTTCTTTATTGATTCTTGGTGGTATCCTTGCCACATTGGGAGATCGGCTTGGAACTAAAGTTGGGAAGGCAAGATTAAGCGTTTTTAATTTAAGGCCAAGAAGAACAGCTGTTCTAATTACTGTATTAACAGGCAGTTTAATTAGTACTTTGTCTCTTGGTCTGATGTTGTTAGTTAGTAGACAATTAAGAGTGGGTTTATTTGAGTTAGATGATCTTCAATCAAAACTTAAAATAAGTAGAATGGCTATTGCTCCTCTTCAAAGAGAAAGAAAACTTTTAGAAGCACGAATTAGTAAAGGTGAAGATGAACTTAAGCAGTTAGAGAAGAATCTAATCGCATTGAGAAGAGGTGATGTTGTTATCAGCAGTGGTCAGCCACTAGTGACAGCAACATTTAGAATAACTGCATCTAATCAAGCCTCGAAAGTTATAGAAAGGCTGCTACAAAAAGCAAATCTTTATGCATTTCAAAGAGCAAGGCCCGGTGAAAGGCCTAATAGAAGAATGATTCTTGTTCCAAGACAAGATATAGAGAGGTTAAAGGAAATTATCAAAGAAAAAGGAACATGGGTAGTAAACATACGATCAGCTGCTAATGTTTTACGAGGTGAAAGTTTTGTTTATGCATTTCCGGAAGTTAGTAAAAATAAAACTATAACTTTAAAAGGTGAATCTATAGCAAGAATAATGGTGAAAACTAATGAAATGCAAGCCGAAAGTATTTTAAAAAAAATACAACTTCTTCTAGCTTCAACTCTTGGAGAAGTTAAAAGAAGAGGCTCTCTAACTACTGAACTTGAAATAAATACAAATGCTATTAACAAGTTAGTTAGACAACTGTTAGAGGTAGATAATGGAAATATTGAATTAGAAGCAATCGCTTTAAGAAATAGTGATACAGCTGATAAGGTCTCAGTCTCTCTAAGAATAAGAGATGACTACCTTTAGTAATTTTCGAGCAGATTTATGACCTTAATAGTTTCAATAGACCCTGGTAAAAATAAGTGTGGAATGGTTTTGGTTGATTTGGATACTTGCTTGGTTTTAGATGGTAGAGTAGTAAAAAAAATAGAAGTTGTTGATCTAATTACTTCATGGAAGGATAAGCATTTTGTTGATAGATTTTTTTTAGGGAATGGAACAACTAGTAATTATTGGCACTCGCTTTTACAAAAAAAAGGATTAGGACCTATCTTTTTAGTTGAAGAAAAAGGAACCACTATGCGTGCTCGTTTTCGCTATTGGGAATTGTGGCCACCTGTTTGGTATTTACGCTTTATTCCTAACTCTTTAATTTTGCCTCCTCAGCCTTTAGATGCTGTTGCTGCTTTAATTTTGTTAGAAGATCATTTAAATAAAAAATTTAACTGGGTTGGGACTGGAGATTTTAAAATTTAGCCCGAACAGTAAACATATAATCTCCTCCTGGCTCAAGATGATAGTCAGCATTAATAAGAAATCTCAAAAGAGCATCTTGAATTAAGGCCCTCCCAAGTGATGGCTCAACATAAAGCTCCCCGCGACCAAAAGCCCATATGAAATGCCAATGAAAATCTCCTGCAGATATTTCTCCTTCAAGACACTTTTTAGAAAAACATTGATGAAGGACTCTTAGATGAGCAGTGGTTAATGGTTTTTTGGACATATTTTGATTCAGCACTCGCTCTTATAAGAATTTATATAGTTACTAGCTTTTTCGAATCCAACTTCGCGAATTAAATCGACCCCTAAAGATACTTCATTGAGGACTTGATCAATAATAGAAACTTCTTTTGAGTTAAAGGCCCCTAGTACATGAGAAATAGTTTTAGCTTTTCGTTCTTCTGGGAAATTGGAAGGAGCTCCAATGCCAATTCTTAGACGGCAAAAGTTTTGGGTCCCTAAATGTTGGATTGTGCTTTTTAGCCCATTGTGACCACCTGAACCTCCCTTGATTCGAATTCTTAGTTGACCAAGTGGAAGATCCATATCGTCAACAACGACTAAAAGCTGATTTGCTTCCAAACCAAACCAATCCATCGCTGCTCTAATCGCAAGCCCACTTTCATTCATAAATGTTTTTGGCATGAGAAGTTTTAAAGAGTCGCTTCCAACTCCAATTTCTGCTAAATAGCTAAAAACTTTTTTTCGCTCTTTAAATTCAACTGATTTTTTCTTGGCATATCTTTCAAGAGACATAAAACCAACGTTATGCCGCGTATTGGTGTATTTGGAGCCAGGATTACCTAGACCTACCAAAAGCCGGACGTCTCCGGTATTCATGCAATTTAGGCAGATGATGAAGTATTTGAGCTCTCTTCCTCAACTGTTTTCTTTTCGGTTGAGATCTGATCACTTGTTTTAGAGCTTTCTAAGGAGTCAGTCTCAGACATTGCTTTTTGAATTTCTCGTTCAAATTCGCTAGATGCTGTTTGTAGTCCTTTTAGTGTTTTACCAAGAGTACGACCTAGCTCAGGCAGGCGCTTTGGTCCGAAGACCACTAGCGCCAAGCCAGCTATTACAGCTATCTCAGGCAGACCAACGCCAAAGATATTCATGAGTGAACCTCAGTCAACATACAAATGTTGACTTAACTTCATCCATTCCACTCAACGGAGAAGCCCTGAAGGAGAAGAGATTGGTTGTAAATCTGAAGCATGATTACTAAGAAAACTAGGAGCATTACCCCTACAAAGGCCATTACAGGCACGGCTCCCCAACCAGGTACAACCTTTCCCTGTCCAGAATTACCAATGGATTTGAGAAGACTTCCTAATGCGGTTTTTTGTCCCATGACGGTTCTCAGGCCTCAGTTTTTGTATGAGTCCAGATATTGTATGAGAGATACCCCTTTAACGACGTTTCTGTCGAAAGTTTTGATGCAAACTTCTTCACCCGCTCTTTCGATGGCAATTTTTTTGCTGCTTATTTTGTTTGGATTAACTGGTTTTGGCATCTATACCTCCTTTGGACCTCCCGCAAAACAGCTGGATGATCCATTTGATGATCATGACGATTGAGTTTTGCTTTGACCATTTAACTAGTTTTTTGTCTTTTCTAGCTGCGAAACATTTCAATCCACCCTAATCAGAGGGGTAATTCCACTTTTTTTGTTGGGTTTGCCTCTAAGGACCCATAAGATGTACTCACTTCTATTTAGACGGGTTCGGTAACCATGCTTGCCCTAAAGATTTCCGTATACACGGTCGTCTTCTTTTTTGTTGGTATCTTTCTTTTTGGTTTCTTGGCTAGTGATCCCTCTAGAACGCCAAACAGAAAAGATTTAGAAAGTCCTCAAGACTGATTGATTAGACCTTTTTGAGGTCTGTCACGACAAATAGTGGACGTCTTTAAGTCGTCTTTTTGTATTGGACATGTCATTATTGGCTGCCAATGCAAAAATATTTTGGTGGCTTTAAGCCCCCGCATCTGTCTTGCAGGATTAATTGCTATTGGAGGGATTTTTTCTATCTCTTCGGATGTTTGTGCTGAATTAATACAGACAATAGATAATGATGCTCAACCATCTTTAAACAAAGATGAAAAGAAGGGCTTAACTAATTCTTTAGAGAACAAAAAAGAGAGCCAATCTGAGATTATTAATCTACCGGACGAAATAATTGCCCCCCCTTTGGAATTGCAGCTTCAAGCAGATGAACAAAGCTTTGATCCCAATAGACAGATATTTATAGCTAAAGGAAATGTTGTTGCAAGATTAAATGGAGCAATATTAAAGGCGGAAACCATATCCTTTGATAAAGCTTTTAGTAGTCTTTTGGCTACTGGACAAGTTAGATTAATTAAGGGATCTCAATATTTTCAAGCAAGCTCTTTTTACTACAATCTTATTAATAATGAAGGTGAAATTAAAGATGTTTATGGAGTTTTGGATCTTCAGTACTTGGGAAGAGATGCAAGAATATCTCAAATAAATAATGAGAGTAATGATCTTCTGATTAAAGAGTCTCCTGTTAGCCAGATTCAATTAAAAGATGGGTTTGATTTCGATGGAAAAATTGGACTTCCTTCATCCTATGCAAATGATTTAGGAGACAAGCCAAAGTCAAGTGGGAAACTATCTTCTTATATTAAGACTATTAATAGAACTGATTTAATTCAAGGCTCAATTAATCGTTGGAGAGTACAAGCTTCATTGATAACAATACAACCTCAAGGCTGGCAAGCAAAAAAAATGGCATTTACTAATGATCCTTTTACCCCTTCTCAAACACGAATTGATGCAGAGGATGTTATAGCAAAGGAACAAGAGGATGGCTCCTCAATTATTACTAGTGAGAAAAGTAGATTAATCATTGAAGAAAGTTTGAATATACCAACTGGTAAAAGAAGGTTTGGAGAAAAGAAAAAGAAACCACTATGGATCTTTGGCATAGATTTTAAAGATAGAGATGGTTTATTTGTTGGTCGAAAAATAAAACCTATCAATCTTGGTAATCAGTATGAATTGTCAATTCAACCTCAATTCATGCTCCAAAGAGCCGTAAGTGGTAATACTAAGAGTTATATTAAATCTGGCTCTTCATTTACTAGTGAAAAGGTCCATAGCGCAGCCACAATTTATGATTTATTTGGCTTAAAGGCAAATTTGAATGGTCCAATAAAAAACTGGGATTTAGACCTAAATGCCAATATCAGCACGCTGAACCCTCTAAGATTTATGGACGGGAGTAGATACTGGGGAAGTGTAAAAAATTCTTATAACATTGGTCTTTTGAAAGATGTTGAAACTACCTTATTTGGAGCTTACCGCTATAAGGCTTGGAATGGTTCGTTAGGAGAAACTGATATATATAAAGCATATGGCCTTTACTTTGAAAAGAAAAATAGGTGGAAATTTTCGGACATTACTAATAGTTCTCGATTTAGAATAGGTTTAGGTAACTATGAAGCTGAGAAGCTTTACACTAAAGATCTCACAAATTTATGGAGAACTAGCTTTTATTCCTCTTTAGAGAGTACCTACCCTATTTGGACAGGACAAAAAGCTAAGCTCACAAAGAATGCAGCTTTTCGATACTCTCCTGAACCAATTATTCCAAGGTTAGATTTTAAAACAAAAGTAAGCAATGCTTACTTTCTTTATGAGAATGGGACTAGTCAAAATACTCTTAGTATTAGAGGCGGGCCTGATTTGACTTTAGGGAACCTGGACAGGCCAATTTTTAGCTATACAAAAATATCTATTATGCCTGGTATTTCTCTTAAGAGTGGGAGCAGCCCTTTTAGCTTTGATGAATCTATTGACCTGAAAACTATTAACTTTGATATTACTCAGCAAATTTTTGGGCCTTTGATTCTTAATGGAGGAATGGAATATAATATTGATACTGACTCTGAATATTATGGGAAAATGATTAATTCAAAGGCTGAATTAATCTGGCAACGCAGAGCTTATGATTTGGCAATATTTTACAATCCTTATAAAGGTATGGGTGGAGTAATGTTTAGATTGAATGGTTTTGATTTCAAAGGAACTGGCCGTCCTTTTTTGAACAAACAAAATGATTTAGAAAATAGCGATCCTTTGATTCAGAAATCTAGCTAAAAATTAATTATCTATTAATTGAAAACTTCTATTTATCAAGAAGGAAATTATTCAAGTAAGGTAAATCTTTCATGATTTTTTTTAATTCTTCTGTTTTAGATATTAATGTTGCAGTTGCATCCCATTTGCCAGAGAGTAACATTTCTAGAGCTCCTTTGTTTATGTTCATATGAATATTTTTATTGTTGCACCTAAGAACTGAATTATTTACATCAAGTAGATATTTGTTTCTAGGTTCTAATTCTAATTCTTTTTGTAGCTTTAAGATGTCGGAATTTGAGGCAGTAGCACAAGGAATGCCTAGTGCTAAGCAATTCCCAAAGAAAATTTCTGCAAAACTTTCTCCAACTATTGCACGTATTCCCCATCTCATAAGTGCTTGGGGTGCATGTTCACGACTTGACCCACATCCAAAGTTTTTATTAACTATGAGAATAGAAGCATCTTGATTCTTCTCTAAATCAAATGGATGATTGCCTTTTTGCTCTTTTCTGTCGTCAGCAAAAACTACGTGACCGAGTGATTCAAAATCTACACACTTAAGGAAACGTGCAGGAATTATTCGATCAGTATCAATGTCATCTCCTTGAAGGACAAGACACTTTCCATGTATTGATTTAAGTGGACCGTTTGGAAAATTGGGATCTGTTTTCATTAATTGTTTGATTGTTAAGTTTGAGTTGAAGTCATCAATTCCCTGACATCTGTTACTTCTCCTTTAATTGCCGCGGCTGCAACCATTGCAGGACTCATTAGTAATGTTCTTCCTTGAGCTGAGCCTTGTCTACCCTTGAAATTTCTGTTACTTGAACTAGCACTAATTTGTTTTCCTTCTAATCGATCTGGATTCATCGCAAGACACATTGAGCATCCTGGTTCTCGCCACTCAAAACCTGCTTTTTGAAAAAGAGTGTCTAAACCTTTCTCTTTTGCTGCTCTGGAAACTTGTTCGGACCCAGGTACAACAAAAGCTTTAACTCCTGAAGCGACGTGTTGCCCTTTAACAATATCGGCAGCTATTTGTAAATCACTTAGGCGGCCATTGGTGCAACTTCCGATGAAGCAAACATCAATCTTTATCCCAGCAATTGGCAAGCTAGGGTTTAAACCCATGTACTCGTAAGCCTCTTGAGCAATAGCTCTATCATCAACATTTAGTGAGTCAGGGGCTGGGATAGTGTCATTAATAGCTACAGATTGTCCAGGAGTAATACCCCAGGTAACAGTAGGAGCTATTTCATTAGCGTTAAAACACACCTCATCATCGAAAACTGCTGAGGTATTAGTGGCAATACTTTTCCACCACTTAATTGCATAGTCCCAATTACTTTCATTGGGACTATTAAGACGACCTTTTAGATATTCAAAAGTTTTCTCATCAGGATTGATATACCCGCATCTGGCCCCTCCTTCGATGGCCATATTGCATATCGTCATCCTTTCTTCCATTGAAAGTAATTCGATCGCTGGGCCGGCAAATTCATATGCATAACCAACTCCACCTTGCACCCCTAGTTTGTTTATGACGTGCAGAATTAAATCTTTTGCAAACACTCCTGCAGATAATTGACCTGTAACCCATATTCGACGTACTTTGAGTTTATTCATTGCAAGACTTTGGCTAGCTAATACATCTCTTACTTGACTTGTTCCTATCCCAAAAGCAATGGCTCCAAAAGCTCCATGAGTAGAGGTGTGTGAATCACCGCAGGCAACAGTCATCCCTGGTTGCGTAAGTCCTAATTCAGGAGCTATGACATGGACAATTCCTTGCTTACCACTACCTATCCCGAAAAGATTAATACCGTGTTTTGCGCAATTATGCTCAAGAGTTTTGAGCATCTCTTCGGCAAGTGGATCAGAGAATGGACGTTGTTGATTGTTGGTTGGAACAATGTGGTCAACTGTTGCAATAGTGCGGTCTGGACAGAGAACTCGTAACCCTTTTTCTTCTAATGCTGCAAAAGCTTGGGGGCTTGTTACTTCATGAATTAAATGAAGACCAATAAAAAGCTGTGTTGAACCACCAGGGAGATTAGAGACCCGGTGTAAATCCCAAACTTTGTCATAGAGAGTGCCAGCGCTCAATTGTTTAAACCTTTTCTTTGATTGTTGAACTTAACTCTGAGACAGAAGCAGTAACCTTAGTTGATTTAAGGCATTCATGACACATAGTTTTCGTATACCGTCTCTATCTAAGTGAGAGCTAAATTTTTCTGAATTTAAATAACAGCCCCTAGGACTAGCAACGGCAAATTCAACTAATCCAATTGGCTTTGCTTGGGAGCCTCCTCCTGGCCCAGATAATCCAGTAATTGCTACAGCCCAATCTGCGTTTAGGCGTGTTTTGGCTCCTTCGGCCATTGCTTTTGCAACTTCAGAAGAAACAGCACCATATTCACTGAGGAGTTTGTTTGAAACATTAAGCATGGAATGTTTGATTTCATTGCTATAAGCAATTACGCCTCCTCGAAAGACATCAGAAGAACCAGGTACAGAAGTTAGAGCGGCACCAACAGATCCTCCTGTACATGATTCGGCAACGGCCAAGGTTTGACCTCTTTGACGCAGTAAGTCCAGGACAACTGAAGGTAAGCTTTCGTTATCCGTTCCAAAACATTTTAGTCCTGTTCTAAACCTCAATTCTTTTTCAATGGGATTGATCAGATTTTGTGCAATTTCGATTGTTTTTGCTTTAGCAGTTATTCGTAACTTCACTTCACCTAAGCTTGCATATGGAGCAACTGTTGGATTTTCTTTTTGCAGTAGGTCGTCTATTTGTTGAGCTAGGTTTGATTCACTTATTCCAACAAACTTCATAATTTTGCTATGAAAGATTTCATTGATCGCTAAATTATTTTTTATCCAAGGCACTGCTGTTTTTGCCCACATATTTTTTAGTTCTGAAGGTACGCCTGGAAATGTCATAACTGTAAACCCTGGTTTAGGCGTCCAAATGATTCCTGGCGCTGTTCCAGTTGGGTTAGGGATAATCTTTGAGTTGGGAGGTAAAAGGGTTTGCTTAAACAAGTTATTTGAAGAAATATCTATGTTAGTTTTTACTTTTTTTTCTATATCCACGTAAACTTCATTTCTTGTTTCAAGAGAACTATTAAATACTGCCGCAAGCGTTTCATGAGTAATATCATCTGGTGTTGGCCCAAGACCACCTGTGGTAATTAGAAGTCTACTTCGTTTGGAAGCTTCTAAAACTAGTTCCTTTATGCGTGCAAAGTTATCTCCTACAACGCTTTGACGATAATGAGGAACTCCTATCAATGCGAGCTCTTCAGCTAACCAGCGAGAATTGCTATTGACTATATTCCCAAGTAGTAATTCTGAGCCAATGCATAGTATTTCAGCATGTTTATTATTATTTGTATTTTTCAATTTTTTTATTGATAAATTTTATATAAAGGGAATCTTTGACATAGTACTTTAACCTTTTCTTTGCATTTTGACTCTATTAATTGATCGTTTGGATTAAGAAGTCTATCCGCAATTATATCTGCCACATCGATAAAAGCTTTTTCATCAAAGCCACGAGTTGTTAAAGCCGCTGTTCCTAAACGTAGACCACTAGTTACAAAAGGAGATTCCGGGTCGAAAGGTACAGTGTTTTTATTTGCCGTAATATTTACACTGCTAACTAATAGATCGGCAGCTTTACCTGTCATTGAAATACTTCTCAAATCAAGTAATACAATGTGATTATCTGTACCACCGCTTACAACATCAATTCCGCGCTCCTTGATTCGTTTTGCTAATACTTTTGCATTTAAAATAACTTGTTTTGAATATTTATTAAACTCTGGTTTTAGAGCTTCTCCAAATGCCACGGCCTTTGCTGCAATTACATGCTCCAGCGGGCCTCCTTGCGTACCAGGGAAAACAGCTTTATCAAACTTTTTGCCAAACTCTTCATCGCGAGAAAGAATTAATCCACCGCGGGGACCTCTAAGAGTTTTGTGAGTTGTTGTTGTTACTACATCAGAATATGGAATAGGACTGGGATGTAAGCCTGCAGCGACTAGTCCAGCTATATGAGCCATATCAGTTAATAAAAATGCTCCTACTTCATCAGCAATCGAACGAAACTCTTTAAAATCAATTGAACGAGGGTATGCAGAATATCCACATATTATTAATTTAGGCCTTTCTTTCAGAGCTTTTTGTCGAATTTTGTCCATATCTAATACTTGTGTTTGAGCATCAACTCCGTAATGGACAGCTTTGAACCACTTTCCACTTACGTTTACTGGAGAGCCATGAGTAAGGTGACCGCCATGAGCAAGGTCCATACCCATAATGGTGTCTCCTGGCTCTAGGAGAGCTAGAAAAACGGCGAAATTAGCTTGTGCTCCACTATGGGGTTGAACATTGGCCCAAGCAGCTTGAAAAAGTTTCTTAGATCTACTTATTGCTAATTTCTCTATTTCATCTATATGTTCACAACCGCCGTAATAACGCTTGCTGGGGAGACCTTCCGCATATTTATTTGTTAAAACAGACCCTTGTGCCTGCATTACAGCATTAGATGCGAAATTCTCACTCGCAATGAGTTCTAAATGAGATTCCTGTCTCTTTAACTCTTTGTTAATTAAGGAAGAGATTTTCTCATCGGATTCATCCAAAGTGAAATTAATCGAAGCCAAGTTTTACTCCTTACTTTGGTGCGATAGAGATTGGATCGTAAACAACACTTCAGCAACATGACGAATCTTTCGTCTTTTTTTTTTTTTTGTGTAGCTAAGACCTCAAAAACTCTTTTGATAGAACTTGAAAAGCGCGCCTGGAGAGATTCGAACTCCCGACCCTCTGATCCGTAGTCAGATGCTCTAATCCGCTGAGCTACAGGCGCATTTAACCTTTAATAACAGCTCATAAAGGGGTGCTTAGTCAACTAATAGATACTATTAAGCCTAAATCACTTAAACCGAGAAGCTTCTTATGCCTATTCGTTGGTATGGAAATGGAGATGCAACTGACCCTACTTACTTGCATTTCTCGCGAATCGTAAATTTCACAATCCATGCAATGCTTTTTGCCTCTCTTAATAGTGGGTTGTGGTTTTTTCAAAAGATGCGTCATTCCTGGGGGCATCTCGATTGGTTTACTGAGATTTGGCTAGCTCTCTTGTTATTTCATTTGGTATTTGTAGTTATGCAACGACCTAGGAGCACTTGAATAATGCGAAAAGAAAAAAATAAAGCAATCAACCATCCAAACTTTTATGACTCTTGATTCAAACAGGATCAAGGAATTGAAAAATTCCTTTTCTGAACGTATTTATATTCAGGTTGAGAAATGGAACTTGTATTTAGGAGACGCTGGCTTGGCTGAAGCCCTAGCTCTTGAGTGCAATGCATACCTTGATCAGGGTGCAAGCAAGGCTGCTAGACAAGCTCTTGAGTCCGTACAAGTTAAATTCGCCGGAGGTAGCACTCATTTGCCATTGGCTCGATTGATTCCTCCTGATCAAATTTTTGATCTTGAAGAGATTTTGGAACCCTATTGCAATTAAGGTTGTTTTACTTACTAAAGCGATGTGCTAATTATCGAGGTCACCAATGCTCGAGAGGTGATCAGAAAGCGTGTAGGTCTATTAGGCGAAAGACTTATAGGCAAAGTAGTTGATGCAGAGGCACATGTCGAAAAAGCTTTAATGCAGGAGATGGAAATCGCATTCCAAGAATTTGGCATAGAAGCCAAAATTGTTTCTGTTGATGGACCTAGATTGGCTAGTCAAAAGTATTTGCAAGTTCCTATTCAGATACGTGAGGAGCGTGATGTATTCATTAAAGATGAATAACTTTCTTGCGAAACATAATTATTAAATCCTTCACTTCTTTAATGTTAAGCCAATTAGCTATTAGACAAAAGATCAAAATACTTGTAGCACTTGAAAACATAATTTCAATGAATAGTTGTATTTCACTATCACCCCAGCCTACATATATATGCATTAACCACGCTCCTAATCCAGAGATAATTCCTGCAACAAGAAGTTTAAAACTATCGATAGCCAACGAATAGATTGGAATGCCTTTTAATTTTTTATTTAACTGTAAAATTAATGTTAAACAAGTGAAAAAATTCACTCCAACTGTTGCTAGCACCAGCCCTGGTGCTCCAAAATTAAAAGGTAATTGATTCCCCCATGGGCTAGGTCCTCCAACTAATAACCAATCAAAAATAATATTGAGTATTATTCCTATTAAAGAAAGATGAAAAGGCGTTTTGCTATCTCCGATTGCATAGAAAACACGGACTAATAAATCTCTACAAAGATAAGCAGGCATTCCTAGACCATATGCAACAAGCAAGATTCCAACAAGGTTTACTGCTGTTTGGTCAAAAGCACCTCTTGAGTAAACTAGAGAAACAATGGGTGTACCAAGAGAAATAAAGATTGCACCTAAGGCAATCATGCTTGCCAATGAAAGCATAATCCCTTGTTTAATTCTACTTATAAGCTCAGGCTGACTTTTAGGTTTTGTAAGTTTAGAAAACGTTGTTAGTAATGGAATTAGTAATGCATTAGAGATTAGGCCTAAGGGGGCTTGTATTAGAAAGTTTGCATAACTTAGCCCTGCCGCAGCTCCTAATATTTCTGACGCAAAAAAAAGATCTGTGAAGACGTTGATTTGCAACATTCCGGAAGAAAAAGTAGCTGGACAAATGATTGACCAAACTTCTTTCACACCTGGATGATTCCAATCAAAATTTAATTTAATTCTTGCCAGACCTTTTTTTAATAAAACGGGTATTTGAATTATCAATTGCAGTAATGCACCAATTAAGGTTGCAGATGCAATTAGCACACCACCTTTTAAGGCTAAATTAATTGAATTAACTTGTGTACTTTCTTGCTCCCAAAAGATGAAAACTGAACCAATTAAAACAAAACTGGAAATTAATGGCGATATAGAAGGAATTAGGAATTCATCCATTGCATTTAGAGAGCCAAAGCCAAGCCCGATCATCCCTGCCAAGAAAGCAATAGGTGACATGATTTGAAGTTGAATTACAGCTATTTCATGGATCTGTGGAGTTAACCCTGGACCTACAATTTTGATAAGAGCATCTGCACAAATGAATAATATAAAGCTTAGAATTATTAGGATTAATCCTAATGTTGAGGCAATTGCTGAAAATATATATGGAGCTTCTTTTTTTTCTCTTTTACTTAAAACAGTTATCATTGCATTGTGAAAAGGTCCATTAATACCTCCTAGCAGGATCAAAAAAAATCCAGGTATGACATATGCATAGTTATACGCGTCATATGCTGCTCCTATTCCAAATGCGCTGGCTAGAACAAGTTGTCTAGTTAAACCTGCTAATTTGCTTAGAAGAGTCCCTATCGTGACAATTAAGGAAATATTTTTTAGAGATCTAGGCATGATTTAGCTCTTCCTTAATAAAATTATTTGTATTTATTTTTTGACCAGCTTTGCAAGATTGATTTGATTCTCATGATAGGAAATTCAATTTTAAAATTTCCCTCTCTTCAAGAAGGAATTCTTCTAAAGAGATATAAGCGCTTCTTGGCGGATGTGGAACTAGCAAGCGGGGAAATCGTCACTGCTCATTGTGCCAATACAGGACCTATGACTGGGGTGTTGCATCCAGGAGGTCTTGTAAGGCTTCGCTATTGTCCATCACCTTCAAGAAAACTTTCATGGTCCTGGGAGCAGGCAGAGGTCGTCGAAGAAGATGGTTCTAGTTGTTGGGTAGGAATAAATACTTCTTTACCAAATAAAATTGTTCGGTTGGTAATTGAGCTTGGATATTTAAATGAGGAATTAGGTTCTATAGAAAAAATTCGTTCAGAAGTAACTTATGGTACTGATAGAAGAAGCCGCATTGATTTGCTTCTTTCCCCAGAAAAAACAAGCTTTGATCAACGTTCAATTTTTCTTGAAGTAAAAAATACAACGTGGAAGCAAGGTGAAATTGCTTTTTTCCCTGACACAATTACTGAAAGAGGTCAAAAACATCTAAATGAATTAATAAATGTTTTACCCAATTCACGGTCAGTGTTAGTGCCTTGTATTAGCCGAAGTGATGTTGTGGCTTTTTCTCCTGGGGATAGTGCTGATCCTATTTATGGGAATCTTTTTCGGAAAGCTTTGAAGGAGGGTGTTGAAGTTATCCCTTGTTGCTTTGGGTTTTACTCAGATTGCATTACCTGGGAAGGCAAGAGGCAAGTGAAAATAAATAAAAGCTAACAAGTAATTAGAAATAAGAAATTTTATTGCGGAAAAAAGATTTGGTAGCAACGATAACTAGGCAAGTTCCATTTTTGTCCCAGCTTGTGTTTGTACAAACTGACCTAATTGGTTCAGGCTTAAAAGCATCCTTAAATTTTCTATGACTACTGCTATGCCATCGCCGACTAGGCGACGCAAGGCTCGTCTGCAGGAGGCAAGTCTTCTTGATGGGCCGATTCTTTTACTGAAAAGTATTAGAGGCTTCAGCTCCAATCGTTCTTTGATGTGGTTTGCATGTGTACCCATCGCGCTTTTTGGATTAGGCCTTTTTAATCTCTCGGCGCATGCTGCTGAGATGCCCGAATTGAATGCTGCTTTCTTAGCTAACAATCTTTGGCTATTAGTAGCAACAATTTTGGTGATTTTTATGAATGCTGGTTTCGCGATGGTCGAAGCAGGTATGTGTCGCCAAAAGAATGCTGTCAATATTTTGGCTAAAAACCTTTTTGTCTTTGCGTTAGCTGTGACGGCATATTGGTTCATTGGTTATTCATTGATGTATGGCAATGCTGTCGCAGAAGGGTTCTTTTATTTCAATGGGCTTTTCTTTGACCCAGCAGTTACTCCTGAATTAATTGGTGAAGGTGGGTTAGTTCCTACAGTTGACTTTTTATTCCAGGCCGCATTCGCAGGAACTGCAGCGACAATTGTTTCTGGTTTAGTTGCTGAGCGAGTTAAATTTGGAGAGTTTATTGTTTTCTCTCTCATCCTTACAGGGTTTATTTACCCGGTTGCTGGAAGTTGGGAATGGAATGGTGGGTGGTTAAACACCTTTGGCAATGTTGAATTTATAGATTTTGCAGGCTCTTCAATTGTCCACTCTGTAGGGGCTTGGGCAGGACTTGTTGGAGCAATGCTTTTGGGACCAAGAATTGGAAAGTTTGTAAATGGTCAGGCGCAAGCTATGCCAGGTCACAATATGGCTATTGCAACTCTTGGTGCTCTAATCCTTTGGATTGGTTGGTATGGCTTTAACCCTGGTTCTCAATTAGCTATGGATCAATGGGTTCCTTATGTAGCTGTAACAACAACTCTGGCAGCTGCAGGTGGCGCAATTGGTGCAACAGTTGTTTCTACTTGGACTTCTGGGAAACCAGATTTGACAATGATTATTAATGGCATTCTTGCTGGCCTAGTAAGCATTACAGCAGGCTGTGGAAACCTCACATTGGCTGGTTCTTGGTTGGCAGGACTTGTTGGTGGTGTGATTGTGGTTTTCTCAGTTGCGGCCTTGGACTCTTTAGGTATTGATGATCCAGTAGGTGCCTTCTCTGTCCACGGAGTTTGTGGTATTTGGGGCACCTTGGTAATAGGCCTTTGGGGCTTTGATATACAAGGTGATGGTTCAGCACTTGGTCTTTTTGTTGGGGGTGGCTTTAGTCAGCTTTGGGTTCAATTTGTTGGCTGTGCAGCTTATGCAATTTGGACAGTAGTTACCTGTTGGTTGGCCTGGAAAATCATAGGTGGATTCTTTGGAGGTATTCGTGTTAGTGAAAGTGAAGAGATTGAAGGCTTAGATATTGGAGAACATGGAATGGAGGCTTATCCAGACTTTGCTTCAGCTGGTAACTGAAGAAGTTTCTTTCTTTTATAAAACCTGGCCTTTGGCCAGGTTTTTTTCATTTTTTGGTGTTGACTAGATAGAGTCACTTAAAAGATGAAGTTCAAAATGTTATGGACACCCAAGCTTTTAAACGCTCTCTTCATCATTCCGACAGATATAACCGACGTGGGTTTGAGTCGCCAACAAAGAGAGCACAAGCCTTAGAAAAGGCTTATCAAAGTAATCTCATTGCTTCTATTCGTGATAATGGATATCTCTTTGAACATGGAAGGTTAAGAGTAAAACTCGCTGAAGCTTTTGGATTTTGTTGGGGAGTAGAGAGAGCAGTTGCGATGGCTTATGAGACAAGAAGACATTATCCAACTGAAAGCATATGGATTACAAATGAGATTATTCATAACCCCTCAGTTAATGATCATTTGAGGAATATGAATGTACGCTTTATATCTGCAGAAAATGGAGTGAAAGATTTTTCTTTAGTAGGTGCTGGGGATGTAGTTATTCTTCCAGCTTTTGGTGCAACGGTGCAAGAGATGCAACTTTTGCATGAAAGAGGTTGCCATATTATTGATACAACTTGTCCATGGGTGTCTAAAGTTTGGCATACCGTTGAGAAACATAAGAAGCATACTTTTACCTCCATTATTCATGGGAAGGTTAAGCATGAAGAAACCCTCGCAACCAGTTCATTTGCAGGGACTTACTTAGTTGTTCTTGATCTTGAAGAGGCTCAGTTTGTAGCAGATTATATTTTGGGTAAAGGAAATCGTGATGATTTTCTTGCACATTTTGCAAAAGCTTCTTCCCCTGGGTTTGATCCAGATAGAGATCTACAAAAGCTTGGCGTAGCCAATCAAACAACAATGCTTAAGAGCGAGACAGAGGAGATAGGACGTTTATTTGAAAATACAATGCTTAAAAAACATGGACCGAAGGAATTAAACGAACACTTCCTTGCTTTTAATACTATTTGTGATGCTACCGAAGAAAGGCAGGATGCAATGTTTTCTTTGGTAGATGAGACTCTTGACCTTTTGGTAGTAATTGGTGGTTTCAACTCATCAAATACAACTCACTTACAAGAAATTGCTATTAGTCGTGGAATTCGTTCATTTCATATAGATACGCCAGAAAGAATTGGTGAAGAAATGAATACCATTACTCACAAGCCATTAGGGCAAGAATTAATTAAAGAGGAGAATTTTTTGCCAGATGGTTTAGTTAGTGTAGGAATTACTTCTGGAGCATCTACGCCAGACCGTGTGGTTGAGCATGTTATTCATAAGCTAATGAAGCTTAGTGATAAGTCAATTTTAAGTAATCGCTAATACATATGCTTTCAAATGGCTAATTATATTTTTTGATTTTTTAATTGATATGTTTTTTGAAAAAAAATAAACCTTAAAAAGGGTAGTTTTTTTGAAAGTACTTGTTTAACTGTTACCTTCTGCTCCTTTGCGCCTAAAGAGCATTTATATCCTTGAACATCTAATATAAGCCGATAGTGATTATTTATGATGACTGAAGCTGACAGTTCAAGGCCCGTTGACTCTTCGTCGGATTTATCTCCTCAGTTGAATACAACCGCGGCTCCGCAGAAGGTAGAAGTGGTTGTTGAAAGCCCTTCTTCTCAAGGTGAGATCAACATTACAGCTGAATTAGCGATCTTTGTTTTGCGCCTAGTTTTTTGTGTCATGATGATTCACCATGGCCTTGAGAAATTCAATGATCCGCAAGGTTTTTCAGAGTTCGTAGTTGGTAAGTATTTTGGATTCTTACCTGGTAATCCAGTCGTTTGGACTTTTGCTGCGGCTGCGACTCAAATTGTTTGTCCACTTGGTTTGGCAATAGGACTTTTACCTAGATTATCTGCCTTGGGTCTGTTATCAACAATGGTATTTGCTGTTTATTTTCATTTATTAGATACAGGTTTAGAAGGGTTCCCTTTGGCAGTTGTGGAAGCTCATAATTATGCGTTTGAATTATCTGCAATATATGCTGTTATTTCCTTTTATTTTGTATGTGCTGGTCCAGGTAGATTATCAGCTTTTAGAAAAACTAATAGAATAACTTACTATCCTAAGAGCAATAATTGATATAAAACAATCAGGTGTAAATAGCTCATCTTAAAATTGGATATTAACTTAGCAATTATTTCCTTCACTAAAGAAATTCATTAAATTATTTCTTTAGTGAAGGAAATGACGTTTACCTGTGAAAACCATTGAGATGCCAAGTTCATCACAAGCTTCTATTGAAGATTGATCTCTAATACTTCCACCAGGTTGAATAATTGCTTTAATTCCATGCTTACCTGCAAGCTTCACTGTGTCATCAAATGGGAAAAAACCGTCACTAGCCAGAACTCCTCCATTAGATTTTTCCCCTGCTGATTGCAGTGCTATCTCTGCTGATCCCACTCTATTCATTTGGCCAGCACCAATGCCAATAGTTTGATTATTTGAGGCGATAACAATTGCATTAGATCTAACATGTCTTACAACCTTCCAAGCAAAAGATAGGTCTAGGGCTTCTTGCGATGTAGGAGATCGTTTTGTCTTTAATTCCCAGTGAGTGGAATCAATAATTTCATCATCTTGTTCTTGTATCAAAAGACCACCAAGAATACTTCTAATATTGTTTCTTTCGGCTTTATCTATCGCTGATGGAGAGAGTTGAAGTAAGCGTAGATTCTTTTTCTTTGAAAGAATTTCTAGTGCTTCTTTATTAAAGTCAGGTGCAACTACACATTCGAGAAAAAGACTTGTTAATTCATTTGCAGTAGGAGCATCTACATCAAAATTCATCGCGACAATTCCTCCAAATGCGCTTGTTCTGTCTCCATCTAATGCCCTAGTCATAGCTATAGATTTGGAATCATTTGTCGCGACTCCACAAGGATTGGTGTGCTTAACAACTACAGCAGCATTCTGCTTGGCAGGATTTTTTCCTGAAGAGCCAAAACCAAATTCACGAACTGTTGAAAGTGCTGCTTCAAGATCAAGAAGATTATTAGTACTTAGTTCTTTTCCTTGTAATTGTTTTGCGCCCCCCCATCCTTGAGTGCTCGAGCTATACCAACATGCAGATTGATGAGGGTTTTCTCCATAACGTAATTGCTGTTTAATATTTATAGCTTGAAGCCATGGTGATTCCTTAGCAGAAGATTGTTTGTCCATCCAATTGCTAATGGCGATATCGTATGAAGCCGTATGTTGAAATGCTTCTAGAGCAAATTGCTTACGAAGTTCTGGAGTAACTTGATTTACTTCCAAGGATTGCAAGAACAATTGATATTGATCTGGTCTAGTTAGAACGACAACATGAGAATGATTTTTAGCAGCAGCACGAACCATTGCGGGGCCACCGATATCTATTTGCTCGATAGCAGTTTCAAATTTGACATTTGGGTCCTCCACTGTCTCTTTGAACGGGTATAAATTGACCACTACTAAATCAATCTCATAGATCTTATTTTTTTCTAGATCTGATTTATGGGAAGGATTATTTCTTTTCGCAAGTATTCCACCATGAATTCTGGGGTGAAGTGTTTTGACTCTTCCTTCTAAAATTTCTGGAGATCCTGTGTAATCAGCTACGCGAGTAACTTCAATACCTTCTTGCTCTAGAAGTTTGGCAGTGCCACCACTAGAAAGTAATTGAAAACCATGAGCAGTTATAAGAGCTTTTGCTAAGGGTACTAAACCATTTTTGTTTGAAACACTTAATAAGGCAGTTGGAGCCATGGGGCAAGATTAAGAAGGTCATTCTCTAGGCCAACTTACGTACCTAAGATGAAAATTGCTTGAATGAATAATGAACTGATCTACTTGGGGCCAACTCTCCCCTCACATCGTTTGGTTCTTTTGCATGGCTGGGGCGCAGATGCAGAGGATTTAATCCCTTTAGGTGAATTGTTAATTGATTCTAATGTCAGGAAGTTTGAATTAATTTCACTGCGTGCTCCTCACAATCATCCTCAAGGCATTGGTCGTCAGTGGTATGGATTGTTTCCACCTGATTGGGATGCAGTGCCATATGAAAGAAGTTGCTTACGTAAGCGTTTAAGAGCTTTGGCTACAGATCAAGTCCCTTTAGAAAAGACTGTTTTGTTAGGTTTTTCACAAGGTGGAGCAATGGCTTTGGCCAGTGGTTGTGATTTGCCTTTGGCTGGAGTTATAGGTTGCAGTGCTTATCCACATCCAAACTGGTCACCATCAAAAACAAGACCACCTGTTTTTCTGACACATGGAATATTTGATGAAGTAGTACCTTTGACAGCTTCTGAGAAAATTATTGACCAATTGAAAGAGGATAAATTAGAAGTTCAACTTGAGAAATTTAAAGGTGGTCATGAGATACCTAGCCAAATTGTTCCTTCTTTAATTCAAGTATTAAATAAATGGTTGAATTAATTGATGAATAACAATTTAAACAAATGCATATTCGTACTCTTCGATTTCTTCCCAATCATCTGCTGTAAGTTCAAGTCCTTCAAACATAAGTGCTTCACCAACAGCATCAACAATTAATCTTAGAGATGGGAAGAGAAAGTGATTTTCTTCGGCATATTGAGCACTAAATAATCCTTTCTCACCCCAAAAGAACCTATCAGTTGTGTGTTCATTTCGACGCACATTAAGAATCGCAGGGGAGTGCAACCCTGATTCAGCTATATAACGTCGAGCAGCTGTAACAGGTTTGTGTTGGCCTGTTTCTAAATGAAAAGTTGGTACATGTGCTAACACCCTTTGTCCTGCCAATCTTCTTCTACTGATCCGCTTGCGTTTTTTGGACATGAATAAAACTCCTAAAGGCGTAAGAAAGTAAAAGAATTGAGACAGAAAAGAAAATCGTTAAAAACTCTCTAGCCATGCATGCATGACACGAGAATCCAAACGCCTAAATATTGGCGAGATGTGAGATGAAATTGTCGTAAGAAAAATCCCCGACTAAAACCAATCTCAAAATCAACTCGGCCGGATTAGAACAGGGGACCCATCTACCTCTGCTATAACCTTGGTAGCACTTTTTGTGCAATCGCGCCTTGTTGACCTTAGGAGAACCTTGTAATAGAGGTTCATCTTCATTGGCTCATATGAATATCTTAATACTTTTTTTGGAATTTACAAGCATTTTGAATACTTTCTTGGATGGGTCACTTATGGGAAATAAATAACTATGCAGTTATCAGAACGGTTTTTAGCCTTGGTGGATGATCAGCTTTCTAGCTTTGAATCTGAAGCTGCGATTGAAAATCTTGTGGTTTATGTAGCTAAGTCTTCAACAGGAGACTCTCCAAGTTTCGAAGTCGTGGGACAGTGGCCAAATTCAGGTAAAACTCTGCCTCCAGTTGAGTCGGATCCTGAATTGCGTATGCCTTCTCCTTATAGGCGTTGGTATCCATTACAAGAAGGATCTATTTTGCTTGGAGTAATAAGAGTTGAACGCTCTTCGTCAGGGAAAGATTGGCCAAAACAGTTGGATCAACGCTTAAGAGCTGTAGCAGCTGCATTGGCTCATTCTCTTGGCTTAGAACTTGATCGTAAGAGACTCTTTGAGGAGCTAAGTCAACAACGGGATCAGATAGGTTTAATGGTTCATCAGTTAAGAAATCCATTAGCTGCGTTAAGAACTTATGCACAGCTTTTATTGAGAAAGCTAGGTCCCGAAAGTAATCATCGGTCTTTGGTTGAAGGTTTGCTCACTGAGCAAGATCAATTAAATAGATATGTTTCTGCGCTGGATCAACTAAGTCAAGTCAAATTGACGCCTCAATCATCTAATCAAAACCCATTACTTTTGCCTCCCATATTAAACAATCCCTCTTCTAGCAATTTAAGATCACTTCTAGAACCACTGATTGAGAGAGCCAAAGCAACTGCAAGGCTTCAAGGGCGGAAATGGTTTAATCCTTCTAGTTGGCCTCATTGGGCAGAAAAACCAATCTCCTCGGAAGAGACTGTGATTGCAGAAATAGTGGCTAATTTATTAGAAAATGCATTTAGATATAGCCCCTCAGCAAGTTCAATTGGTTTGTTTTTGAATGATGATGGTATTTGTGTTTGGGATGAGGGGATTCCAATAAAGGAAGAAGAAAGAGAGAAGATCTTTCAAAAAGGTTTTCGCGGAGAGAAAGGGTCTGAATTCTCTGGAAGTGGATTAGGCCTTGCTTATGGTCGTCAAGTTGCTGAAGAGTTGGGAGGAAAACTAGAACTTATAATTAAGCCAGCATTGCTTGATTCGACATTGCCAAAGGAAGGTAATGCATTTGTATTTATATTACAGG
>QCJX01000010.1 GCA_003215725.1 Prochlorococcus sp. AG-409-I11
TTTAATGATTTATTTTACTCGATGATTCTCTATTTAGTCCATTTTAAAGAAAGCGGACAATTATTAAATCAAATTAATGATTGACTTTTAAAAGAGATAAAAAAGTCATATACTCCTACAAGAGTATGTGGAGTTAAATCTAAATGAAAAGCCTTACCATTAAATCAATTACATTAATATCTATTGTAGCTCTAAATAGTTCTTGTCAAAAGATTCAGGATTCGTCATGCATATCCGAAACTGGTGCAAAGGAAGCCACAATGGTTGCTCTTAAAAAGTTTAAAGAAACTTCTAAGCTTAAAAGTTTCTTTAAAAAATCCAATGCGTACGCAGTCTTTCCAAATGTTGTCAAAGGGGGCTTTGGTGTTGGTGCAGCGCGAGGGATAGGCGAAGTCTTTCAAAGATGCAAGACAATAGGATCAACAACAATGACACAAGTTTCCATAGGATTTCAGCTAGGAGGTCAAGCTTTTAGCCAAATTGTCTTTTTTGAAACTCAAAAAGATACAGATAGATTCACGCAAGGTAATTTTGAGTTCGGTGCGTCGGCCAGTGCAGCGCTTATTAAAGCAGGAGCTGCAACAGAAGCAGCGTACAGCGATGGTGTAGCCGTTTTAACACTTTCAAAGGGCGGGTTGATGTATGAAGCAAGCATAGGTGGTCAAAAATTCAGTTTTTCCGCTTATAAATAATTAAAAGTAGACCTTAGATGATTCACTACTAATAGTCATGGCAGTAAACGCGAACTCTCTATCATCAAAAAATAAAGAACAAGTGAACGTCAATCCTATGCCAACTGAGTCGAACATATTCAAATCCCTAACGATAAAAACTTTTAATGAGTTTTTACAACAGGTTGACTATTCATTAATGAATTCACTCCAAGCTGATCCTCAGGCTACGGTCGATGGACGCGACCATAAATCTCGCGAAGTGTTATCAGGTCATTACGTGCCGGTCACACCAACTGCCATTCCATCACCAGAATATATTGCGCACAGCCAAGCCTTATTTAACGAACTAGGGCTTAACCATGATCTTGTTCACAACGAAAAGTTTAAGCGCCTATTTTCAGGAGACATTAGCGTAGCAAGGGAACCAATGCGCCAAGTTGGTTGGGCTAGCGGGTATGCCCTATCTATCCAAGGCACTGAATACGTCCAGCAGTGTCCATTTAGAACCGGCAACGGGTATGGCGATGGACGTGCAATTTCTGTCTTTGAAGGCCTCTTCAAAGGAAGACGTTGGGAAATGCAGCTTAAAGGTGGAGGGCCAACTCCATACTGCCGTGGTGGAGATGGTCGTGCAGTACTTCGTTCCAGTGTAAGAGAGTTTCTGGCACAGGATTACATGCATGCCCTAGGAGTTCCTACCTCACGCTCTCTAACACTGTATGTTTCCAAAACCGAAACAGTGAGTAGGCCATGGTATGGACAGAATTCTAGATCTATCGATCCTGACATATTGGTAAAAAATCCCACAGCAATAACAACACGCGTTGCACCGTCCTTTTTGCGTGTAGGCCAACTTGAGCTGTTTGCCCGTCGAGCGCGAAGCAGTTCACATCAGAGTGCATTTAACGAATTACAGATGATTGTGAAACACCTCATCAAGCGTAACTACCAACAAGAAATCAACCCAAACCTCTCCTTCACAGATCAAGTAGTCGAATTGGCATATTTGTTTCGGAGTCGTCTAACATCACTAGTAGCCAATTGGATACGAGTTGGCTACTGTCAGGGCAATTTCAACAGTGATAATTGCGCAGCAGGTGGTTTCACTCTAGATTACGGACCGTTCGGGTTCTGTGAGCTATTCGATCCCAAGTTTCAGCCTTGGATAGGTGGTGGGGATCATTTCTCATTTTTTAACCAACCGATTGCAGCTGAAGCAAACTATCAAATGTTCTGGGCAGCTATTCGACCTCTTCTCACTGATAACAAAGAGGCACTAGCAAGACTGGATCAGATTCGAGAAGGTTTTGCGGAATCTATGCGTATAGAGGTCGAGACAATGTGGGCAAAGAAGCTTGGACTTATCAGTTATGACGAAAATCTAGTACAAGAGCTATTAAAGCTTATGAGTCTTTCCAATGTGGACTACACAAAATTTTTTCGAAAGCTGTCTGAAATTCCAGATCAACTCACAGCATTGAAAGATAGCTTTTACAAACCCAGCTCAGAACAGATTGATGCGAATTGGGATAACTGGCTAGAACGTTGGAAGAATCGTATCTCAAAATCCAATGACCTAAAAGGAACATCAGCAGCAATGAAAACCATGAACCCCAAGTACACCTGGCGCGAGTGGTTAATCGCACCCGCATACCAGAAGGCTGAACAAGGTGATTACAGCCTCATAAATGAACTACAGGATGTTTTCAACAATCCATATGCAGAGCAAACATCCAAGATAGAAAGGAAGTATGACTGCCTAAAACCCAAGCAATTCTTCCATGCAGGGGGCATATCGCACTACAGCTGTTCGTCTTGAATGCTGAAATTTATGCAAATAACAAGTCCTAAAGAAATCAATTAACTATAGAAAAAATCAAGCTCCTTTGGTTTCAACCCTTCCCAACCAGCTTCCACCAACCGCTGATTAAGAGTTGTTTGATCAAAATGCTTTGCTCCAGAACGCACAATTCTATTCCTCATTGATTTTTTCACACCGCTTCTTTTTCTTGCCCCTTCTTTATCCATCACTTCTCGGTAAAGATTGAGCATCTCTAACGGAATTGGACTGCCATCAAGGTCTAAGCCTTCCTCAATAGCTTTATCAATAGCATCAGGGCCAAAAAAATCCATTTTTCAACTAGATAGGTTCGTCATCATAATGACCCATTATCTAAAAAATGTTTTCATGGTTTACTTTGACTAAAACGTCTTTATGACAAGTGAACTTATTTGTTTTTTCTTGATTGGTATCGCAGCATTTCTTTTAAATGCTGGACTCTCTTATCATGCACTTCCACTTTTTTGGTTAATTTTTCCATTACTAATCAAATTCAGTTTCAACACTATTCGAAGTCGTACTACTGAAAGAAGCTAGAAAGCAATATGAAGAGAAATGAGCTCAAACCTCAAAAGTATAATCATTCAATCTGTATCTAAAAACCATCAGGTTTTGCTAAGTCGATCGGTATGATTGAAATTGGTTAATGACAATGAAATACCAAATCACAAGGCACGATGGAAACGAGGATGACATCACCTCTCAACGATTTGATAACTACGACGACGCCTATGACTTACTAGACGAGATCTATGGAGACATGTGCTGCTCTGATGCAGACTACGAAGACCGGCCTTACTATGAAATCGTTGAGAGCAAAGAATAATGCCTCGCTGATTAGATCTCGCTCTAAATCCTTAATTTCACTTCTCCAACATATTAAGATTTAGGTCCAACAGATATCTATTCAAAACCAAGGTCTATTCAAACCACCACTTTGCACTTAGATTCCTTGGTTCAAGAGAATCTGAACTACTGGTTAATGAACAGTTATCAATCCATTGATAGCAATGGATCAAAAGAAGCATCTAAAAACTATTCCAACTTTTCAAACTTACATTGGAAATCTATAACCCCTTCAAGCTAGGTCTTCTTTTAACGCTTCCTCTACCGTTCATTGCACAAGTTAACTGGAAGTCACCAGAAAGTATTGGCGCAAAAAACACCAACGTATCAAGCGCTAGTGGCCGAGCTGTAGTTGTCACTGCTAATCCATTGGCAAGTGATGCAGCTCTTAGTTCCTTAGAACAAGGAGGGAGCGCCATGGATGCAGTGATATCAGCTCAAGCAGTTCTTTCTGTTGTTGAGCCACAAAGTTCAGGTTTAGGAGGTGGGTCATTTCTTTTATATTGGGATCAGAAAAAAAAATCTTTATCCGCTCTTGATGGTAGAGAAAGTGCATCAGCTCAAATCAAAGAAAATGTATGGATAACATCAGATGGAAAAAAAGTGCCTTGGTTAAAGGCAACTGAAAGTCTCTCTGCGATAGGAGTACCTGGTACAGCAGCTTTACTTTGGGAAGGACACCGACAATTTGGACGTTTACCTTGGGAAGACAATTTCAAAAGGAGTATTCAACTTGCACAGGAGGGATTCATTCCATCTCCTCGCCTTCTTAAATCCATCACTTTGGCGAAGAAAATAGGGATTAACCATAGTCCAGAGTTTAAATCCCTCTATCTCCCAAATGGTTCTCTCCCACCAAAAAATATTCCATTTCGCAACAAGAAATTAGCATCAACTCTAAGCCTACTTGCAAAGAGGGGTATCCATACATTTTATCATGGAGAAGTTGCTAATACACTTTTAACAGACCTGACACTACAGCAAAACAAAAACAAGGCAGTACAAACAATCACCAGTGAAGATTTAGCAAATTACAAAGTACAAAAACGTAATCCAGTCTGTAAAAAGTACAGGCCTTGGCAAATTTGTTCTTTCCCACCTCCAAGCGGAGGAGGAGTAGCTGTTTTACAAGCTCTTGGAACATATGAACTTCTCTCAAAGAAAAATTGGTTCTCAAAAAACATTACCCATTGGCATCTTCTTGCCGAATCCTTAAGGTTTGCAGATGCTGATCGTTCTCACTGGATAGGAGATCCTATTGATTTACCAGTTCCACTCAAAGGGTTATTAGAGAATAGCTATATTAAAAAACGGGCAAAGGCTATCAGGGCTTCGAATACAACACTTCGTCCTTTACCAGGTAAGCCAAAAGGTAGCGAATTTTTGGATTTAGCAAGTCAGCCGCGTACAATAGATGGAGGAACGACTCACCTAGTAGTAGTAGATTTAGATGGTAACGTCGCCAGCTACACAAGTTCAATTGAGACTGTCTTCGGAAGCAGGCATTTATCAGGGGGGATGGTCTTAAACAACCAATTAACTGACTTCTCATTTTTATCGGACGTATCTGGGAAACCAATTGCCAATCGAATTAAACCAAACAAGCGTCCTATGAGTTCTATGTCTCCAGTAATAGTGTTTCGTCATGGTCGTCCAGTTCTAGCAATGGGTTCTCCAGGTGGATGGCTTATTCCCCATTACATAACTAATGCCTTAATCGGGGCACTAGATTTAAAGCTTTCTCCAAAAGAAGTAGTTAACCAAAAGTTACTATCAGTCAGGCCTAATTACACGGTACTTGAAAAAGGTGGTAACTGGTCAAACCCTAAAAACAACATCCATAACAAACTAAAAAGTCTTGGTCATTCAATTAAATACAATCGTTTTAGTAGTGGACTAGCCATAATCAAATGGCATAAAGGAAGTTGGCACGGTGCTGCTGATCCAAGAAGAGAAGGCAAAGCCGCCAGCATAAAATAGAAATAATGATCAATGAAAGACTGTACCTGCCACTAATATTGTCCAAACAGTTAAAACAAAATTTTCTATTCAAGTTGTCGAAAGCTAACTTCTGTATGCTCTTAAATGAAATAAATAGACTACAACTCTAAAGTTCATTAACAAACCACTTTATGGACAAGAAAGGAGCAAAGGGTTACTGGATATCCACTGCAACGGTAACCAACCCAGAGTTATTTTCTGAATATGTAGATAAAGTAGGGCCATGGCTGAAAGAAGTTGGTGGGACTGTATTTGCCAAAGACACAGAGCCTCAAGGTAAAGAAAGAACAGAAGGAGCAAACTTGGCAGTCATATGTGAATTCCCTTCTATGCGAGCAGCTGTAGACGCTTATGAATCAGATCACTACAAAGAGTTATCGAAAATTCGCCAAGCTGCAACAAACAACGCAACTTTCACAATAATGGAAGGGATGGACGAGGCTACAAAACTCAGAAGAGCCATGGGCCTCTAAAAGCTAGCAGATTCTCTTTTATCCAATAAGGTTCATTGGTCAGCCTACTTTTTAACGCCTAAAAATCTGGCTGTCTTAAAAAATCAAAACTGCTAAAGAGTCAAATTAAATCAATCAAAGAGTCCGTAGTCTAATCTCAACACAATTCCAGCAAGAAAAAAAGATGGTAAATAGTTGATTTTAATATCACAACCTGATTGTAGTCATTCTCAATATCTATCTAAGAAAAGTCAATTCATCTAATTAGATCACTTTTCTCCAAGGGAAAATTTGATTATGCATAAACCACTATACTCCTTTAAAAATTTATTTCAGGCTAAATCCCTTCGATCGTTTGCAAACTTTTTCGCAAATTCTTATACCCTGCTATATCCACACTTACTCTCAAAAATTTTCAAAGGAAGACCAGTTGCCTCCATCGCAACTTTGCATTTATCTCCAACTGTTCCATAAACCTCAACAGTAAATCCATCTCCTAACAGGGCATGAGCTTGTAAATACTCTCCAACTGGTGGATTAGCTATGTGTGCAAGGAAAGCATCATCATTTCTGTATACCTCTGACCATGTAAAGCAAAGAGGATTCTCTGGATCTTGATCAAAAGTGTGATGCAACATTCCTGGTTCAGAAGCCTCTACTGCAGCATCAGTTTTGGCAGCAAGTTCTAAGTAGTCCTGAACTTTTCCTGGCTTAACTTTTATACGCGCAATAAGGATAAAAGGGGTTGAAGCGTCAAATTCAGTCATCTGTATATCTCAAAGGAATTGAAGCATCTCATATCAAAAACAAATTGTCTATAAAATAAATCTTTGAGAAGTTACATTTGAAGCAACACAAATAAGTCAACAGAAACAGAGTTCTATAGATCAACCTATAGCCGATTCAAACTTTATTCGAACCCTTAAATTCCCTAAGATTTATTCTCATAACTAAAACCAACTACTGGATAATGCACAAGAACATAGAACCGACCTAAGTAAGGCAAAGTTTCTATCTAAAATATCTCCTAATTTAAGAAACGGTAAAATTCAACAAGCAAAACAATAGGTATGGAAACTAAAGAGAGCAATAAAGAAAGGAAAGAACGCTTCAAGGCCATGTCTAGCGATGAGAGAAAAGCTCTTATTAGAAAAAAAATGAAAGCCAAAGGGTTACAAGAAGGAAGTGGTATCCCTGGGAAAGACTTATCTTCATATGAACAAGATGAGGTATGGGAGCTAATTCAACTAACTAGCTGTTTCGCTGAGATGCAAACCAAACCAAGGGCAATGAAGCCAAAGGTTCCTAGGGGAAAGCAATCCTTACTTGCTTGGATACTTATTTCAATAACTCTGATCGGCGGAATGGCCTTGTATTACAGGCAATATCCATCACCAGATACAAGAAGAGAAATATCTGTAGATGGAATATTTGCTGATTAAATTTGTCATCCATCATTAATATGAAAATAACAATGAAGCCCACACTGATTTTTCCTTCAAAAATGCGACGCTTGTTACTATTTGCACTCACTGCAGGAATTGCTTTACCCCTAGTCGCCTGTAGTTCAAAGAAAGAAACATCTGCAACTGTTGAACCTGTAGTTGTCGAAACTCTTTTAAGTGCTACTGAATCTTGGAATGGAGATTCTTACAACTATCCAAAAGGCAAAGCACAAATGACACTCCAGCGAATAACTGCCCAACCAGGTTTTAAAACACCTCTTCATTTTCACTCACAGCCAGGAATTGCTTATGTCGTGAAAGGGAATCTTTCATGCGGGACCCCTAAAGGGAAACTATTAAAAATAGGACCTGGAGAAAGCTTCGCCACTCCTCAAGATAGTGTCCACTATTGTGAAAGTGTTGGGAATGAAGCTGCTCTAGTTTTTGTCGCGTCTGCAGGAGTCAAAGGACAAAAAGTAACTATTCCTTATATGAAGTAACAAGCATGTTTTAGAAATAACAACCCAAAATATCTGTCTTTATCCAAATCGATTGGTATTAATAAATGAACTAGTGGATAATAAAACCTTACTATTGAGTAATATTAGCAAATCCAAGAGACTTGGTAATCTCTATTCCAACTTTATTCAAACTCCAGACATGCCAAAAGACTGGACTCCCTCAAATCATCAAAAAGAAGGTCCAATAAGCCGTTCTTATGAATTAGTTCATCAAGAGATGGAACGATTGCAAAATCAACTAGAATGCCCAGATGAGTTTATTTATGATTTTCTAGAAGCCATAAGGGACCATTACTCGCCAACTAGTTGCTTCGCACGAATAAGGCAAAATAAAAATCAAAACATCTAAGAAACCTTGGCAAAGGTTTACTCAAATCGAATTAATTTTATTATCTTTAACCAAATCTAGAAGTATCAAAAGTTCTAAAAGCTTAATTAATTAAAATTCAATATTATAGATCTATAAGTTCTTAAGCGTTGTGTCAGACTCAATAATAGTTCTTCAATCCAATAAATTTAACTTAATGAATATGTTCTAAAGCTTAAATAAAGTTTGATAGACCTAATAAACTAGAAAAAGGTTCACTTTAAAATAATTAATTGAAAATCTCTGTCACATCCCCTTGTCCTGCAAGCACAATCAAAGAGCTAGGAATCAAACAATGGCCCATTTGGACTTCTGAACCAAGTACATTCCCTTGGATCTATAGCGATAAGGAAACTTGTTTAATTCTGGAAGGAGATGTGACCGTTACCCCTGATGGAGGCAAGCCTGTCAGGTTTGGAGTCGGTGATCTAGTTGTCTTCCCCCAAGGAATGTCTTGTAAATGGGAAGTGCATAAGGCCGTCCGAAAGCACTATCGTTTTGGTAACTAGAAAATCTTTGAACTCCTTTAATGGAAAATTTATTTAAATTCTTTCCAATCTAGAGGAATGGTGAAAACGTAGTCTTATGAACAGAATGTCATCAGTAAAAAACAATTAATTGTCTAGGTAACTTGTGATAACAGTTGAATCCCAAATATGACCACTAGCTTCAGCTATTTCTCTAGCTCCTGCAAACATCTTTTTTGCTGCTCCTTCCTCTCCCTGATGGATTACAACAACTGATTGGGGATCTTCTTTACTAACTCCTCTATATAAAGGTGTTACTCCTGTCGCTTTGTGCATTTGGTCTGCCTCTGGACTATCAAACCCTTTAGTCCATTCTTCAAATGGAACGGAAATCTTGAAGGTGAAGACAGTTGTTTCGAGTGCCATCAAAAAACAATTACAAGAGAATTAACTATTACATATCTCTCTTCTAATTTCTGTGTCAGGAGTCATCTTTTCAGGTTCTTCTAACAAAAAATCTTTTTAGAGCCAAACGCAATAATCAAATTAACACCTAAAAACAACGGATCCACTCTTTACCATTTAGAAGGAGCCTCATGGATGAAATACCAACCAACCCATGCCACTAAATTCAAACAAAAAACAAAAGTCCATACTTTCCAAGATTGATCTTTATCTGGCTGCATAGAAGTGAGTTTTTGAGAAGCTTTAGGAAGATCTGAATAAATTCAGCAGAGCTGAAACAAAGAGACTAATCACAATACAACTAACTATAGGGAAATAAAACGTTGTGCTCTCTCCTTTCAAAACTATGTCCCCAGGTAGTTGCCCTAAACCCAATGACCTGAAATAAGGATATAGAACACCTATAACAGCAATTCCAAGACCGAGAGTAATTAGCAGTTTTTGCATTATTTATTTCCGAAAAATCTTTTGAACTGCCAAACCAAATAAGCAGAGGTTGCTACAAACAAAAATAGTCCGGCAATTCCTACGACTCTATTAGCAGCCTCAACTGTTGGCCAGTCATCCATGTTTTTTACCTTTACCAAAGAGAGTCATAGTAAATAAAAAGTAGCCAATGGCTTAAAGAAACAAACCAAAGACAATGAAGTTAGGGATCATTCCTCCAACAATTGCAATTTTAGCGAAATAAGTATTCAATACTTCGAGAATTAAGAATGGCATCACGAGACATATTTTCGCGTAGATGTGAGCAAGATTCATTGCCTATCTGGACAGATATAATCATCACTTCTCTATTGCTAAAAGCAGGCTCCTGAATAAATACCTTTTTGTTAAATATTAAGGAACTAAAGTAGTTAACTTTTTCCAGTAGCTATTCCTTGTTTAGGTCTTGAGCTCTTCTGCTCTCGCCTCTAGTAGCAAAGCCTAAGGTTGTTGTCAGTACCACTAGCGCACTTGCAAAAAACACAATAACCAAACCAGTCCCCATAGGAGAATTCAAGACTTCAGAAAATTCCGCCGCAAATAACACATAAAACATCTTATACATTTTCTCAAATTTAAACTTAAGCCATACTAGTCCAAATCGATTGCAAGAACTTAAGTTAACTACTAGCTAATGCAGTTTTAACAACAAGAGCAATCGCCACCTCCTTCGGGGAGAGGGCCTTCAAATGCATCTGCAATATCTCTAAGCATTACAGCAACAAATTCAGGGGGACATTTAAGTTCATTTATATAGCCAGCACACTGCTGAGCTATGTCCTGCATACCAGGAAGAATAATTTTGTCCACTTGTTCTTGTGTTGGTTGCCACGTCATTTGGCAGTTGTCAGTCATTAATTAAAAAGCATTTATCTCCCATAGTTGCAGACGCATTCAACTTCCAAGGCCCGCTCTTGATGAATAAGAGGCTAAATTGTAACATCTAAAAAAGCCTAATTAACCTTTCCAATAAACTTTAAATTACTTTTTTCTCTTAACTTTTAGCAGCAAGTCTCTCAAGTATTTCCTCACTTGTTAGGGAAAGTAGGCTTTAAAGACTTCGCTTAAATATTAATTTATAATGACTCGTCTTTAGTGGCTTAGATCCCAAACTTTCTCCAGGCCCAGGATAGATAGCCTGCCATTGTTCACCACAAATTGTCTTTTCAGAAAAATCTTCAAAAGTAGCGTTTGGTTGCTTGCACAAATGAAACTTAGACAATGTTTCCACTCGTTTAATTCTTGAAACGTCTAAATTATGAAAGATCTGTAATGCTAATTCATCTATAAAGAAAACTGATCCGCTTTTCAAAGCTTGATTTCTACCAATTATTTTTGTTTCTAAAAATATTTGATCATCAAAAGTAGCCATCTGCCTATTTGGAGATTTTGGATCATCTTGAACTTTCAAAAGGGTATCTCCCAAAACAGCCTTGCCAACAGAAAAGGCATTAAAAGATCGATCTCCTACTATCTCATTGAAACTATTTAATTTGAATTTTGCTTCATATTCCAAGGAGGCATTACCAGGGTTATTCAAGTCTGAACTTCGAATTGTCCACGCACCATTAAACCAAGATGGGTAGACAATATCTTTTTGTAAAGCTATTTGGTTAAAGGGTCCAGGTAATCTCCATTCTGGCCAATCATTTAGTCGTCTTTCAAGCAATATATAAGAAGGGTCTGGAATTAAAGGGTGAGCAGATATTGGAGCAGAAAAAATGAAAAGCAAAAAAAGTAGTAATAACAAAAATCTTTTCATTACTTCCTATTTATCTTGTTAAGGGTAATTTTAGATAGTTTCATGCAAGAGATAATAGAAAATATACAACCTCGACATCAAAGGTGAATCCAAACTGACAAGAGGAACAAATAAGAAAAGAAGTTAATCATTTTTTATGAAAATCTTCTCGAGTCTATTTTTAATCTCCTTCAACTGGTTCTGATTTTCTAGTGCTCTTTCATTTTTTCCATTCCTAATGGTCATACTTATCCACCAAAACTGAAGTCCAAAGAAAACAATTCCAACAAATGCAAGTGCTACATATCCACCATTAATGTTCTCCATCATTAGTTGTGACCTTTCATCCAGTAGAAATAAGTATCTGACTTATTTTATAGGACCCTTTATTAGATCTACAATATTTGGCCACGCATCTAGCAATTCTTTAAGAGCTTTTCTATTTGGTGTATACAAAATGCAGGAAAAAGCACTGATCAAATACCAGAAGAACCACCAACGACTTGTCGCGTAAACAGAAACGAATGAGAAGAGAAAGCTTCCTAAAAACAGAAGGAATAAAGATCGATTAAAAATTTCAAGAGGCGATTTCCTTAATCGGCGAAAAGATTTCTTTTCAGATATTCTTTTTTCTTCTTCCTCATTCTCTTCATGTCTTCTTCTCAAGTCTTCCTTATCCAAGGCATCACTCGCCTTGACAAGCTCTGAAAGCTTTTCCTCACTGAAATTCATGAAGGGATCAGAGCCCTTTCCCTTAAAAGTCATAAGTTTTAAATGGAATGCGGATAACCTTCCATTTCTCCCTCCATGAATAGACTATCTAATCAAAAGCCTCTAAAAACAACTAGGAAGGAAGTGCACGGGAAGTCGCGCACTAAATGTTTATCGATCCATATTGGGTTCTAGAGCTAATGGGAGTCATTTTCATGGGTTTACAGTTTTATCTGCTGATCTCGATCATCAAAAACAACAAAGGCGAAAGATATTTCTTTGATCGAAATCAGATGTATGCAATTCACCTACGTATAAAAAAGCTTTTCGGACAGATCCACACGAGGAAAGATTAAAGCTGAAATGAGCTACCTGACCAAAAGAGACAATGAAAAAAAAAATGAGCTGCTGTCAATCAGACAGGTCAAAGACTTTGCTTTGCGATAAATGGATTTACATATCAATTCTCGTTTGGTTATTCCTGCTAAAGAACTGAAATGGCGCTTTTCTAAATCTTCGGGTCCTGGAGGACAAAGCGTAAATAAAACTGACAGCCGAGTTGAGCTTGTTTTCGATATAAAGCGTTCATCAGTATTTGGTCCTTTTCACAAACAAAGATTGCTTGAACGACTTCAGAATCGATGTGTCAATGGTTGCTTAAATATCGTTGCGTCGGAAGAACGCTCCCAATATCAGAACCGACAATTAGCAATAGCTCGTTTGACAAACCTTTTACAAGAGGGTTTAAAACCTCCTCCAAAAGCAAGGAAAACAACTAAGCCAACTCGGACATCACAAAAACGTCGCGTTACTGCCAAGAAGCACCGAGGTGCTCTAAAACAAATACGTCAAAGCAAACCTTCCGCAGACGACTGAAGTTGTCATTCCTTCACTGTTCTAGCTTTTTAATTACCCCATAGATATTGATAAGGGAATGGCTGTCTGGGGGTAGTGTTTGAAAAAAGAAAATCGAAAGAAATGAGAAGCGACTCATCATCATTTTTTCTCTTGAATAAATCACATATTGCGACACCAATAGCCTCCTTGACTCTTGAAGTATTCTCTGGCTTGTAATCATATCCAGGCCCAACCCGTATCTTTAAGCTAACTTCTGATGATTTTTTAATAGCATCACAAGCACCTTTGGACTCATAAACTGGCTAATGAACAAGTGCCCTTGAGAGAGGGAAAGCCATTCAAAGGAATTTGCAAAATCAGATTGCACTCTGTTAACACTTTTAAAGCGCTAAATGACTAAAGAAAAGAGACCAAAGCCTTTGAAAGCGTTTCCAGACAAGTTCTTTGATTTATGTAAGGAATATCAACAGAAATAACACCACACAAAATGGCAGAGGTATTAAAAGACTATTCAAAAAGATTGGATGGGTGATGCAAGACCTAACACTTCTCCTGTTTTGTATCCTTGTATCCAAAAAAAATAATGCCCGATAAGCCTACGAAATGGATTGCCTCCCTGCGCGAAGAGATTCGAAAGGAATGTGGCGAGGGATGGATGGTTCGCGGCATAGGGAAAGGTCTTGTTCAAAAGGTTCAGCTGACAGTTCGTTTTGAAGATGGCAACCGCACCAGCATTGTTCTTGGGCCAAAGGCCAAGAACGACCCAGATTTTGTTCCATGGATAGGAGCAAGTGCCGGATGGATATTGAAAATCTCCTCAGAAATTTCGCTAATAATGAAATCTCAAGGAAAAGGTTTAGCTGAAGCATATGAGCTAGTAAAAAAAAAGAATGAATCTGAATTAAATGGTGCACACTACTGGGAACAACTAGCTAGAAGATTCAAATCACATAAAATAAGTAATGGGAAGAAAGGATCACGAGTTTGGAATCGAAACTACCGAACTCCTATTGCCCGTACGTTACTTATCCTTTCCAGGGAAACTTCTCTATCAAGTGGCTACTCGGTTTTAAAAACCCTTGTTGAACAATATGGAGGAGAGCCTGGCTCAGCAAGTCGACGACTCCGGGTCCAATACGCTGCGGAATTCCTACGCTTTGCCTTTAAGAATGGAGCTAAAAGAAGTTGGCTACCACCAGAGGATCTGAAAACATTCATTGGAGAAAAGGCAACAACAGATCAATTGAGTGAGAATGAGAACAAGAGTGAGCCTTGCTAAGCAGCTGCTCTTCACACGCCTCCACCCATTTTTGCCCAAATCTCTTGATCTGACTTAAATCAACTACTGGCTAATGAAAACTTTCAGTCCATGGACACCTAGGGATTAGAAGTAATCTCTATATCCAGTTCAAACTCTTAAAGCAAGACAAAAAATGCGTACAAAAATGTCCCCTAGAAGAGCTTTACTAACTGCGGCAATAATGTCCGTCGTACCAACTCTTCTCTTTGCTACTTACTCTGAAAAGTTTTCAACTTTCGGCGTCCTAGCTGCCTCCACACTCATTAATTGGCCAGTAATCCGGTGGCTTGATGATCGTCAATGGTATAGAGAATGGATCAAAGAGGAATCTAAATAGTCAAATCATTCCAAAAAACCCCTCAAGAACTAGTGCTATGACAGAAATTAATTACTAGCCATTAAGAATTAAAAGCTATTGATACCAATGGATTTAAGGGATCTCTATAAATCTTTTTTTTTACAAATTACTAGATGGATATGTCCGATTTCAGCCTCACAACAGGGAAGTCCTCATAATCAATGTCCTACCAGGGAAAGAACTTTTTCATTCCACGATTACTATTAAAAGGCGGTCTCCTATGGTCAAGACAAGTCAGTGAAAAATAAGCAATAAAGCGCATTGCAATTATGTAGCCGTTGCTACATAATTATTGCAAGTCGCACGGGGGATTCATGATCGACACTCCGCCTGAGTATTAAATAGAAGCGAATTGACTTCTGGTCCCTGCTCCAACAGTTTTATTTTATAAGTGGGCTGGTCATAAGTGCTCACCCAAGCATTAATGACTACTCCTCTGCATCGTTTAGGTGCCCTCAATGGAGTCTTTATCAGCCTTACACCTAGACATTTGGCCCCAGGCGATCAATAGCAAGAAGCTTCGCTAAAAAAGCATAACAAAACTGACCATTCTTCTTTCTTGAGGAATGGTCAGTTTTTATTACTTAATTGCGAATAAAGCCTACTATTTAACCTCTTCTTAGTCACAAAATAATAAATAGGTACTTTATCTTTAGTAAAAAATTAGTTGCAATTATCGATTCAATGCTATGTTCTTTGTCTGATTGAGGAGGTGCAATTTATGACCACCAATATGACTAATGGAATGGATGAAATTGACATCGAACATGATGCTATTGACGAATACTTTGAATGCATTACTGCCTGTTCAGTAAGTGACGATGGGATGCACTGTATAACTCAATGTGTTGATGTTCATCTAAGAAAGGAGGCAGGTTAATGATCAATACAAACCCTTTATATATAAGTGATAAAGGTGGCTCAATTACTTGCTTTAAAGGGGGTTCTGGTCGAATCTTTCAATCATGCTCAAAAAATCGTTGCGTGTACTCATCTGACCTGCATTCCGCGAAAACTTATTTAGACAATCTTGAATTGATTAAGAATCTACCTCCTGTGAAAAGGTTAGTTCCTCCTATTCAGCGAAAAACCACACTAAAATGGTCTAGCAATGGAGAACTCTCAGCAGTTGACATGGCTAGGATTCTTGATCGGCTTGCACACCCAGAGCTCACAACTTGCGATCTAGCTTGCAATATCGACGACAAATAATTCAATCTAGTATCCTTCTAAGAGGAAATTTTATTAGGAGAAAATAGTGGAATCTGAAGAGCGCAGTAATGATATTCAACTTGTCGAGAAGAATCTTCGATTAATACTTAGTTCTAATTCATATGACTTAGCACATGAAGATCTGGAATTGTTGAATAGTGATGAAATGCGCGGAGTTCGAATGTTACTTGAAATCAGCAAGCCAGAGCAAATACTCGAAAAAGAAAAGATAATATCAACTATAATTGTATTCGGAGGAGCTAACATTTCAGACAGTCTTTCTACAAAAGAAAAGCTAGACGCAGTAAACCAACTTTTAAAAGAAAATCCAGGTTCAAGTCAACTAAAACGAAAAAAAGATAGGTTAGAAAACTTATATGCAATGACTCATTACTATGCTTCTGCAAGAGAGTTGTCTAGAATTATTTCTAGAGAAAATCAAATCAAAGAATGTCGATCTCATGTAATCGTAACTGGTGGTGGTCCTGGCATTATGGAAGCTGCTAATAGAGGTGCTTTTGATGCAGACTGTAAATCGATTGGCTTAAATATCAGTATTCCCACAGAACAACATCCAAATCCATTTATCACGCCTGGACTTTGTTTTAAATTTAATTATTTTGCATTACGCAAAATTCACTTTGTAATGCGTTCGATTGCAGCCGTTTTTTTTCCTGGTGGTTTTGGAACACTTGATGAACTATTTGAGCTCTTAACACTTCGCCAGACTGGTATGAAAGATGATATCCCTATCATTCTTTTTGGGCGAGAATATTGGTCTAAAACAATTAATTTTCAACTACTTGCAGATTCTGGATTGATTGCAGATAATCACCTAAAGCTCTTTCAATATGCAGATACTGCAATAGAAGCCTGGGAAATAATCAGGAAGGATTCTTCGATCTAAATGGATTTCCCAGGGATGAACTTCGTCAATGAGGAGAAACCCAGCCGGGATAAAAGACTCGCCCCTAGGACCTAGTGCCTCAAAGTCCTAGAACTGCTAAAAGCTCAAAAAGATAATTGAGTAAAATAGTAAAAGTGAGAAATTGCTCAAACTCCAGCAAACTTCAAACAAGCAGATTTAGATCTAAGAAGAACCTAGTTTGCGCTTAATTGGATCTATCAAAAAATTCCCTTTAAGTGATAGCAACCGATCTCAGTGAATCGGAAATTTCTATCCAAACTTTATCCAAACTAGAGAAATGGTGAAAATAGAAGAAGAAGAGGGTAAGAACTCTCTACTGAATTATAAATACAACCAAGATGGCTATGTCTAAATTGCGCCCTTTGCCAACCACTGGTGCCCTCACTGGAATTCTTGAGGCACTAGCATTTTTCCGCGATCCTACCTTCGCTCAAAGGCGATTTGATCGTCTGGGGAATGTCTTTGAGACATCAATGCTTGGTCAGCCAATGGTGTTCATTCAGGGGAACAAAGCTATTGCTGATTTATTGTCTCAACCGGAGGCGATCGAAGGTTGGTGGCCTGAGAGTGTTCAACAACTTTTAGGTAGCCATTCACTAGCAAACCGCAATGGAGCATCTCATAAAGCAAGGAGAAGGGTAGTAGCCCAGTTATTCTCATCTTCAGCACTTCAACGCTATAGCCCTGGCATTATCAACTTAATTGATGAGCTCGGCGAAGAACTAAAAGCCGCAAAAGCGCCTCTCCCTTTGGCTGAGAGAATGCGACGTTTCGCGTTCTCTGTTATCGCGACAACTGTTCTTGGACTGGAGGGTAATGATCGTGACAAGTTATTTTCTGATTTCGAAATCTGGACCAAGGCTCTCTTCTCAATTCCCCTCGCTCTTCCAGGCAGTCCCTTTGCCAAAGCTCTCAAGGCAAGAAAACGTTTAATTGAAAAACTTCAAGAAATAGTTAACCAACCTATCAATAGCAAAGGTGGCTTGGATTTACTTGCAGGAGGTCTTGATGAAGCAGGCCTTCCTTTCGCAGATGAAGATTTAGGAGAACAACTACTTCTACTGTTATTTGCTGGATATGAAACCACAGCTTCTGCGTTGAGCTGCTTAATGCGGGAATTACTTCTCAATCCACAATTGGAAACATGGCTTCGTAAAGAAATCGATACTCTGGATTGGCCTCCAACTCCTGAGCAGGCAACTATGGCTTACGACCCTACCCATGCGCAAAGACTCGATGCTCTCGTAAAAGAAGTAATGCGATTCACTCCACCAGTAGGTGGTTTTTTTCGCCGCACCAAGAAATCCTTGGTCTTAGATGACATTGTCGTTCCTAATAATCGTGTAGTGCAAGTAGCTTTAATTGCTTCTAACCGTCATGGGATTGGTGATCTAGATATCTTTAGACCACAACGTCATCTAGAGAATGAATGTTCTTTAAGCCTGATGCCTTTCGGTGGAGGCGAACGTGTATGCCTTGGCAAATCGTTAGCTGAACTTGAGATTCGACTGATGGTTGTTGGGTTATTTCGTAAATTGCAACTTGAAGTTATCCCGGATCAAGACTTCACCCTGCGGCAGATTCCCAGTCCATCTCCTCGTGATGGGTTATTAGTAAAAGTAAGAGGATGAGATGGCCCCAACCAAGCCTGGACATCAACTTTCAAAAGAGAAGGCTATCGACATTTTGAAGTCAAGCAATATGGAAGAGAAAACTAGGGTTTGACAATGAAAATGGTTATCGTTTTCATCTTCTGATATTTTAGTAGGGCGATTGTAATTGTCCAAAGAATGAGCCAGACATGGCTGATCTCGGGTTCGCCAGGCTGCGGCAAAACCAGCTGGATTCTCAAAACAATGCGAAGCCATCAAGGCAAATGCGGATATTTGCGACTAGATGGCTATCCCTTTAACGGGCTAGAGCAGGTATCTGACTCAGGAATCGATAAGGCATTTCTCAAGGATCAATTCCCTGAACTAATAGATCTATCGGATTCCCATCATGCCCCCAGATCGCAACAAGGCGACCTGCTCACATTGATTGAGCTTCCACAGTTCCAGGCTCCTCAGCATGCAGGCCTAACGGGTATAGATCCTCGCATCAAAAATCAGCTTGAAGCCTTGCGACTTCATCCTGACAGGCATCTCCACTTTGGTCGGGATCCTGAATTACCAAACAAAGACACATTGGAATTCAAAAAGCTTGAATCTTTCAGCCTCAGTCTTAATGCCAGCGTCTGGGATCCACCCAGTCTGAATACCTTGTGGTTCGAGCTAGTGAACGGAGCCTATGGCGACGTCTATCGAGCTAAAGCCTTGATGAACTTGCCAGATGGGCGATCTATGTTCTTCAACTGGATCGTGAGTCAAGAAAGCTCACAGTTCCTTCCACTTGAAGAAATTTCAGCTCCAAATGGCAGGCCTGCCAGCTTGTCGGAGCTTGTCGTGCAAGGAAAACATCTTGATGGCTTACGTATTCAATCAACGATCGACCTCTGCCTACTAAACGATGCCGTACTTGAGATGCATCAAATGCCTCTTAGGGATCGACAAAAAGAAGCTATTCCCTCAACTTAATCGCCATGAATCACGCAATTATCTCCTGTCTACACGCCAATCTCCCTGCAGCGGAAGCTGTCTTGAATGACATTGATAGGCAAGGGATTGACACCATTACCTGTCTTGGTGATCTAGTGGGCTATGGCCCCCAGCCCAACGAAGTAGTTGAGCTGATACGAAAGCGTGACATCGCTACCTGCCAGGGCTGCTGGGATGAAGATATCATCGATGGTCTTAATGCCTGCGAGTGCAGCTACCCTTCTCAGCTAGCAGAAAGACGTGGGCACCTAGCCCACCAATGGACAGATGATCAGCTAACGGACGAAAACAAAAGTTTTTTGGCCAGCCTCCCAACCTCATTACGTCGTGATCGACTCCTCTTCGTGCATGGCAGTCCCAACAGTCAGCATGAGTATCTTCTGCCGGACATGGATGCATTTGCGGCTCTCGAGCGAGTAGAAACAGCGGGGGCCGATATTCTGTTTTGCGGGCATACCCACCAGCCTTATGTACGTGAGTTGAGAGATGGATCTATTCGTGTGCGTTTACAAAATGCTGACCATGACTGCGATCAGGGTGAAGAACTGACCCTGCCGATGCGCAAAATCGTCAATGCTGGATCAGTGGGCGAGCCACGTCATGGAAGTACCAATGCCACCTATGTAATACACAACGATGCAACTGATGAAGTTGAGATAAAAGAGGTGCCCTATGACGTTGGTCAAACCTGTCAAGCGATTGTCGAGGCAGGGCTACCGAAAGTCTTTGCATGGCGACTGAGTCATGGTTTTGAATTCGCCGAACAGGCCGAAGATGCAAGTCATGTATGTGAACGATGATTGAAAGATGGGCACTAGTAAGTGGTTTACGTGGAGATCTCGAGACCTATGACCTAATTCAACGGGATCTAAAGAAGACTCGTGGAGTTACATCCTTATTTGTCCTTGGAGACCTAGTCGGACCTGAACGCAACTGTGACGCACTGTTAGATCGACTAAAAAATCCCCATCGCGGCGATTTAAAACCAGATTGCATCTATGGCTGGTGGGAAGAGCAACTACTTGCAGAGCGTGGGTTTCGTGGTGAACGCAAAGCTGATGCTCTGCGGCTTAGCCAAGGAGAAGACGTAGTCAATGCACTGCTAAATACTGTTAATCCTTCTAATCTGAACTGGCTGGCTTCACTGCAATTTGGCTTCATTGAACTTGACTGTGCACTCATCCATGGAAGCTCTTCAGACGTAGGTGACAACCTCACATCTGAAACGTCTCCACTGATCCTCCTTGATCGACTCACCCGTCTCAATGTGAACAGACTGTTCACAGCGCGCAGTACTAAACAATTTCATCTTGAACTGACTGGAGGAGGAATCAATTCACAAGTAAAGGATCTGAACGGTAAACGTGAACAACAACAGGAAGTTCCTAAGCGAAGCGTGATTGGCATTGGAGCTGGTTTGAATTACACCCTCTATGACGTTGGCAGTGATAAAACGCACTTCCTTACCGCCGGCAGCAAAACAAATCCCAAGAGGAAGGGTTTCGCATAAAAACCTTCCTTACTTGTCCAAGGCCGAGGTTACATCAATAAAACTTGATTAAATCAACATTATTTGATTAGAGTAGGGAGGTTAGTGCTTCTAGGCCAATGTCCTTCGCAAAGAAGGTTTTCATTTTCTCTTCTATCCTTGCCGCTACCACAGGACTAATTGCTTGTGGGTCACTGATGCAACCTCCAGTGTTCGCCTAAGTGGTGCAGGTGCAACCTTCCCCGCAAAGGTTTACACACGCTGGTTTTCTGATCTAGCTAAATCTGGTGGGCCAAAGGTTAATTATCAAGCAGTTGGTTCGGGCTCTGGACGCAAAGCTTTTATTGATGAAACCGTGGATTTTGGTGCCTCGGATGATCCAATGAAAGCGAAAGACATCGCCAAAGTCACTCGTGGCCTAGTTCAAATTCCTATGGTGGGAGGCACCATCGCCTTTGACTACAACAAGCCAGATTGTGATCTCAAGTTGACTCAGAAGCAAGCAGTCAGGGTCGCAATGGGCAATATCAAAGACTGGAGTGAACTGGGTTGTCCCGCTGAAAAACTCACTTGGGTCCATCGTTCTGATGGTTCAGGTACTACCAAAGCCTTCACCAATTCAATGCAAGCTTTCTCAAATGACTCCAGTGAATGGTCTCTAGGTACTGGAAAATCTGTTAAATGGCCTGCTGGAATTGGCGGCAAAGGGAATGCTGGTGTGGCAGGTTATATCAGCAACACACCTGGTGCCATTGGCTATGTCAACCAGTCATATATCAAAGGTGTAGTCAAGGCTGCTGCTCTTCAAAACTTGTCTGGCGAGTATTTGAAGCCAACCACAGCTACAGGTGCTACCGCACTCAACGGCATTCGACTAGACCAAAACTTGGCTGGTCAAAATCCCAATCCAACTGCAAAAGGTGCTTATCCAATTGCTACATTGACCTGGATCTTAGCCTATGAGACAGGTAATGGCTCTAAGACGGAAGCCATTAAAGAAGCTTTAAACTACCTATTAAGCGGTAAGGCTCAAAACAAAGCCCCTTCACTTGGCTTTGTTCCTCTGAAGGGTGACATCCTTAATAAGGCACGCGCTGCCGTAAATAGGATTAGAAACTGAGTTTTAGGGCCAATTTAATAGGAGCTTTGATCAACTCCAAAATTTTTAAGAGGGGTATTTAACCCCTCTTTTTATTGGGTATATAAAGATTTGGAATCATTTGATTATGGACTTATAGCGAACTTCCTTTAAGCGATACAGAGTTAATTAATGCTGGTAGACGTAAGCTGCTTAGCCATGAGAAGAGCACGAGTAAACTGGAGCAACATAAACAAAGTTGCATCCCTATAGTTGCATTCTCTCCAAGAATAAATAAAGCTCCTGAAAGCAATGTCCCAAGAAGCCTACCAGCTGCATTCGCCATGTAATAGAAACCAACATTCAGACTCACGCTTTCTGCATCGGTATAAGCCAATACCATGTAGGAATGGACAGATGAATTCATTGCAAAAACCACTCCAAAAGCAATTAAGCCCGCGGTAATAGCAATGCCTGGATCACTCTGCCTCAACAATGCAATAGCGATGAGTCCAGGAATCGCAGTCAGGACAGCACTCCAAAACTTGACGGTGGAAATTCCTGGGCTGGATTTCTTTCCCCATATATTCCTTAGAGTGGGCGCTAAAGCCTGCACAAAACCGTAACCAATCAGCCATAGTCCAAGAAAAGCTCCAATCTCTGAAAAGTTCCAATGAAGAGATGTCTCTAGAAAAACAGGTAATGCAACGACAAACCACACATCTCTAGCTCCAAAGAGAAAAAAACGTGCCATAGAAAGTACGTTGATCCCCTTGGATTTTGAAAACAGATCTTTAAACATTGGCTTCTCCTTCATACGCCCCATATCACCAGGCAAGACCAGAGTCAAAACAAAAGACAGAGCCAGGCCAAATGCCATTAGCCCAACGGCCTTATTGAAACCAAAACCAATCAGCAAAACTCCACCCAGAAAAAACCCCACACCCTTGAGAGCATTTTTGGAACCTGTTAGAACCGCAACCCATTTAAATAATTGCTTTTTACCTTTCTGTTCTTCTTCCGGCGTTTCAGGAACAACTGTTTTGATTGCACTCTTTGCACTCATTTTGTTGAGGTCTTTGGCGATGCCACTGATTGCTTGCGCAACCATGACATAACTAACGCTTAACAACTTTGGCCAACTAGCAGCAACAGGAACCAACATCAGTAGAGCAGCTATCTGCAGAAGAGTTCCTGCCCATAGGGTTAGTCGTAAGCCATAGCGAGCACCAATCCAGCCGCCATACAAATTGGTAATGATGCCAAAGAGCTCATAAAAGAGAAAAAGAAAAGCAATTTCTAAAGCTGTATATCCAAGCTGATGGAAATGAAAGACCACCAACATACGCAGAGCGCCATCAGTAAGAGTGAACGCCCAATAGTTGGCTGTGACGATCCCGTATTGCTGCAGAGAGGACAATTTCATTTGGTTATCTTTTAACCTTTGCTATCTAGATTCACGACATAAGAAGTTAGGTCTGCCATACGACAGCTGTAACCCCATTCATTGTCATACCAGGCAAAAACTTTTAATTGATTGCCATCTATAACCATTGTGGACAAAGCATCAATAATTGAACTGCGTGAATCATTCACGTAGTCAATGGAGACTAAGGGCCTTTCTTCATAGCCAAGAATGCCTTTCAAATCTCCTTCGGAGGCACTTTTAAAAGCTTGGTTCGCTTCTTCTTCGGAGATTTTGCGATTTAATTCAAAGACAGCATCCGTGAGAGAAGCATTAAGGAGTGGAACACGAACAGCATGTCCGTTTAATTTGCCTTGAAGCTCGGGGAAAATCATTCCTATAGCTTTAGCCGAACCAGTTGTAGTGGGAATGAGGCTTTGAATACTGCTGCGTGCTCGCCTTAAGTCGGCTTTAAAAGAGTCAATTGGAACCTGTGTATTAGTGATGTCATGAAGAGTGGTAATGGCTCCATGCATGATTCCAAAGTTTTCATTGACGACTTTTACGATTGGCGCCAAGCAGTTAGTTGTGCAAGAAGCAGCTGTGACAACACGATGAATATTTGGGTCATACAGATTGTGGTTAATTCCATAGACGATGTTGAGTGCTTCTTCTCCTGCAACTTGTCCTGTTACTGGACAAGCAACAATGACCTTACTTAGCCCGAGTTTGTCGAAATATGGGCTAAGGGCTTCTGGAGTTTTGTTCTTACCCGAGCAATCCAAGACAATATCTACCCCTGCATCTCTCCATGGGCAAAGGGTGAAATCACTTTCCTGGGCGTAGCTCAAAACATGTTCATCAATCAGTATTTGAGACAGGTCAGATCGAATCGAATGAGTCCAACGCCCATGAACAGAATCAAACTCAAGCAAATGCGCAGCAACTTTTGCATCACCAGCAGGATCATTAATCTGAACTAACTCAATATTTGGTCGACCCCATAAAGCACGAAAAACAAGACGACCTATGCGCCCAAATCCATTGATTCCAATTCGCATGCAAGACAATTGTAGAAAAACCGAAGAGCCCCAAGAAGCAACTCATCAACTTATTTTGATATATCAAATCCACTTGATGAAAGCAAATTCTCAAATTCTTATAAAATGAAATCGATATTTCTTTGGCTGCTTCGTTAATGGGTTCAGTCGTAGCCCAATCACAGGCGAGAGACCTGCTTAAAGCTTTGGCGGATCCTCTGAGATTGCAAATCATTGAATCCTTGTCTAGCGGAGAAAAATGTGTCTGCGATCTCATTCAAGAGATAGGTCTTGCTCAATCCAAGATTTCCTTTCACCTTAAGGTCCTTAAAGAATCTGGCCTTATCACTGATAGGCAAAGTGGGCGCTGGGTTTACTACAAACTCGATATAGGCGCATTAAATGAATTACAACTTTGGCTAAAACAACTCACACAAGACTGTCAGGAATCATCAGCTAGCTGTGAAAACAATGCGTAATGCTGAGGCACAATGAAGGCAGGCTTAATACCTACTAGCAGGTTCCATACACACCAAATACACACCCTGCAATTCACTAAAAACCCTTGCTATGACTGAGAGTATCTCCTACTGGCTAATGAAGAGTGAGCCAGATGCTTACGGGATTGATGATCTCCAGCAAGAGAAATCCACTCTATGGGATGGTATTCGCAATTACCAAGCAAGAAATTTTATGCGTTCAATGAAAATAAAAGATAAAGCTTTCTTTTATCATTCAAATTGCAAGCAGCCAGCGATAGTTGGATTAATGGAAGTAATGGAAACTCATTTAACAGATCCTACCCAGTTTGACAAAAACTCAAAATATTTTGATCAAAAATCCTCTCCTGAAAACCCTAAGTGGGATTGCGTAAGACTAAAGTATTTAGGAAGATATAAAAAAGTACTTAGCTTACAAGAAATCAAAGAAAACTATCAATCACAAAAGCTTCAGTTAATAAGGAAAGGAAATAGACTATCAATAATGCCTATCTCAGTTCAAATAGCCATAGAATTCAAAGAAAGACTTGGTGAATTATCCTAAGTATATTCTATCCAAAATGTTATTTAAGTCTAAAAAGAAAGCAATGTTGGATCTACCTAGAGAAAGATTCATATGCGAACATATTATTAATATATAAGCGTGTTATATCCCTTGATTCAATTCCATTTTGAACAAGAAAACCGGCTATTGCAGCCTGTACAAGCCTATATTGATCCCAATTAGGATGACTCTCAATGAAATTCATCATTGACGTCTGAAGGGGCAACGGCAATTCAGCACAAAAACTAACGATATTCTCTTTTTCAACACAACTAGTTTGCTCTAAATCCAAGCCAGACAATTCTGTCAAGTCAACGCCATTCATTGCACAAAATCCACTCAGTGCTTACTAGTTCTCCATATATCAGTCCTGAAGTCAAGGTCCACAAAACACTTAATTCTCAGTCCCTCTTAACGTAAGACTCTAGTTTTCACAATAACTTTCAAATCAAACCTTAAAGGAAAGGGTATTCCCTAGCGAGAGAACTCAAAAAGTCAAGAAGAGGTCACAGAAAAACCCGCTTTTCCACAGCCTTTAGTCAGAGAAGCCTTTGAAGTGTAAAAATTGTGGAAAACATGTGCAATTCCGAGTCAGATCGGTGGAAATATCAAATAAAGTTTTCTTATAAGTCTCCCTAATCAATAACAAGAGTCCCACATAGTTCTCATAGCAGAGACCATTGCTTGAGAAGCAGGCATTGGCCAAAAGGCTTCAAACCCTCTTTTATCATCTTTCTCTTCGTAAAAAATTAATTTAAGGCTCCAAGAAAACTTGTTGCCATCAAGGCATCCCCACCAAGGACTTCTTTCTAATTCCAGACGAATGGTCTCCTCATCCATTAACTGATTTTCTATTTGACTATGTTGGTTTATTAGTTCATTAACAAGATTTACCAAGGTTTTCCATTCTGGTTCTGTAAGTTCTATGGCCCATGCTTCCCCACCTATCAAAAAAGAATAATTAGTTCTTGAAGTGTCTCTGGCCAATCGCCAACCAGGACCTTCTTCTTGAATCATTTCATCAACCAGGGAGTAAGTCGGGTTGATCTTGCTCATCACTCAATTCAACTATTGCTCTCTGTACTGGCTTGACAGCAGATTCTTCCAAAAGACCGTCAAAGTCATCAAAGCGTCTCTGTTTGGCTCTAAAAGCAATGAGAACAGTTGTGAGGTATCGATTACTTGACTGTCTAATAAGACTTTCTCCTCTTTTTGCAAGATCTTTAGAGTCAATACTGGATGAGATCACGTAAGTTTTTTAGATTGCATTTAGTGTACTGGAGTATTTGAATGATTAAGGCAAAATTTCAGTATGAAATGAGTTGTTAATTGGGAACGAGTGCCTAATTTGACCAGGAGCGCTTAAGACCAATTCATTGCAAAGACTTAGCTCAGCAATTGGCACACTCACCAAACCAATTAACTGACTTACTTCTAGAAAGTGTCTTTTGTCTAAACACTCAATGAGAATGTTCCCCTTGCATCTAGTCATTCGGCAAGATAGTAAAGGTTGCAATTTTTTTTGCATGAACAAATCTTCCCTATAAAAGGAAAAAACTAACTTCTGCAATCTATCCATTCCCATATTCCTTCATCCTCTTACTCTGATATAGCAAAAAGACATTTATGCGGCCTTGGACCAGAACTTATTGGAAATTGAAAAGACTGATGGTTTTAAACAGTTAGGAACTCTTGCGATTGATCTAGGAAACTCAACCACTGTTGTTGCCTTCCAAGGTCAATCTGATGACGAGCCAAGGCTCTTAGACCTGCCACCAATAACTAGATCTAAAGGAGAGATACCAACTCTTGTTTGGAAAAATGGTCAAAAAATGCCTTATTTATTAATTGGTGAACAAGTTAATCAATTAAATCTCATAGATAGAGATTATAAAAATGTCGCGAGTGATTTCAAAAGATGGATAGGAGCTCCTCATTCATCAGAGTTAAATACTTCAAATGTCTTACCAGAAGAAGCAGGCAAACTTCTTATTCATAAGATTTGGGAACTTATACCACCAGAAATAACAATAAAAAGACTTGTGCTTACTGCACCTGTAGAAACTTACAGAAATTATCGTAGTTGGTTAAACAAAGTATGTGCAGATTTCTCTGTTGATGAAATTGCTTTAGTTGATGAACCCACTGCTGCAGCTATGGGGGCTGGCTTAGAACCAGGAACCAAATTACTAGTTATTGATATTGGTGGTAGCACAATAGATATGTCATTAGTTGCTCTTGAGGGAGGGGAAGGAAAAGCCGATCCCATCGCACAGCTTGTTCGTTTTGAAGGAGAAAGCCTTGAAGACAAAGGTAATCAAATTCTTAGGTGCGCAAAAGTTCTAGGTAAAGCGGGGCAAAGGATTGGTGGTCGAGACCTGGATAGATGGATTGCGAATTATCTTTTTCCAAATGCTCCTTTAACAGAATTGCTTCTTAATAAGTCAGAAAAACTTAAATGTCGACTTAGCGATTTTGCGATTGACCCATCAACAGTTCTTACAGAAAGCATCAAGATGCAAGAGTTATCTGAAACCATTGATCTAAAGCTAAGTCGCATTGAACTTGAAAAACTACTAATAGAAAGAGGTTTTCTAAAATGTTTGAACTCAGTGCTTGAAAAGACACTAGCGAACGGAAGAGCAAATGGATGTGAACTGAAGTCTCTTAAAAATGTAGTCTTGGTTGGAGGTGGAGCACGCATTCCTCTTGTAAGAGATTGGTTGAAAAATCAAATCAACCCAATTCCACTTTTAACCCCTCCACCTATAGAAGCAGTTGTAAAAGGTGCCTTAAGCCTTACACCAGGCGTCAAGATCCGAGATGTGCTCCAAAGAGGAGCATCGTTACGTTGCTGGGATCAGAAAAGAAATAAACATATATGGCATCCTATTTTTGTAGCAGGGCAACCATGGCCAACGACAAAGCCATTTGAAATCGTTCTGGCATCAAGCAAAGTCAACCAAACGGAACTGGAAATAAAGATTAGTGAGCCTGAGATAGAAGGGATTAACGAAGTTATTTATGTAAAAGGTATTCCAACCGTCAAAAGCGCCTCAAATGAAATAAAACTAACAGAATGGCCTGGAAAATCTATTTCAATTGACTTAAATCCTCCAGGGCAACTCGGAGAAGATTGCTTACGGTTAAAGTTCAAAATTGACAATCAAGCAAATCTCATTGTTGAAGGAATCGATTTACGTAACAACAAAGAAATTGAACCAATATTGTTAGGAAAAATCAATTAATAGTTTTTATGAATATAAAGATTAAAGCTTTGAATTGTTACTTTTACAGAGAAAAACACCTTCTTCTCCATCAACTTCTTTAAGTCTTAACTCAATTGTTTCCGATCTGCGTGTAGGGACTTGTCTACCACAAAAATTAGGCTGAATTGGTAATTCTCTATGTCCCCGATCAACCATAACTAATAACATGACTTTTTTTGCTCTACCCCAAGTTTGAAGAGCCTCTAGGGCTGCTCTAACAGTTCTCCCTGTAAAAATCACATCATCTACTAAAAGAATTTGCCGGCCCTCCAGGGTTGATGGAAGATCAGTTTGTTGCACCATTCTTGTCCCAACACGTTTGAGATCATCACGATGGAAAGTAGGGTCCAAACTTCCTTGATCAATGGAATGACCTGCTCGATTTTCGAGTTCCCTAGCCAAAACCTTTGCAAGATGGACTCCTCTGGTCGGAATGCCAAGAAGTAATAGCTCTCTAGAATCAGGTACTTCTTCGAGGATTTGAGAAGCAAGACGGGAAAGAGTCCTCCCTAGCTCTTTGGCAGAGAGGATTTCTACCCTTTTTTCACTAGGGATAGAAGTCATTGCTCAATTAATCAGGTGAAAATCTGATGCCGAATCAAAAGGAAGTGTTTTTGCAATGAATACGCAAAAGCTAACTTAAGTTAGAACAAATAGAACCCTAGGCCTAAGAAGTAGTAATTTGATATTTAGGCTTTCTTTCGACAGGACTCAACCCCGTCATATGCCTAAGGATAATTCCACCACTTCAATACGTACTCCCAAGGTAGCGCCTGTTGTCCTGGCAATACTAGATGGATGGGGATATAGAGAAGACTCTGAACATAATGCCATTCAAAATGCCAACACTCCTGTCATGGATGCATTATGGCAGGCATATCCACATACTCTTATTGAAGCGAGCGGAGCCTACGTTGGTCTACCGGATGATCAAATGGGTAATTCTGAGGTTGGTCATTTAACAATTGGAGCAGGCCGAATAGTCCAACAAGAATTAGTAAGGATCAGCAACACAATTCGGTCTGGAAAATTAGGAGAAATTAATCAATTACAGAAGTTAGGAGAACAGTTAAAAGAAACTGACGGAACTCTTCATCTCTGTGGTCTTTGTTCAGATGGTGGAGTACATAGTCATCTAAAGCATTTATGCGGTCTTCTGAAATGGGGAGAGTCAATTGGACTTAAAAAAATTGCAATCCATGCTTTTACAGATGGAAGAGATACCCCAACAAAAAGCGCATGGGGGTTTATAGAGCGTATTGAAGAGACCTGTAAGTCCACAGGTGTAGGGGAGATAGCAAGCCTATGCGGAAGATATTGGGCTATGGATCGAGACAATCGTTGGGACAGAACTGCTAAAGCCTATGAATTGCTTACATCGCCTGATTTCCCAAAAAGTTCATTACCGATAAAAAAAATCCTCAACAAAAGTTATTCAGATGGAATTACTGATGAGTTCCTTGAACCAATTCGTTTGACATCTTCTTATCTGCAAGAAGGTGATGGTTTAATCATGTTCAACTTCCGTCCAGACAGAGCAAGACAATTAGTTAAAGCAATAACACTTCCTGAATTTCAAGAATTTCCAAGATCTAATAAATCTAATATCACGACAGTAACTTTTACTCAATACGAAGCTGACCTACCAGTATCAGTGGCATTCCCTCCAGAATCTCTGGATGAATTATTAGGACAAATAGTTTCAAACCATGGACTTCGTCAATACAGAACAGCTGAAACTGAAAAGTATCCTCATGTGACCTATTTTTTAAATGGTGGAATAGAAACTCCTTTCCCTGGTGAATCACGGCACCTGGTTCCTTCACCAAGAGTTGCGACCTATGATTTATCTCCAGCAATGTCAGCAGATATTCTTACGGATAGTTGCGTAGAAGCTATACAAAGTGGAGTTTATTCACTAGTGATAATTAACTATGCCAACCCAGACATGGTGGGTCATACGGGAATAATGGAAGCAGCAAAAGAAGCAATCAATAAAGTTGACGAATGTATTGGTCGAATCTTGGAGTCAACAGGAAAGATGAGTGGAACACTTCTGATAACAGCTGACCATGGCAATGCTGAATTAATGAAAGGTCCGGATGGACAAGCCTGGACGGCTCACACCACAAATTCTGTTCCGGTAATTCTTATAGAAGGAGAAAAAAGAAAAATTTCTGGTCATGGGAATTCAATAATTTTGAGAGATGGAGGTGGCCTTGCTGATATCGCTCCAACTCTCTTACAACTTCTAGAGTTACCAAAACCAGATGCAATGACAGGGTCTTCTTTAATTATTAATATTGAAACTCCAAAAACTCCTCCACGAATACCTCAACCTGCTTAAGAGCAATAGGATTCTCTATCTTTAGTAAAATCATCCAATAGGAAAATCAAATGACTATTACATCTTTACTTTCATGGATATGGATGCTCTCCGGGGTTCTTCTTATTTTATTAGTACTTTTACATAGTCCAAAAGGTGATGGTATGGGAGGACTTGCCGCAAGCGGCAGTTCAATGTTTACAAGTGCAAGCAGCGCTGAAGCGACATTAAATAGAGCGACTTGGTCTTGCTTGGCAATTTTCCTCACCCTTGCAGTAATCCTTAGCGCAGGTTGGCTAAATTAAATCTCCTTCAAAATAACAAAAAAGATCTAACCCTAATTAACAATTCGAGCCATCACTATAGTCTCGTTAGCAAAAATATCTACAACTTTAATAGCAACATTTGTATTAGACATTTGCATGGGAGGTGATCTTAGCAAGATCTTGTTCTCCGAACCATATCTATATGATTGCCAATAGCTGTTAAAAGTAATATTCTCTTGGTAGTGAACTTCTGTCTTATAAGATTTTTGATCATTTTCAGATAGAAGTCCATAATAAAAATCAATAGCCCAATAATCTATCCAATCATGCCATTCTTTAGTTATTTGCTCCCGTTGAATAGTGTCAGAATTACTGTCCTTGGTAAATTTAACAACTTGCCCATCATCAATAGCAACAAAACTACTTTGCCTGCTCTTATCTTTAACCATAGGGCTTAAAAAGGAATTTTTTTCTCGATTAATAGCATACTGATTTAATTCTACTACAACTCCCTTTTTGGTTAGAAAACTATTAGCAACTATATATGGCAAGTCATGGAATTTCAGTGCATATGATTCTCTAGCTCTATAATCAAAAATATCTTGAGGTATATATTTACATATCAATTTTACACCTTGTTCTTTAGCCATATTAAGAGCATCTGGGAGAAAATTAGCCTCAAAGTCAAATGATAATATCTCAACTAATTTGACATTTGAGTCCTGGCATTCTGACAATACTTGGCTAACAAATGACTTAGTACATTTTTTCAAGATTGGGGCAATAGCAATATATTTATTTGACTTTATACCGATCAAGTTCTTATTACTAGATATATAGCTAGCTCCATAAGAGTCCAAGATAAGTTTGTGAAAATCTTTAGTGCCTTTGATTAATTCATTTTCGTCCGTAGAGAATTCTAATTGCTTTAAACAAAATTCTCTTTCGTCTTGTTTGATACTCATCATCTCGAATGGAGTCTCCAATAACCCTTCTTTTAAAACTCTTTGTTGCTTAAGTTGAATTACTCGTTTTCTTGTTACGTGAATTGCGAACTTACTACTATCAACCCCTATCCATTTTCTTCCAAGCCGTTCTGCTACTGCACAGGTCGTTCCAGAGCCACAAAAAAAATCAAGTACTAAGTCTCCTGGTTCAGAAGCTAAAAGTATTATTCGTTCAAGAAGCGCTTCAGGCTTTTGCGTTGGATAACCAAGGATTTCTTTACTATTACCTTTTAATGACGGTATGTCACTCCACAAAGAATTAATCAAATGGCCAGGGTATTCATCTAAATATATCTTTTTGTAAATCTGATTATTCTTTGATTTCGGAAAATAAAGCCTCCCCTCATTCTCTAATTGCTTCATCTTTTCAAAGGGGATAGCCCAACCATTTGGAGGTGTTCTATAACCTTTGTAGTTGTAAATCAGATTGGGCCTTGGAGATGGACTTCTAATAACATTGACCATAAATCTTCGCCCATCCTCTTCCTCGTATCTAAATTGGGATGATATATATTCCTCAGACGCTTCTGTATAAACAGAGTTAACTCTCTGACCCGGAGTTTTTGAATAACAAATAAGCACATCATGAGCATTAGAAAGAGTTCTCATACCTTTCAGTGCAGTTCCACCTTTTCTCCTCCAGATAATTTGATTTATAAAACAAGATTTACCAAACACTTCATCCATAATGATACGGATATAGGCATCTGACCTGTAATCAGAATGTACAAAAATAAACCCAGTCTTATCAAGCAACAAATAAGAGAGTTTTATTCTCTCGTATATCATTGACAAAAAAGATTCTGCTCCTTTCCCCCAAGTATCTCTATAAGCAATTTCTTCTAAAGAATTCTTCTGACTTTTCTTATCTAGCCCACTTCCTACCGTCATATCAATAGAGAAGTCTTCTCCCACATCAAAAGGTGGATCTATATAAATTAATTTAATTCCTCCTACTTCCTTAATAAGTTTTTTAAGTGGTTCTTTTGATAAAGCAGATAGGACATACTTATTATCACCAAAAATTAACTTATTTCTCCATCTTTTTATTTCCTGCTGGAATCCTCCCTTTCTATCATCTTGCTTCGTACCATTCAATAACCTCAATGATTCATCAAAAAATTCTTTTCTTTCTAAACTAGGGCAATAGTTGGTTACTTCAGTATCTTTTTGATACCAGAGTAGTTCAGGATCTTTTTTCGAAGACAGCAGAAAGCTTCTATATTTTTCATTGAGAGGCAAACCTGTCTCAATGTCTTCAACAAGAGATTTGATCTGAGATTTATTAAGTCTCATGAGAAGAATCTATGTATAGATAGGGTATACATCTAATTTCATATCAACTTGAAATCTATTTATTTGAACCATCTAAGGTTGCAATCTTGCAATTGGTTCTCCAATCAATCAAATCATAAAAAAGAAGGGGCGTACCCCTTCTTTTTTATGATTTGATTTTGATTTTTAATTTTTAATAATCAAAATCCCCTCCCATACCTCCACCAGCAGGAGCTGCTTCCTTCTTCTCAGGTAAATCAGCAACAATGCATTCAGTAGTCAAAACCATACCGGCTATTGAAGCTGCATTCTGAAGACCTGAACGCGTGACCTTTGCCGGATCAACTATTCCAGCAGCCAACATATCTACGTAATCGCCTTTAGCAGCGTTGTAACCATCAGTTATAGGTTTGCTCTTAACATTTTCTGCAACCACCGCACCATTCGCTCCTGCATTTTCAGCAATACGCATCAAAGGTGCAGTGAGAGCAGCCTCAACAATATTTGCTCCAATCAATTCCTCACCTGCAAGATTGCTAGATGACCATTTTTGAAGTTCTGGAGCTAAATGAGCAAGAGTTGTACCACCACCAGGCACAATTCCTTCCTCTACAGCCGCTTTGGTTGCGTTTATAGCATCCTCTAAACGCAACTTTTTATCCTTCATTTCTGTTTCAGTTGCAGCTCCTACTTTGACAACTGCAACTCCACCAGCAAGCTTGGCTAAACGTTCCTGAAGCTTCTCCTTGTCGTAAGTGGAATCTGTTTCATCCATTTGTTTCTTAATTTGCTCACATCTAGCTTGAACAGCTACTTCATTACCTTCTGCGACAATAGTACTCGTGTCTTTATTGATGGTTACTCGACGTGCTGTTCCCATCATTTCAAGCTTTGCATTCTCTAACTTAAGGCCTGCATCTTCAGTAATTAGCTGACCATTAGTTAAAACGGCCATATCCTCAAGCATTGCCTTGCGTCTATCACCAAAACCCGGTGCTTTAACTGCTGCAACATTTAATACACCGCGCAAACGGTTTACCACCAATGTTGCTAAAGCCTCTTTTTCAATGTCCTCAGCAATTATCAATAAAGGTTTACCAGTACGCGCAACTTGTTCAAGAACAGGTACTAAATCTTGTACAAGTCCAATTTTCTTATCAGTTAAAAGAATGTATGGCTCATCAAGAATTGCCTCCATTCTTTCAGTATCTGTAGCGAAATAAGGTGAAATATATCCTTTATCAAAGCGCATCCCCTCAGTGACCTCTAATTCAGTGGTCATTGACTTCCCTTCTTCAAGAGAAATAACTCCTTCTTTGCCAACTTTATCCATTGCATTTGCAATCATCTGCCCTACTTCTTCATCATTTCCTGCAGCAATAGTTCCACACTGAGCTATTGCATTACTGTCACTAATTGGCTTCGCATTTTCTTGAATCTTTTTAACTAAAAAATCAGTTGCTTTATCAATTCCTTTTTTGAGAGTGATCGCATTTGCACCAGCGGCAACGTTACGAAGTCCAGCTTTAACCATTGCATGAGCAAGAACTGTTGCTGTAGTTGTTCCATCTCCAGCAGCATCATTGGTTTTCGAAGCAGCTTGTCGAATAAGAGCAACACCTGTGTTTTCAATGTGATCTTCAAGCTCAATTTCTTTAGCGATAGTTACACCATCGTTAATAATTTGAGGAGCTCCGAATTTCTTTTCGAGGACTACATTTCGACCTTTTGGCCCAAGTGTCACTGCGACAGATTCAGCCAAAATGTCTATTCCACGCTCGAGTGCTCGACGGGCTTGCTCGTTGTAAATAATTCGCTTAGCCATAGGTGGCGTTGTCCTTGAAAGAGAATGGGTTGAGTGGGTTAAAGAGTGCTTTTAAAAAGCTTTGATGGAATTAGTTGACGATTGCCAAAATGTCCTTCTCGGACAACAGCACATATTCATCACCGCCGATTTTTATGTCGGTACCGGCATATTTGCTGTAAAGGACTTTGTCACCTACCCCAATTTCAGGAGTTTGGCGGGAGCCATCATCATTGCGTTTACCAGGGCCTACCTGGGCAACTTCGCCGACCTGAGGCTTTTCTTTAGCGGTATCAGGTAGGAGGATACCTCCCGCTGTCTTCTCTTCTGATTCAGAGACTTTGACAAAAACACGATCTCCAAGAGGTTTAACAGTGGAGACGCTAAGAGAAACAGCTGCCATTTGATGAATGCAGGAGCAACAAAAGTGCGCAAAGCGCTATTTACCGGAAGAGTTATTACTCAAAACCGATGGTTCACAACTTATTCGGCGGAGTAGCTAGACGACTACATGTGACCTGTGCGGTTGACCGAACACTCAACACACAATGCAGGCAAAGTGGTAATGTTGCGCCGCTCTGGAAGGGCAAGCGCAAAAAGCGCTCCCACCCACTTTTTTAGTTTCTTATGGCCGCTGCTGCTACCGCCTCCTCCGGCACCAAGGGCGTTGTTCGTCAGGTGATAGGTCCGGTTTTGGACGTGGAATTTCCTGCTGGCAAGCTACCCAAAATTCTCAATGCTTTGCGAATAGAAGGCAAAAATCCAGCTGGGCAAGATGTTGCTCTCACTGCCGAAGTTCAGCAATTGCTTGGTGACCATCGGGTTCGAGCTGTTGCAATGAGCGGAACAGATGGACTAGTGCGAGGTATGGAAGCACTAGACACTGGAGCCCCCATATCCGTTCCTGTTGGTGAAGCGACTCTTGGAAGGATTTTCAATGTTCTTGGAGAGCCTGTTGATGAGCAAGGTCCAGTAACAACTCCAACAACAGCACCAATTCACAGACCAGCTCCAAAACTGACTGATCTTGAAACTAAGCCAAAAGTATTTGAAACTGGTATCAAAGTTATCGACCTGCTAGCTCCTTATCGACAAGGAGGAAAGGTTGGACTGTTCGGAGGTGCTGGTGTCGGAAAAACTGTTCTAATCCAAGAGTTAATCAACAATATTGCTAAAGAACATGGTGGTGTTTCAGTGTTTGGAGGTGTAGGTGAACGCACCAGGGAAGGTAATGATTTATATGAAGAATTCAAAGAATCAGGTGTTATTAATCCTGATGATCTGACCAAGTCAAAAGTTGCCCTTTGTTTTGGTCAAATGAATGAGCCACCAGGAGCACGCATGAGAGTTGGTTTATCTGCTTTAACAATGGCTGAACACTTCAGAGATGTAAATAAACAGGACGTTCTTTTATTCGTTGACAATATTTTTAGATTTGTGCAAGCAGGTTCTGAAGTTTCAGCTCTTTTAGGACGTATGCCTTCAGCAGTGGGTTACCAACCAACTTTAGGAACAGACGTTGGGGAACTTCAAGAGCGAATCACTTCGACACTTGAAGGTTCAATTACATCAATTCAAGCTGTATATGTTCCTGCTGACGACCTTACTGACCCAGCTCCTGCTACAACATTTGCACACTTAGACGCAACTACCGTTCTTGCAAGAGCATTAGCTGCGAAAGGTATTTATCCCGCCGTTGACCCTCTTGACTCAACAAGCACAATGCTTCAACCCTCAGTTGTAGGGGACGAACACTACAAAACTGCTAGAGCTGTTCAATCCACTCTTCAGAGATATAAAGAGCTTCAAGACATCATTGCAATACTTGGGTTAGATGAATTATCTGAAGAAGATCGACGTACAGTTGATAGAGCTAGAAAGATTGAGAAGTTCCTGTCTCAGCCTTTCTTTGTAGCGGAGATCTTTACAGGGATGGCAGGCAAGTATGTGAAATTAGATGACACTATTGCTGGCTTCAATATGATTCTCTCTGGCGAGCTTGATCATCTACCTGAACAAGCTTTTTACCTTGTTGGAGATATCAATGAAGTAAAAGCAAAAGCAGAGAAAATAGCCTCGGAAGCTAAGGGGTAACTCAATAGTTAGTAAATAATGAATGAAGGAGCTCCTTCATTCATTACTAACCTCATTATTCAAAACATTCCAAACCTACAAAGGCCCTTACCCAATGGCTCTAACCCTTCGAATACTTGCCCCTGATCAAAACGTTTTTGATGGAACTGCTGAAGAGGTTATTCTTCCAAGCACTACAGGCCTTTTAGGGATCCTTCCAGGCCATATATCAATGGTTACAGCTATCGATGTAGGAGTTTTAAGAGTACTAAACAACGGTTCATGGAACTCCATTGCGCTAATGGGAGGTTTTGCTGAAGTTGAATCGAATGATGTAACAGTTTTAGTTAATGGTGCAGAACTAGGTAGCAATATTGATTCTTCTGCGGCTGAAAAAGATCTAGAGAATGCTCAGGCTGAATTCAGCCAACTAGAAAGTCAAGAGAACTCTCCTGACAAAGTAAAAGCCCAAGAAAAATTAAACCGTGCTAGAGCTAGGTTCCAAGCAACTCGTTCATCAGACTGATTTTTAAGTCATTAAAAAAATAAACTTAGGTGGCAATCAATCTCCTTTTAGATAGTGCAGACCCAAAGATATGGGAAGAATTAATTCCAATAGGAATTTTTAATGGAATTACAACAAATCCAAGCCTTCTAAAAAAAGCAAATCAGAAATGCACTTTTGAAAATCTAAAAAAACTTTCTTTAAAGGCTGTTCATTTGAAATGTAATCAGCTTCATATACAAGCTTGGGGGGACAGTACAAAAGAACTTATAAAATGTGGGGAACAGCTTGGTAAGCTTAAAACTTTAAACACAAAAATATTCGTAAAACTTCCAATAACTCGAATAGGTATTGAGGCAGCTAGCGAATTAATAACTTCAAATATCCCAGTTACATTTACTGCTTGTTATGAGCTGAAACAAGTAATTATTGCTTCAGCTATAGGCGCAGATTTCATAGCACCATACCTTGGAAGAATTAACGACAATGGAAGAGATGGTATTAATGAAATACTTGAAATGCATAAAGTCCTTAGTGGTCTAAAAAGCAAATGTCAAATTCTGTTGGCAAGCATTCGAAGTCTCAACGAAATTAACTATCTTGCATCCCATGGAATTAATACATTTACGATAAATTACAAGATAGCTAGAGAGCTTTTTAAGTCAGATGAAACTTGTCAAGCAGCAGAAAAATTTAACGCTGATGCAAAGCTTTCTTTAAATCCACCAACAGACTAAATACATAAAAGTTTTATATTTAAACTATGCAGTCCCACAAAATGTCACATCTGGGAATTTAACTTTTGCCTCCTCAAGACTTTTACCCTTACCTTCTTCCTGCCAATAATTAATAACTTCTGTTGCTTTATTAAGCACTTCCACCCTCTCATTATCGGTTATCCAACTCTTTCCCTCAAGCTCTCCTTTCAGAGTTTCCCATGCATCTTCTCTAGGCCAAAAAAAGTATGCAGTTAACGGACTAGGGCCGCCACCAACAATTTGATCAACCGCCAACGCCACATTGTCAGGCAACCATAGAATCTTCAATAAGAAACGTCCTTCATCTGGCTTAGGGGTATGACCAGTAGGAACTCCATCAGCATCTATTGTTGCAGTTGCCAACGCAGCTGTTCCTCCAAGAGCACCTGGGCGACCTGCCTTAGTTTCCTTTGATTGTTTTTCTGTTTCGTCGTTCCCAACTGAAGTAGTTACATCTTCTTGGACTACGGCATTGGCTTCTGAACCAGTCATTTCTCAGCTATTAAAAATCAATACATAGGACTAACCTACCAGCCCTACATCACAATCAACGATCTGAACTTGAGAGGATTTCTTCTATTTGACATCGATGGAGTCATCCGTGATGTAGCTAGCAGCTATCGCCTGGCGATCCAGGAGACAGTGAATCACTTTTGCAATTTCAAACCTAGCTTCGAAAAAATCGATAACCTCAAGTCAGAAGGCTTGTGGAACAACGATTGGGACACAAGCCTAGAAATAATCAAGCGGTATAAATCAGCCTCACCACATTTTGTGGAGATTCCTAGACGAGAAAAATTGGTTGAAGTTTTTACTAACTTCTATTTTGGGGGTGATCCAAATGGAAATAATCAAAATTGGACTGGGTTTATCCGCAATGAAAAGCTGCTTGTTAATAAAAGCTTTTTTGAAAAATTAACTTCTAATCAGTTTTCATGGGGATTCATTAGTGGGGCTGAGCCACCCTCCGCAAGATTTGTCTTAGAAACACGCCTTGGTCTAAAAAATCCACCATTGATTGCGATGGGGGAAGCACCTGAAAAACCAGATCCGAGTGGCTTAATAAAACTGTCAACTCAATTAGCACAAAAATCCCTAGGGAGTGACATCCCAACAATTGCTTACCTTGGAGATACAGTTGCTGATGTATTAACAGTTAAGAATGCACAAAAAAAAATTCCATCTCAGAAATTTTTAAGTTTTGCTGTTGCACCACCTCACTTACACTCAAAAGAACATATTGATTCACGAATTAATTACGAAAAGCAACTAAAAGTTGCTGGTGCAGATAGAATTCTTAAATCCACAAATGAGATATTTGATATTGCCATGAATTGGTAATATCAAAATACATTAACTCTCTAGGTATAAAAAATCTTTTCTAAGATTCCATTTCATTTACAGATTTCATTGCAAAAGAGCTCATCACTTCTGGTCCTTTTGCACAAACCAAAACATCATCTTCTATGCGAATTCCAATACCCTTCCAGCGATCCGATATTTCAGGCTGTCCCTCTGGGACTGGCAAGCGATCACTGACATAGATGCCAGGCTCCACGGTCAAGATCATTCCTGGTTGAAGCTCCATTGGATATTCACCTAAGCGATATGCACCAACATCATGGACATCTAAACCAAGCCAATGCCCTGTCCTATGCATATAAAGATGTCTATAAGAATCCTGCTCAATCAATGAATCAACAGTCCCTTTAAGTAAACCCAATTGCACTAAACCCTCAACCAAAACTTTTAAAGAGGTCAAATGCACAACCTCTGCACTTAATCCAGACTTAACCGATGAAATTCCTGCCTCCTGGGCTGCTAGAACAATTTCATATAAGGCTTTTTGTTCTCCAGTGAATTTGCCATTTATAGGAAAGGTTCTAGTGATGTCTCCGTTGTAATAATCGACCAATGAACAGCCTGCATCGATCAAAAGCAAGTCTCCATCATGTAACAAATCATTGTTAGCGGTGTAGTGCAATACACATGCGTTATCTCCACCCGCAACTATTGAGTTATACGCCGTTCCTCTCGCTCCTTTTTCAAGAAAATATTGTTCAATTAATCCCTGGATTTGACGCTCATTCATGCCAGGACAAACCGCATCTCGAGCTAACTCATGAGCCTCTGCTGAAATTTGACAGGCTTGACGTATTCGATCTATCTCATCATCTCCCTTAAGGAGTCTCATTGAATGCAAGAATTTACAAGGTGCTATCAAATCAAGTGCAGCATTACCATTACGCTGGTATTTATCTAATTGCTCATTCCATATTTTGAGCACTATTGATTCTACTTTTGGATGTTTTCCTATACGGAAAACAATTCCTTCTGAGCCTTGCAAATATTCTGATAGAAGATTAGGAAGTTCATAAATAGAGTGAGCTATATCTACACCAAACTGATCAACCACACCTTGAACTCCCCATCGGAATCCATTCCAAATCTCTTCAGTTTCTTTCTTAGGTAAAACAAATAAAACATATCTCTCACCTTCTGGCCTAAAGGGCAAGAACAAAGCAACAGCATCAGGCTCATCGAACCCTGTTAAATACCAAAAATCACTATCTTGTCTAAAGGGATACTCACAATCTGCGTGATGAGTAACCATTGAAGCAGCTGGAATAATTGCAGCCTTTCCTTCTAAACGCGTCAAAAAATCCTCACGACGCTGCTTAAAACCATGAGAATCAATCACAACAAACACATCCTTTCTTCATCGCTAGAGTGACCAAAGTAAAGCAGTTACTAGGAATATACAATTTACCTACAATTAAAATTCCCTTTTAAGATTCCAAAAAGTGTGGTTTCAGCACAGGATTATGGAATCAACCTCAATTGTAAAAGGAAAAAACCCTGAAATGCAAAAAAATCGAAATTCTAAACTTAAAGCCTTGCTTCCAGCACTTCCTACGCAAAGATAAATGAAAAAATTAGATGACCAATTATCACTCGCCGATAAGTCTTTCTTGCTTGAAATCATCTAAATCCCCAAAGTCCTTAAAGACTTTCAGACAATGAGCGCAGATCTACTTTTTTTAGCACTTCTTGTAGTGGTTGTTTTGGTTGGCTCAGCTTTGTGTTCTGGAGTAGAGGCAGCGCTCCTAACAGTTAATCCACTCCGAATTCATCAACTAGTTGCAAAAAACAAACCCAGATCAGGTGCCAAAAAGTTGGCAAGACTTCGTAAGCAACTTGGAAGAACTCTTACTGTTTTGGTGATAGCAAATAATGGTTTCAATATCTTTGGCAGTCTGATGCTTGGCGGATATGCCACTTTTGTATTCGAAAAAAATAATGTAAACCACATTGCATTACCTTTTTTCTCAATAGGTTTAACTGTTCTAGTCATAGTTCTGGGTGAGATACTTCCAAAATCAATAGGAAGCCGATTTGCATTGCAAGTTTCACTCGCTAGTTCATCAATACTTCATTTACTGGGAATAATAATGCGTCCATTATTGTTGTTATTAGAACAACTTCTTCCTGTAATCACTGCAGAAAATGAATTAAGTACTGATGAAGAAGAAATTCGTCAGATGGCAAGATTAGGTTTACAAAAAGGTCAGATTGAAGCGGACGAAGTAGCAATGATCTCAAAAGTTTTTCAATTAAATGACCTAACAGCAAAAGATCTCATGACTCCAAGAGTTGCAGCTCCCACTCTTGATGGTGCTACCAGCCTTATCAAACTTAAAGAAAGCCTATTAGCAAATAATGCTCAATGGTGGGTTGTACTAGGTAAAGAAGTTGACAAAGTGTTAGGCGTAGCAAGTCGTGAATGCCTACTTGCAGCTCTACTAAAAGGACAAAATCATCTCACTCCAGCAGAACTAAGCGAAGAAGTTGAATTTGTTCCTGAGATGATTCGAGTAGATCGTCTACTTACAGGTTTCAATGAAGACAAAAAAGGAGTAAGAGTTGTTGTAGATGAATTTGGTGGTTTTGTAGGCCTCATAGGGGCTGAAGCAGTATTAGCAGTACTGGCAGGTTGGTGGAGGAAATCTAGCTCATGATAAAAATCCCATCCACTCCAGAACGGAGCAAACTTCTACTCACGCAATGGAGAAACCATATGGATTTAACAAAGCTAGAGCATACAATCCTAGGAGGAGAAATAAAAACCTTTGATCGTCAATTAAATCGTCTGATCAATAAACGTTTGCGAGTAGCAGTTTTTGGCAAAGTTGGTGTTGGAAAATCTAGCCTTCTCAATGCTTTGCTAAGAAAGGAAATATTTGCAACAGATATAGCTCATGGATGCACTCGTAAGACAACGGCAATCACTTGGAACCAGAAAATCTCTAATCTTGAGGCAATAGAATTGGTTGATACCCCTGGTATTGATGAGATCTCAGCAGAAGCTCGATCTCGACTTGCAGCTCGCATTGCTCTACAAGCTGATGTAGTGTTATTTGTTTTAGATAGCGACTTAACTAGTGTTGAAATTGAAGCTCTGAAAATACTTCAACGCAGTTGTAAGCCAATATTATTTGTTCTAAATCGATGCGACCAATGGAAAATAAGTGAGCAGAAAAAGTTAATTATTAGTATCAAAAGTCGTTTGCCACTAATTTTTCAAGAAACAACGATACATGTCGTTGCTGCAGCTCCTAGGAAAGCTAAGTTACAAAGAGATGGGAGAGTAAGAAGTCAAGTATCATTACCTATGGTTAAAGGGCTTCAAAGAAGTCTAATTAGCCTTCTTCAAGAACAAGGTGAGTTGCTTTTAGCACTCAACTCTTTAAAACAGGCAGATCTCCTACACCAGTCACTTAAACAACATAGACTAAAAAGAAGCAAATCAGCAGCACAAACACTCATTGGTAAATTTGCCGCAATTAAAGCTTCTGGAGTAGCAGCCAACCCACTCCTAATGCTGGATTTAGCAGGAGGTTTAGCATGCGATACAGCCCTTATAGTTCAACTCAGTAAATTATATGGATTAAATTTAGGAGGTCATTCAGCCAGGCAATTACTAAAAAGCCTATCCCTTCACAACGCATTAATTGGAGGTACACAAGTTGGTATACAAGTTTTACTAGGGATAATTCGCAATCTTTTATTAGTAGCAACTCCTATTACTGGCGGAGTAAGTATCGCCTCAGCCGGACCTATTGCATTAGCTCAGGCGGCTCTAGCTGTTCATACAACGAAAATCATCGGGCGATTAGCTGCAAAAGAGTTTCTATTTGGGAGTGAGCGTAAAAAGCCTCAACCAAGAGAAATGTTAATACGACTTGCCAAGACTGATCCAAAACTTAAGAGGTGGGTAGTCAATTGGCAAGAAACGTCGATCAAGAATCAAAGGTTACTACAAACTTTACTTCCGTGACCAAAAACCTCAATTCCATTGCTCTGCTAGGAACAAGTGCTGATCCTCCAACTCTCGGACATCAAGCTCTCTTAAAAGGATTAATTACCCTATTTCCAAGAGTGGCGACATGGGCAAGTAATAATCCAACAAAAAATCATGGAGCTCCTCTTCTAAAACGACAAAAATTACTTAAGGCTTTAGTAGATGATATTGGAGATCCTGGCTTGGAATTAGTTCCAGAGCTAAGCAACCAAAAGACTATTTTAACGTTAGAAACGGCTGCAAAGCTTTGGCCAAATACAGAATTAGTATTTATTATTGGAAGTGATCTTGCAAGTCAAATTCCTAGCTGGTTTCAAGCAGAAGTTTTGTTACGCAAAACCCGTCTTGGGATTGCTCCTCGTAAAGGGTGGCCACTGAATCAGGAACATGTTAATACCCTTGAGTCTCTTGGTGGGCAAGTCGAATTACTACCCCTAAACATTCCAGCCACATCAAGTTCTAAGTTAAGAACTAAACCAAAGATTGCGCAAATACCTAAAGCCATATTACCAATACTGTTAAAGCATAATCTCTATGGTCTTTCCAAGGAAATCTTATGAGGGTTGCACTAGCTCAATTAAACCCTCTTGTAGGTGATATAAGAGGGAACAGCTCAAAAATTCTTGAATTCTGTATAGAAGCATCAGAAGCAGCAGTAGATCTTATTCTTACTCCCGAATTGTCATTATGGGGATATCCACCTCAAGATCTACTGCTTCATCCGTCGCTCCTAGAAGAACAACAAAGGGTACTTCATGAAATGGTTATGGACTTCGCAACAAAGTCTATTGACCTTTCTTTATTAGTAGGAGTTGCAGAGCCAATAGATAGCACTCAACTACCTAATTTATTTAATGCAATAGCAATAGTAGATAAAAGTGGATGGAGAATCATAGCAAGGAAACAATTACTTCCTACCTTTGATGTATTTGATGAAAAAAGATATTTTCGCCCCGCAAAAAGTAGTGGGGAGATATGTCTAATAAGTAAGCAAAATACTTGGAAGGTAGGAATAACAATTTGCGAAGATTTGTGGGTAGAAGAAAAAATTCAAACACAGCGTATTGCTGGGCCTGACCCAATAGGTGCCTTTATCCCTAAAGATATAGATATGCTTATCAACCTTTCAGCCTCACCTTTTAGTCATGGGAAGGAGAACTTACGACAACAGTTGGCAATTAAAGCTGTAAAGCGATTGAATTGCCCAGTGATATATCTCAATCAAGTCGGAGGTAACGATGAGCTTATTTTTGATGGAAGTAGTTTTATTGTCAATGAAAAATCTGAACTCACTCTCAAACTTCCAAGATTTCGTGAAGATTTAGCTTTTTGGGATTCTACTAAAGCGAGTAGCCCGCTATTAACAACTTCGCCAAACCCTAATCAACAACTATTTGAAGCATTAGTTCTAGGTGTTCGAGACTACTCAGTTAAATGTGGGTTTAACAGTGCCCTTATTGGTCTTAGCGGAGGAATAGATTCCGCCTTAGTCTCAGTTATTGCTGTAGCTGCATTAGGAGCCGACAAAGTATCAGGAATATTAATGCCCTCACCTTGGAGTTCCACTGGATCAATTGAGGATGCCTTGGGGTTAGCTAAACGGTTATGCATGCATACAGAAACTATTCCAATTTCTGATCTAATGAAAAGTTACGACTCTGTACTTACTAAACCATTAAATAAAGCACCTGAAGGCTTAACCGCTGAGAATCTTCAATCTCGTATTAGAGGAACCATCTTGATGGCTATAGCAAATCAAAATGGACATCTTCTTTTAGCAACAGGTAACAAGTCTGAGTTGGCTGTTGGATATTGCACTCTCTATGGAGATATGAATGGTGGGTTAGCGGTTATCGGCGATTTATATAAAACTCGTGTCTTTTCTCTAAGCAAATGGCTTGACAGTAGAGATGCCTATGCATGCAGACGATTTTATAACTTACACGCGAATGATGATCTGATTGGTTCAGCAATTCGGAAAAAACCTCCTAGCGCAGAACTAAGACCAGATCAATTTGATACCGACTCTCTACCTCCTTATGAACTTCTTGACCCCATCCTGAAAGATCTAATTGAAGAACGTAGGAATACTCAGGAGTTAATAAAGGAAGGGAAAGATCCACAGTTAATTAAGATGGTGCAAAAGCTTCTTAAAAAAGCAGAGTTCAAACGACGTCAAGCACCTCCAATGCTAAAAGTAAGTAATCAAGCATTTGGAAGTGGATGGAGAAAGCCAATAGCAACAACATGATCTAAATCTATACAAAGTCTGGCAAGACTCTTAACAGATGTGCAAGCTAAAAGAAGTTTCTAAGTTGCATGCGCCTATCAACTCTTTCAGCACCAATGGCAAGCATCGGTGTCCCAACTGAAATCAAAGCAGATGAACAACGAGTCGCTTTAACTCCAGATGGTGTTAAAGAGCTAGCAATTCACGGACTAGAAGTGAAGATTCAGACTGGGGCAGGATCTGGTGCAGGGATAACAGATGAAGCCTTTGCGGATGCTGGTGCAAAAATTGTTAGTCGAAATGAAGCATGGGCTGCTCATCTCGTAGTCAAAGTAAAAGAGCCGCAAGAAGAAGAATTTCATCTTCTACGAAAAGATATGGTTTTATTTACTTACTTGCATTTGGCTGCTTATCCCAAAGTTGGAGAAGCACTGCTAAATGCAGGTACGACTGGACTAGGTTATGAAACAGTTCAAATGAGAAATGGAAGTCTACCTTTACTTGCACCTATGAGTGAAATTGCAGGACGACTAGCT
>QCJX01000011.1 GCA_003215725.1 Prochlorococcus sp. AG-409-I11
AAGGTCAACTCTAATTAAATGTTTTCTTGGAATACGAGAAATTCGGCCTTTTATATTTAGGTGTAGATCCTCTGCAGACCTTTCATGCAATAAACCTTTTTCAGAGAGCTCAGTTCCCTGATCATCTTTAAAAAATGCTTCGACTGGAAAACCTTTAAAGGATTGAAAGTCTCTATCACTTTTTAATTCCTGACTAATCCCAGGGCTACTTATTTCTAAAATATATGGCATATCAAATTGTTGGGACTTGTCTATTGCTTCTCCTATTGGACCACTTAATCCGGCGCAATCATCTAAAGAAACATCACCTCCTTCTGTTCGACATACTTGTATTCGCATAGTTACTGGCTTTTGATTAGTAAGTAATGACACTCCACAAACATCAAAACCGTTATCAGCGGCTGTCTTAGATGCCAGAATCTCTAAATCTTTGGCGTTGAGGTGATGCAATAGTTAGGTTTCGATCGGACTTAATGCCCGAGCGGTTCCAGTTTTTACCTGCCCCCATTTAGGAGGTAACCGACAGGCTCACTTATATAGTACTTGATCACCTTTCCTTTTTCTACATCAAATGTCTTAATGGAAGTTTTTTCATCCTATAGGCGTTTTTAGCTTTAGTCTTGAGACAATGTTTTAGTTCTGAGCTTTATGCAATTGGGCCATAGATGGTTTTTACGTTTCATTGGATATTTTCTATTTTTTGTTCTTGCATTAACACCAATTCGCGTAGAAAAGGTATCCGCTTTAGCAACTACAAATAGTGAGGGCAATCATAGTTTTGTTGCAAGTGCAGTAAGGAAAGTCGCTCCAGCAGTTGTCAGAATTGATACCGAACGGATTGTTGAAAGACAGCAGTTTGACCCTACTTTGATTGATCCTTTATTGAAGGATTTGCTTGGAGAACCTAGTAATTTCCCAGAACGAGAGAGAGGTCAAGGGTCTGGAGTTGTTATCGATTCAAATGGATTGGTTTTAACAAACGCACATGTTGTGGAAAGAGTAGATGAAGTAAGTGTCACCCTTGCAGATGGAGAACAGTGTGATGGCAGAGTTATTGGAACTGACCCTGTTACTGATTTAGCTCTTGTTCAATTAGATCAAGGTATAACTTTGAATTCTGCACCTCTAGGAGATTCCGAAGCACTTGAAGTTGGTGATTGGGCAATTGCCTTAGGGACTCCTTATGGCCTTGAAAGAACAGTTACTTTAGGGATTGTTAGTAGTTTGCATAGGAACATAACTACTCTTGGGTTTTCTGATAAACGTCTTGATTTAATTCAGACGGATGCAGCGATAAATCCTGGTAATTCAGGTGGTCCTTTGGTTAATGGATTAGGTGAAGTTATTGGAATTAATACTTTAGTTAGATCAGGCCCAGGTGCTGGTTTGGGATTTGCTATCCCGATTAATTTGGCAAGAACAGTTTCTGAACAATTGTTGTCAAATGGAGAGGTCGTTCACCCTTACCTTGGTGTGCAATTAATCTCCCTTACTGCTCGAATAGCAAAGGAACATAACCGTGATCCAAACTCTTTAGTTGAGCTTCCAGAACGATCAGGGGCATTAGTTCAAACTGTTCTTCCAGACAGCCCCGCAGAACGCGCCGGGCTTAAAAGAGGTGATCTTGTGATATCTGCTCAGGAAAAAGAAGTATTGGATCCTCAGACTTTGCTTGAACAGGTAGACCAATCAGAAATTGGAGAACCCTTTGTTTTGAAGATTGTTCGAAATGATAAGGAAATGACTCTTTCAATTAAACCTGAAGCTTTACCAGGATTGACCTGAAAATTTGCTACTGTCCTGGCGAGATTTGATTAATGATGAAGGATCTTCAAACTGAGATGAAAAAGGCTGTGGCTCAAGCAGCTGTAGATCAAATTCAAGATGGAATGATTCTTGGCCTTGGTTCTGGCTCTACTGCCGCGTTGATGATAAAAGAGCTTGGTCGCAAGATTTCTTCAGGACATTTAAAAGATATTGTTGGTGTGACAACATCTTTTCAAGGAGAAGTCCTTGCCTCAGAGCTGGGGATTCCATTGCGGAGCCTTTCTGCAGTGTCAAGAATTGACTTGGCTATAGATGGTGCTGATGAGGTTGATCCTTCTTTTCAGTTGATTAAAGGCGGTGGAGCATGTCATGTTCAGGAGAAATTGGTTGCAGCTCTTGCTTCTAAATTTGTAGTGGTGGTGGATTCCACGAAGCTTGTAGAGCATTTGAACCTTTCATTTAAGCTTCCTGTTGAAGTTTTACCTTCGGCTTGGACTCATGTTCAAAAAAGAATTCAATTTTTAGAAGGAGCTTCTTCTCTTAGAATGGCTACTAAAAAAGCAGGCCCTGTTGTTACAGATCAAGGAAATCTTGTTCTTGATGTTACTTTTAAAGGTGGTATTAAGGATCCAGAGAATCTTGAACAACAAATAAACAACATTCCCGGAGTCTTAGAAAATGGATTATTTGTAAATATCGCTGATGAAGTTTTGGTTGGGAAAATTGCAAATGGGATTTCTTCTGTTAATTCTCTCCAGAAGAAGTAATTCATTGATTGGTTCTAATTTTTATTGATTCAGCATGGCTATGAAGTCCTTCACTATTGGCTAGTTCAATTACTTCTTTTGAAGTGGCTTCAAATGCACTTTGGTTAAATTGAATAATAGATGTATTTTTCATAAAAGTTTCCACTCCAAGAGCACCACTAAATCTTGCAGTTCCTGAAGTTGGTAGAGTGTGATTAGGCCCAGCCAAATAATCTCCAACAGCTTCTGGTGACCAAGGTCCTACAAAAATTGCGCCTGCATTTTTTATAAGATGTAGGATTGAATTGGGATTATCAATTAATAATTCAAGATGCTCAGGAGCAAATTGATCATTTAATTCAATGCAAGACTTTATGTCTTTACAAATAACAATAAGACCCCAGTCTTTAAGAGACTTTCGACATATTTTTTCTCTTGGATGGTTTTTTAGTTGTCGTTCAATTTCTCTAGGAAGAGTATCGGCAAATTGTGATTCGGTTGTCAGTAAAATTGCGGCTGCGAGAGGATCATGTTCCGCTTGAGCAAGTAAATCAGAAGCCAGTTGCTCAACTTGAGCACTTTTATCAGCAATGATTAGTACTTCACTTGGCCCAGCAAGTGAATCGATACCAACTTCTCCATATAGAGATTTTTTTGCAAGAGTGACATATAAATTGCCTGGTCCACTTATCACATCTACAGATGGGACTGACTCTGTTCCATATGCAAGGGCAGCAATTGCTTGGGCACCTCCAATGCGGAATAGCCTATGTATCCCGACTAAATGGGCTGCTGCTAAAACAGTTGGATTTATTTCTCCGTTGTTAGTGGCTGGAGTAACCATTACTACTTCTTGAACGCCTGCTACAAGAGCTGGTATTGCATTCATTAATACTGTGCTTGGATAAGCAGCTCTTCCTCCTGGGATATAAATACCAGCTTTTTGAACAGGGCCCCATCTTCTCCCTACTTGCTCTCCATAAATGCCTTTCGATGAAAGATTTTTTGGGAGTTCTAATTCATGGAAGGTTCGAATTCGATTTTTGGCTAATTTAAGGGCGTTTTGAAGAGAGCGAGGTGTGTTATTCCATGCTTGAACAAGTACTTCATTAGATATTTCAAGAGGTTCTGGTAGGAAACCGTCAAATTGTTTGGTGAATTTAATAAGTGCTTTGTCTCCATTTTTTCTCACTTCTTTAAGGATCTTGGATACCGCATCCAAAGCTTGTCCCTGAGCTTCACCAGACGTGCGTTCTGAGATTCTTTCTAACTCTGCTCTACCTAGTTTGTAGCCCGTTATGCATCGCATTAGGGGCTCATCTTCTTGAAACTCAAGTTGGTTATTATCAGTCAATCTTCGGACTTAGAACGCTATGTTCAAGCTAGAGCGTTAACAGCTCTATTGTCTTGTTTTTGGGATTCAAAAGGTTGCTGCGGTAATCTATATAGATGTCCGATATACGATCACTGCTCAGTGGCAAATAACAAATCTTCCAAGAAGCGCATTCAGATAGCTGAGCGCAACCGTCTTGAGAACAAGTCCTATAAGTCAGCAATGCGTACCGTTATGAAACGTTGCTTTAATGCTATTGGTGCTTATTCAGACAAACCAGGGGAAGAAGCGAAAGCTAATGTGCAAAAAAATATAAACGAAGCATTTAGTAAAATTGATAAAGCTGTTAAACGAGGGGTATTACATCGAAATAATGGTGCCAATCAAAAATCAAGATTAACTTCTGCAATGAAAAAGATTGTAGATACCATTTGATTTAAGTGGTAATTAAATTTTTTTCTTATTTTTACTAATCGTTCCTTAATCTTTATTATCAACTACTAACCAAAACCTATTGATTGTGGATACTTTCTCTCTTGTTGATAGCCATTGTCATATAGTTTTCAGGAATTTTGAGAAAGATCTTGACGAGGTTGCATCTAGATGGAGATCAGTAGGTGTTAAATCGTTAATACATGCTTGTGTTGAACCTTCCGAAATACCTGCCATTCGCGCTTTGGCAGATCGTTTCCCTGAGCTCTCTTATTCCGTCGGAGTTCATCCTTTAGATACAAAACATTGGAAAGAAGGTCAAACAAAAAATCTCTTGCGGCAGGCGGCACTTGATGATGTTCGAGTTGTAGCGATTGGTGAGCTTGGATTGGATCTTTTTAGAGATTCGAACCTTGAAGAGCAGCTTGATGTCTTAAGGCCTCAGCTTGACTTGGCTGTTGAGTTGGATTTGCCCATAATTGTTCATTGTCGTGATGCTGCAGAACCAATGCTCACAGAACTTCGGCAACGTAATCTTGAAGATCGATGTCCAAGGGGAGTTATGCATTGCTGGGGAGGCAATCCTGAAGAAATGAAAAGCTTTTTAGAGTTGGGTTTTTATATAAGTTTTAGTGGAACTGTTACCTTTCCGAAGGCAGAGGCGACACATCTATGTGCTCGAATTGTTCCAGAAGATCGCTTTTTGATTGAAACAGACTGCCCTTTTCTGGCACCAGTGCCTAATAGAGGTAAGAGAAATGAACCTTCTTTTGTAGAGTCAGTTGCCACTCGAATAGCTGAAATTAGAAGTCAGTCTCTTGAGTCGGTTGCAGCTAGCAGTACTAATAATGCTCGTAAATTATTTGCCTTGCCTTGATTTGCTGTTATCTCTAGAAAAAAGGACCATTGAAGTGTAGTATTTATCATTGGCCGTGCTTGGGCGTAGGAATCCTTCGTCTGTGCCTCCTTAAGAGTCCACTACTTTTGAGTGCATTGTCGACGTCAGCTTATCTGACCCGAATATATTGAGCCTTTGATTTTGGCAGCAGCTCTCTTTTTAGGGGGCTGCTTTCCTTATCTTTGTCTTTAAATCATCGGATTGCAGTCCTAAGGCACAAGTTCAGCCGATTTAACAACCTACTTCTCAACAGCAGGTCCTCGCATGAGCAGAAGCGCGATTCAGGTCGCAAAGACCGCTACATACCTGCCCGATTTGGTTGAGGTGCAACGGGCTAGCTTTAAGTGGTTTTTAGAAAAAGGTTTAATTGAGGAGTTAGAAAGCTTTTCTCCTATAACTGATTACACAGGTAAGCTTGAACTTCATTTCGTAGGAAGTGAATATCGTCTTAAAAGACCCAGGCATGACGTTGAAGAGGCAAAACGAAGGGATGCGACCTTCGCCTCTCAGATGTATGTCACCTGTCGTTTGGTGAATAAGGAAACCGGAGAAATCAAAGAACAGGAAGTTTTTATAGGTGAGTTACCTCTCATGACTGAGAGAGGTACATTCATAATTAATGGTGCAGAAAGAGTAATTGTTAATCAAATAGTTCGCAGCCCTGGTGTCTACTTTAAAGATGAACAAGATAAAAATGGCCGCAGAACTTATAATGCAAGTGTTATTCCCAATAGAGGGGCATGGCTTAAATTTGAAACTGATAAAAATGATCTTTTACATGTTCGAGTAGACAAAACAAGAAAAATTAATGCTCATGTTCTTATGCGAGCTATGGGCTTATCAGATAATGATGTTATAGATAAATTAAGGCACCCTGAATACTATAAAAAATCTATTGATGCAGCAAATGAAGAAGGAATAAGTTCTGAAGATCAAGCATTATTAGAACTCTACAAAAAATTACGCCCAGGTGAGCCGCCTTCTGTTAGTGGTGGCCAGCAACTTCTTCAAACCAGATTCTTTGATCCAAAGCGTTATGACTTAGGAAGGGTTGGACGTTATAAAATTAATAAAAAACTTCGACTAACTATTCCTACTAATGTAAGAACCTTAACTCACGAAGATGTTCTCTCAACAATTGATTATTTAATCAATTTAGAGTTAGATGTAGGAGGTGCATCCCTTGATGATATTGATCACTTGGGCAATCGAAGAGTTAGATCTGTTGGTGAGTTATTGCAAAATCAAGTTCGTGTTGGTCTGAATCGTCTTGAGAGAATAATTAAAGAAAGGATGACTGTAGGTGAAACTGATTCTCTTACTCCCGCACAATTAGTTAACCCGAAGCCTCTTGTAGCAGCAATTAAAGAATTCTTTGGTTCTAGTCAACTTAGCCAGTTTATGGATCAAACCAACCCTTTGGCAGAACTGACTCATAAACGTCGTATTTCTGCATTGGGACCAGGAGGCTTAACTAGGGAACGTGCAGGTTTTGCTGTAAGAGATATTCATCCATCTCACTATGGTCGTCTGTGTCCAATTGAAACGCCTGAGGGTCCGAATGCTGGACTAATCAATTCCTTGGCAACACATGCAAGGGTTAATCAATATGGTTTTATAGAGACACCATTTTGGAAAGTTGAAGAGGGCAGAGTTAAGAAAGAAGGAGACCCTATTTATCTCTCAGCTGATTTAGAAGATGAATGTCGAGTTGCACCAGGAGATGTAGCTACAGATTCTCAAGGCAAGATTCTTGCTGAGTTAATACCAGTCAGATATAGACAGGATTTTGAAAAGGTTCCTCCTGAGCAAGTTGATTATGTTCAGTTATCTCCAGTGCAAGTGATATCAGTTGCAACTTCTTTGATTCCATTCCTTGAGCATGATGATGCAAATAGAGCACTAATGGGCTCAAATATGCAGCGTCAGGCGGTTCCTCTTTTGCGACCCGAAAGGCCTTTGGTAGGAACTGGTCTTGAGACTCAGGTTGCGAGAGATTCTGGCATGGTTCCAATATCTAGAGTTAATGGCACTGTCAGTTTTGTTGATGCAAATGCCATTGTTGTTACTTGTGAGAATGGAGAAGAACATACCCATTACTTACAGAAATATCAGAGATCTAATCAGGACACATGTTTAAATCAAAGACCAATAGTAAAACAAGGAGAACCTGTAATTGTTGGTCAGGTTTTGGCAGATGGTTCTGCATGTGAAGGAGGAGAGATTGCATTAGGACAAAATGTTTTAGTCGCATATATGCCTTGGGAAGGTTATAATTATGAAGATGCTATTCTTGTTAGTGAGAGATTAGTTAAGGATGATCTTTATACTTCTGTTCATATAGAAAAATATGAGATTGAAGCTCGCCAAACTAAGTTAGGTCCTGAAGAAATTACTAGAGAAATTCCTAATGTTGCAGAAGAAAATTTAGGCAATCTTGACGAATTAGGAATAATTAGAACAGGTGCCTTTGTTGAGAGTGGAGATATACTAGTAGGAAAAGTTACTCCAAAAGGAGAATCGGACCAGCCTCCTGAAGAAAAACTTTTGAGAGCTATTTTTGGCGAAAAAGCAAGAGATGTTAGAGATAATTCTTTAAGGGTACCCAGTACGGAGCGTGGCCGTGTTGTTGATGTTCGTATATATACAAGAGAGCAGGGTGATGAGCTTCCGCCAGGTGCAAATATGGTGGTTAGGGTCTATGTAGCTCAGAGGCGTAAAATCCAAGTAGGAGACAAAATGGCTGGGCGTCATGGCAATAAAGGAATTATTAGTCGAATCTTGCCTAGAGAAGACATGCCTTATTTGCCAGATGGCACTCCTGTAGACATAGTTTTAAATCCACTTGGTGTACCAAGCAGGATGAATGTAGGTCAAGTATTTGAGTGCTTGATGGGATGGGCTGCTGCAAACCTTGACTGCAGGGTTAAAGTTGTTCCTTTTGATGAAATGTATGGAGCAGAAAAATCTCAACAAACTGTTGAAGCTTATTTGAAAGAAGCAGCCAAGCAACCTGGTAAAGAATGGGTTTATAACCCTGAAAATCCTGGCAAATTGCAATTGATAGATGGTCGATCAGGTGAGCCCTTTGATCAACCAGTCACAGTTGGATATGCTCAAATTCTTAAGCTAGTTCATTTGGTAGATGACAAAATTCATGCTCGCTCAACTGGACCTTATTCGTTAGTAACTCAGCAACCACTTGGTGGTAAAGCCCAGCAAGGTGGTCAGCGCTTAGGTGAAATGGAAGTATGGGCATTAGAAGCATATGGTGCTGCTTATACCTTGCAAGAACTTTTGACAGTCAAGTCTGATGACATGCAAGGTAGGAATGAAGCTCTGAATGCAATTGTTAAAGGGAAGCCAATTCCAAGGCCAGGGACTCCAGAGTCTTTCAAAGTACTTATGAGAGAGCTTCAATCTTTAGGTTTAGATATCGCTGTTTATACCGACGAAGGGAAGGAAGTTGACCTTATGCAAGATGTAAACCCTCGGAGAAGTACACCGAGTAGGCCTACTTATGAATCTTTAGGAGTGTCCGATTACGACGAGGATTAACTCACTATTCAACAAATTCCTTTCTTTTATTAAACCTTTCTCTCTTCGTTCATGACTAACAGCAACCTACGTACTGAGAACCATTTTGACTACGTCAAAATAACATTAGCTTCTCCTGAAAGAGTTATGGAATGGGGGCAAAGAACTCTCCCTAATGGACAAGTAGTAGGTGAGGTTACTAAGCCAGAGACAATTAATTACCGTACCCTTAAGCCTGAAATGGATGGTCTTTTCTGTGAAAAGATTTTTGGTCCTTCAAAGGATTGGGAATGTCACTGTGGCAAATATAAAAGAGTACGCCATAGAGGAATTGTTTGTGAAAGATGTGGAGTAGAGGTTACTGAGAGTCGGGTTAGGCGACACAGAATGGGCTTTATTAAACTTGCTGCCCCTGTTTCTCATGTGTGGTATCTAAAAGGAATCCCAAGCTATGTTGCGATATTACTTGATATGCCTCTTAGAGATGTTGAGCAAATAGTTTATTTTAATTGCTATGTTGTTTTAGATATTGGAGACCACAAAGATCTCAAATACAAACAGTTACTTACTGAAGATGAATGGTTGGAAATAGAAGATGAAATTTATGCTGAAGATTCAACTATTGAAAATGAGCCTGTTGTTGGTATAGGTGCAGAGGCTTTAAAACAACTTCTTGAAGATCTTAATTTATCTGAAGTTGCAGAGCAATTAAGAGAGGCGATCTCAAATAGTAAAGGACAAAAACGAGCAAAACTTATTAAGAGACTCCGAGTAATTGATAATTTTATTGCAACTAATGCTAATCCAGAGTGGATGGTTTTAGATGCTATTCCAGTTATACCTCCAGATCTTCGGCCAATGGTCCAACTAGATGGGGGAAGATTTGCGACCTCAGATTTAAATGATCTTTATAGAAGAGTTATTAATCGGAATAATCGACTCGCAAGACTTCAGGAAATTCTTGCCCCTGAGATTATTGTTCGAAATGAAAAAAGGATGCTTCAGGAAGCCGTTGATGCGCTTATAGATAATGGCCGTCGAGGTAGAACTGTTGTTGGAGCTAATAGTCGTCCTCTGAAATCATTAAGTGACATTATTGAAGGTAAGCAGGGACGCTTTAGGCAAAATTTATTAGGTAAAAGGGTTGATTATTCAGGACGCTCTGTAATTGTTGTAGGTCCAAAGTTAAAAATGCATCAATGTGGACTACCAAAAGAAATGGCAATTGAACTATTTCAACCTTTTGTGATTCATAGACTGATCCGACAGAATATCGTTAACAACATTAAAGCCGCCAAAAAATTAATTCAACGTGCTGATGATGAAGTAATGCAGGTTTTGCAGGAAGTTATAGAAGGCCACCCAATCTTGTTGAACCGTGCACCAACATTGCACCGTTTAGGTATTCAAGCTTTTGAACCAAAACTTGTAGATGGTAGAGCTATTCAATTACATCCATTGGTTTGCCCTGCATTTAATGCTGACTTTGATGGAGATCAAATGGCTGTTCATGTGCCTTTAGCAATTGAAGCTCAGACTGAGGCTCGCATGTTAATGCTTGCTAGTAACAATATTCTTTCGCCTGCAACAGGGGATCCAATCATTACTCCATCACAAGATATGGTTCTTGGTTCTTACTATTTAACTGCAACACAACCAGAAGCTTTGAAGCCAGATTTTGGTGATCGAGGTAGAACTTATGCAGCGTTAGAAGATGTAATTCATGCATTTGAAGATAAGAGAATTAATTTGCATGATTGGATTTGGGTTCGTTTTAACGGAGAAGTTGAAGATGAAGATGACTTAGATGCACCAATTAAATCGAATACTCTTGAGGATGGAACTCGTTTTGAACAGTGGACTTTCCGTAGGGATCGATTTGATCAAGAAGGAGGATTAATTAGTCGTTACATACTGACGACAGTCGGTCGTGTAGTTATGAATCACACGATTATTGATGCTGTTGCAACAGCTTGATTTTTTAAAGCCCTTAATTTTTCTACTTAGCTTTTACCGATGACACCAACCACTCCAAAAACACGTAAATCTTCTACTAAATCTAAGAAGGGTTCTAAGCGTTCTAAATCTAAAAAGGCAGTACAAGTAAATACTGCTCCTCCTTTAGCAAAAACTCCACCACCTTTTCGCAATCGAATTGTTGATAAAAAAGGACTCAAGCAGTTAGTTTCTTGGGCATATAAAACCCATGGCACTGCTGCTACAGCAGCAATGGCCGACAATCTCAAAGATCTTGGGTTTAGGTATGCAACGCAAGCAGCAGTATCAATTTCTGTAGATGATTTAAAAGTACCTGAAGCTAAGCAAGATCTTTTAGGTCAAGCAGAAGCACAAATAACAGCTACTGAAGAGTGCTATCGCCTTGGAGAAATTACTGAAGTTGAACGACATACAAAAGTAATTGATACGTGGACAGAAACTAATGAAAGGTTGGTAGATGCAGTTAAAAAGAATTTCAACCAGAACGATCCATTGAACTCTGTTTGGATGATGGCTAATTCAGGAGCAAGAGGAAATATGTCTCAGGTACGTCAGCTTGTTGGCATGAGAGGTCTTATGGCCAATCCTCAGGGAGAAATTATTGACCTTCCTATTCGTACAAATTTCCGAGAAGGCCTTACGGTAACAGAGTATGTAATTTCTTCTTATGGAGCAAGGAAGGGATTGGTTGATACAGCTCTTAGGACTGCGGATTCCGGTTATTTAACTCGTCGATTAGTTGATGTTGCCCAAGATGTGATTGTCAGAGAGGAAGATTGTGGAACGACTCGAGCTATTTCAGTTCAAGCTGAAGATGGTCGTTTTGGAAGTCGCTTGGTTGGAAGATTAACTGCAGAACAAGTTCTTACAGCAGATGGAGAGGTAATAGCAGAGCGTGATGTAGCAATTGATCCTCCACTTTCTCAACGTATGGAGAAAGCGAATATTAAAGTAGTCATGGTTAGATCACCATTGACTTGTGAAGCAACACGCTCAGTTTGTAGAAAATGTTATGGCTGGGCTCTTGCTCACAATCAGTTAGTTGATTTAGGTGAAGCTGTTGGAATCATTGCAGCTCAATCGATTGGTGAGCCAGGTACTCAGTTGACGATGAGAACTTTCCATACAGGAGGTGTTTCTACAGCTGAAACAGGAGTAGTACGTTCAATTATTGCCGGAACAGTTGAGTTTGGTCCTAAGGCTCGTGTTCGTGGCTACAGAACACCTCATGGAGTTGAAGCTCAACAGGCTGAGGTTGATTTCACTTTGAGTATTAAACCTTCTGCAAAGGGAAGAGTTCAGAAGATTGAGATATCTAATGGCTCTCTTTTATTTGTTCATGATGGTCAAGAAATTGATGTAGACGTAACTGTCGCTCAGATTGCTGCTGGGGCAGTTAAAAAAAGTGTTGAGAAGGCAACTAAGGATGTTATTTGTGACTTGGCAGGTCAAGTGAGGTATGAAAAAGCTATTCAACCAAGAGAAGTTACTGATAGACAAGGCAACATCACTCTTAAGGCACAGCGCCTAGGACGACTTTGGGTATTGGCTGGAGATGTCTATAACCTCCCTCCTAATGCAAAGCCTGTCGTAAGCGGAAACGTAAAAGTTAAGGAAGGTCAGGTTTTAGCAGAGGCTAATCAATCAAGTGAATTTGGTGGAGAAGTACGTCTGAGAGATTCAGTTGGAGACTCTCGTGAGGTCCAAATAGTTACAACATCAATGACTCTTAAGGATTTTAAGTTGCATGGAGAGTCAACACATTCAGGTGAAATTTGGCATTTAGAGGCCAAAGATGGCACACGTTATCGTTTAAATACGATCCCAGGAAGCAAGATTGGTCATGGTGAAATAGTTGCGGAATTGGCAGATGATCGTTTTCGTACTAATACCGGCGGACTAGTCAAATATGCTCCAGGGCTTTCTATTAAAAAAGCACGTTCAGCTAAAAATGGATTTGAAGTAAATAAAGGAGGCACCTTGCTTTGGGTTCCTCAAGAAACACATGAGATTAATAAAGATATTTCTCTATTGATGATTCAGGATCGTCAATGGATAGAAGCAGGAACTGAAGTTGTAAAAGATATTTTCAGTCAAACTTCAGGAATCGTAACTGTTACTCAAAAAAATGATATTCTGAGAGAAATTATTGTTCGTAGTGGTAGTTTTCATCTTTGCAATGAAAGTAAGGCGTTAGAACGTTTTGATGGTGAAGGCTTGATGGTTAATCCTGGTGAAGCAATTGCAAAGGGAATCAAATCCGATTCAATTGTTTTTGTTCAGACTGTTGAAACACCAGAAGGAAAAGGCCTTTTATTGAGACCTGTTGAGGAATATACAATTCCTGATGAAGCTCAATTACCTGAGTTGTCTCATGTTAAGCAACTGAAAGGCCCTTCTTTAGGATTAAAGGCTACACAGAGACTTGCCTTTAAAGATGGAGAACTTATTAAGTCTGTAGAAGGAGTTGAATTACTAAAAACACAATTAAATTTAGAGACATTTGAGACTACACCGCAAATGACAGTTGATGTTGAGTCTGTCGCTGATAAAAAATCGAAAACAGTAGATAGATTGCGCCTTGTGATACTTGAGAGCATTTTGGTTAGGAGAGATACGATCTCAGATTCCAGTCATGGGTCTACGCATACTGAGTTGCAGATTTCGAATCAACAAGTGGTGGGAGCAGGAGACGTTGTAGCTACAACTCAGATTCTCTGTAAACAAGAGGGCTTAGTTCAACTTCCTGAAATGCAAGATGGTGATCCTATTCGAAGATTAATAGTAGAACGTGAAGAAGATACAACTACTCGTACCACTAATGGCAACCCACAAGTAGAGGTTGGTCAACGAATTGTTGATGGTGACTTGTTGGCTCCAGGAGAGGTAGTCGATTGTTGTGGTGAAATCGAATCTGTTGACGGAAAGAAAGTCACTCTTCGTATTGGTCGACCATATATGGTTTCTCCTGATTCGGTTTTACATGTTCGTGATGGTGATTTGGTTCAGAGGGGAGATGGATTGGCATTGCTTGTGTTTGAACGTCAGAAAACTGGAGATATTGTTCAAGGGTTACCAAGAATTGAAGAGCTTCTTGAGGCACGTCGTCCGCGTGATTCAGCTGTTCTATGTAAAAAATCAGGTACTGTTGAAATTAAACAAGGAGATGATGATGAATCGATTACCGTGACAGTGATTGAGGGAGATGATGTTATCTCTGAATATCCAATACTACTTGGAAGAAATGTCATGGTTAGTGATAGTCAACAAGTAAATGCTGGTGAGTCTCTTACTGATGGACCTATCAATCCGCATGAACTTTTGGAGTGTTTCTTTAATGACCTTCGAGATAGAAAACCTTTGCTAGAAGCAGCTCAAAAGTCGATTGCGAAGTTACAACATCGATTGGTCAATGAGGTTCAAAATGTTTATAAGTCTCAAGGTGTTTCAATCGATGATAAACATATTGAGGTTATTGTTCGTCAGATGACAAGTAAGGTTCGTATTGAGGATGCAGGAGATACAACTCTCTTGCCTGGTGAACTGATTGAATTACGTCAAGTCGAAGATACAAATCAAGCTATCTCAATAACTGGTGGAGCTCCTGCAGAGTTCACGCCTGTTTTGTTAGGCATTACAAAAGCTTCTTTGAATACAGATAGCTTTATATCGGCAGCCTCTTTCCAAGAAACAACTCGTGTTCTCACTGAAGCTGCTATTGAAGGAAAGTCTGATTGGTTAAGAGGCTTAAAAGAAAACGTGATTATTGGACGTTTAATACCTGCAGGTACGGGTTTTAGTGGTTTTGTAGAGGAACTTCGTGCTGAAGCTGGTCCACACCCGGATATTTTGGCTGAAGATCCCGCTGGATATCGACGTATTCAGAACCTTCGCCCTGATTACACAGTAGATATACCATCTACTCCTGCAGCTAAGTCCACAGCATTATTAGACGACCCAAGTGCCGAAGATCTTGAAGCAACCAGAAGTCGTCATGGGATTGATGCTTCTATGAGTAATTTCGCTGCTTTTGCACGTCCAAGTGGAGATAGTGAGTTTTCAGAGGAGCAACTTCCTGATCCTGCTGCTTTGGAGGGACTACAAGAGGAGGGCCTGTTGTCTGATGAATAAGTAGCTTATTTCTTGTTTTCATTTCCTTCTGTTTTAGTTTTTTGATTTCTATGCTTGAACCATCAATTATTCCCAAACGTAAACTTCCTAGGTATGGTTTTCATACTCATACTGAGAAAATAAATGGACGTATAGCAATGATTGGTTTTATAGGACTTGTGATTCTTGAATTTAAACTTAGACACGGCATTTTGGTTTGGTAATCATGATGCCATTGACGTTAAACAATGGCATTCTATTGGGCTCAAGTATAAGCCAACTTGAGGAGTGGGCAGTATCTAAAGGCGAGTCATCATTTCGTGGTCGTCAAATACATGAATGGTTGTATCAAAAAGGAATTAAAGAATTAGATCAGATAACTGTTTTACCAAAGGATTGGAGGATCTCCTTGCAAGAGCAAGGTGTAAGAGTTGGAAGGTTAATTGAAATTAAACGATCAGTAGCTAATGATGCGACAACAAAGTTGTTACTTGGCACTTGTGATAACGAGAATATTGAAACTGTTGGAATCCCAACTCAAAATCGTTTAACTGTTTGTGTTTCTAGCCAAGTTGGTTGCCCTATGCAATGTAAATTTTGTGCCACTGGTAAGGGAGGCTTTCAACGCTCGTTAGAAGTTAATGAAATAGTTGATCAAGTCTTGAGTGTTCGGGAAGCAATGGACCGGCGCCCTTCTCATATAGTTTTTATGGGTATGGGCGAACCTTTACTTAATATTGAATCAGTATTGGAATCGATAAATTGTTTTAATTATGATTTAGGTATCGGTCAGAGACGTATCACTATTAGTACTGTAGGTATTGTAAATACCCTGCCTAAACTTGCAGAATTAGCAGTTAAAATTCTTGGTCGTGTTCAATTTACACTAGCTGTAAGCTTGCATGCTTCTAATCAAAAGCTTCGTGAGAGTTTGATCCCTACTGCTAAAGCCTATCCAATCAAAACTTTATTGGAGGATTGCAAGCATTTTGTTGATATTTCAGGACGAAGAGTCAGTTTTGAATATATTCTTCTTGGAAACCTCAATGATCAAATTGAGCATGCTGAGGAATTGGCTGATCTGGTTGGTGGATTTCAGAGCCATGTAAATTTAATTGCCTACAATCCAATAGACGGGGGAGAGTTCAGTCGTCCAACGATGGCTCAAATAAATAATTTTAGAAAAACACTAGAAAGAAGGGGGATAGCCGTAAGTTTTCGTCCTAGTAGAGGCCTGGATCAAAATGCTGCATGTGGTCAATTGAGATTCCAGCATGCCAAAAATAACTGAGGGGGTTTACCACAAATGTCTCTTTTAAGAGAAGATTGAGATGACTGCAGTTGATTGGATAATTCTTGCCAGCTATTTGGCCTTGACTATTTGTTTGGGAATTTTTTTGGCGAGGAGAAATCGTACTGAGGATGACTATTTTGTTGCCGGTCGTCGACTTAGCGGGTGGCTTGCAGGGGCATCCATGGCTGCGACTACTTTCTCTATAGATACACCGCTTTACGTGGCTGGCATAGTTGGCACAAGGGGATTGGCTGGTAATTGGGAATGGTGGAGTTTTGGATTGGCCCATGTGGCCATGACGGTTGTTTTTGCTCCGATGTGGAGACGAAGTGGTGTACTAACTGATGCGGCTTTTACTGAATTGCGTTATGGCGGAGCACCAGCTGCTTGGTTGAGAGGAACTAAGGCTTTTTTGCTTGCAGTGCCAGTTAATTGCATTGGGATTGGATATGCTTTTTTAGCGATGAGAAAGGTTTCTGAAGCCTTATCAATTGTTGATGGAACCCATTTATTTGGTCCATTTAGTGACACATTCCTCTTGTTATCAGTTGTTGCATCTTTGATTTTAATTTATACAGTTATCGGTGGATTCTGGGCTGTTGTTATTAATGACTTACTGCAGCTAGTCCTTGCCTTAATAGGAGCTTTAGCTGTTTCGCTTGTTGCCTTAAAAGCATCAGGTGGTATGAGTCAATTGCTTTTGAAACTTGATAACTTAGGACGCCCAGAACTGCTTTCTCTTTTCCCATGGCAATGGACTCAAGATGGCTTTCATTGGATTAGTGGAGCAGGAATAAGTGTTGCAACTTTTAGTGCATATTTATCATTGCAATGGTGGAGCTTTCGCCGTAGCGATGGAGGAGGAGAATTTATACAGCGAATGCTTGCAACTCGCAATGAGCGAGAAGCTGAGAAAGCAGGTTGGGTTTTTTTGGTAATAAATTATTTAATTAGAAGTTGGTTATGGATAGTGGTTGCATTAGCGGCTCTTGTCCTTCTCCCAGCTCAGCAAGATTGGGAAATGAGTTACCCAGCCTTGGCCATTAAATACTTGCCTCCAGTAGCGCTTGGGCTGGTTGTTGTCTCCTTGGTAGCTGCTTTTATGAGTACAGTCAGCACATCAGTTAATTGGGGGGCAAGTTATCTAACGCATGATTTATACCAAAGATTTATTAGGCCCAATGCAAGTAATACGGAATTACTCTTTATTGGGCAAATTGCAAGCATTTTTTTACTACTTCTAGGGATTTTTACAGCATTAATAAATGACAGTATTGGATCCGTATTTCGTCTTGTCATTGCAATAGGCACTGGACCAGGTGTTGTTCTTGTACTGCGATGGTTTTGGTGGCGTATAAACGCAACAGCTGAGTTGGCCGCTATGGTTTGTGGTTTCTTTATTGGATTCTCAACATCTGTTATTCCAGTTCTTCGTATTGAGGATTATGGAGTGAAATTAATGCTTACAACTTTCTCTACAGGTTTGGTTTGGTTCACTGTTCTTTTACTGACTCCTCCAGAGTCGAACGAAGTCTTGGAGCGATTTGTAAAAATAGTGCGTCCTCCTGGTCCAGGTTGGCGCGCTTTGAGAATAAAACTAGGAGTTCAACCGATTGATTCCTTGGAGCATTTAATTATTCGTTTTTTATTAGGTTCAGCAGTTTTGTTTGGGATGCTTATTGGGTCAGGATCTTTTTTACTTCATCAGGAGAGAGGAGGATGGGTAGGATTGATAGTTGCTTTTGTTTGCTTATCCGCTTTGAATAAGCAGCGATTAGGAAGCATTAAAAATGTTTCTTGAAATATTTGTTCTATGGCGTTTGCTGGAGCAAAATGTCTGAAAACTTTTGTTGGATTTGAATTTTCTACGTACAACGCTCTTGCCAATAATGATCGTTGCTCTTTTTGCAGTTGCTTTTTTTGCAGTGAGTGCAAGGATTTGGCTGCCAGGAGACATGCTTGCTCCTGCACCAATTAGTTGAGGACAATTCTCAATGGCTTTACGATTTGCATATGAATGAAACTTTTGAAAATTTGGAAGATGAAGCCCTTGCGAATTTGGCTATAGATCCTGATGTCTTAGCAAGGGAACTAGCGGCTGAATTGCTAGGTGATCCTTTAGACGAGATCGATTTACAAGGCTTTGACTCTGACGAGTTAGCTGTTGCAAGAGAGTGTGAATTGGGCTTGAAATGGTTGCAACAAGGCCACGAGGAACGTTTACAAGGATTGAGAGTGTTTTGTGAACATAGAGACCCAAGAGCCTTACCTTTACTTGTCCCTCTGCTTCAAGAGCCATGTCCTGTAGAAAGAATGAGTGCAGTTTATGCATTAGGAAGAAACCCTTGTCCGCGAGCAGTTGATATATTGTTAAATTTGCTTCAAAACGACTGCAACGCTTATGTTCGCAAAGCAACCGCATGGAGCCTAGGTAATTATGCCGACTCTTCAGTTTTGAAGCCTTTGATTAATGTTTTGCACCATGATGTTGCTGCTGTTCGGTTATGGGCTTCTAGTTCTTTAGCTGAAGTTGGTTCCAGTTCTCTTGAGAATGCTCTAATTGCATCACAAGAACTACTTGTGAATTTGAGAATTGATAGTGAACCTCTAGTTAGGAGCAATTGTATTTGGTCTCTTGGGAGGCTATATGAAAAGCTGACTGAGGAAAGAAAAAATGAATTAGTTGAGGCTTTTATTTCTGTTTTATTACAAGAAGACGAACCTTCTGTGCGTTATGAGGCCAGAGTTGTTCTAGAGCAGCTTGAAGATCAGCAAGTTCAAACAAAATTGAAGATGATGATGAATGATGGATTATTGGCTTAATTCTCATTACTTACAGCGGTCTGTTACAAAAAAAACCCAAAAGGGATAGTTTTCCCTATAACATCCCTTACTTATACCGACCAATATCGATTCAAGATGCCTCAGCGAACTCTTCGGTTTCGTATTCGCCAAGATGGACGAGTTGAAGAAACAGTGGAAGGACTTGTTGGTGATTCTTGCTTGCATTTGACAGAAAAACTGGAAAGTGCATTAGGTTCGGTTGAGCGAAGAGACAGTACTTCAGAGGCTTTTAGCTCTGAAACTAAGCAAACCAAAGTAATTTCCACTGAAATTTTCTAATGTCACACTTCACAACTGTCAAAACAGAACTTCGTAAAAAGGAAATACTTACTCAGTCCCTTGTTGATATGGGCTTTTTACCTCTAGAAGGTACAAAGTTGGTTAGAGGGTTTAGAGGCCAGACGGTTAAAGCAGATTTGACTGTAGAAATGTCAAAAGGTTCTGATATCGGGTTCAGGTTGAATCCGATATCAGAAACTTATGAGCTAGTTACTGATATAGACCTTTGGCAGCAAACAGTTCCAGTAGAAAGATTTTTATCTCAGTTGACACAGCGTTATGCCCTAAATACTGTCCTATTAGCAACTAATGAAGAAGGGTTTGAAGTAGCTGAACAGACCAACAATCAAGATGGTTCGATCGAGCTTGTTGTTACACGTTGGGATTCCTAGTATTGGCTAGTGACCCTTCTTCAGCTTTTCAAGCTAAGGCTTATCAAGAATTAGGGCCAAATGGTAGAGAACCAATTCTTGGAGGCCAACTTCGCGAAAAGGCGGTATGGGTAGATGAAAGTACTTGTATTGGATGTCGTTACTGTTCTCATGTAGCTACAAATACTTTTGTTATCGAGCAGTATTGGGGGCGTTCCAGAGCTGTTCGCCAAGATGGTGATAGTACAGAGTTAATTCAAGAAGCTATTAATACCTGCCCAGTCGATTGTATTCATTGGGTTCGTTTTGAAGAATTAGAAACTTTACGAGCTCAACTAGATGAATTTGACTTTCAATCACTTGGTATGCCGCAAAAAAGTTCACGTCGCATTAAGTCTCGTAAAAAGCAATGAACTATGTGTACAAATTCCTTGACGATACCTAGTCGTCGCTTTGGACGTACAGAGATAGATATGCCTATTTTATCTCTTGGTGGAATGCGATTTCAGCAAAGTTGGGAAGATCTAGATGAACAGAAAATAGTGGTTCAGAAACAACAACATCTAGAGGAAACATTTAATCAAGCGATTAAAAATGGACTTCATCATGTAGAAACAGCAAGACATTACGGGACTTCTGAGATGCAATTAGGTTGGGCAATGAAAAAAGTGCCTGATAGGAAAAGATTATTACAATCAAAAGTACCCCCCAGGGATAATCCAAAAGAATTTGAGCAAGAGTTAGAACTAAGTTTGAGGAGATTGCAGTGTCAGAGGTTAGATCTACTAGCAATACATGGAATTAATCTACCTGAACATTTAGACCAAACAATTCGACCAGGAGGATGTCTAGAAGTTGCTAGACGTTTTCAGTCGGATGGGCGAGTTGGTCATATAGGTTTCTCTACCCATGGACCAACAGATTTAATTATTCAAACTATTGAGACTGATCAATTTGACTATGTCAACCTGCATTGGTATTTCATTTATCAAAATAATGAGCGAGCATTGGCAGCTGCAGAAAAACATGATCTTGGAGTTTTTATTATTAGTCCAACGGATAAAGGTGGCCATTTGCATACTCCATCAGAGAAACTATTAAAGTTGTGCGCACCATTGCACCCGATAGTTTTTAATGATCTTTTTTGTTTAAGTGACAAGAGAGTACATACTATCAGCGTTGGAGCTTCTCAAGCTAATGATTTAGATCTTCATCTAGAAGCGATTAACTTAATAGAAAAAACAAATGAATTATTACCATTAATTATTGAAAACTTACATTATGCACAGTATGCATCTTTAGGAAAGGAATGGTTGGATAGTTGGTTCCTTGGTCTGCCAAGTTGGAAAGATACACCTGGTCGTATCAATATCCCTGTTTTACTTTGGCTACATAATTTACTAATTGCTTGGGATATGGAGTCTTATGCAAAGGCACGCTATCAATTATTAGGGAATGGAGGGCATTGGTTCCCTGGTGCAAATGCTGATTGCCTTGATATAGAAGTTCAAGAGGAAGATTTGAAAAAAGTACTTGTAGACAGTCCTTGGGGAGAGAAAATCCCTGATTTACTTCGAGAATTGAAAGTTCAACTTGGAGGTAGTAGTCAATCAAGATTGTTGGGTATTTAATTTCCAAGCGGACGTTTTGTAGGTATTCCTATTGATCTAGGGAAGTTATCAGGGCATGGTTCGTCGGAACTAACACGGATCACATGTCTTACCCCTCGATTCTTTGGCAAATCAAGGTGTTCAATTTTATTGATTTTAGCTTTGAGAGAAATCAATGCATTTTGTAGCTTGATTTGATTAGGTTTATTCCATTGCCCTTTATAAATCAAGGCTTCTCCTTTATCTCTTAGAAGCGGTACTAAGTATTCGGCAACTACAGGAGCAGAAGCGACAGCACGTGCAACAGCTAAATCAAACATTCCTCTAAATTTTGAGTTATGAGCAGTTTTTTCAACTCGTTCGCTCCTTACTCGGACTCTTGAGGAAATTCCGAGTTCACTGACAATATGTTTTATAGCTGTAGTTTTCCGGCTTACGGAATCAACCAACGTGATTTTTGTTTTTGGTAGAGCTATTGCTATTGCTAGGCCAGGTAGACCACATCCACTTCCAACATCAATACATTCCCAATTGTTATCAGGATTAATTAATTCCTCTTTTAAGGGCCATAGACTATCAAATATTTGACCGATCCAAAAGTCTTCTCCATCAACCAATCTTGTTAAGTTGACTTGTTGATTAGATTGCTTGAGAAGTTTTTGAAGAGATATAAACTGTTTTATTTGTTTGAGACTTGGGTTCCATGTAAGTTCTTGCCAAACTTTGAAGCTTGATGATTCTGGAGAGGAATGAATATTCATATAATGAACACCCTTAATAAAAGCTTGTTAGCTATAAAAACTAGTGAGCAACTTTTATTGGATTCTAAATCTTTGAAAACTTGACTGCCTCTAGAAATTTTTACGAACTTTTGGGTGTTGCTCAAACAGCTGATGAAAAAACTCTTCATCGAGCATTTAGGAACCTTAGTAAAGCATTGCATCCAGATACAACTTCGCTTCCTGAGGAGCAGGCTGCCAAGAAGTTTCGAGAAGTATGTGAGGCTTATGAACTGCTTTCAGATCCATCGTTGAGAAAAACGTATGATGCCAACTTGAAGGAGTATCAATTAAAACAGACACTTTTTGAGTCTAACTCTAAAAATTTGGAAATAAGACCTGCTTTATCATCTAAGACTGAGATAGGAGTTCGAAGACCTTTATCTGGTGGTGAGTTGTTTTCTCTTTTACTTTTACTAGTGGCTCTTTTATTTAGCTTGTTGATTGGGCTAGGATTTGCAATTGCTGATAGGCGACAATTGCAAGTTCGGCCAAGCTGGCTTGTTGTTGATAATTCCTTTAATAGTTCTTCAGTATCAATGTTCAGGAATGTCATCAATCCCTCCCGATCAAACTCCATTAAACCAGCATTCTTTAACAGCCTTAGAGTGTTGGTTGACTAATATTGGAGCAGAAAAACATAGTACAAATCATTGCCTTTGGACTTTTTTGGCCGCCAAGTGGTCAGCAAGAATTTATCTACAGAAAGATGAGCTAATGGTTCATTGGGATCAAGAGGGAGACATTACTCAGTGCAGTTTTCCTTATGGACTTCCTCGTAAGGATGTTGAGAGAGCAATAATGCAAGGTCCTTAAGGCTTGTTTGGGCAAAATTATTAAAGTTATACTTAAAGAGAATTCAAGCCAGTTTCTATAGCTTCATAACACTTCCTTAACTCATTATCAGTTATGCAGAGTGGAGGAAGAAGGTAAACTACGTTCCCTAAAGGTCGAATAAATACTCCGCTCTTCAATGAATGAGCTTTTAATTTTTTGCCGGTTTTATTCAGATAGCCTTTCTCTTCTTCTATATCTATTTCAAAAGCGGCCATTGTTCCTATAAGTCGAGGATTTTTGACTTTTGGATGCTTGGATAGCAATTGCATATAAGGTAAATGTCTTTCTTCAAAATTTTTATATTTATTTGGTTGATTTTCCAATAGGTCTAGACTGGCATTTGCAGCAGCACAACCTAATGGATTGGCTGTAAAACTATGACCATGCCAAAATGTGAGCTGAGGATCTTCGCCCACAAAAGCTTGATAGATTTTTTCGGTTGCAAGAGTTCCACCCATTGGAAGGAATCCTCCAGTTAAACCTTTAGAGAGAGAAATCAGGTCCGGTTTGATTTTGGCACGTTGAAATGCAAATAATTCTCCACATCTTCCAAAGCCTGTTAGGACTTCATCGGCGATGAGGAGAGCATCAGCTTCACGAACTTTTTCTTCGACTTTTTGGAGGAATTCAGGACGAACTACTCTCATCCCTCCTGCACCTTGTAAGAGAGGTTCAAGGATTACTGCGATTGTAGGTGTTTCAAGAAGTCTTTCTAGTTCAGTTATTGCAACCTTTTCACGAGTCTCTACTTTTTGATCTCCCCACCATGTTGTTGGCCATGATGCTCTGCTCACTGGGAATAGCATTTTGTCATAAGGTTCATTAAATAAATTGCGCTCACCTATAGCCATTGCACCAAAGGTGTCTCCATGATAGGCACCTTCAAAGGCTATTATTTGAGATCTGTTCTCTCCTTTGTTATGCCACCATTGGCATGCAATTTTTAAGGCGACTTCTACTGCTGTAGATCCATTGTCTGAAAAAAATAATCTATCTAGACCACTATGAGCACATAGTCGTTTGGCAAGTAGCTCAGCTTGCGCATGAGTGAAGTCAGCAAAGATTACTTGTTCTAATTGTTTAGCTTGCTTGGCAATAGCATTGGCAATATATGGATTAGAATGACCATGGAGAGTTACCCACCAACTACTTATTGCATCTATAAGAACGGGCCCATTCTCACGTATTAATAGTGCACCATCTGCTTTTATTATGCGTTCTGGTGCGTTGGAAGACGCAATTGATGTAAAGGGATGCCAAAGATTCTTATGCCATTGGCTGGCGTTTTCTTGTTCAATCATCTCAAAAGAATTGATAAAGCTTGACGAACGATGGTGCACTAAGATTTATTATTCAAAATACATAAAATACATATGAAACTAAAGCAGTCTAAGTAATTAAAGTATTTTTTTTTATCTTGAATATGGGATTGTTAACTTAGTAATTCAGTAAATTTTTTGCTTAAATTTTGACTTTCCCATTGGTGTAAGAGTGTAGCTGCTGAAATTTCTTTTAATATGGGTAATTGAGCAATTACAGAGACGTCTCCTAACTCTTCAAGAGTTCTTGGATTGTCTAGATGTTTTGGACCATTTAGAATGATTCCTATAACTGTTAGATTTCGACGTCTCAATGCTTCAAGACTAAGTAGAGTATGATTTAGTGTTCCTAAACCACTTTTGGCTACAAGTACAATTGGGAGTCTCCAAAGTTCCAGCTGGTCAATTTGCAGCCACGTTCTAGTAAGAGGAACTAGAACTCCACCAGCAGTTTCTATAATTAGAGGACCATTCTTAATAGAAGGAATTTTTAATCGTTCGGTTTCGATCAGGATATTTTCTCTTTCTGCTGCCCAATGAGGAGAAACTGGTGCTTTGAATTTATATGCTTCGGGAATCCAGCGTGACTTTGGAAGATCTAACCATTTGCATACACGTCCCGTATCACCTCCTTCATCAAGTCCGCTTTGGATTGGTTTCCAATAGGTTGCATTAAGACCTTGGACAAGCAGACTACTTATAACAGTTTTACCGATATCTGTATCTGTACCACAGATCACTATGCCCGGGACTTTATAGATCATTTTTGCGCTAATAAGATTTGAATTTTCCAGGTAAGTGTGACTTCTTTCGTGCCTAGGGAACGAGGCCAATGTTTTTGAAGACGTTTCCAATCACCAACACTAAGAGAGCGATGTTGACATGCTTGGGCACCTACTTTGACCATTGGCTTCAAAAGAGAAGTTACTTTGGTACTTTTTTGGGTAAAAAGATGTTGTCGTGCATATTGAATTTTTTTAAGAGGAAGAGGTTTTAGAAGAGATTTAGATGTAGGAAAAATGTTTGCTGTGCAGGGGACCTTTGCCTGATTTGATGCTTCATACCACTCTGGAAAACTACCATTTACAGGTAAAACTAAAGCAAGCCAACCTCCGGGAGCTAGAGCATTGAACCATTCAGTGACTCTTGTTTGAGGCTCATTTAGCCAATGTAAAGCAAAATTTGAGGCAAGCAATGTAGGGAGTTCAGACCATGAAGGAAGACCAAAATTTAGGTCCCATAGGTTTGTAAGGCTACTTGGATTGTGTTGCTCCAACATTGATTTGCTTCTATCGACTCTGATAACTGATTGACTTGGATTTAATAGTTCTAAAGCCTCAGCTAATAACCCAGTCCCAGCACCTAGATCTGCCCATAGTCCATTTGCGATTGAATGTTCGGAACATTTTTTTGCAAGCTTCCATGCAAATATTCGTTGAATTTCTGCTCCTGAGTTGTAGTTTTTTGCTGCATATTCAAAATTCCTGAGAATTACTTCTTGCCATTTGTCTGTCATTGATATAACTCCAACCATGTTGCTACATTTGCGATTAAACTTCGTGTCATGAGAATATGTCCTTGTTGCTTTATTACCCAGTGTGTTGGTGAGAGATCAAGATGTTCATCAAGATCTTTGATTAAGCCTTCTCTTGCGGCAGGCACAACAATTAAGTCTTTAGACCCTTCAATAACTAAAGCTCTCACCTTGGGTGATAACTTTGAAGCTAATTCATGAGTCTTAATTAGTAAGTCTAAATCCGACTGAAGTCTTCTACGACCTTCTAATGAGAGACCATTTGTAATAGGACCGGATGGGATCGTTTCGACAGAATTTGGTTTACTTGCCTTGTTTAAAAAAGTTAAAAGCATAAGTTTTTCGTTAGGGGTACCAAGTTGTTTTTTCATTCCTCCTAGGGCAGCAATAAGAGCACGGCTTTCTTTCTTTTTAGGAACGAAATAGCTAAAGCTATTTAGTAGTACGACGTCGGTTGCTTTAAAAAGTACATCTTTTTCAATCAAATGTGGCCCTAGAGAGTGCCCGATAAAGACTCTTTTATCGTATGAACTGTTTTTTGACTCCTTATGCCAAAAAGGTTGGATAGGTTGCTTTGTGCCATACCCACGCTCTCCATTTTGCCAAACCCATCCATTTTGTTGAAAGTGCTTTTCCCATTTTTGCCATGTATTGCTATCACTTCCCCAACCATGCATTGCAATGATCTGTTTCATTGTTTTGATAGTGCGATCAATAACTTTTCTAGGGTTCCAGCAGGTAGGCTTCTGCGAACAATTACTCTCAGGCGCGCGGTGTCTTCTGGAACAGTGGGGGGACGAATCGCTACACAAAGTAGACCTTTCTTTTCTAAATTCGCTTGAAGTTCTAATGCTTTTTGATCTGATCCAATTATAAGAGAAAGAATTGGACCGTTTCCTGGTGGATTTTTCCATCCTTTTTGGATAAGTTTTTGTCGCCATCTATTAGAACGCTCTTGTAGATCCTTACTCCAAGTAGGGTTTTCTTTTATAAGTTGAAGTGCAGCTAATGCGGCGGCTGCAAGAGGTGGGGCAAGAGCTGTGGTGTAACGAAATGCCCCACTAGTTTGAAGTAAATGTTCTCCTAAAACTTTGTTGGTTGCTAGAAAAGCACCCCCACTTCCAAATGCTTTGCCAAATGTTCCACTTATCATCACAATAGGAGTTGACATTCCATAGCAAAGGCCTCGACCTTGACTTCCCATCACTCCGAGAGAATGTGCTTCATCCACTAAAAGCTTTGCACCATATTTTGCACAAACTTCTGAGATTTTCTGGATTGGTGGACTTGTTCCTTCCATGCTGAAAAGACTTTCAGTTATTACAAGTGGAGATTTTTGAGGGTTCTGTTGATGGTAAAGACTTAGATGATTTTCTAAGTCAGAAACATCATTGTGTAAAAACCTCTTCAATTTGGCTCCACTAGCTTTTATGCCTATAAGAAGAGAATGATGTATTAACCTGTCAGCAAATACAGTGGTATATCTGTCAGTTAATCCAATTACAGCGGCTAAGTTGGCTTGAAAGCCACTTGGGAAAAGCATCACATATTCACGATCTAGCCAATCGCCTAAAGCTTGTTCTAGAGCTTTGTGGATTGGCCGACTACCAGTAACCAGACGTGACGATCCTGCTCCGACACCGTCTGAAATCATGCTTGATTTCGCGGCCTCTAATAAAAATGGATGTCTATTTAATCCAAGGTAGTCATTACTTGCAAGATCTATCAATGCCATCGAATTGTTTTTGGCATTTGATGCCATGAGTTCAGCGGGCTCAGGACCTAGTTCCCAGGTTCTGAGTATGCGAAGCCTTGATTTATGAATGTGTTGCATTTAGCTAGTCTGTTGCTTTCTGGAATAGATGTCTGCTTTTCTTGTTTTTTAACTGTCTTTTTGTTAGTTGAGATTTTTGTTGAATGATTCCCTAGGATTCAGAGCATGAGTTCAATGGCGGGCGTTACGACTGATACAGACCTCGTCAACAATGAACTAGATCCAAGAGAGGTTTTCTCATTCTCATTGGATGACTTTCAACTTGAAGCTATCGATTCTCTTAATCAAGGTCACTCTGTTGTTGTTAGTGCCCCTACAGGGTCTGGGAAAACATTAATTGGCGAATATGCCATATATCGAGCTATTGCTCATCATCAAAAGATTTTTTATACCACCCCTTTAAAGGCTCTTTCGAATCAAAAATTACGTGATTTTAAGGATCAATTTGGTGCAGAGAATGTGGGGCTGATGACTGGTGACGTAACTATCAACAGAGAAGCATCAATCATTGTGATGACTACTGAAATTTTTCGCAATATGCTTTATGCAGAGACTAAGGAATCTAATGATCCTCTTTCTCAAGTAGAAGCAGTTGTTTTAGATGAGTGTCATTATATGAATGATTCTCAAAGAGGAACTGTCTGGGAAGAATCAATTATTCATTGCCCATCATTTGTTCAGCTTGTAGCGTTATCAGCAACAATTGCAAATGCTGATCAATTAACAGCTTGGATTGAACGAGTACATGGCCCAACGGATTTAATAATTAGTGATCTTCGCCCTGTGCCACTTGATTTCAAGTTTTGTAGTGCGAAAGGTTTACATCCATTGTTAAACGCAAAAGGAACAACTCTTCACCCCAATTGCAAAGTATGGCGTGCACCAAAAGGAAATAAACGGAAGAGAGGCTCTTCTAAACCTCCTCAGCCTCAAGCACCTCGCATTAGCTTTGTGATCGCAAACATGGCGGAAAACAATATGCTGCCATCGATTTACTTTATTTTTAGTCGTCGAGGTTGTGATTTGGCTGTAAAAAATTTAAGCAATTATTGTCTTGTTTCATCGTCTGAACAGAATTTGATTAGAGATAATTTGAATAGGTTTTCCAAAGCTAATGCAGAAGCAATAAGAGATGGCATACATGTTGATGCGTTATTACGTGGAATTGCTGCGCATCATGCAGGAGTACTACCAGCTTGGAAAGAATTAATTGAGAAATTGTTTCAAGACGGGCTCGTAAAAGTTGTTTTTGCAACTGAGACTTTGTCTGCAGGAATAAATATGCCAGCTCGTAGTACCGTCATTTCGACACTATCGAAACGCAGTGATAATGGTCATAGACAATTGCTTAGTAGTGAATTTCTGCAGATGGCTGGCCGTGCTGGCCGTAGAGGACTTGATAATCAAGGATATGTAGTTACAGTACAAAGCCGTTTCGAAGGTGCACGAGAAGCAGGGCACTTAGCTTTGAGCTCCTCAGAACCACTTGTGAGTCATTTCACACCTAGCTATGGCATGGTGTTGAATCTTTTGCAACGATATGACCTTAGTAAATCAAGAGAGTTAGTAGAAAGAAGCTTTGGACGTTTTTTGGCTAGTTTGGATTTAATAGAGGAAGAAGAGTTATTGTCACAATTAAAGCTACAATTAACTCAATTAGAAGGTTTAGTAGGTGATATTGCCTGGACCGATTTTGAAGAATATGAGAAGTGTAGGGGTCGCCTCAGGGAGGAGAGACGATTGCTTCGGATTCTTCAAAAACAAGCTGCGGAGACGTTAGCCAATGAATTAACTTTGGCTTTGCAGTTTGCGAGTGTTGGAACTTTAGTTAGTTTAAAAGTGCCTCAATTGCAAGGCCGAGTTACGCCTGCGGTACTTTTCGAGAAAATAAAGGGTCCTGGTCAGTTCCCTTTATTAGTTTGTTTGACTGCTCAAAATCTCTGGGTTTTAGTTCCCTGTAATTCTGTAGTCAGCCTTTATGCGGAATTAAGTTGTTTAGATGTTAGTTCTTGTCAAGCACCTCGTTTAACACGTGTTGGTGAATTGAGTCATGGAGATGTGAAGAGTAGTCAACTTGCAGTTGCCATTGATGTTATGGCTCAACGGCATGATATGACTACGCCTCAATATGATCTAGCAAGTGAAGTTCGTTCTCAGCTCCAATTAGTTAAAGCTGTAGAGGGTGAGTTGGAACAATTACCAGCCCATAGATGGGGTGATCGTAAAAAACTTAAAAAACATCGTCGACGAATGGAGGCTTTAGAAGATGAGATTAGAGAGCGTCAGCAATTGCTTTATGACAAATCAAATCAACATTGGGAAACATTTCTGTCTTTATTAGAGATTTTGCGTCATTTTGGATGTCTTAATGATTTAGAAATCACTGAGATAGGCCGCACAGTGGGATGCTTGAGAGGTGACAATGAGCTTTGGTTAGGACTTGTCTTAATGAGCGGTCATTTGGATGAGCTGCATCCAGCAGACTTGGCTGCAGTTTTTGAAGCAATTAGTACTGAAGTAAATCGTCCAGATCTATGGAGTGGTTATAGTGCTCCATCAAAGGCAGAAGAAGCTCTTAATGAACTTAGCTATATTCGGCGGGAGTTATTACGCATTCAAGTTCGTTTTAATGTAGTTGTCCCTGTGTGGTGGGAATCAGAGTTAATGGGCCTTGTTGCTGCCTGGTCGCGTGGGGCGAGTTGGAAAGATCTTATAAATAATACATCTCTTGATGAAGGAGATGTGGTAAGGATTATAAGAAGAACAGTTGATTTGCTTTCTCAAATTCCTTATTGTGAAGCAGTTAGTCAACAGCTCAGAAATAATGCAAGGCTAGCTTTGAAGTCAATTAATAGATTCCCTGTTTGTGAAGCAGAAGATATTTTAAAGGCTATATCGGATGAACAGAACTCATGCAACCCAGCGACTGAAAGATTCAATTAGGCGTTATTGTTGACTTAATTTACTGAGTCCTTTGGCTTAATCATTAACATTGGATCGACAATAAGGTCAAAATCATTTTCATTGACATAACCAAGCTCTATAGCTGCTTGTCGGAGACTTATATCTTTTTTGTGGGCTTTTTGAGCAATCTCCGAGGCTTTTTTATAGCCAAGTAGAGGTGCTAAAGCTGTTACAAGCATTAGTGATTGTTCCAAATATTGTTGAATATTCTTTTGATTTGGTTTAATTCCTTCCACCATGGAGGTTCTACAACTTCTCATAGCATCACTGAGTAATTCAATGCTTTCCAAAAGATTGAACCCTATTAAAGGCTTATATACATTCATTTGTAGATGTCCACCACCACCTGACATTGCAACTGCGACATCTAGAGCAATTACTTGTGTGCAAACCATTGCCATTGCTTCGCATTGCGTAGGGTTTATTTTCCCTGGCATAATGGAACTTCCTGGCTCATTTTCAGGAAGTTGTAATTCAGCTATTCCTGCTTTAGGGCCGCAGGATAAAAAACGTATATCATTCACAATTTTCAATAACGTTACGGCTAACATTTTTAGCATTGACATTGAATTGACTAATCCATCATGACTTCCCATTAATTCGAACTTGTTTGTTGCGACTTTGAAAGGCTTATTGGTTATAAGACATAGCTGTTTAACAATTTCTTGATCAAATCCTTTAGGACAGTTTAGTCCTGTTCCTACAGCTGTACCTCCTATGGGTAGAGGATATAGTTCAATAAGACTATTTTCGATTCTTTGATAAGCCTTTAAAAGTTGATCACGCCAAGCAGATGCTTCCTGTCCAAGAGTTAGCGGAACAGCATCTTGAAGATGTGTTCTGCCGATTTTTACAATTTGATCCCAATCTTGACTTTTTTGATTAAATGCCTTGATTAGAAGATCTAATTCTGGTAATAGTTTCTTTTGAATCTCAAGAACAGTTGCTATATGTATAGCTGTTGGGAAAACATCATTCGTTGATTGAGAACGATTGACATGATCGTTGGGATGTACAGGCTTATAACTCCCTAGTGGAGTGCCATATTCTTTGGAAGCAAGGTTACTAATTACCTCATTGATATTCATATTTGTTTGAGTGCCACTTCCAGTTTGCCAAACCTTTAAGGGGAACTGTTTATCATGATGGCCATGGATAATTTGAGAGGCGGCTTTTGTAATTAAAAGAGTTCTTTCCTTATCTAATACTCCAAGTTGATTATTTACTAATGCAGCGGCTTTTTTAATGATTGCTAATGCATGGATGATTTTGATTGGGACTTGATCTTTACTTATATCAAAATTAATTAGGGACCTTTGTGTTTGTGCTCCCCAAAGAGCTTCGCAAGGTACTTGAATTTCACCAATGGTGTCACGCTCTATTCGAAAGAAATCTTTCATTTATTTTCCCATAAAGAAACAAAGTGTTTGTTTAACATTAGATTTGAATAGGTTTGAGTGAAGTGATAGTCAGCTCTAGTTTAATTTTGGGAATAGTTCTCATACAGTATAAATAAATTTGATTTTAAGACTAATTTCAACTGAGTTAATTTAAATATCTAGTCTTTGCCAGATCACTCCAAGATGTTTTTGATGAATTTTGCTACTAAAGCAACTGGCTATTTTATCGGCACTTAATTTATTCTTGACTTTAGGGTCTTTTTCCAGGTTGGCTCGAAAATCTCCCCCTTCTTGATTCCACGCCGAGTGAGCATGTTGTTGAACAACTTTGTATGCTTCTTCTCTAGACATCCCACTTTCAACAAGTGCTAATAAAACTCTTTGACTAAAGACAACTCCTCCATAAATATTCATATTTTTGAGCATATTTTTTGGATAAACTCCAAGTCCTTTTATAATTTCAGTCATTTCTCTCAACATAAAATGAAGTGTAATTGAAGTATCAGGCAGCATCATCCTTTCAATAGAACTATGACTAATATCTCGTTCATGCCACAGAGCCATGTTTTCAAGAGCAGCAACTACATAACTTCTTAGAACTCGAGCTAATCCACTAACCCTTTCACTTCTTATAGGGTTTCTCTTATGAGGCATTGCTGAGCTTCCTTTTTGTCCTTTGGCAAAGTTTTCTTCTACTTCTAGTACGTCAGTTCGTTGAAGGTTTCTTATTTCTGTTGCAAATCTATCTAGAGAGGAACCTACTAATGCCAGAGTTTGAACGTAATGGGCATGTCTATCCCTTGAGATTATTTGTGTACTAGCGGTATCTGGAATTAAATCAAGATATTGGCATGCCAATCTCTCTATTTCTGGGTTCGTATTGGCATAGGTTCCCATCGCACCACTGATTTGACCAACTGCGACTTCTTTTTCTAATTGTTTTAATCGATCACAATTGCGAATTGTTTCTGCTAACCATCCTGCAAGTTTGAAGCCAAAAGTGATGGGTTCTCCATGGATTGCATGTGAACGCCCTATCATTTCCGTTTCTTTGTGCTTTTGAGCTAAAACTCGAATTTCTTTAGCAAGATCATCTATTTCTTTTCTAAGAAGTTTTACAGATGCCTTTAATTGCAGTGCAAGGCCAGTGTCAAGGACATCACTACTTGTCATACCTACATGAATAAACCTTCCTGCATCTCCAACATGTTCATTCACGTTTGTTAGGAACGCGATTACATCATGTTTAACTTCTTTTTCGATTTCAAGAATTCGCTCTGGCTCGAATGCAGCAGTTGTACGAATTTGCTCCATTTCTTTGTCTGGAAGCTTTCCTAGTGACCTGTTGGCTTCACAGGCAGCGATTTCTACATCTAGCCAGCTTTGGTATTTGGCTTGGTCGGACCAAATTTCGCCCATCTCGGGCAGTGTGTAGCGTTCTATCAATGGGGCTTAAATTAGTTAGTTAGAAGGACTTGAACTTACATCCTTGGGTTCAAGCTGACTTGAGCCTGTGGTGATCTACTTCCCAATGAACATATCTTCCCCATGATTGTTGTCGAACCAAGCAGCGCCCCCCTTTGCAATTAATAACTTGGAATGGAGGTAAGTCATTGGGTTGATTCTCAAGAGTCGCAAAGCTTCCTGGAGGCAGTAAGTCAAGAACCTTGGCTGCCTCTAGTCTTGGTATTAGTTGCAAATGCCTTTTTGAATTAAGGCATTTTTGAGAGCGTGATTTCCTGTAATTGTTTCGCACGTTCTCTTGGAATATTTCAAATGATCTTCGAGGCAATTTTGGTTAAATGACCAACTTCAGCGGTTTTTGTTCGGTTTCCTGTTTACTTTCTTGACGAAATGCCCCAAAAACTTCGACTTGATCTGTACTTGCTGACAAAAGGTTTAGTTAATTCTCGCCAGCAAGCGCAGAGACTTATTCGGGCGGGTAAGGTCCGAACAGTATCAGGACAGCTATTAGATAAGCCTGGTTATGAGGTCTCTGAAGGTCTTGAAGTTAACGTTAAAAACCCTCCAAGATTTGTTTCTCGTGGTGGTGAAAAGTTGAATGCAGCATTGAAATCTTTCCCTTTGAATGTAGAGGGCAGAGTCTGTATTGATGGAGGGATTTCTACTGGAGGATTTACTGATTGTTTATTGCAGCATGGTGCCAAACGAGTTTATGGAATAGATGTTGGATATGGTCAGACGGCATGGAGTATTCGCACCGACACTCGAGTGACTCTTTTTGAGCGAACTAACCTTCGTAAGCTCAATTCTAATGATTTGTATCGAGAGGATGACCAAAGAGCAACATTGGCCGTGGCAGATTTGTCTTTTATTTCATTACGTCTTGTTTTACCAGTGATTAAAGAGTTATTACTCAAAGATGAATCTGATGCTTTGTTGTTAGTTAAACCGCAATTTGAAGTTGGCAGGGCAAGGGTAGGGAAAGGTGGAGTAGTAAAGGATGCTGCTGCTCATATTGACGCCTTGAGAACAGTCATCAATAGTTCTGATGATTTGGGTTGGAAAACAAAAGGACTTGTGGCTTCTCCGATCACTGGACCAGCAGGCAATCACGAATACTTACTTTGGTTAGGTATGGATGAGTCTTATGAAATCCCTGACTTAGAAAATTTAGTTAAAGAAACCTTGAGTTAAAGTGCTGATCCATCTTTTTCTCCAGTACGTATTCTGACTACGGATTCAATAGGAGATATAAATATTTTTCCATCACCAATTTCTCCGGTTTTTGCTGCGTCAGCTATAGATTTTAAAACTGTTTCTACTGATTCATCAGCCACTACAACTTCGACTTTGAGCTTTTGAAGAAATTCAACAGTGAATTCTGAGCCTCTATATCTTTCAACCTGGCCTTTTTGCCTACCAAATCCACGGACTTCGCTAACAGTCATACCCACTATCCCAGCATTTACTAAAGCGACTTTTACGTCTTCCAGCTTGAAAGGTCTGATAATCGCTTCGATTTTTTTCATGGAGCTTGAGTAAGAGTCTTAATATTAGGGAATTTACTTAGAACGTCTCCGAAATAGATAAAACTGGAAGGTAATTTACTGTTAGACCAGCTTCTTCAGCATCATTTGCAAGAAATTTGCTATCTGAGATTGGAATAATTACCTGATTCCTAGATAAATCTTCCCAGTTTTCTGTTTCAAAGTGAGTTTGCAACCACAGCATTCCATGAACACTTACTGGTTTGATGTTCATCCCTTCTTCTTTTTCAATCAACCAAATGTCCATGGGAACTTTTAATTCACCAACCTATTAGGGGGTGTAGCAGACATCTTTTTTGTCACTGATGTTACCAATTTGAGTTTTGATGCCTTTGGCAAAGCTTCTTAAATTAGAGATAGTCACTACTGGACAATGAATTTAGAGGTTTTTGCTCTTATCATTTAGTTATTAATATGAAGCTTCTTTAGAAGAGAAGGTGTAAATGAATAACAATGATGCTAAAAACAACTCTTTTCTCTATGGAGAAAGGGCAATCGAGCAGTCAAAACTTATTTGTTTTGATAACCCAAAGCCTGCTAGACCTTATGAAATCTCAATTGATTTGCCAGAGTTCACCTGCAAGTGTCCTTTTTCTGGTTATCCTGATTTTGCCGTTTTAAAAATTCTTTATCAACCTAATCAAAAAGTTTTAGAGCTAAAAGCTCTTAAACTTTATATAAATAGTTTTCGTGATAAAAAGATTTCTCATGAGGAAGTTGCTAATCAAATAATAGATGAATTGGTTGAGGCGTGTGATCCTACATGGATGCAATTAGAGGCAGACTTTAACCCTCGTGGAAATGTTCACACTGTTATTCGTGTGAGTCATGGATCAAAACAAACTTGTTAAGTTATGGCTTTTCTATTATTGCTATAAGAGCTGGCAGTTCATTCGCAAAGCCTGATAAGTCTCTATTGCACAGACCACCAATATGAATTAACTCGTCCCTTGGATCTGACACTGCCCAAAGTTTTCTTGTGGAGATAATACTTAAACTTCCACCTATTAATGTGATAGCAAACCCTGCATAAACAATAGGTACTCCAGGATCACTTTTTACTAATAGACCACTACTAGGAATAATATTAACTACTCTTAATTTCAATCCATTAATACTCTTTGCTTCTCCTCCTAGCCTTAAGTTGGAAATTAACTTTCCATTTTCATTGAATACTTGAATAGGGCCTTGCTCACTTGTAAGGCTTAAGAAAACAGGATCTTCTCCATTTTGTTTTGTAGGAAGTACAAGTCCCCAGGTTTGGTCTCCAAGTTCAGGAAAAGTGCTTAAAGGAAATTGTAACTTTGGTCCATCTGAAAGTTGCAGAGTTATTGCAGCAAGAGACCAGTCTGCTTGATAAATGGTTATCCCTTTAAATCTCACAGGATGATTAACACTGACTTCTTGGATTGTTGTATTAGATTTCCCTTGCTCATCAATTTTTATTTCTGACCTGAATTGCTCTGGTCTACCAGCCGGATCACGATCAATTGCAAACCGTGAAAGATTGATTGAGAGTTCTTTCTCTCCATTTGCATTGATAAGTTCTAGAGATCTTCCTGGTGCAAGAAATCTTTCGACTTTCTGACCATTCAATGCACCAAGAGTTGCTCCAATCATCAGCACAATTAGTCCACAATGAATCAGAATGGGACCTAATCGACCTGCGACACCTTTCCTGGCTGCCAGCCGATTAGTCTTTGCTTTTACTTGCCAGCCTTTTGTTTTCAGGTGATTTTCTAATTGTTCAAGCCAGTCTTTTTCGTCTTTGATTGAAATTGTTTGCGCGATTGCAAGTTTGCTTAGTTGCCGGGGGTATTGATAATCAACCCATTTCAGGGATGCTTGAAGA
>QCJX01000012.1 GCA_003215725.1 Prochlorococcus sp. AG-409-I11
CAGAGTGTACCGAACAAATTGATCGATTTGGGTTAATTTTTAATGCAGCAGAATTACAAAGAAGAGAGCCTCAGAATTCGATTTTTGCAAGTACAGATCTTGGCAATATGCTTCAGACTTTATATCCCAGTTGGGGAAAACATCTTGAAAGGCGTGGACTTAAGCTTGATCTTGATATAACCCCAGATCTTCCGAAGGTTCTTAGTGATCCAGAGAAATTGGAATTGATGTTAGGCGGTTTGATAGATCGCAATATGCGGGGTTTACAACCTGGAGGAAGTTTGAGGTTGGAACTTCGTCCAGCAGGTCAGCGTCTAAAGCTACAAATTCTTAGAAAGTCTCCTAATTTGAAAAATCAAGATTCCTCAGCTTTCGAATCCAATTCAAATCTTGGAACTGTCTTGAGTTGGAACCCAAGGACTGGAAGCTTACAGCTCAGTCAAGCTGCTACGCAACGGTTGTTGGCTAGTTTGGGAGGTAAGCTTACGCAACGTAGAGACAGTGGTTTAACTGTTTTTTTTCCTATTGCAGAGACAAAATAAGGTTCGTTTTTAGATAACTCATTGTTGAGGGGTGTGAAGGTTGTCCATGTTTAGTGCCATAAGGGATAAAAGCTGGTGCTACTTTCAACTTGTAAAGGAAGGCTGATTTTCAAAAATCCATGACAGAAACGTTGAAAGGCAATCTCCCCCAAAGCATTGCTAGCACCGGAGGTCTTTTGAACTCCGCTGAAACAGAGGAGAAATACGCTATTACTTGGTCAAGTTCCAAGGCTCAGGCTTTTGAACTGCCTACTGGCGGGGCTGCGATGATGAATGAGGGTGACAACCTCATGTATTTCGCAAGAAAGGAGCAATGCCTTGCTTTAGGAACTCAGCTAAGAACCTTTAAGCCAAGGATTGAAGACTACAAGATCTATCGGATATTCCCAGGAGGCGACACGGAATTCCTTCATCCAAAAGATGGTGTTTTCCCTGAAAAGGTTAACGAAGGACGACCTATTGTTAATCACAATCCACGTCGTATCGGCCAAAACGCAAATCCAGCTAGTATCAAATTTACGGGCACTCAGACTTACGATTCCTGAAAAACCTTTTAAATCTCTTCTTGCTACATTTGAAACTACGTATCGGGCTGCGATGAATAAATCATGCACAGTCCCGATCTTGACTCGTTTTTAGATGCGGCTGCCGCTGGCGCCAACTTTGTGCCATTAGCACAAAGTTGGCCAGCAGATTTAGAGACACCTCTAACAACTTGGTTAAAAGTCGGCCATAATCAGCCACCAGGTGTATTGCTTGAATCTGTAGAAGGTGGAGAAACACTTGGTAGGTGGAGTGTTGTAGCTACTAAACCGTTATGGACAGCAAAGGCTAGAGGAAATAATTTGGTTCGTACCTGGAGAGATGGGAAAGTTGAAGAGGTAAATGGGAATCCATTTCAAGAATTGAAAAAGTGGTTGTCTGTATATAAATCTATAAATCTTTCTGATTTGCCTTCTTTAGGACAGCTTTATGGGGTTTGGAGTTATGAATTGATTAAGTGGATCGAACCAAAAGTTCCTGTTCATGTTGAAGATGAATCAGAACCACCTGATGGAATATGGATGTTTATGGATAACATTCTTATTTTTGATCAAGTAAAACGTTTGATTACGGCGGTTGTTTATGGAGACTTAACCACTCAAGAATCTGCTGAGCAAGTTTTTAATTGTGGATTGGAGCGAATAGAAGAACTTAGACGTTGTATGACGCAATCTCTTGAGTCAAACACACTTTTGGATTGGCATCCTAAGAACGAACAATTAAATAAAATTAAAAGTAATTTTGGAAAATCAAAATTTGAAAAAGCTGTAGAAAAAGCTAAAGAACATATTGCAAACGGAGATGTTTTTCAACTTGTACTTAGTCAAAAGCTTGAGACTGATGTCTCTCATCAGCCTTTTGATTTATATCGAAGTCTAAGGATGATTAACCCTTCTCCCTTTATGGCTTTCTTTGATTTTGGTGATTGGAAGCTAATAGGATCCAGTCCAGAGGTTATGGTCAAAGCTGAGCCATTTCAAGGAGGTATTCGTGCAAGTCTGAGACCTATTGCTGGAACAAGGCCTAGAGGGAAAACATCTAAAGAAGATATGGCATTAGAAAATGACCTTCTTACAGACCCAAAAGAAAGAGCTGAACATGTCATGCTTGTTGATTTAGGGCGTAATGATTTAGGTCGTGTTTGTAAGCCAGGAACAGTTATGGTTAAAGAACTAATGGTTATTGAAAAGTATTCACATGTGATGCATATAGTCAGTGAGGTGGAAGGACTACTTTCTAAGAAAACAGATGTATTGGATTTGTTAATGGCTTCTTTTCCTGCAGGAACAGTTAGTGGTGCTCCTAAAATCCGTGCAATGCAAATTATTAATGACCTAGAGAATACATCTAGAGGACCATATTCAGGAGTTTATGGTTCTTTGGATTTAAATGGTGCTTTAAATACTGCGATTACGATTCGAACTATGGTTGTTTCTGCCAAGCCAAAGGGAAGATGGAATGTCCAAGTTCAAGCTGGTGCAGGAATTGTTGCAGATTCCATTCCTGCCGCTGAATATCAAGAGACTCTTAATAAAGCCAGAGGATTGCTCAAAGCAATTGCTTGCTTGGAAGAAGAAAAGTGATGAGTAACAACTTGCTACTTAAAGGTTTTGAGGTGGAACTTTTTACTGGATTAATTAATGGACAACATGTTGGCGTAGCTTCAGAAGTAGTTAAAGATTTGAAGGAGTTTGTAAAGGAACCTGATCAAAGAAACTTGGAATATATAACAGCACCCGAGTCACAATATTCCATGTTGAAAGAAGCACTTTTAGCGCCTAGAAGAAGATTGAGAAAATGGTTGGAACCACAAAACTTAACGATTTTTCCATTTAGTACTTTAAGTCTTGGAGATAGCAATAAATTTGAAAGATCAGACCCTATGAATCCATATCACGAATTCATAGAAGTTACATATGGTACGAAAGTTGTCACAACTAGTGTTCATGTAAATTTGGGAATAAAAGATTTACCTTTTTTATTTTCTGCCTTGCGCTTAGTTAGATGTGAAGCAGCTTTGTTACTTGCTTTAAGTGCCAGTTCTCCTTTTCTTGATGGTAAACCTACTGGTGCACATTCTCAGAGATGGATTCAGTTTCCTCTAACTCCTAAAAATGTACCTATTTTTTTAAATCATGAACATTATGTTCATTGGGTTGAGGATCAACTCTCTAAGTCAATTATGCAAAATGAACGTCACCTTTGGACTTCTGTTCGACCTAATGGATCAAATCGACCTTATGAATTAAACCGACTTGAACTACGAATTTTTGATTTAATTGAAGATGTCGATTTACTTTTAGCATTAACTGCTTTATTGGAATTAAGAGTTTTAAGCCTTGGAAATAATCCTGAGAAGTTTGATCCATTATTGGTTAGTAAGTTTAATTCAGATCAACTTGCAAGTCTCTGCGATCAGAATGATGCTGAATCTGCAAGAAATAGTCTTGATGCAACATTGCTTCACTGGAGAGACGGAAAAACAATTTGTTGTCGAGACTGGATAGAACAATTACTTGAAGATGTAAAACCTTTAGCGAGTGAGTTGAAAATGCTTCATATGCTTGAACCGATTTTTTCAGTGCTTGAAAATGGTAATCAGTCTATGAAATGGCTTGGTGCCTACTCTCAAGGTCAATCTATGGATGATTTACTTAAAGAAAGTATTGTTCAAATGCAAGAAAAAGAAACTATTACTAATCCTCGTGAAGTCATGTTGGGATGAAGATGAAGCATCCTGATCCTTTAAAAAAGATTATGCAAAAAGAATCTGCATCGGTAATAACTTCTCAATCAGGTTTGGGGAATCAAGATGCAGGAAGATTATTGCAACAACGTCTTGAGTTAGTTGAAGATTTATGGAAAACAGTACTGAAAAGTGAATGCCCTCCGCAGCAAACTGATCGCCTTCTTCGATTGAAGCAGTTAAGTGATCCTATTTCACAAGAAGAAGATAACCAGCAAACGAGTCTTGAAATTGTTGATTTAATTGGCAGGATGGATCTTGTAGAAGCAATTTCTGCTGCACGGGCTTTTTCACTTTACTTTCAACTAGTTAATATTCTTGAGCAAAGGATTGAAGAAGATAGTTATTTAGAAAGTATTTCAAATACTCAAGATCAGAATCTTCAAAAAGCTTTAGACCCTTTTGCACCGCCGTTGGCTAGTCAAACAGCTCCTGCAACTTTTAGAGAGCTCTTTGAACGACTAAGACATTTAAATGTTCCACCTGCTCAACTAGAAGCATTGCTTCGTGAAATGGATATTCGCTTAGTTTTTACTGCTCATCCAACTGAAATTGTGAGACATACGGTGAGACATAAACAACGCAAGGTTGCCAGCCTTTTACAGCAACTTCAATCAGATACATCTGTTTCTACTTCAGAGAAAGAAAGCTTGAGACTGCAATTGGAAGAAGAGATAAGACTATGGTGGAGAACTGATGAACTTCATCAATTTAAACCTACTGTTTTAGATGAAGTTGATTACGCTTTACATTACTTTCAACAGGTTCTATTTGATGCAATGCCTCAATTGCGTCGACGTATTAATACTGCTTTGGCAAGCAGTTATCCGGATGTTCAAATTCCACAAGAGGCTTTTTGTACATTTGGATCTTGGGTTGGATCTGATAGAGATGGGAATCCATCTGTAACTTCTGAGATTACCTGGAAAACAGCTTGTTATCAACGTCAATTGATGTTGGACCGATACATAAGTTCTGTTCAGAACCTAAGAGATCAATTAAGTATTTCAATGCAGTGGAGTCAAGTTAGTGCTCCACTTTTAGAGTCTTTAGAAATGGATAGGGTTCGCTTCCCTGAGGTGTATGAAGAAAGAGCAGCTCGTTATCGTTTAGAACCTTATCGTTTGAAATTAAGTTATACATTAGAACGTCTTAGATTAACCCAAAAAAGAAATCAGCAACTGTCTGAGGCAGGTTGGAAAACACCAGCTGATAGTGTGAACCCATTAATTAATAATAGTTATGAGGCTCTTCATTATGCTTCAGTAGAAGAATTTCGAAGTGATCTAGAACTTATAAAGAATAGTTTAGTTAGTACAGAACTATCTTGTGAACAATTAGACACTTTATTGACCCAGGTTCATATCTTTGGATTTTCTTTAGCCAGCCTTGATATTCGTCAAGAAAGCACTCGTCATAGTGATGCTATTCACGAGTTAACTGATTATCTAAATCTACCCAAGACTTATAACCAAATGGATGAGGAAGAAAGAGTGCTTTGGTTGATTGAAGAATTACAAACTCGCCGTCCTCTAGTTCCTTCATCTATTGATTGGTCAGAAAGTGCAATAGAAACATTTGCAGTATTGAGAATGCTTAGTCGACTGCAAGATGAGTTTGGTAGTCGTATTTGTAGAACATATGTCATTTCTATGAGTCATACAGCTTCTGACCTTCTTGAAGTATTACTTCTTGCAAAAGAAGCGGGTTTGGTTGATCCATCTACTGGAAGGGCTGAGCTGTTAGTTGTTCCTTTGTTTGAAACAGTTGAGGATTTGCAACGTGCTCCTAAAGTTATGGAGGAGCTACTTCAATTAGAGGTTTATCGCAAACTTTTACCTAGAGTCGGAGATAAGGCTCAACCACTGCAGGAGTTGATGCTTGGTTACTCTGATAGCAATAAAGATTCAGGATTTCTTTCCAGTAATTGGGAGATTCATCAGGCTCAAATTGCACTTCAGGATTTAGCTGGTAGCCAAGGTGTTGCTCTACGTTTGTTTCATGGTCGTGGTGGTTCAGTTGGTAGGGGTGGTGGGCCTGCTTATCAAGCAATTCTTGCTCAGCCAAGTGGAACACTTCAAGGAAGAATAAAAATCACTGAACAAGGTGAAGTTCTTGCTTCTAAATATAGTCTTCCTGAGTTGGCTTTATACAACCTTGAAACTGTCACCACTGCTGTTCTTCAGAATAGTTTGATAACGAGTCAGTTAGATGCAACATTGAGTTGGAACACACTTATGAGCAGGATTGCGGATCGTTCAAGAAAGCATTATCGAGCTCTGGTGCATGATAATCCTGACCTAGTTGCCTTTTTCCAGGAAGTAACTCCTATTGAGGAGATCAGTAAGTTACAAATTTCTAGTAGACCGGCTCGTCGTAAAAGTGGTGCAAAAGATTTGGGAAGTCTTCGAGCAATCCCATGGGTTTTTGGGTGGACTCAGAGTCGGTTTCTTTTACCTAGTTGGTTTGGAGTCGGTACTGCTTTGTCTGCAGAGCTGGAATCAGATTCTGATCAGCTTGAGTTGTTGCAAAGACTTCATCAGCGTTGGCCTTTTTTCCGCATGTTGATCTCTAAAGTGGAAATGACTCTTTCGAAGGTTGATTTAGAAGTTGCTCATCACTACATGAGCAGTCTTGGTCGCCCTGAGAATAGAGATGCTTTTAATCGAATTTTTAAAATCATTTCTGATGAATATAACTTGACTAAAGAACTAGTTTTAAAGATTACTGGTAAAAGGAAGTTACTTAGTGCGGACCCTGCATTACAACTTTCAGTTGACTTACGGAATCGCACAATAGTTCCTCTTGGCTTTTTACAGGTAGCTTTATTGAGAAGATTGCGTGATCAAAACCGTCAACCGCCAATGAGCGAATCACTTGCAACTGATAGGGATACTGGACGGACTTATAGCCGTAGTGAGTTGTTACGTGGAGCTCTATTAACGATTAATGGTATTGCTGCTGGCATGAGGAATACAGGTTGAATTTTGTTGGGCCTTCGTTCACCTTTTAAGCCACCTGAACTTCCTGAAGGATTTGTTGTGGAACTAGAGAAGCTGCCTTCTGCTCAGGAACTCAATAGATTGTTGTCACGGTGCAATGTTGAAACACATCCTCCACAAAGACTGGAACTGGCTTTGAAAAAAAGTATTTTTTGTTTAAGTATTATTGATGATTCCACTGGGAAACTTTCAGGCTTTGTAAGGGTTACTAGTGATAAAGGTTTGAATGCAAATTTATGGAATCTGGCCGCTGAACCTGGGAGGAATCAAGATACTTTGATAGCAGTTCTGATATATCGCGCACTATCGAAAATTAGAAAAGATATGTCTGGATGCAGTATTTCGGTTGCCGCTCCTCCAATTGCCATTGAAGCCCTGCAGGACCAAGGATTTGTAATTGATCCAGGAGGCATTAGAGCCATGGGTTTTAGGCTGAGATAATTCTCAATTTTTCTTGAACGAGCATGGAGGGACTCGAACCCCCGACTCTCAGAACCGGAATCTGATGCTCTATCCAACTGAGCTACATGCCCATAAATGGGTTTGGTTTGATACCAAAAGCTGAGACCCCCTCTTTAGTTGCCTCAATACAGTTACCTTAGCTAAGAGATGCTTCTGAAAAGATTCACCTTCATCAGTTAGAGCTTTATTCATTCCGAAACTACAAGCAGCTACAGCTTGATTTTGTAGAAAAACGCTTGTTAGTTGTTGGCTCGAATGGAGTTGGTAAATCAAATTTGCTTGAAGGTGTGGAGTTATTGGGGAGTCTCCGTTCGCACCGCTCAAGTAGTGATCAGGATCTTATTCATTGGAACAAAGATAGGGCTTTGCTTCGAGCCACTGCTAATAACCAAGAAAAGCTTGAATTGGAATTAAGGCGGAAAGGAGGGAGGAGAGCTTCTAGAAATGAAAAGTCTTTAGTACGACATATGGATTTAATAGGTCCTTTAAGGTGTGTTGGATTTAGTGCGCTTGATCTTGAATTAGTTCGAGGAGAGCCAGGTTTGAGACGCCATTGGTTAGATAGAGTGGTACTACAGTTAGAGCCAATTTATGCAGACTTAATAAGTAGATTTAACAAATTACTAAGGCAAAGAAATCAAATTTGGCGTAATTGGAAAGATTCAGATTCGTTTGAGAAAAATACACTCTTAGATGCTTTTGATATCCAAATGGCTTTAGTTAGCACGAGGATTCATCGTAGAAGAAGCCGAGCTCTGAGGCACTTGCAACCTTTGGCATCTATTTGGCAAGAAAGACTTAGTAAGGGGAAAGAAAAGCTAAAAATTGAATATATACCTGGGAGCTCTTTGGAAGGGAAGGAGGAAGAAGAATCTTGGAGATTATCTATTCAAGAGCAATTATTATCTCAAAGAGTGAATGAAGAAAGATCAGGCAGCTGTAGAATAGGTCCTCACAGAGATGAGATCGCTTTTTTACTTAATGGAGTAACCGCCCGTCGTTTTGGATCAGCAGGTCAACAGCGAACAGTTGTTTTAGCGTTGAAATTAGCCGAATTGGAGCTTGTGCAACAACTTTTTGGAGAGCCTCCGATTTTGCTTTTGGATGATGTATTGGCAGAACTTGATCCATCTCGACAGCTTTTATTGCTTGATGCAGTAGGAGAGAAACATCAGTGCTTAATAAGTGCAACCCATTTAGATGTTTTTGAGGGTGAATGGCAAAAAAACTCTCAAGTGTTTGAAGTTCATAAATCCAATGAGTCTGATGACGTCAGCTAAAGTAAGAGACTATTTTTTTCTCTTTTGATGGAGCAAAGTGTGTCTTGCTTACATCCGAACCCTGGATGGATGGTAAAAGATGGCCCAAAAGTTGTTGGGCCACAAAGTACAAGTCCCTCAGATATGGTCGGGAAACATTGCATTCTTGAGCTGTATGAATGTGATTGTGTGAAGTTAAATGATGAGGCTTTTCTTCGAACTTCTCTTAATAACGCTGCGAAGTTCGCTGGAGCAACAGTAATCAACTTGACAACCCATAAATTTGAGCCACAAGGAGTAACTGGGCTGGCACTTTTAGCTGAATCACATATTTCTATTCATACATGGCCAGAGAGTGGGTATGCAGCTGTAGATGTCTTTACTTGCGGCAATCACACAATGCCTGAAAGGGCATGTGATTTTTTATATAAAGAGTTATGTGCTAAAAGGCATGCTATTAAAAGCTTTTTACGAGAAACACCTTCTTCTCTAAAGAATTCTTTACGTAATCCAATATCAGTTATACAAACTAAATATTGATTTTTTAATGAATTATTTAAATTGAATCTTGAATAGTTTTATTTCACAGGAGATCAATATTTCTATTGAGTTTTCCAGAGACATATCCTTCGTAGTCTATCTCGACAGAGTCAAAACCAATAGATTGAAAATAATCAATTACATTCTTTTGAAAAGTTTGGTTTTTTAAGCTTTGAATTTGTTCACTGCCTACTTCGATCTTTGCTTTCACACCTTTACTGCGTACTCTGACTTCTCTAAAACCATGAGATCTTAGCCATTGCTCTGCTTTATCTACTTTGCGTAGTCGTTCTTCACTGATGACTTCGCCATAAGGAAACCTAGAAGCCAGACATGGTTGTGCAGGCTTATTCCACCAAGGCAATCCTATGAACTTTGAAATTTCACGCACAGTTATTTTATTGATTTTTAGCTCCGCCAAAGGGGACCGAACACCAGCTTGTTTGGCTGCTTGAATTCCAGGCCGATAATCATCAAGATCATCGAAATTCACTCCATCAATAATTTGTTTGTTTTTATTCTTACAAGCTATTGCATAAAGATTTTTATGTAATTCACGCTTACAGGTAAAGCAGCGATCTTTTGGATTATTAACGTAGCTAGCTTCTTGGAGTTCGTTTGTAAAACATTCTTCATGACGAATACCAAGCCATAATGCTTGTTCTCTTGCTTCCTTTAATAGATGCGGTGATAGAGAAGGTGATACACCTGTAATAGCAAGTGCTTTAGATCCAAGTTGTTCTTGAGCTATTGCAGCTATTAATGAACTGTCTACTCCGCCTGAGTAGGCAACACAAACGCTTTTGAAATTTTTAATGCACTCTCTTAATAAGTTCAGTTGTTTGCTTTGAGAGTGGGACAATTGTTTAACTGGAGATAACACTACTTATTTAGCATTCCTTTCGAAGATTACCTTCCTTCTTAGATCTAGTTAAGCTCTAAATGAAATGAGATCCTAAATGGTTTCAAGGACGGAAGCATCGAATAAATCCAGAGATACACAAGATTCCCCTGCTAATCGTGGACGGGGAATTGGTATTGCGACAGCCACAGATAGGCAAGAAAGAACTCATGGCCAACTTCATATTTATGACGGCGAAGGGAAAGGCAAAAGTCAGGCTGCACTTGGTGTAGTTCTGCGCACTATTGGCTTAGGTATTTGTGAAAAACGGCGAACACGAGTACTGCTTCTTAGATTTCTTAAAGGACCAGGACGTTCTTATGACGAAGATGCAGCTATTGAGGCCTTGCAGCAAGGGTTCCCTCATTTAATTGATCAAGTGAGGACAGGTAGAGCTGATTTCTTTACTGCAAATGAAGCAACTAAATTTGATTTGCAAGAAGCTAAGCGTGGTTGGGATATAGCTAAAGGTGCTATTGCAAGTGCTTTGTATTCAGTTGTGGTACTTGATGAGTTAAACCCTGTCTTGGATTTGGATTTATTGCCTATTGATGATGTTGTTCAAACGCTTGCTAATAGACCAGACGGCATGGAGATTATTGTGACAGGACGTGGTGCTCCTATTCCTTTAGTTCAAATAGCGGAATTGCATTCTGAGATGAGAGCTCATAAACGTCCTGAGAGAGATCAAAGTTCTGGATTAGCTGGGGCTATTGAAATATATACAGGAGAAGGGAAAGGGAAATCGACTAGTGCTTTAGGTAAGGCATTGCAGGCTATTGGACGTGGCATCAGCCAAGATAAAAGTCATAGAGTGTTGATATTGCAGTGGTTAAAAGGAGGGAGTGGTTATACAGAAGATGCTGCAATAGCTGCTCTTAGAGAGAGTTATCCGCATTTAGTAGATCATCTGCGATCAGGTAGAGATGCCATTGTTTGGAGGGGGCAGCAACAACCTGTTGATTATGTTGAAGCAGAACGAGCTTGGGAAATAGCAAGAGCGGCAATATCTAGCGGTCTTTATAAGACTGTAATTTTAGACGAATTAAACCCAACAGTAGATTTAGAATTGCTTCCGGTAGAGCCAATAATTCAAACTTTATTGCGCAAACCTTTTGAAACTGAAGTGATAATTACTGGCCGCTGTAAAAATCAACCTTCTTATTTTGATTTAGCTAGTGTTCATTCGGAGATGGTTTGTCATAAACACTATGCAGAGAAAGGCGTTGATCTGAAGAGAGGTGTTGATTATTAGTCAAATTTTTAATTCACTAGAGCTTATAAGTTATTATCCCAAGCCTCAATTCCTCCAGTGAGATTAATCCCTTCAATATTATGACTTTTTAAAATTTTTAAAGCTTGAAGAGAACGTTTTCCACTTTTGCAATGAGCATATAACTCTTTTCCATATGCCATTTTTTTTATACTTGCAATAGCTTCACCATTTTGGATTTTTTGTAAAGGCATTAAAATTGCATGCTTAATAGACTTCATTTCAAATTCACTAGCAGTTCTAACATCTAAAAGTAGGATTTTATTAGGTTCTTTCTCTAGTTTGCTTTGTAGGTCTTTTGCAGAAATGCTAGAGATTGAATTATTATTTAAATTGTTTTTATTTTCACAGAAAGTTTGATAATCTATTAATTTATTAATTGCTTTTTGGCTGACATTTTTGTTTAATTTTAATTCTTTAAATTCCATCTTTAATGCATCAAAAACAAGTAATCTACCATCCAAAGGCTTTCCACTACCTGTAATAATCTTTATTACTTCTGTCGCCTGAATAACTCCGATTATTCCTGGAAGCACGCCAAAAACCCCTCCTTCTTCACAAGTAGGCAGTAGCTCATTGGGCGGAGGAGTTGGTATTAAGTCTCTAAGGTTAGGGCTATTGTTTTTTAGATTGAATACTGTTGTATGCCCTTCAAAAAATGCAATTGAACCATAAATGCTTGGCTTATTGAGAATAATACATGCATCATTAATCAGATACTTGCTTGCGAAATTATCTGTACAATCACAAACAATATCATATGCTTTTATGATATCCAAAGCATTTTTAGTTGTTAGATGAGTGTGATAAATATCTACTTTGCAAAAAGGGTTTAGTTCGAGAATTCGTAAACGAGCAGATTCTATTTTTGGTTTTCCGATTGAACTTGTGCCATGAATTATTTGTCGTTGTAAGTTTGAATCTTCTACGGAATCAGAGTCTACGATTCCAATATGACCGATACCAGCTGCGGCTAAATATAGTAAAACTGGTGACCCTAAACCGCCAGTTCCAACACAAAGAACAGAGCTTCTTTTTAATTTTTTTTGTCCTTCTATGCCTATCCCAGGTAGAGAAAGGTGTCGTGCATAACGTTTAAGCTCTTCAGGTTTGAAGTCAACATACTTTGATTTCCTAGCCGGCATTAATAAAGATGGTGGTGATTATATGCTGTTACTTTTTTAGGCAGAATGCCACCTCTATTGACTGAACTTTTTGATTATTTGAAATCCACCAAGCATTTATTTGTTTTTGCTCATCTAAAATGAGCATTAAGCTTGGCCTTACGACATAAGAAAGATCTAGTTTTGATGGGACTCCATTACTGTTTGGGTGAGAATGTGCTGTCCCTAGAACCTGCATATTGTTTGCTCTTGCCCATCGTTGTGCAATTAGTTGATCCAGTGGATTAATAGCAAATCGGTTACTTTTTGATTCTTTTGCATGCGAACTTATCTTTTTTTTATGAGCTACTTTGTAAGGCTTCCATATTTTGGAGTCCCAAATATTTAGGCAAGGCCAAATTAGTTTTATTTGCCAGTGATTTGTTTTATGTATAGATATTGATTCAGACTTACACCCTACTAATAAAGCGCAGCCTTCTTCAGGTGTTACAGCTACGAGACTGTGGTGAAGAACTTTTTCACAATCATTATGGAATTCAATTTTGCGGGGCTTTTCCATTTGAAAAAGATTCAGGTTCGGAATTCTCTATATCTGTGTTCGGCATTATCTGTACTTTTACCCTGGCGTTAAAAAGATTAATTCGATACGCTCAATTCAAATTGCATGGCAGCTTGTGTTCATGAGTGATGTAAGTCCTGAGTCAAATCAAGACTCAAACTCCGACAATACACCTTCTGGTAATCCCGAAGTTATCAGCTTTGCAGATCGCTTTAGTGAGGTAATGGGCAATGTCAACGAGACTTTAAGTAAGGTTGACTGGAGTCAAATGGGCAAATATGGCAAAGCTGTTGGGATTATTGCCATAGTTATTCTTGCTCAAATAATCATTAAAGTTGTTATTGACACCATCAATTTCTTCCCCATTGTCCCTGGCCTTCTTGAGCTACTAGGAGTTGTAGTTTTAGGACAGTGGAGTTGGCAGAATTTAAGTACTAGTGAAAAAAGAGAAGCTGTATTTGAAAAGGTACAGACTCTACGTAAAGAATATCTAGGCTAAAGAATTTAGTTTAATTCTAAATTATTTAGCTTGAGCTTTATTCTCCTCATGCAGGATAATGTTTGTTCTATATAGCTTCCTCCAAATATATTCGCATGATTCACTAAGTGGTAAAGATTATAAATATCTGTTCTAGTGTTTGAATCTTTTGGTAAAGGCCAAACTTTTTCATAAGCAACATAGAAATCTTGTGAGAACCCCCCAAAAAGTTTGGTCATAGCGATATCAACCTCTCTATCCGCCCACCAACTTGCAGGGTCAAAAATAACTCCTTTTCCATTTTCATTAGAGGCCACGTTTCCACTCCATAAATCGCCATGAACGATCACTGGTAAAGGATTATGCTTTTGTAAAAAAGGAATTAATAAAGAAATAAGTTGATCAACCTCCACCATATTAATATTCCATTTTTTGGCTATTTTAAACTGAGGGATTAACCGAAGCTCTACAAAACATTTAGCCCAATTATTGTCCCACCCACCAGGTTGTATTCCTAATCCTATGAATCCATTGCTATCCCATCCAAACTGATTTCTACTCTCCTTAGATGAAAGCTTATGCAAAGAAGCAACTCCTTTACCTAATAATGTTTGATTGCCATGGTTCAGACTCAGCCAGCTTGTTAATAATATTGCAATGCTAGCTAGTTTTTTTATATAAAAAACCTTTGGTAATTCTAATAATGATTTGTCGGTAAATTTGTTTAATGCATTTAAACAATCTGCCTCATACTTTAGCCTTGGAAAAGATTCTAAACCACTTGTTTTGGCAAAAAGTTTTAAGCCATTAGCTAATTGAATACTCCATGTTTGATAAATTGAAGCGTTTGTTATTAAATGAATTGCTATTATTTTTTCTTCTACAACGGGAGCAATAACAGCGATAAGTTCATCTTGAAGTAATTTAGTCATGTCCTTTTTTTCTTGATGTTGCAAGAATGTATTAGGTGACTGAAAAATCAGTAATTGTTATTGGAGGTGGAGTCGCTGGCCTTACGGCTGCTGCATTACTAACGCATGAAGGACTTTCTGTAACCTTACTTGAGTCTCATAGTCAAGTAGGAGGTTGCGCAGGAACTTTTCGTCGTGGACCTTATGTTTTTGATGTTGGAGCAACTCAAGTTGCTGGGTTAGAAAAAGGGGGAATTCATGAACGGATATTTAGACATTTGGAGTGGCCAATACCTGTAGCAAAGGTTTTGGATCCAGCTTGTGTGGTCGATCTTGCAGATGGTTTGAAACCTATTGAAATCTGGCATAATCCTGTTCGTTGGGAAGCAGAGCGTAAGCAACAGTTTCCAGGGAGTGAGCTGTTTTGGACTTTGTGCTCTTTTTTGCATAGAAGTAATTGGTCATTAGTGGCTAGAGACCCAGTTATTCCTTTTAGAAATATTTGGGATTTGGAGCAATTTTTTAAAGCTTTACGACCTTTGAATTTGCCTAGTGGTTTGATAAGTGCTTTTTCGATGCTTGATTTATTGAAATTTTGTGGTTGTCACAGAGATATTCGGTTAAGACGATTTCTTGATTTGCAACTTAGGCTTTATTCTCAACAACCTTTAGACCGTACTTCAGCTTTATATGGGGCCACTGTTCTTCAGATGGGACAAGCTCCTCTTGGGTTATGGCATCTTCAAGAGTCGATGCAAAAGCTGAGTGAGAGTTTGCTTTCGTGTTTCTTACGTGATGGTGGGGAAGTACTTTTTTCTCATCGTGTAGTTGGCTTGGTAAAGGATGGTCAAAAATCATGGAGAGTGAAAGTTCTGTCTGATAAGTCTGAATTATTAAACTTTGAAGCTTTAGATGTTGTCTGCTCTCTACCTCCTCAATGTCTTCCTGATCTAATTTCTTCAGAGGGAGGTATGCCTACTTCTTATAGAAATCATTTATCAAACTTGCCTCAACCAAGTGGAGCTTTGGTTTTTTATGGAGCAATTAATAGGAAAGCTTTGCAAAAAGATTATCCTTCTCATCTTCAATTAGATGAGGATGAGCTTGGTTCTTTATTCGTATCTATTAGTCGAGATGGAGATGGACGTGCTCCATTAGGAAAAGCCACCGTAATTGTAAGTATTTTTGCTGATGTTCTTTATTGGAATTCTTTAGAACAGCTTGCTTATCAAAAAGCAAAATCAATTACCCTTTCTAAAATCTTATCTGTCATGGACTCTTGGTTAAATATTTCGCCAGATGAATGGTTGATTAAAGAGCTTGCAACGCCAAAAAGTTTTTTTAAATGGACAGGTCGTCCAAGAGGAATTGTGGGAGGTTTAGGTCAGGATCCATTGCATTCTGGCTTATTTGGTTTAGCTAGCAGAACTCCAATTCCTAACTTATGGCTTTGTGGGGATTCAATTTACCCAGGTGAGGGAACTGCAGGAGTTAGTCAATCTGCTCTCATGGCCTGCAGGCAATTAATGAAAAATAGAGGAATTAATTTTGATTTGATTGATTGAAATCACTAAAATCTTGTATAAAACTTGGCCTACTCATTTGATTTTTCTGTAGCTCAATATTTATTTTTTCCCATTGCTTAGAACGAATTTTTTCTTCAAATTTATCGAAATAAACACGATATTTTTCAAATGAATTTAAAATAGCTTCGTTGTTATATTTTGCCATTGATGTTCCTAAATCTGGATTCCCTCCTCCTATCCTTGTAATGTCAGCAAAGCCGGTGGAAGCAAGGGCTTTGGTTAACTCTAATAAATCGGCACTTTCTGTTGCTGCAACCATACTCAATAAAGCTGCACTCACAAAAACAGGTAAATGCGAAATTAGTGAAACAGCTTCATCATGAAGCTCTGCTTTTGATGTAACCCATCTACAACCAAGAGAAAGGGCTAGTTGGTGAACTTTTTCTAGAGCTTCTTGATCAGTTGTTAATTCAGGAGTGGCAATCCAAGGTTTTCCTTTGAATAAGTTTTTTTGACCAGCTTCAATCCCAGCTTCATGTGTGCCAGCCATAGGATGGCTGGCAATAAATCGTGGATGCAGATTTCGCCATATTTTGAGAATAGGAGTTTTTACAGAACCGACATCAGTGATTACTGCATTTTTCGGTAATGAATTGATTAATTCTTGAGATGGGTTTAATAGCAGTGATAAAGGTAAGGCGATGATCACCATCGAGCAATCGTTGAGGATTGAGGGATTTGTACTTGCCACTTCCACTATTCCGCGCTCTTTTGCTCTGTTTGCATTAGCAGTTTTATGAGTAAGTCCTATAACTTTTTTGCCCATAGCTTTTAGGTCTAGACCAATTGAGCCTCCAATTAGGCCAAGACCAACAATCCCTATACATTCCGAGGAACTGGAACTTCTATCCATGAAATCTTGTCCTTTTCTTATCTATCTTGTTAGTTCTAGCAAGATGTAGAAAAAGACTTTGGTCTGAATCGTTGCTTTTATGTTGGAGATCGACGCTCACAACCAGTTAAAACGGCTTCTTAAGAAGGATGCTTTCATTTGGCCTCATAATTTAACTTTGAGTCGTCTTGTCGCTAGAAGTTTGCGTCGAAGAGATACTTCTCTTTTTCAGATTGATATTGGCAGTAAAGATGTTTGGTGGATAGGACTTCTTATACCTCTTTGTATTGATAGTTTAGGAAGTGTATTAGTCCTTTCAAAAAACCAACGCAATAGGCTTCTTAACTTCGAATTACCAAGATTGAAATTAGAAGGGTTTAATTTTCCTTGTTGGGAAGGATTGCAGCCGCCCCCCAGTCCAGAAAAAATTTGGCTACTTGACCATTTTGGCTTAGTTAATGCTTATAAGAGTGGTGATCTCTATTCAAAACAGTTAATTCTCCCTGAAGCTGAGTTTTTAAGTAGAAGATTGAGAAATGCTATGGCGATTGAAGTTTTACCCAAAGATTGGGATCACTTGAGAAGATCTCACCTCTCTGCTGATTCGTTAATTATCGATCTGCATGAACGTCTAACACGACGACTTTTTACTAAATCAACTCGATCTGATGCACAAGTAAAGATTGACCTTACTGAAATTGTTGCCTTAAAGGACCTCTTGGAGATTTTAAATTTTGTTCCTTTTCCATGGGGTGATGTTTTAACGGCTCTTAATCAAGGTTGGGCAAGTTGGGCTGTATTGGATTACAAAACGCTTGATTGGAATTGGCATCTAAGACCATTAGATCCATTGCAAAATTTAAAAGGTTTGTTTAATCAGAACCCTTTTATCATGATTAATAGATCCGATCAAAACACTTTCTTTCTATCTGAGTTGGAAAAGGCAGATTGTGTAGTCAAGGTTCATGTGAAATTAGGAGGATCACTACATCAAGAACCAATTCCTTTATTTGTTCCTTCAAGACAGCCGTTACCTAATTCAGAGCCTTTTTTAGAGTATTTAATTGACCAGTGTCGCAGGTTAATACTTGGTCGTTCTGGAATATCTATCCTTTTGTTGGATGACTTTCAATTGCGCAGACAATTAGCTAGTGCACTAGCTGCTGAATTTGGGACAAGAGTTGTTCATGAAAAAACAGCACCAGAAATAAATGGAGTGGTTTGTTGTAGTTGTTTTTGGTGGCTTGAAAATAAAGATCACCTCCCTGCTCCTAATCAGTTAATTATTGGATTATTACCATTTGCAAGTTTGGAATCACCTGTAATTTCAGCCAAAGTTGAAGCGTTGAAGAAGCAAGGTCGAGATTGGTTCCGTGACTTTCTATTGCCAGACTGTTTAACTGTGTTGCCACATGTTGTTGACCCGATTCGCGGCACTCAAGGACGATTGGCAATTCTTGATGGTCGTTTGCGGTCAAGGAGTTGGGGGAAGCATGTTTTTGCTTCTCTTCAACCATCAATTCCTATTCACCATCTTTTACCTGACTAAACGTCATAGCCTGTTAAAACAAGAAACAATTAATTAAGTTCATGGGAGAAGCCCGCCGCCGAGCTGACCAGGGCCTGCCACCTCGTCAGAAGAAAACAAATTCAACTGATAATTCTCCAAGAATTTTCAGTTGGCTTCCGATTACACAGCAGCAATGGATTCAATTCACTGGCCTCTCTATTCGTGTTGGTTGGTATGGGATAGGTCTCCTGATCCTGATTTGGCTAGTTGTACGTTTTGTTGGGCCAGCTGCCGGCTGGTGGGTGCCAGCTGATGCGAGATAATTAAAGAATATTTTGTCCATCTCAATCAAACTTTGAGATATATCCTTCCGTAATTAGGCAGCTGCTGAAACTGAACTGATTGTTGGTTTAGTTGTTGTGCTTGCACGCGCTCCTGCAGCAAGTGGCTTCATGGAATTTGCGCTTACTTCTGAACCTTCGGTTAACTTTTGCCGAACTAGGACCTCAATTTTGTCTTTTGCTTCTGGATTTTGTTCAAGCCAGGTGATTGTATTGTCACGTCCTTGGCCAATATTGTCTCCTTCGTAGCTATACCAAGCGCCTTTACGAGTTACAACGTTTGTTTCTTCTGCTAAATCAAGTAAACAGCCAATTGTGCTAATTCCTTTTCCAAAAAGAATGTCAAATTCAGCAATACGGAATGGAGGGGCAACTTTGTTTTTAGCTACTTTTACTTTTGCACGGATTCCATACTCTTCCGTCCCTCTTTTTAGCGTTTGTATGCGACGGATATCTAGTCTGACAGAGGCATAAAACTTCAAAGCATTACCACCTGTTGTGGTTTCAGGGTTGCCATATGTGATTCCTATTTTGAGGCGCAATTGATTTAAGAAAATCACTGTGCAGCCTGATTTGCCAATATTGCCAGTAATTTTTCGCATTGCTTGACTCATTAGTCTTGCCTGGCTTCCTACGGCGAGATCGCCCATTTCTCCTTCGATTTCTGCGCGAGGTGTTAGAGCTGCAACTGAATCAACTACAACAAGGTCAACAGCAGCTGATCTGACTAATTGATCAACGATTTCAAGGGCCATTTCTCCTGTATCTGGCTGAGAAACTAAAAGATTCTCAATATCAACGCCTAGTGAAGCAGCATAAATAGGATCTAATGCGTGCTCTGCATCGACAAAAGCCGCCACTCCACCTCGACGTTGGACTTCTGCAATGGCGTGAAGTGTGAGTGTTGTTTTACCAGAACTTTCTGGTCCATACACTTCAACTACTCTTCCTTTTGGGTAACCACCACCTAGGGCTAAATCTAGTGTGAGTGCGCCTGTGGAAATTGTCTCTACACGCATTTTGGAGGCATCTCCTAAACGCATAATTGAGCCTTTCCCAAAGTTGCGTTCTATTTGACCAAGTACGAGGTTGAGAGCCTTGTCTCTTTCGTCGGACCGTCCGTCACTTTTGCGAGAGTTTGCTGTGAGAGATTGTGTTGACTTTGCTTCAGCTGCCATGAAACTAATTAATTGCTGAGGGCAAGAAAGTTGCTTGTTGAAATAGCTCAGATGGTATTGCGAGACATGAGACGCAAGTAGAGATCAATGCCACTTCCAAAGATTTCCCTGACCACCCTGTTAGTACAAGCGTACCCTACCTAATCAAGACCAGCTCGCCAAGGGGGTCGCTAAAGTTTTTGGTTCTAGCAGGTGAATATTTGGTGGAAGGTTTGTGGAATCTTCGGGTTTGAGGTAGCCCCAGCTAGCTAAATAACAAGGCAGCAAATTTAATCCAGGAGTTTTTAAAACCAATTCCAAGGTAGAACGTCTATCTTCTATGAATCCTTTAATAGTTCGATGCTTTAACAGATCAAGTAAAAGTGTTGGTTTGCTTCCTGATTCATGACCATAGAGAATAGCAGGCTTAAGATCGAGAAATCTTAATAACTTATCTGTAAATTCTGCACTTTTCGTAGTAATTATGCCGAACTCTATTCCTTCGCTATTGAATTGATTTAGTCGCTTTATTACTTCGGGAAATGCTTGATGACTTGCTAACCAATGTGGCAGATCATTGATTATAGCTTCTCTTCGAACATTGTCTAATTCGTATTGAAGAAAGTCAGGTGACCATTGCCATTTGTTTAGTACTTCCTTACATCTTTGATCATAATTTTCAGAGAAACTCTTGCTTCCATTCTTTAATAATGAGCTTTCAGGACTTAAGAGTTCTGCAGCGAGAACAACCATCTCCCAACCTTTGTGAACCCATGGACGTAGCTGACGAAATGCTGGAGGGACTTCTAAAGGTAGTAATGAAGAGTTGGAACTTTTTCCCAGGATTTTTAAACAGGTAGTGCGAGAACTTTCCCAGTATTCATATAGTCCATCAACAATCACTCCATCAAAGTCAAAGATTAAAAGAGGTTTGTTAGTCACCAAAAGGTTTTAAAAACTGGGCCGCTAGGATTCGAACCTAGGAATGGCTGGACCAAAACCAGCTGCCTTACCACTTGGCGACGGCCCATTGATTCAGATCAGGACTTGATTAGAGGTCATTTCACTGAATATGCAAATAATTGCACAACGTGGTTTCAACCACTAGTGGATTTCACCACTTCCTTTTCCGTTTAAGGATAAATGGAAATGCAATTTTATTGATGGAGCGGTGAAAAATCAATTATTTTTTTAGATCCTATGTTCTTGCTTCAATCAATTTAATAACCAAGGGTTGATTAGGCTTTTAGCTATCTCAACTGCTTTATTCCATCCATCTGGCCATTCTGTGAGCTTTTTGTTTTTGGCTTGAGCTTCCATGATTAATGGTTGAATTAGCTTTCGAGCTACACCTCCGAAGGCTATACCTTCTGGCTTAATTGAAGAATCAAGAAACTGAATTGTTTGACCATTAGTTCCTCCTGCTATCTGTAGAGGTCCAGGTGGGGCTATAGGGCGAAGTCTCTTCCAAAGGGATAGGGCCACTCGAGCTGTTCCGGGACCTATATCTCCACTCATTGGGCGCCCATCCAATTGCCATATAGGTTTTAGATTGAACTTTCGCAAGCATTGATATCTCTGCCAAAGTTCTTGAGCGAGTATTTTTGAATTAGTTTTGTGTCCTTCTAAACCACAGCTGACTGCAATCCTATTGAGAGTTATTTGTGATTTGAGTATTGCTTCAATTGTTGTTTGAAAAGCCTTTGCTCTGCCTGGAGCTGTATGAATTTCGATTGCATCAGGCTTAACAGTGGAGAAGAAAGAATGAAAATCTTTAAGACTTAGAAAATGCTCTTCTGATTTGATGTATCCAAATGGACAGGCTGGTAAACAGCGTCCACATCCATAGCAAAGTTGAGGAATGATGCCATCTTGATCCGTTATTGCGTTTGCTGGGCAGATTTTTTGGCAGGGACGAGGACAATTTTGTGGACATGTTTTTGGGTTGAAAAAAGCTTTTCGGAAATGAGAGTCTTTCCCATCACTAACACTCACCATGAGCCATGGACGACGTCCTGTGCGTGCTTGAACCCAATCGAGGCCTTCTCTTGCTGCATTGACCACAGCTAAATCAGCAGCTATATCGACACAATGAACTCCGGCTGCGGCGTAAACAGCACAAGTGTCAGAGATTGAAGGAAGATCTTGATTGCTTGCACCACAAATCAATTTCACCCAGGTCCCTTTTGCAAGAATCACTTTGATGCAAATAGAACCTTACTTAAACTTACTTAAAATAAAGCTTTTATGCCTTTAAGAGCTGTCGCATTGGTTCCCATCTCAAACTACGAGAACCACCCATCTCAACAACTATTTTCAAACGGGGTTCACGTTTGCATAGATCACATAATGCTATTAATTCTGAACGCGATAAAACTTCACCTTCTATCAACCAAAGGATTACTGGGGCATTGCTAGCTAGTAATTCATTTAGTTGAGGCATGACTTGTTGCACCTCACCTAATGCACCATTTCTCCCAACACTTTGATGACCTAAGTGAGGTGGTCTAATTCCATGTAATTGACAAAGAAAAACTTCTGGATCTCCTAATCCTCTTACTGAACTGATCTGGGTCCTATATCCAGCTGCTCTAAGACGACGAAGTAAACGAGTTTCTGAGCCTCCTTCTAGAGGGGTATGAATAGCGAGACATCCAAAAGCCTCAAGGTCACTGCGAAATTTCTTTCCTGAGAGCAATAGAGGCATTGCTTTAACTCAATTTAAATAGAGTCTGGCAGTTAAATGTTCTAAGTGAAAGGGATCCATGGTGGTGTAGTGTTTTAAGTTCAGCGAGCTTTTCTATGCCCGCCCGCTAGCCGGGCCTCTAGAAAGCAAGCAGGTCCGACGATTGCGTTGGATTTATATTGGTCAGTGCAGAAAGGTAGAACAGCCTTTTTGTCGAGAAACTAACCGAACTGAAAATGTTTGGCTAAGTCTCAACCAACTGATTTTGTTCGCTAGCCCATCCGAGATTTACTAGTGCTGTCTCTAACAGCTTGGTTTTTCGGTAAAGACAGCGTTTCTTTATCAGTTAATTCTCCCAACCCTCTTTTCTGAGGTTTTTATTGGCTGGCGTTATTTCCTCATTATGTCAATCGGCATCCTAGGGAAGAAGTTGGGTATGTCCCAGTTCTTCGATGATCAAGGCAGAGCTGTCCCAGTCACTTTGATTGAGGCAGGACCTTGTCGTATTACCCAACTAAAAACTGCTGAAACGGATGGTTACTCCGCTGTTCAGATTGGTTTTGGTGTGATTCGAGAAAAACTCATTAACAAACCTGCAACAGGTCATTTTGCCAAGTCGGGTCAGGACCCTCTTCGTCACATTCGTGAGTATCGTGTTGATGATTTAGAAGGGCTTGAACTAGGTAAAGCTATAACGGTCGGAACGTTTGAAACTGGTCAGAAAATAGATGTGAGTGGTAACTCGATGGGACGTGGTTTCTCTGGTTATCAAAAGAGGCATGGTTTCAGTCGCGGCCCTATGAGTCACGGTTCGAAAAATCATAGAGAACCTGGCTCAACAGGAGCAGGTACTACTCCTGGGAGGATATATCCAGGTAAAAGAATGGCAGGTCGTTATGGAGGAAAAAAAATAACAACAAGAGGTCTTACCATCCTCAAGATTGATAGTGAGAGAAACCTTCTTGTTGTGAAAGGTTCTGTTCCGGGTAAACCTGGCTCTTTGCTTAATATTCGACCTGCAAAGAGAGTTGGAATGAATTCAAACGGAGGTAAAAAATAATGGCTACTTGTGTTGTACGCGATTGGCAAGGTAAAGAAACGGGTGAGACAACTCTTGATCTAAAAGTTGCCAAAGAATCATCCTCTAATGATTTGATGCATAGAGCTGTCCTGCGTCAGCAAGCACATAGTCGGCAAGGAACAGCTAGTACATTAACTAGATCAGAAGTTCGAGGAGGAGGTAGAAAGCCTTATAAGCAGAAAGGGACAGGCAGGGCAAGGCAAGGTTCTATCAGAACTCCACTGCGACCAGGTGGTGGAATAATTTTTGGTCCCAAACCACGTACTTATAACCTTTCGATGAACCGAAAGGAGCGTCGTTTGGCATTGCGTACAGCTTTGATGAGTCGATTGAAAGACTTGATTGTCTTAAAAGATTTTGGGAAAAGTTTGAAGACTCCTAAAACACGTGAAATTGTTGATTTGCTAGGCAGATTAGGTATTGCATCTGATGCTAAGACTTTAATTATTCTTTTAAAGCCATCTGAAACCATTAGACGTTCGGTTCGAAATTTAGAGAAAGTCAAGTTGATTTCTGCTGATCAACTAAATGTGTTTGATCTACTTCATGCCAACTCATTGATCGTTGGTGAAGATGCTCTAGTAACTATTCAGGAGGTTTATGGCAATGACTGAAGCATTTAAACAGCGATTAGCTGATGTAATCCGTCGACCTCTTATCACTGAAAAAGCTACTAGAGGCCTTGATATGAACCAATACACTTTTGAAGTTGACCATCGAGCAGCTAAACCTGATATCAAGGCTGCTGTTGAAAAGATGTTTGATGTAAAAGTGATTGGGATCAGCACAATGAATCCACCTAGACGCACTCGACGAGTTGGTCGTTTTGCAGGAAAACGTTCTCAAGTTAAGAAGGCAGTGGTGCGCTTAGCTGAGGGTAATTCCATTCAACTTTTCCCTGAATCCTGAGGGCTGAAATCAAATGGCAATTCGTACTTATCGTCCATATACACCTGGTACTAGGACCAGAGTTGTAACCGACTTCAATGAGGTGACTGAGCGTAAGCCTGAAAAGTCACTCTTGGTCTCAAAACACCGCCGCAAAGGTCGTAATAACCGCGGTGTTATTACCTGTCGTCATAGGGGCGGAGGCCATAAACGTCTTTATAGAACAGTTGATTTTCGGCGTGATAAGCATGGAATCCCAGCAAAAGTCGCTGCTATTCACTACGACCCTCATCGAAATGCTCGTTTAGCTTTACTTTTTTATTCAGACGGTGAAAAGCGGTATATCCTTGCGCCTGCTGGAGTTAGTGTTGGTCAAGAAGTTATCTCAGGACCAGACTCTCCAATAGAAAGTGGTAACGCTATGCCTCTTTCGACAATACCTTTAGGTTCAAGTGTTCATTGTGTTGAGCTTTATGCTGGCCGCGGCGGTCAAATGGTTAGAACAGCTGGTGCAAGTGCTCAAGTAATGGCTAAGGAAGGTAACTATGTTGCCTTGAAACTTCCCTCTACAGAAGTTCGCTTAGTTAGACGTGAGTGTTATGCAACTCTTGGAGAAGTTGGAAACTCAGAAATTAGAAATACAAGCCTAGGAAAGGCAGGCCGACGTAGATGGTTAGGTAGAAGACCTCAAGTAAGAGGTAGCGTTATGAACCCTTGCGATCACCCCCACGGTGGTGGTGAGGGCCGTGCACCTATAGGTCGTTCAGGTCCGGTTACTCCTTGGGGCAAGCCAACGCTTGGTCTCAAGACCCGCAAGAAGAATAAACCTAGTAATCGGTTTGTTCTTCGTAAGCGTCGCCGTGTTTCTAAGCGGAGTCGTGGCGGAAGAGATTCCTGATTTTATTTATCTCTTTAATGTTTTTTTCTTAATCCGCCATGGGACGCTCACTTAAAAAAGGCCCTTTTATTGCTGACAGTCTTCTTCGTAAGGTTGAAAAGCAAAACACTGATGACGATAAGTCTGTAATTAAGACTTGGTCTCGATCCTCTACCATCCTTCCAATGATGATTGGCCATACAATTGCTGTTCATAACGGCAAAACTCACATACCAGTTTTCATTACTGAACAAATGGTGGGCCACAAACTGGGAGAATTTGCCCCCACTCGAACATATAGAGGTCATATTCGAGATAAAAAAGGAGGTCGTTAATCAACATGTCTAATTCTTCAACAACTACTTCAGTTGCAAAGGCTCATGGGCGATTTGTTAGAGGATCAGCTTCTAAGGTGCGTCGTGTTCTCGATCAGATTCGTGGGCGCACATATCGAGATGCTTTGATCATGCTCGAGTTCATGCCTTATCGCTCAACAGGCCCCATTACGAAAGTTCTCCGTTCTGCAGTAGCAAATGCTGAACATAATTTGGGACTAGATCCGTCTTCTTTAATCATCACTAGTGCAATGGCTGACATGGGTCCATCTATGAAGAGGTATAGACCTCGAGCTCAAGGTCGTGCTTTTGCAATTAAAAAGCAGACTTGTCACATCAGCATTGCTGTTGCGGCACCCACCGATTCACAAACCCCTGAAGAAACAAACTGATGGGACACAAAATCCATCCAACTGGCTTACGCCTGGGTATTACGCAGGAACACCGCTCTCGCTGGTATGCCCCAACTAAGACTTACCCGACCCTTCTTCAAGAGGATGATCGGATAAGAAGATTTATCAGTAAGAAATATGGAGCTGCAGGCATTAGTGATGTCTTGATAGCTCGCAAGGCAGACCAACTCGAAGTAGAGCTCAAAACTGCACGACCAGGAGTAATTGTTGGACGTCAAGGTAGTGGAATTGAAGAGTTAAGGTCTGGTATCCAAAAAACGATTGGAGATAGAGGGAGACAAGTAAGGATTAATGTCGTTGAGGTCGAAAGAGTTGATGCTGATGCTTATCTTCTTGCTGAATATATAGCTCAACAGCTTGAAAAAAGAGTGGCTTTTCGCCGCACAATTCGTATGGCTGTTCAAAGAGCTCAACGAGCAGGAGTATTGGGTTTAAAGATTCAGGTAGGTGGCAGATTGAATGGAGCTGAGATTGCTCGGACTGAATGGACTCGAGAGGGACGGGTTCCACTTCATACTCTGCGAGCGGAGATTGATTATGCAACAAAGGTTGCAAGTACAACTTATGGTGTTTTAGGAATCAAAGTTTGGGTTTTTAAAGGCGAAGTTCTCGCTAAAGAAGATCAACCTTTACCTGTGGGTGCAAGCCCTAAGCGACGAAGTAATCGTCGGCCTCAACAATTTGAGGATCGTTCCAATGAAGGTAAATAAGGAGCTTTAAATCATGCTTAGTCCCAAACGAGTCAAATTTCGCAAACAGCAAAGAGGCCGCATGCGTGGTGTTGCCACTAGGGGTAACACAATTGCTTTTGGTCAGTTTGCTTTGCAAGCACAAGAATGTGGTTGGGTTACTTCTCGTCAAATCGAGGCGAGCAGAAGAGCAATGACCCGCTATGTAAAACGTGGAGGGAAAATTTGGATTCGTATTTTCCCAGATAAGCCAGTCACTATGAGGCCTGCAGAAACCAGAATGGGTTCCGGTAAAGGTAACCCTGAATTCTGGGTAGCTGTAGTAAAGCCTGGTCGAATCTTGTTTGAAATGGGAGGTGACGAAATTACGCAAGAAATAGCTAAGGAGGCTATGAGACTTGCGCAGTACAAACTTCCTGTCAAAACTAAATTCTTATCTATTGAAGATGAGAGTCAGCTTTCTACTGCCTCTAGTTCTTCTTCTACTGCTCAATCAGCTAGCTCGGACTCTTGATTATGGCCAAATTAGATGCAATTGAGGTCAGAAATCTGACCGATTCAGATATTACGGAACAAATCGATGATCTCCGGCGTGAGTTATTTGATCTCCGTTTTAAGCAGGCCACTAGACAGCTGACAAACACTCATCGTTTTAAGGAAGCTCGTATTAAATTGGCACAACTTTTGACTGTTCAGAGTGAACGCATTCGTTCCAAAACCTCCTGAATATTTTATTTAAAATCATGGCACTAAAGGAAAGGGTAGGCATCGTCGTCAGTGACAAGATGGACAAAACAGTGGTTGTAGCGGTTGAAAACCGCTTTCCTCATCCCATCTATCAGAAGACGGTAAGTAGGACCACCCGCTATAAAGCTCACGACAAAGAAAACAATTGTCGAGTGGGCGATAGAGTTCGCATTACAGAGACCAGGCCTCTTAGTGCATCAAAGCGCTGGACTATTTCTGAAGTGATTAGTCATAGTGCAAAAACTAAGGAGGTATCCCAATGATTCAACAGGAGACATTTCTTACCGTTGCTGACAATAGTGGAGCAAAACGAATTCAATGCATTCGCGTGCTTGGTTCTAACCGTCGCTACGCACATGTAGGAGATGTGATTGTGGCAGCTGTAAAAGACGCCTTGCCAAATATGGGAGTCAAAAAATCTGATGTTGTTAAGGCAGTTGTTGTAAGAACCAAAGCAACAATGAGAAGAGAAACAGGAAACTCAATTCGTTTTGATGATAATGCAGCAGTTTTAATTAATGATGATAAAAATCCTCGTGGGACAAGGGTTTTTGGACCTGTTGCACGTGAACTTCGAGAACGTAATTTCACCAAAATTGTTTCTTTGGCTCCGGAGGTTATTTAAATGACTAACGCAATTAAAAAAACACAACTTTCTCAACGAATCAAAATGCGTATTAGGAAGGGTGATACTGTTCAAGTGATAACGGGTAAAGATAAAGGTAAGACAGGCGAGGTTTTAAAAACTCTTCCTTATCAAAATCATGTAGTAGTTCAAGGTGTAAATCTTCGAACTAGACATGTCAAGCCCACTCAAGAGGGAGAGAGCGGGCGAATTGTCACTGAAGAAGCTTCATTACACGCATCAAAAGTGATGGTTTATTCCACAACTAAGAAAGTAGCTAGCAGATTAGAAATTCATATAGATAAAGATGGATCTAAGAAACGAAGACTTAAGAAAACTGGTGAATTAATTGATTGATTCACCAGTTTCCTTAATTACCTAAAACTTTCTTAACTCAACCTTTTCCCTTCTCTCTACTTGCATTCTGACAAAGACCAGAAGCAAATTCCTTCCAAGAAATGACCCTTAAAAAGCGCTATCGAGAGACAATTCGGCCAAAATTGCTGAAAGATCTAAGTCTCTCCAATATTCACGAAGTTCCTAAGGTGGTGAAAGTCACCGTTAATAGAGGACTAGGAGAAGCTGCTCAAAACTCTAAGGCTTTGGAAGCTTCTCTTTCCGAAATGGCAACTATCACTGGGCAAAAAGCTTTGGTGACACGAGCTAAGAAGGCAATTGCTGGCTTTAAAATTCGCCAAGGCATGCCAATCGGATGTGCTGTAACTCTTCGAGGAGAGCGCATGTATGCATTCTTGGAGAGACTGATTAATCTCGCTTTGCCAAGAATTCGAGATTTCAGAGGTGTGAGTCCTAAGAGTTTTGATGGCCGTGGGAATTACACGCTTGGGGTTAGAGAACAAATTATTTTCCCGGAAATTTCATTTGACAAAATTGATGCGATCAGAGGCATGGACATCACCATCGTGACCACTGCCAGGACTGATGAAGAAGGTAAAGCTCTTCTTCGAGAGATGGGAATGCCTTTCCGTAGTAACTGAGACCAATTCGCAGACGACTATGGCTAATCACGATCCAATTTCAGATATGCTCACTCGCATTCGTAATGCTAGTGAGAAAAGACACCAGACAACACGCATCCCTGCTTCCAAAATGTCTCGCAGTATTGCAAAAGTACTTAGGCAAGAAGGATTCATTACTGAATTCAGTGAAGAAGGGGAAGGTGTCAGTACTCAATTAATTCTTGAATTGAAGTACAGCGGAAAACACCGTCATCCAACAATTCGTTCTATGCAGAGGGTTAGCAAGCCTGGCTTACGAATCTATAAAAACACTCGTGGTCTTCCTAAAGTCCTTGGGGGTTTAGGGGTGGCTATTATCTCTACTTCAAAAGGGGTAATGAGTGACCGCGATGCCCGTAAACAAGGCATTGGAGGAGAAGTCCTTTGTTACGTGTATTGATCAGGAGTATTTAATTATGTCTCGCATTGGTAAAAACCCGGTTCAAGTTCCTGAAAAGGTCTCTGTAACTCTTGACGGACTTTCCGTCACTGTTAAAGGACCGAAAGGAGAGCTGAGTCGTACGCTTCCTGAGGGCGTAAGGATTAGTCAAGTTGAGAATACTCTTGTTGTTTCTCCTGAGAATGACAAGAGAAGGTCTCGTGAAAGACATGGACTTTGTCGTTCCCTTGTGGCAAATATGATTGAGGGAGTAAGTAATGGTTATTCAAAGAAATTGGAGATTGTGGGAGTTGGCTCCAGAGCTCAAGTAAAAGGCAAAAATCTTGTCGTCAGTGCAGGATATAGTCACACGATTGAAGTGATCCCTCCCAATGGCATTACTTTTACGGTCGCAAATAACACAAATGTGACTGTTTCAGGTGCAGATAAGGAGTTGGTTGGGAATGAAGCTGCAAAAATCCGAGCCATTCGCCCACCAGAACCATATAAAGGCAAAGGGATTAAATATGAAGGTGAAAGAATAATGAGAAAAGCCGGCAAATCCGGCAAGAAATAATTTTTTTATTTAACTCTTGATTTTTTGATTATGTCTAATCTTTCTCGGAAATTACAAACTCAGAAACGCCATAAGCGTTTGAGACGCCATCTAAACGGAACACCACAGCGACCCAGGCTTGCTGTATACCGTTCAAATAACCATATATATGCTCAAGTAATTGATGATGAAGCCCAAAACACACTTTGTACAGCCTCAACAGTTGATAAAGAGTTAAAAACAACACTTAAGTCCAATGGAGGAAGCTGTGATGCTTCTACTGCTGTTGGAGAGTTGGTTGCTAAGCGTGCCCTCTCTAAGGGTATTAAACAGGTGGTTTTCGATCGAGGTGGCAACCTGTATCACGGCAGAGTAAAAGCTTTAGCCGTTGCTGCCCGTGAAGCGGGCCTTCAATTCTGATTCCTGCTTTCCCATGACAGAAACAAACACTCAGGCTCAAAACAATCCAACTTCTGGATCTTCAGATGTTCCAGCTGCAGCAACAGGCCAACAAGAAAAACAAGGGCAAGAAAAACGTAAAGGAGGCCGAGGCGATCGCCGAGGTCGACGAGATCGTCGAGGACAAGAAAGAGATTCAGAGTGGCAAGAAAGGGTTGTACAAATTAGAAGAGTTTCAAAAACAGTAAAAGGTGGAAAGAAGATGAGTTTTAGGGCGATAGTTGTTGTAGGTAATGAGAAAGGTCAAGTTGGAGTAGGGGTTGGTAAAGCTGGGGATGTTATAGGAGCTGTTCGAAAAGGGGTCGCTGATGGGAAGAAGCATCTTGTTAGGGTTCCATTGACTCGACATAGTTCTATCCCCACGCTCTCTAATGGAAGAGATGGAGCTGCTAGCGTTTTGATACGTCCTGCTGCTCCTGGTACAGGTGTAATTGCCGGTGGCTCTATTCGTACAGTATTAGAGCTTGCTGGTATTAAAAATGTTTTAGCAAAGCGTTTAGGCAGTAAAACGCCTTTAAACAATGCAAGGGCAGCGATGGTGGCTCTTTCGGGCCTTAGAACACATAAAGCAACAGCTAAAGAAAGAGGTATCACCCTCGAGCAGATTTATTCCTGATTATCATGACCTTTCAACTCAATTCTCTAAAACCAAACTTAGGCGCCCGCCGTAGAAAGCTGCGTAAAGGTCGTGGAATTGCCGCAGGGCAAGGAGCTAGTTGTGGTTTTGGAATGCGTGGCCAAAAGTCACGATCCGGAAGGCCAACTCGACCTGGTTTTGAAGGTGGTCAAATGCCTTTATATAGACGTGTCCCAAAATTGAAGCACTTCCCTTTGGTTAATACAAAGGAGTTCACTGTTATCAATGTTGCGTCACTTAATGAATTGAAAGATGGAGCAGAAGTTGATATTGACTCGCTTGTCAAAGCTGGATTAGTAACAAGCCCAAAGCATCCTCTAAAGGTTCTTGGAAAAGGAGATTTGAAAGTTAAATTAACCGTTCATGCTGCAGCTTTTACAGCATCTGCGAGAAGTAAGATAGAGGCAGTTGGAGGTGTTTGTAAGACTTTCTGAAAATCGACAAGGAAGAGATAACCTAGTCATTTCTTCCGTAGGTTTTTAGTTAATTTCATTAACTGTACTAGTTCAAGAAAATCTACTCACTCTATTGTTTTTATGCTTGTTAGTAGAGGTCGCAATCCAAGTGCTTCAGAAGTTATTACTCAATTAGTGAGTAATAAAGAGCTCCGGGGGAGGGTCCTTATTACATTAGGACTTTTGCTTCTTGTACGCCTTGGAATCTATATACCAATGCCAGGAATCGATAGAGTCGCTTTTAAGAGCTTTATTGATCAAGGTGGACAATTAATTGGTTTCCTAGATATTTTTACTGGAGGAGGAATATCAACTTTAGGTATTTTTGCTCTTGGGATACTTCCATTTATTAATGCTTCCATTATTCTTCAATTACTAACGGCTGCTGTTCCTCAATTAGAGGATTTACAAAAAAATGAAGGAGAGGCAGGGCGAAGAAAGATTGCACAAATTACAAGGTACGTTGCTCTTGGATGGGGTTTTGTTCAGAGCATAATTTTTGCTTTAATACTTCGACAATATGCAATTGAAGGACTGGGGGAATTTGCTTTTATAGCCCAAACATCACTTGCATTAGTTACAGGTTCTATGGTTGTAATGTGGCTTAGCGAAATCATTACAGAAAGAGGAATTGGCCAAGGTGCTTCGTTAGTAATATTTTTGAATATTGTTGCCACTCTTCCAAAAGCACTTAGCTCAACTATTGAGAAAGCTCAAACTGGAGATCGAAATGATGTTGTTGGAATAATTATTCTTTTAATGGTTTTTTTAATTACTATTGTAGGAATTATTTTTGTACAGGAAGGTGCAAGGAGGCTTCCAATTGTTAGTGCTAAGCGTCAAATAGGAGGGACTGCTTTATTGCCTAATAGACAAAGTTATCTTCCTTTGAAATTAAATGCAGGTGGCGTAATGCCTATTATTTTTGCTTCAGCTTTGATCTTTTTACCTATAACAATAGCTAATTTCACAAAAAATCCTTTTTTGATAAGAGCTGCTAGTGCTCTGAGTCCAAACTCTTCTAATCCATGGCCTTATGCAATAACTTTTTTTGCTTTGATTTTAGGCTTTGCATATTTCTATGCTTCTTTAACTATTAACCCTATTGATATTTCAGCAAACTTAAAGCGTGGTGGTGTTGCTATCCCTGGGGTAAGACCAGGAAGTGCAACTTCACTTTATCTCTCAGGTGTTCAAAACAGATTAACTTTACTTGGAGGCCTATTCCTTGGATCTGTTGCAATTATTCCTGCTGCAGTAGAAAGGGCTACTAATGTTCAGACATTCCAAGGGCTAGGAGCAACTTCTTTATTAATTCTTGTTGGAGTTGCTATTGATACTGCAAAACAGGTCCAAACATATGTAATTTCTCAACGTTATGAAGGTTTGGTCCGGCAATAAACTAAAACTTATACTTCTTTTCTCCATCGTTTAATTATTTAAAAAAAAGATGAAACAGCGTATCTTGTTTCTCGGACCCCCAGGAGCTGGTAAAGGTACTCAGGCAGAGCAGTTGTGTAAAAAACAAAACCTTTTGCACCTGTCTACTGGTGACTTGTTAAGAGCAGAAGTTGCTGCTGATACTCCTCTTGGTAAGGAAGCTGCTGAAATTATGACAAAAGGAGGGCTAGTAAGTGATGAATTGGTTTTGTCGATAGTAGAAAAAAAATTGACAGGACAAAATCAAGGTTGGTTATTGGATGGATTT
>QCJX01000013.1 GCA_003215725.1 Prochlorococcus sp. AG-409-I11
TTTGATTTTCTAATGACATCTCAAAGTATAGAAATATATAACTTAATTTTCTTCATAACCCAATTCCGATAATTTTGCAGGCTTACTTCTCCATGAAGGTACTACTTTCACAAAGAGTTCAAGATATATAGGCCCATTGATCAACGACTGCATTTGAAGCCTTGCGCTTTGACCAATCTTTTTCATCATAGAGCCTCCTTTCCCAATCAATATCCCTTTTTGGCTTTTCCTTTCAACAAAAACAGTAGCCAAAATAGCGGTACATTCATTTTTTAATGATTTTTTTTTCAACAAAGACATTTCTTCTAAACGATCAATTTTCACAGCTACACTATGTGGTACTTCTTCTTTTGTATGGATTAAAATTTGTTCCCTAATTAATTCAGCTAAAAGGATCTTCTCAGGTTGATCAGAAATAAAATCTGAAGGGTAAAGCTTAGGGCCCAATGGCAAATACATTTCAACTCTTTCAATCAAGTCGTCACAGCCATTTCCATTAATTGCACTGCAATAACTTATTGACCAAGACGAGTCTGAAAGAAAAGTTTTGTACTCCTTTTTTCTTAGTTCTATAGATTCTTCTTGAACTAGATCCCACTTATTTAAAACAACTACAACTGGTGCCTTTTGTTCCTTAAGTAATTTCACGATATAAGCATCTCCTTTCCCTGGAGGGAAAGATGCTTCAAAAAGAAGCAAAATAACGTCAACTTCTCCTATGGCTTTTCTTGCACTTTTAACCAATCGTTCTCCTAACAAATGATGTGGTTTATGAATCCCTGGAGTGTCTACCATCACAAATTGAGCTGAAGGTGTGGTCAAAATTGCTCTGAGTCGATTTCTCGTTGTTTGGGCAACCGGTGATGTAATAGCTACTTTCTGACCCATGAGTTGATTGACCAAAGTTGATTTACCAACATTTGGTCTGCCAACTAAAGCGACGAAACCTGACTTGTAACCTTTAGGGCCGAGATCCATATAAGAGATGCAAAGTTGAGTAGTCCCCCATAGCCTGACTAAAAATTAAGAAGGAGGCCATGACAATCAAAGAACCAAATTTTGAACAAGCAATGCAAGCTGCAACACTATGGTGTAATTCGTGGGAAAAGGGGGAGCTAAGTGATGAGGTTTTAGCTGAAAGAGTAGAAGAGTTATTAGAAAGTAGAGCTGGAGCACGCGGCTTTTTTGTAATTATCTTGGCTACTGATTGTCCTTTAATAGATAGATTACCTGAATCTATTTTGATTAAACTAAGATGTGCAGGTGAAAAAATAATAGATCTTACTGTTCGGAATCTTGCCATGAGCAGTGCTATGGCAATACATCATCAAAGAAAAAATGATTTAAATAGTCAAAATCTTTCAGAGAGAATAACAAGAAGATGTATAGAGGTTTTGCGCGAGTTAGAACCAAATTCTGTAAAAGATAGACTGGAGCAACTTATTGAAGGAATTAACGGAATAGGAAGAGATGTTGAGTTCTTAGAGAAATGGGAATATGACCTAGAGCAAAAACAAGCGATCTCAAACAATATTCTTAAAATCGCAGAAAACTAAAAAAAAGGTACAATAAATACCTTTTTTTTAGTTTTGATAAAAAAGAAATTAGATTAATCTCTTCTTCCTCCTCCCTGAAGAGCAATCATTAAGCGTAATATAAAAACAAAAAGATTTATATAAGTAAGGTACATACCCAAAGCACCAGCCAGATACTGTTCATCTGTATATCTTCTTGGCATTGTATAAAAATCAACAAAAGACATCCCGACAAAAAGAACAGTTCCAAACCCTGCAATCATTAACTCAAAACTAGATCCACCAAACATCCCTGGAACAAAAATACTTCCAATAATCTGAACCAACATCGCAATAATTAGACCCATAAGGCCTAACCCAACAACTCCACTCAATGCCTGACCAACGCTATCGCTCATGCGACGACCAACCACTGAGGCAATAACAAAAGTGATACCAGTAGCGAAAACTGCTGTGCCAACAGAGCCCATACCTGCTGTTGCAATGGCAAGACCAACAATTCCGCTCAGAGTGAATCCGGTTAGAAGACTAAAAGCAGTTAGTAAAGGTAATGCTTTGCTGTTATTAGCATTGTTAGCAGCACTAGATGCAATAAAAAACAAAACCAACTCAGCAATAAAAGCCACTAAAAACAATGGCTGAAATAAAGATGGATTTGTTACTTGAAGAGAAAGACCTCCAATAACACCACCCGCAGTAAGGAGCATTCCTCCTCCTACATAAGGCAATGCTTTGTTGACAACATTTGGGCCAACTAGGGCACTTGATTGAGCCTCACGAATGGCTTGCTGAAAATTACTACTTGCTGGCATAGCTATCAAGATCACTTAACTCTGATACTTTGCCAGAAAAGAAAAATAATTGCTTGTATTAGCTGGTCGGATCTCCCTATCGCTTATCTTTTCTGGCATAAGCATCAACTACTTTCTGTACAAGATGATGACGAACAACATCAGAAGAAGTTAAACGGCAAACTGCAACACCTTCGATTGGTTCTAAAAGTTCAGCTGCCTCTACCAAACCACTTAAATGTCCTAACGGCAGATCAACTTGCGTAATATCACCAGTTACGACCATTCTTGATCTTTCTCCAAGCCTGGTTAGAACCATTCGCATTTGCGCAGAAGTAGTATTTTGCGCTTCATCAAGTATCACAAAAGCATCTTCTAATGTTCTTCCTCGCATATAAGCAAGTGGTGCTACTTCAATAATTCCCTTCTCGAGCAAAGCATTCGTTTTCTCCAGGCCCAACAAAGTATGTAAAGCGTCATACAACGGCCGTAAATAAGGATCAACTTTTTGTTGAAGATCACCAGGAAGAAAACCCAATCTTTCTCCGGCCTCAACAGCAGGTCTGGTAAGAACAATTCGTTCAATCTTTCGCTCAGTCAACATTCGAACTGCAAAAACAGTGGCAAGGAATGTTTTACCTGTTCCTGCTGGCCCTAAAGCAAACGTGAGGTCATTCCTTTCCATTGCTTCTACATAAGATTTTTGCCGCAATGTTCTAGGTCTTAATAGATTGCCTCTTTGACTACGTGCAATAACTTGATCTACAAGTTCTGAATGCGCTTCTTTTCGACCTGTATCTAAAGATGAAAGTGCAGCTTGTAAATCGACCGAAGAAACAAGTTGTCCCTGTTCCCAAATAGGACGGATTAGTTCAACTAGTGCTGCTGCTCTTTCTAACTGTGAAGATCTTCCACTTATCTCTAGCTGCAACCCCCTTAAAACAAGAGAAGCCCCTGTCAAAGACTCAAGCTTATGTAGTGTTGTTTGACCTGATCCAGAAAGAGCTATAGCAGCATCTGAATCAGGTAAATCAATAAAGAAGCGACCAGCTGAGGTTGCTTCAGTCATAGAAATATTCAGGATTCCTGTGTATCAACAGCAGAATCATCACTGGCATCAGTTGATTCCTTTTTCTCTTTCTGCTCTGCTTGAACTTTCTTTGCAGCTAGTTTTCGTGCTTTTTCTTGATTAGCTTTTCCTATAACTTCTGCAGGCCTAACACGCTTTTCTAGTAAGCCGCCTTTCTCCAACAGCGCCCGAACAGCATCAGTAGGTTGAGCTCCCTGACTAAGTCTAGTGCGTAAAGCTTCTGTATCTAAACGAGTTTCCTTGGTTCGTGGATTGTAAAAGCCCAATTCCTGTAGTGGGCGTCCATCTCTACGAGATGTGCTATTACAGGCCACCAAGCGGAAACTCGCTTCACGCTTTTTTCCGAACCGCTTAAGGCGGAGTTTGATCATCTTGGCTTGAAAAATAAAAGTTTGATCATTTGGCGAAGCAATTACTCAACGCCAAATAGCTACATTAACCTGTTGAGGGTCACAGATCTCCAAAACCTTTCTTTTTTTTCTGAGGACGTTGTCTTCTAGGTACTCCGCCGCCGCTTCTCCCTCCTTTTCCATATTGTGGATTTGCTCCCATCATTGGCATAGTCGAAGAAGGATCTCCCATACCAGGTAATCCACCTAATCCAGGCAACCCGCCACCCGTTGACATTTGCTTCATAAAACCACGCATTTTTTGAAAATCGGCCAAAACCTTATCTACATCTGCAGCACTATGACCACTCCCAAGTGCAACACGACGGCGTCGATTAGGTTGTGCAGCTAATAGCTCTGGTTGAGACCGTTCATTAGGAGTCATTGAACCAATCATTGCTTCTATTCGCTTTAACTGTTCTTCACCACTCTTAATCATTCCATCATCAAGTTTGTTCATCCCTGGAATCATTTTCATCAAACCGCCTAAAGACCCCATCCGTTTAATCAGCCTCATCTGTTTAAGGAAATCGGAGAAGTCAAAGCTTGCCTCTTGAAGCTTTTTCTGCATTAATTCCGCGTCTGCTATTTCAACTTCTTTTTGAGCTTTTTCAACAAGTGTCAAGACATCGCCCATCCCCAAAATGCGACTTGCCATCCGTTCAGGATGAAAAGGTTGCAACGCTTCAACTTTTTCACCTAGACCAATGAATTTGATTGGTTGACCACTAACTTTTCTTATTGAAAGTGCCGCGCCACCTCGTGAATCTCCATCGAGTTTGGTCAAGATTGAACCTGTAATTCCTACTTTTTCATGAAAAGCTTTAGTTAGATCAGCTGCCTCTTGACCGATCATTGAATCAACTACAAGCAAGACCTCATCAGGACTAACAGCAGAGCGAATACGAACCATCTCATCCATCATTTCTCCATCTATTTGCAATCTTCCCGCCGTATCAACCAAAACTGTATCTATACCTTCTGAGCGAGCCTTTTCAAGGCCAGCGGCAGCGATTTGTTCAGGCTTTACATCTGCTCCCATGCTGAAGACTTCTACTCCTATCTGATTGCCAAGAGTGCTCAACTGTTCAATTGCAGCAGGCCTATAAACATCCGCCGCAACCATCAATGCTGTTCTTCCTTGCTCTTTGAGATGAAGTCCCAATTTCGCTGTAGCAGTTGTTTTCCCAGCACCTTGAAGTCCTGCCATGAGTATCACAGTTGGCTCTGAAGAAACATTGGCTAGAGGTTCATTTGCTCCACCCATAACTTCAACAAGTTGTTCATGAACAACTTGTATAAACTTTTGATCTGGATTGACACCCCTTACTACCTCCTCTCCCACAGCTTTTTGCCTTACTTCTTCAACAAAATCTTTTACAACTGATAAAGAGACATCTGCCTCTAGGAGAGCTCGTCGAACCTCTTTAAGTGCACCATCGATATTTGATTCACTTATTTTCTTTTCACCACGAAGCCCCTTTACTGCATCTTCAAAACGGGCTGAAAGCTCATCAAACATTTTGCCAGAAAATTGAGTGTATTACAGGTAATGATAAAAAAAAGAATTTCACTATTTCATCAAACCAATGAATATTTAATTTCCACTAGTATAAGCAACTAGCTGCCAAGTATCTTTTTCACGTCCAAGGATGTATCTAACCTTTAAAGCAGGAATTGAAGTTTCAGAAACTGTGTTACCTGACTTATTAATACGCTTCTCCTTGTATTGAAGAACAACTTCTAATGCAATTCTTTTCGTTGTTCTATCTAAGACCTTTAAAGATTTGACCATAGTTTGAATAACCTGAACTTCTCCTAAAGACTTATCTTTATCTCTCTCTGCTTTAACACGCTTTACAAGAGGAGTTCGAGCGACTTTAGGAAGTTCGTCACTTTTTTTACCGGCAAGAATAGCTGCCTTACCTGAAAGCCATGCATCCAGAAGATTAAGAAGTTCAGGCTCAGTAGGATTCTCAGAGATTAATGGTTGAACTTTCAAAGCAATGGGTTTAGGAGAATTTATCTCATCTTTATCATTAGAACTAAGTTCTTTTTCTGCAGGTTTTGCAGGCCCCCTTTCCACCAACTCCTCTTCAACTAAAACTTCTTCTCGTTCAAAATAAAATATTCTAGCCGAATTAATCAAACCACCACAAACCAGCAAGAGAGCAACAATAAATGTACCTACAAACAAAGGCCTAGGAGTAAAGGCAGCATCCTCTTCAGTTTCATTTTCGATAAGTGATTTTTGTTTAAAGCCATTACTTAAAGCTGAGAAAAATAATGAGGAAATTGAAGATTTATCTTGATAGTTTTCATCATTTTCTTCTTTTATTTCTTCTAAGGATTTTGACTCTTCCTCATTTATCTCTTGATCAACTGAATTTTTAAGTTCATTCTCAGAGTTATTTATTGGATCATTCTCATTAGACAAGGAAGACAAAAAGGAAAAACCAGCCTTTGCAATTCCTCGAGCACCTTTCCACTCCAATTTTTCTAAATAGTCCTGGACATCCCTATCGGCAAACCATGCTTCCAAATCAACTGATTCAATCTCAACATCTCTAAAACCTACTAAAACATCCTTTTTCAACCAATTTCGACAGTAATCACAAAGGGCTCCAAGGGTTTCGCCTGGATAGGTATCAAGCCATTTTTTAAGTTCCTCATCACCACTATTTCTGAATCGCGAATGAGCTTTTTCTATATCTGCAAGCAATAAATCTATACATCCTAATAAGGGCATTAAATCCAATCCTTTAGAGCTAAAGCTCTTCAGATACTTCTTAGCCTCCTGCAAACGTTCAGGCTTTCTTCTGGAAAAGCCAGAGGATACTAACGAAATTGCACATAAGAAGCCAGCAGTTTCAGAACCTTTTCTTTGCCAATGATCAAACAAGTCTATTTGCTCTTGAACAGTTAAGAATCCTCTTATTTGTTGAAAGAAAAGCTCAAAATCCCCTTGAGACAAACCTCCTTTAGCATTTGAAGAGTTTTTTCCTTCAAGCCCTCCCCGCTGCATTACAAAACTATCAAGAAGATCCAACCCCTGTTGATGAGCTTCTTGATCACTTAGATCTCTACTAAGTAAATCCAGTATTCGGTAAGGCAACAATTCATCCAACTCTTTTTCTAATTCTTGGCGTTGATCTGGGAGTTTCCCCATCCTCTGAAGCAGATGAATCCCTTCTTGTAAAAACTCAGCAGCAAGTTGAAAGTGTCTTTGCTCTTGCTCTTGTAAGGCAGCTGCCTTACAAGACAAAGCTGCAACCAAAGTTAAATCTGCTTCTCTACCACTTCCCAGAGCAGGTGCTTGAGGTGGTTGCAAAGCCTTGCGAGCAAGATTAAAGGCCTCTGGAGAAGAACCTGCTTCCCATAACAAGATCAAACCAGCGACTTCTCTAATAGAAGACAACTCAAGACCTGAAGCGCCTCCTAAAAGGGCCTTCTCATATTCCTCTCGAAGAGCCTTATTGGCAAGAAGATCAGTAGACAGTTTCAGCAAGTCAGCCCTCTGACCTAAAACCTCTTGAGTAAAGCCCTGATGAGGAGGGCGATCCACTCGTAACTGAAATGCTCTAAGAACCGCCTCAGCATCAGCTGATGGGCTAACTCCTATTAAGCGGAAATGATCGATAGGAAGTTCCAATCGTAGCCAAGCCTATTAGGAAAAAACTCTAGGCAGTGAAAGGGGTTTTGCCCATTGTTATTCCGCAGGCCCTTACAGTCTTATATGAAAGGCAAAAGATGGCATGAGCCAAGCACCTCAAATGGCCTCTTATCAAACAAACAAAACTCCTACTCCAGAGGGATCTCACGCAGAGCGCCTAAGCACTCTGGCCTCAGCACAGCCTGCACAGATAGATCGGGCTACAGGGTTAAAACTCTTCAAAGACATGACCCTGGGCAGAAGATTTGAAGACAAATGTGCAGAAATGTATTACAGAGGAAAGATGTTTGGGTTCGTTCATTTATATAACGGACAAGAAGCTGTGAGTTCTGGCGTAATAGGCGCAATGAAATTGAAACATGATTGGTTTTGCAGCACTTATCGCGATCATGTACATGCCTTAAGCGCAGGGGTACCAGCTCGTGAAGTGATGAGCGAATTATTTGGGAAAGAAACTGGATGCAGCAAAGGAAGAGGAGGGTCTATGCATCTTTTTTCACGTGAACATCATCTTTTAGGAGGTTACGCGTTTATTGGAGAAGGTATTCCAGTTGCTCTTGGGGCAGCATTTAGCAGTAGATACAAACGCGATGCATTAGGCGACAAAAATAGTGACTCAGTAACTGCTGCTTTCTTTGGAGATGGTACCTGTAATAACGGTCAATTCTATGAATGCTTGAATATGGCTCAGTTATGGAAATTGCCCATAATTTTTGTAGTGGAAAATAACAAATGGGCAATAGGAATGGCTCATGACAGAGCAACTAGTGATCCTGAAATTTGGCGTAAAGCTGATGCCTTTGGGATGAAAGGAGAGGAGGTTGATGGAATGGATGTATTGGCAGTTAGAGGCGCTGCTGAGCGTGCAATAGAAAGGGCAAGGAATGGAGAAGGGCCAACGCTCTTAGAGTGCTTAACTTATAGATTTAGGGGTCACTCTTTAGCCGATCCCGATGAACTTAGATCAGAAGAAGAAAAAGATTTTTGGGCAAAAAGAGATCCATTAAAAAACCTAGAAATTCATCTAAAAAAACAAAATTTAGCCAATAGTGATGAGCTTCGAAAAATCGAAAAGGACATTGATGCTGAAGTCAACGATTCAGTTGAATTTGCACTAGGCGCAGCAGAGCCAGAACCTAGTGATTTAACAAAATATATATGGGCTGAGGATAAATAATTTTTTAATGAGTTCTCTCTAAAAAATTATTAAATACCACTAGGCAACTTCCTAGTAAGGTTTCTCAGCTTCCGTAAAGCCTTCAACTCAACTTGTCTCACTCTTTCTCTTGAGACTTCAAGCAATCGACCAATTTCAGCAAGCGTATGTCGATCATTACCTTCCAAACCAAAACGAAGCCTAAGTACATGTTGTTCTTGTTCACTTAAATGACTTAACCAGCGACCAAGTTGCTCCTGATGAATACGCTGCTCAACCTTATCTAGAGGCTCACCTTCAGAGCCGTCAGCTATTAAGTCCCCCAAAAAGCTCCGTCCTTCGTCCCCATTAACAGGTGCATCTAAGCTACTAGTTGTTAAAGCTTGACGAAGAAGAGAGTCCAGCTCCTCCACAGGTATGTCCATCTCCTCAGCTATCTCTAATCGACTAGGCATAGCTCCTAACTTATGAGCAAGATCCAAACTTACTTTTCTTATAGTTGCAAGTCTTTCGCTCAGATGAACCGGAAGACGAATTGTGCGTGATTGACAGGCGATGGCACGTGTCATGCTTTGACGAATCCACCAAAAAGCATAAGTAGAAAATTTATATCCACGAGTTGGATCAAACTTTTCTACTGCTCTCTCTAAACCAAGAGATCCCTCTTGAACAAGGTCAAGCAATTCCAAGCCTTTCCCTTGATATTTTTTAGCAACGCTTACTACAAGACGAAGATTAGCCTTCATCATTCTTTCTTTGGCACGTCTCCCTATACGAATCAATCGCCTTTGATGAGAAGTGAACTCCTTACTTTGATCTTTTTTCAAGCCATCTTCAGTAAGGGTCATCATGGTCTGGACCTGATTCCCTAGTTCAATCTCCTCTGCAGGAGTTAACAGAGGAACTCTTCCAATAGTTGAAAGGTACCAACTGATTGGATCACTACTGCGTCTGCGTTGTGATTCAGCTGGTTTTGGAGCAGCAGAAACCATAGTTTCTTATGCCTTCACAGTTGAAGGACTTTCGTACAGAAAATTCAAAAGAGCCCAGACTTTCAACAATCCTTCCGATTCGTGATTGCAAAACTAAACATTTGGTCAAAAAAACTCGCATTTAATACATTTAAGTGTGTTTATCCAAACATTTTGTCTTTATTCATAGTTTTGATTTCCTCAGCCAAGCAGGAAACAATCTGACTAGCAGCACTACCCTCTCGACATTTGCTTGCAGCTTTTGAATGAGCCAATGCAGAGGCTGCTAACAATTGAGTATCAACTTGACCATTAACAGCCATTCCAATTGCACCTATACCTGCAACAAAACCAGCCAATACATCTCCTAAGCCAATCCGAGCACTTAATGGATCAGCTTGACCAATGATCCAAGCTGATCCGTCAGGATCTGCCACAACAGTATGAGCACCTTTCAGTAAAACTCCTACACCACTTTGTTTTGCTGCCTCTTTTGCCGCGTCTAAAGAAGAAGAAAAACTTATGTCTGGAAATAATTTATAAAATTCATTTTTATGCGGTGTAATCCAAGTTGGACCATTACGTTTCTTAAGCCATTGCCATCCTTCCTTCGAACTGGCCATTCGATTAAGTGCATCAGCATCAAGAACTAACAATCCAAGAAATTCAAGCAAATGTTGAGTTGTGTTTTCCCACTTTTCTTCGCCTACTCCTAATCCAGGACCAATTAATAAAGCATCTATTCGTTGAAGAAGATTTTCTTTTAAACCACTTTCTAGAAGAGAGGAACCATCCTCCGAAGTTGAAAGAGCCTTACACAAAACAACTTCAGGTATAACTTGCCATAATTGATCAGCAACCTTTTTGGGCAAAGCCGCCTGAATACTTCCTACGCCACTAGCCATCGCGCCTTTCAAAGTCAAGAAGGCAGCACCACGATATTTATCACTTCCAGACGCTATAAATAGCCTGCCACGTTCATATTTACTTTTCTCAGGATTTGGTTTAGGCCATACAAAACTTTCAAGATCATTAAAAGTTATATTCTTCGGAGAGTTTTGCAAAACTTGATATAAAAAAGCATCTGATATGCCTATATCAAGCCTTACTAAATTGCCAACATTAGGCAAAGCTATATCTTGCAATAAGCCTTTTTTAATCAAGCCTAAAGTTAATGTAAAAGATGCCTTTGCAGAATTCTCCTGGAATGAAGTTCCCGAGTCTGAGCAAATCCCAGCAGGTACATCGATACTAATTAATCGACCTGGTTGTTTTTGTTCTCTTTGCTTGAATAATTCCTGAATTGAATCAGGGAGGGGTCGAGATTGGCCAATGCCAAAAAAGGCTTCAACCCACAACTCTTTACCATCAGGATTAGGACATCCCTTGACTTGATTCACTCCAATCCACTTCGCATATGCCAAATGGCTAGCTGTTAATGGTTTTTGTTTCTTAAACGGGCTCCATATGAATACTTCTACTCCTAAATGGTGGAGTTCTCGAGCCACAACCAAACCATCTCCACCATTGTGGCCAGGTCCTACCAAAACCAGAACACCCGAATCAATTAAACCAGGTTGATTAAGAAGCCAATGAGTAATCGAATATCCAGCTCTTTCCATCAATGCTGGAATAGGCAGCCCAGCAGAGAAAATTCTCCCCTCAATATCTAACATCTCTTTAGAAGAAACAATTAAATGATCCGAATTAAAATCAGGCCAAGACATGACTAGTACCCATACAAACTCACTATGAACCAAGCCAATGCCTTAATGACCAGAACACCAAGCAATCAACATTTCTAACAATGACTAAGACCACTGACCAAAGAACAACTTCTGCAAATGCAGTTCGTCAAACACTTAATCAATTAGACGGTAAGCATCTTGTGGCAGTTGGCCTCTCTGGAGGTGTAGACAGTTCATTAACTGCTGCTTTGCTCTCTGAAGCAGGTTGGAAAGTTGAAGGATTGACTTTATGGCTAATGAGTGGGAAAGGTTCCTGTTGTAGTGATGGCTTAATTGATGCTGCAGGTATCTGCAAACAATTAAACATTCCTCATAACGTTATTGATGCAAGAAAAACTTTTGAAGGGGAAATAATTGATGGCTTAATTACTGGATATCAGAAGGGGATTACTCCTTTACCTTGCTCTCATTGCAATCGAGCCGTGAAGTTTTCTGAAATGTTAAGCTGGATCAACAAAAATCGACCAGACTTTCGTCTTGCGACAGGACATTACGCTCGTATTAGATATGCAAAAGATGCTTCAAAAACAAATAATCACAACAAAAATAAAACTGAAAGAATTCAACTTTTAAGAGGTATTGATCAAACAAAAGATCAAAGTTATTTCCTCTATGACCTATCTCAAGAAGTCTTGGATAAAGTTGTATTTCCATTAGGGGAGCTTACAAAAGTAGAAACTAGAAAAGAAGCAAATAGGTTGGGTCTACGTACAGCGAAGAAACCAGAAAGTCAGGATTTATGTCTTGCTGAGCACTATGGCTCTATGAAAGCTTTTTTGGATACATACTTGCCTTCAAGAAAAGGGGAGATAGTACTCAAAGATGGATCTATCATTGGAGAACATGATGGTATTGAACATTTCACAATTGGACAGCGCAAAGGCTTAGGAGTTTCATGGAACGAACCTTTACATGTAATTAAAATTGAAGCTAATTCAAATCGTGTAGTAGTAGCACCTAGATCAGATTCTGGGCAATTAGAATGTACTGTAGGCTCTATAAACTGGGTTTCAATTCCTCCTCCAGAACAGATAATATACGTAGAAGTCCAAGTTAGATATAGAAGTATTCCAGTTTTAGCAAAATTAACTCCAATCAAAGAAAACTCACAAGATCGTATTAACAACAGACCTTATCGTTGTTTATTAAATTTTAGGGAGAAGCAGTTTTCGGTTACACCAGGGCAAGCAGCTGTTTTTTATAAGGGAGATATCCTTCTTGGAGGTGGTTTAATCGAAAGGTAATAATTTTTATTGTCAAGATTTGATCGTGCAACTCAGAACCTATGGTTATAAAAAAGGCCAATTAATCCAATAGCAAATATTGCAATTAAAGGGGTTTCTCCCCACTTATGATAACCAGTCATTCCTTTATGAAGATTAACTTTAGCCAATGCAAGATTCTCTTGAAATGGAAGTATCAAAGGGATGACTTGCCCTGAACTTAAGATTAACGAAGAAGGTCCTGTGTTTGAAACACTTACCAAATCCCTTGCATTCTCAATACTTCTCATTTGCGCTAAAGATAGAAACTGTTTTTGTAAAGAAATAGGATATGGATCAAGGTTAGACAATGCAACCATCCATTCTGCTCCCTGAGCAACTGATTGAGCTAAGAGCTTGCCATCACTTAACTCATAACAAATTGCTGTTGCGACAGGCGGTCCAGACCACAACAGTAATCTCGATTCAACTTCTCCTGGCTCTAGTCCACCTACATAAGAAAGACCTCTCCCAAAGAGAGGGCTCCAATCAGGAAGCCATTCACCTAAAGGGACCAATCGAACTTTGTCAACAAAACCTGAGAACGTACGCTTGCCTTTTTCAAAAACAAGTAAGGAGCTTCTTTGACTACCTTTGACCCAACGAAAACCACCTGACAAGAGAGGAATTGGGACAGGTTCAAGAGGACTAGTATCAAAATTCAAAGTACCTTCAGGAGCAAGCAACAAAGAAGCTCCCAAGTCATGCGAACGTTCTAAATAGTTTGCTAACGCTTTAGGTAAACGAACTTGCTGACCTTTACTAAATTTCTCTCTTGTAGGAATTGCTGTCTGCCATAAAGCGACATCAATAGAATTGACCATCACTTTTTTATTTAAAAGATTCCAACCAACAAAATGAGTTAAAAATAAAAAAAGCAAACCTATTCCTAAAAGCATTGGTAATTGCAGATTTTTTTTAAATGAAATACACACTTGCAAAACCCACCATCCAATAAGCAATTGAATAGTTGCCAGTCCTCCAGAGCCAATCCATCTAGCCAAGCCAGCGAGCCATAAATCTCCAGGTAACAAAGTCTCTCCAATGCCAATCCAAAATAGTGGCCAATGAGATAAACAAACTTCTCCAAACCCCCATGCTGATGACATAGCAAGCGCATAAAAAAACTGCGTTTTCAGAGAAGAATGGACTAAGTCTTGATTAAAGAAACGAAGACCAAGCCAAGACCAAAAAGAAACAAGCCCACCAGCAAATACACCACAAAACAACCAAATTGCAATCGTAAAAGGCCAACTAAGTAGGTCTGGGACACCTATCCAGCCAAGAGGGTGAAGTGCTAATAACCAAGAATGACTAACAATTAAAGCCCCCACTCCCCAAAGAAAGCTTGCTAAGGGAGAGTTGTTTACTGCCCATAACAACGCAAGGGATATAGGCATAAAAAAAACCACTGACTGAGATAAAGAAAGACCAGCTAAAAGCCCTCCAAACAATCCCAATATTAAAAAAGTAATTCGATTACCAGCCCAACTAAACATCCTGAATTACAAAGACTCAAAAAATAATTTAACCAAGTTAACTTGAAAATATTTATCAAGTAAATCAAAAAAGTCTCTTTTATTTCTTTGTTAAAATTTTATTCTATAAAGAGAATTTCAAAGGCTGCAAGGGCATCTAATTGCGAGACTGCAGCCTAGAGTTTTTTCCTCAAAGAAAGGGTGAAAATTTGGTTTTCAGTGATTTGAACACCAAAGTGCACAAGTGGTTGTAACAACAGCAATTACAACTCCACCCCACTTAATAACCCTCTGAGAAGCATTAAATGTAGTACCCACAAGAATCGCAGATAGGTTTATTACTATCAATTGATCAGAAGAAGGTGTAGGCAATCCAGGTAAAGACATTGTTCTTTAGGATAAACTTAGATTAATTTTATACCTCATACCAAGCAAGATTATATTTTGAATGCTATTGATGCAATATTACTTAGAAGGTGCAAATGCCTTCTTGATTCAGAGCAAGTCTTATCCTCTATAAATAATCTAACTATTGAGCCTTTTCAATATTTTAGAAATCCCATGTGGCAACAAGGATTTATTAGTTAATTTTAATCTTTATAGTTTCCAAAAATTCTAATTAAATGAGATATTAAAGAGCTTCCTACTTTTCAATTGTCAATATTCTAGCTATGACTAATAGTAGTGATATACGCCATGGCCTGGGAAAATCTAATTGTTCCATTATTAGGGTTAGCTTTATGTCCATATACATTGCTTTATGTTTGGGATTTAAGGCGAAGCAAAAGTGCAAGTAGGGTACATTCTTAAATTTAATCGTTGAAAAATCTTTTTATAGGTTTAGCAACTCATAAATATCCTTGCTCAACTATTCATCAGTTCCCTCTCGATCACCTTTAAAGTAATTAGCAAGCAATGCGTACAAAGCGCCAAATAGCCAGGAACCAAACAAAATCGCTAAAACCACGAGGGTAATAGAAAGTGCAGAAGCCCCTGCATCATTAGGGCCATAGTGCAGAGCAGGATCAAAAAATTCCATAACCCTATTAAAGGAGCAATCGACTAACTAAACAATTGAATGCCAACAATTGGAAAGATTTAGAATTCCGTCTAGTCCAAAGCATTTATAACTAGATACAAGATCTCATTTAATTGTTATAAATGGAATATCGATAGGGAGTTATCCGCCATGACTTTCGACCGACTAAGTAAAGCTGAGATATTGCATGGAAGATTTGCGATGTCAGGGTTGCTATCACTTCTCTTGATAATTCTTCTAAAAGGTCATTAATCAATAGACCCCACTATGAGGAGGGTTCATTTTTTAGAAAATGGGCTTTAGCAAACTTGTAGTAACGGCCGCAACATCTCGATTTTATCGGCCCGGAAAGAAGGGTCTGGTCAGCAAATTTATCGATTCAAAAAACTTTTCCTACCTTGAATTACTATAGGTACCCTTTATCTGCAAAAATTAATTTATATATTATGAGGAAGCTTCGTGCGTGATGTCTTAGTGAGTTTTTCGATTTTCATAGTTTTTTTGGTAGCGGCTCTAATTAGCCAAATAGTTGCCCCTACTCCTATTTCAGCGACAAACTTAGAATCCACAATTAAAGCCGAAGTAAGTTCACTAGATAATTCAACTAATGTTCAAAACCTCTTTGAACTAGATCCAGAAAATCCTAACCCTACTCTTTTCTTAATGGCAACCGAGAATCCACAGAACCAAACCCTTGGCGGATCGCTTGAGTCCTCAGCAACAAGAGTTACAGAGAGCGGACTCAAAATCATTGACTTAGTTTCAGGCGATGGGGCAGAGGCAAAATCTGGGCAAAAGGTTTCAGTGAATTATCGAGGCTCTCTTGAAAATGGGAAAGAATTTGACAGTAGTTATGGTCGAGCACCTTTTACTTTCTCACTTGGCGCTGGTCAAGTTATCAAAGGTTGGGACGAAGGTGTTGCAGGCATGCGAGTAGGAGGAAAACGACAATTAATAATTCCACCTGAACTTGGCTATGGCAGCAGAGGGGCTGGAGGTGTCATCCCTCCAAATGCAACCCTGATCTTTGAAGTAGATCTTTTAGCCATTAATTGATCTTTAATCTTATATATAACAAGAATACTTATTCCATAAAGCGTCGAGTCAGAGTAAAGTGTTAGGAGAGTTTCAAATAGTGCAAAATGTTGCGTTCTGCAATTTCTGCAATCATAAATAAACTACCAACCAAAGTTGCCAATGCTCATTGCGATGGCCCTTGTGGTGTATATGATCCAGCCTCAGCCAGAGTTTCCGCAGAAGCTGTTTTATCTATGACAAAGAAACTCATTGATTTAACACCTCCAGAAAACAATGATCCAGTAGCTTGGGCTACTTATAACAACACCTTCTCCCGCTTCGTTGCAGTTAAGGAAGAACAAGCCCAATTAACCAAAAAAGAACTATTAATTCTCTGGACCGATTATTTTAAGCCAGAACATTTATCAACGTATCCAGACTTACACGATACATTCTGGAAAGCTGCAAAACTATGCAGTGCCTGCAAAGTAAATATTGACCAGTCAAAAGCTGAAGAGCTAATGAAAAGTGTAGAAAAGATCCATCACATGTTCTGGAACTCAAAAGGTCGTTCAGATGCTTGGGTTACCGCCAGCTAATAACAATATTGTTAAATTAAAAAATTTATATTATATTTTACTCTTATTAATTGGAGCACGTAAGTACTATCGTGTTTCTGGTAATTCAATGTATCCATCAATTGCGAGTGGGGACTTAATAATATATAAAACAATAAGTTCTGGTGATTTCCCTCTTAAGAGAGGGGCCATAGTCTTAGCTGAACACCCTTTAGAAAGTCAAACTATAGTTATAAAAAGAGTTTATAAACATAATCTTATGGGAGTTGATCTTCGTGGTGACAACAAAAATTCTAGTGATGATAGTCGAAAATTTGGATTAATTAATCAAAATCAAGTCTTTGGAATCGTAGAAAAAGTATTTGGGATTGACAAATAAAATTTTATTAAAATCTAAAGAACTTTAAATCGAAGTTTTTTGAATCCAAAAAAAACCAGTTAAAACAGAAAGTCCACCTGTAAATCCAAAAATCATTGGTAACACTCTTTTCCCTGCTTTAAAAGTCGCAAGAGATATTGCTAATACAACCGCAATCATTGCAAGAATTGACCCGCCAAGGTAAGCAATCATATAAGAAATAGCACCTATGGGTGGCAATGCTAAAGCTGGAATAACAGCCAGCAAATGAGTAGCACCTGCCAAACCATGTAATACTCCCAAGCTTGTTGCTGCATGAGTATGAAAACTATGTTTTTTTTGTCCTCGAAAATGTAAGTGAATATGTTGATGAATATCACCATCAGCATGTTGATGGTGATGCGTATGAATATTTAGGCCTAAAGAAGTTCGAATTGCTATCACTCCAACAATTAACAAAGCTATTCCAACAATGAATTCAGCAAATGAGGACATACGCTCAAGATGAGCCAAGTCCTTAATTAAAACTGCTATTGCAGAAAGGATTAATACACCAGTTGAATGTCCCAAGCCCCATGCCAACCCTTTACCAATAGCAACTCTAGGCCTATGAATTGCTGCTGGCGCCATTGCTACCAGATGATCTGCACCGCCTACTACATGAATAGCTCCAGCAGTAAATCCTGTAACGATACTGATCAGCATGCAAATAAGTCCTCACATAAAAATTTCCTTGAAGCAGTTAGAAGGTTTGAGCTGCCCGGCAAATTAATGATTACCAATTAATGAACGCAAACCGCTAGCAATCTCATCTTGACGCATCAATGACTCTCCAACTAAAACTGCATTAGCACCAGAAGAATAGACCCTATCTAAATCTGATCTAGTAAATAAACCTGATTCGCTAACCAACAAACAATTTTGATCTAACAATTCTTGCCTATATTGATTAGCCAAAGTTTCCGTTGTAGCCAAATCAATTTCAAAAGTTTTTAAATCCCGATTATTAATACCAATAAGTGTAAAGCCTCCAACATTTAAAACTCTTTCCAGCTCATGTTCATCATGAACTTCAACCAATACAGATAGTCCAAGAGAATATGCAACCTTTCTTAAGTAAGTCAAGTCTTGATTCGAAAGAATAGCAGCTATCAACAAAACTGCATCTGCTCCAGCTGCTCTCGCTTGATAAAGTTGATAAGGGGAAAGTATAAAGTCCTTACAGAGCAGAGGTAAATCAACTGTCTTCCTGACAGCAACTAAGACATCAAAACCTCCTTGAAAAAATTTTTTATCTGTTAATACAGACAAACAACTAGCCCCTCCTTTTTGATAAGCCTTTGCAATAGCTATAGGGTCAAAATCATGACAAATTACTCCTTTACTTGGACTTGCTTTTTTTATCTCTGCAATAACTGCTGGAAGGGTATTTGCACTCTTCAAAGCATCAACAAAATTAATAGCTTTTGGTAAAGAAGAGATCTGAGATTTTAATTTCTCCAATGGAACTCTTTGGCGAGCAACTTCTATTTCTCGATCTTTTTCCCAAACAATTCTTTCAAGAATATTTCTAGGCTCTCCATCTTGATGAGGTATTGAATATTCTAAATTTGCTACCTTAACTGTTGGATTAGGAGGGCGACGACGAATCTTCATAAGTTAAAAAAGCTACAGATAGCCTATTAAAGAAAAATAAACATGCGTTTACACGAAGTAAACGCATGTTTATTTCAGTTGATGAGCAGCCTGTTTATAAGCTACCTCAACAACTTCACTAAGCGTTGGGTGAGTATGGACCTCAGCTGCTAATTGCACAACATTCAATCTTCTAGCAACCGCATTTGCTACCTCCTGAATAAGATCTGCAGCATGTAGACCATAAATATGTGCACCTAAAACTTCTCCATTATCTTTACGGAAAAGTAACTTCATAAGTCCATCACTCTCTAATTCAGCCAAAGCTTTTGAATTTGCTTTGAAGTAACTACGTACAGTTCCTAAAACAAATCCCTCCTCAGAAGCTAACTGCTTAGCCTCTTCTTCAGAGAGACCAACCGAGCTAATTTCAGGATGGGTAAAGGTTGCGGCAGGAATACTCCGGTAATCAATCTTCTTTTCTATACCAAGAATATTTTCCACAGCAATTGTCCCTTGAGCTGCTGCAGTATGAGCAAGCATTAGTTTTCCTGTTAAATCGCCAACAGCCCATAGATGAGGGATTGGTTTGTTATCTACAAGAACCCTCATGCTTTCATCTATTTCAACAAAACCTCTTTGAGTCTTAATTCCCAGTAATTCTAAATTTAATTCCTTGCTAGTTGGAACCCTACCAGTAGCTACAAGTACTGCATCTACTTCTAGTTCTTCTAATGGTTCACGAGTTTTAACGTCAGATAATTCAATCTTCACAGGGCATCCAGGCGTTACTTTGCTTGCCAGTACTCCTGATCTTGCATCAATATCTCTCCCATCAATTAAATGGCGTGCTGCAATTTTTGTTATATCAGGATCAAACGTAGGCATCACTCTTTCAAGAGCCTCGATCATGGTGACCTCACAGCCAAGTGCTGTATAAACATCAGCAAATTCAAGACCTATATAGCCACTACCAATTATGGCTATCCAACGTGGTAACCATTCAAGATTTACTGCTTCATCACTAGTAAAAACAGTATGACCATCAGTTTCAATACCTGGAGGTACAAAAGGATCTGACCCTGTAGCCAAAATTACATCTTTTGAGGAATAGACCTTATCAACCCCATTTTTATTTCGAACACCAACCATTTGACTCCCCTCTAGTCTTCCTTGACCTTGCAAAATTGTTACGCCTGCTCTTTCAAGAGTTTTAGTCAGGTTTGTTCTAATTGTGGCGACCAATTTATTTGCATGGTCAGCAATTTTTTGACGTTCAAAACGTACTGGAGCTGAATGTATACCAAATTTAGAAAGATGTTCAGCATTGGCTAATTCACGAACTTTTCCGCTCGCAGCCAATAAGGCTTTTGAAGGCACACATCCCCGGTTGACACATGTGCCACCCATTTCACGCGATTCAACAATCGCAACTTTTAAACCATGATCAGCAGCATGCTTAGCAGCATCAAATCCGCCATAGCCTGCGCCAATCACAATTAAATCAAAATCGAATCTGACTTCGCTCACTGTTTGTATTAAGTATCAGATGTCATTTTGGCTCGTCGCCGCTCCATAAGCAGCGGAACTGCCGCAGATGCCACATTTAGCGACTCAACCGCTTCACTATGTGGAAGAGTTACTGAATGAGTACAACATGCTTGAATCAATGGATGAATTCCCTTGCCTTCATTACCAAGAACCAAAATTGTGGGCTTCATCCAATCCACTTCCCAATAAGGCACAATCAAATTTGAGGAAGAGGAATTAGGACCAAAACTAGCTACAATTTGAAACCCATTACAAGCTGCTAATTTTATTTTTTTGGTCAATTCTTCTATAGCAAAATTTTCTGTAACACCAAAACGCCTATAAGGAAGATGAAGGACTGCTCCAGCAGAAGACCTTAAAACCTTTTGATTTAAAGGATCTGCTCCCAACGCCAACCAAATGGCATCTACTTCTGCTGCTAAAGCTGTACGAAAAATAGTTCCAAGATTCCCAGGATCTTGTAATCGATCCAAGGCCACAATAAAGCTTGATTCCTCTTTCTCGATTGGTAAGGCGTCTATAGGGAAAAGAGATGCAACTCCATCAGGGCTAACTGTTGTAAGGGCAGCCTCAAGAACTAATGGAGTAACTTTGTGAATTTTGATTGAGTCATGTAATGGTTTCAAAAGCTTACTATTTTCTTTTAACCAGTTAGTCGTTACAACTATTTCTTTGGGGAGGGAAGTCGTCCTTAATGCTTCTTCCAATAGGTGAGTCCCTTCAAGCAATAACAACTTCTTGCGACTATCACGTTTAGAAAGCTCTCTTAAACGCCGAACCAAAGGGTTCCGGCGGCTAGTAATTAATGATGAATCCATCTGAGAGGCAATAGAAATCAATTAAAATCTTGTTTGTTTAAAGTGCATTTCATCTTTAAAATTATCTTCTGGACTAAGTTAGCATGCAAATATTTTTATCAATAGTGAAACTAGTAATTAGTTTCATAAAATAATTAAACTTATATTTATATCCTATAATTTTTCTATAAAGTTCTAAAAGTAATAGTATCAAGGAATTGATATTTTCCAGTTGAATCTATTAATTGGAAAAGTTCAAAAATTCAATTATATGCGGATGGGGAGACTTGAACTCCCATGACATTGCTGTCACTAGTACCTGAAACTAGCGCGTCTACCAATTCCGCCACATCCGCACGCTTTTCGAAGGTAAACCTAAATTTCCTTTATGTATATACAGTATCAGTCATTATGTTCATTTGAACTAAACCAAATTTAATTATCAACTTTCTATTTCAGTACCCTAGACGCCATCAAAATTACTTGTCAGTATGATGAGTATATTTTTGTTGAGCTCCAACGTGGATAGCGTAGGGGAAGTCTCAAAACAGAATAGTGCCCTACATCTGGAGTCGAGGGGCGGATACTCCCTTTCAGGAGATATAAAAGTTAGTGGTGCCAAAAATTCCGCCTTAGTACTAATGGCGGCATCTCTTCTTACTGAAGAAGAAATGTTAATTAAAAACGTCCCTAATCTTACTGATATCAATGGGATGGCTGAAATACTAATATCACTAGGAGTCCAGTTAAAACGCTCTTCATCTGAAATATATATATCCCCTCAAGGCCTTCATCATGTAGAGCTTCCATATGACCTAGTACATCGTTTAAGGGCAAGTTTTTTTTGTATAGGGCCACTCCTAGCAAGGCTAGGAAAAGCCAAAATCCCTTTGCCAGGTGGTTGTCGAATTGGAGCTAGACCTGTAGAAGAACATATAAAAGGTTTAAAGGCCCTAGGTGCTCAGATCAATATTTCGAATGGATTAGTTACTGCTGAGGTTCCTGGTCTAAATAAAAAACTTCAAGGAACAAATGTGATTTTGGATTGTCCAAGTGTTGGGGCTACTGAAACGATCCTTATGGCCGCGACCCTTGCTGAAGGTACAACAACTATCAACAATGCAGCTCAAGAACCTGAGGTTCAAGATCTAGCAAAAATGCTTAATTCCATGGGTGCTCTTATCGAAGGAGCAGGTCAATCAACTATCACAATTAAAGGAGTTAAGAAATTATATGGATGCAATCACACTGTTATCCCAGACAGAATAGAAGCTGGAACTTTTTTAATTGCTGCAGCAATTACAAGGTCGAATCTCCGAATTTCACCTGTTATTCCTGAACATCTAAAAGCAGTTTTAGAAAAATTATCCGATTGTGGATGTTCAATTAAATTTGATCAAGATGGCATCAATCTGATCCCAGGAAGCATAAAAGGCGTCGATATTTCCACTGAACCTTTCCCTGGCTTCCCGACAGACCTTCAAGCTCCTTTTATGGCATTAATGGCCACGGCGCAAGGCAAAAGCAAAATCAAGGAGAATGTTTACGAAAATAGAATGCAGCACGTATATGAACTGAAAAAAATGGGGGCATCAATTCATCTTGAAGGAAGCACAGCAGAAATAGAAGGCGTTCATGAGCTAAAAGGAGCTGCCGTAATTGGAGGAGATCTACGTTCATCTGCTGCCATGGTCCTTGCAAGTCTTGTAGCTAAAGGAATGACAAAAGTATGGGGTATAAATCATCTTGATAGAGGGTATGAATCCATTGAACACAAGCTAAACAGTGTTGGAGCTGATATCGTCAGAAAGGAAAAGTCCTTGGAAGTTGAGCACTTTCCAATTGTTGGGGAGAGAGCTGCCTAAGCTCTCAAAAAACCCATTGACATAAAATCAAAGAAAGGGAGCGTGGTGGAATTGGTAGACGCACCGCACTCAAAATGCGGCACCTTCGGGTTTGTCGGTTCGAGTCCGACCGCTCCCACTTCATTAATGGGAACTTACAAACGGTTCCCTATAACCATAAAGAAAGGAAAAGGCTGTTGGGTTTGGGACTATCAAGGTAAAAAATATCTTGATGCTGTAGCAGGAATTGCAACATGCAGTCTTGGTCATAGCAATTCCTCTCTGCGTCGCGCCTTAACCAAGCAATTAAAAACTATTCAACATGTTTCCAACCTTTACACGATTTCTGAGCAAGAAGAGTTAGGACAATGGATTGTTGACCACAGCTGTGCTGAAAAGGTTTTTTTCTGCAATAGTGGGGCGGAGGCTAATGAAGCTGCAATCAAACTTGCTAGAAAGTTTGGACATTTAAAAAAAAGAATTGATCAACCACTAATACTTACTGCTAAGGATAGTTTTCATGGCCGTACTCTTGCAGCAGTGAGTGCTACAGGACAACCGAAGTATCACAAAGGTTTCGAACCTATGGTTAAAGGGTTCGAGTTTTTCATGTACAACGACTATGAATCTCTAAAGCTACTACTGCAAAAAATTGATAGCCAGTCTCCTTCAGTTGCGGCAATATTAATAGAACCTATCCAGGGAGAAGGTGGAGTAATTCCAGGTGATTTGAACTTTTTCAAGCAACTTAAAGAGTTATGCACAAAAAACAAAATTCTTTTGATTTTTGATGAAGTCCAAACTGGAATGGGCCGAACTGGACGTTGGTGGGGGTATGAACATTTAGGGATCGAACCTGATGCTTTTACCTTGGCCAAAGGTTTAGGAGGAGGACATGCAATAGGGGCCTTAGTTGTCCAAAAAAGTGCAGACCTATTTGAACCTGGCGATCATGCAAGTACCTTTGGAGGTAATCCATTTGCAACAAAAGCCGGGCTGACGGTCGCTAAAGAGATCGAAAAGAAAGGAATATTATCGAATGTTTGTGAAAGAGGGCAACAGCTCAACCAAGGTTTAAAACAACTCGTAGCCAACTTCCCTGAACATCTTTTAGAGGCAAGAGGCCTTGGACTTATGCACGGATTAGTCATCAAAGAAGAGTCATCTTTACTATCTCAAACTCTTGTTGAGAATGCTTTATATCATGGGCTTCTGGTGGTGTCAGCAGGCCCAAAAGTTCTGCGCATAGTCCCACCGCTAATTATCACAAAGAATGAAATCAATCATCTTTTAAAGAGATTGAATACCACCCTTCAGGCTGTAGTTAATTGAAAGAGAAGGTATCTAAAGCAGCTGATATGAATGTTGTAATTCCTCAATTTAATCAAAATCAAATTTGTCTAGGTATTGAACGTATGCAAAAGATGTTCAATGCAATGGGGGAGCCTTGTGCAAAAGTGAATGCTATACAAATAGCAGGAACCAATGGGAAAGGTTCTATTGCAAGCTTCATCCAAAGTGTCCTGACAATTGCAGGGATCAAAACTGGTATAACAACATCACCTCATCTTGTTAGTTGGAACGAGCGAATTTGCATTAATCAAGACAAGATCTCGTCATTTGAATTCCAACAACGTCTTAAATCAATCCATCCCTTAGCAAAAAAATACCAATTAACTCCTTTTGAATTCATTTTAGCTATCGCTTACGAACACTTTGCTGATAATGATGTACAGCTACTTGTTTTAGAAGTTGGTCTTGGTGGTCGCCTGGATGCAACAACAGTTCATCCATTGAGACCGGTAATTGCAATGGCAGGTATTGGCCTAGATCATTCAGAATATCTAGGAAATACATTAACTCAGATAGCTCAGGAGAAAGCTGCCGTTATAACTCCAGGAAGCCAAGTGATTAGTGCAGTCCAACATCCTGAAGTCGAAAATGTCTTAATAACGGAAGCGAAAAGAAAAAATGCGCAAATTCATTGGGTAGATCCACTTCCAAAAAACTGGGAACTAGGTATTTCTGGTGAGATTCAGCGTGAGAATGGAGCTGTTGCTCAAGGCGCCTTAAAAGCCTTAACAAAGATTGGATGGAACATAAATGAACAAGCAATTCGCACAGGTCTAGAAGTTGCAAAATGGCCGGGAAGACTTCAACAATCAACGTGGAAAGGAAAGCCTCTATTAATTGATAGTGCACATAACCCTCATGCTGCTAAACAGCTTTCAAAAGAAAGGTGCTATTGGAAGAATCACTCCATGGGAGTTTTATGGGTATTTGCAATTCAAACTCAAAAAGATGCGCCAACAATGCTGAGATATTTGTTAGAGCCAAAGGACACTGTATGGATAGTCCCAATTTCAAATCATGCTTGCTGGACAAAATCTGAATTATCGAAAGCCTGTCCAGAGTTCACTAATCAACTTTTTGAAGCAAAGCATGTGGATAGCATTTTCAAAAACTTGATTCATGAGAATCAATGGCCCAAAGGGCCTATTGTGATATCTGGATCTTTATATCTAATCGGCGATCTTTTATCTAAAGGAATTATCACACCAACGATATAAACATAACTGCATAAAATATCAACCATCTCTCGCTTTATAAATTTAATTGGCTACTTTTTCCAACCTTTTAGCTTCCCTGGGTTAAGAATGCCTTCTGGGTCGAAAAGTTGCTTGGCTTTCACTTGCTCACTATCAATTACACCAAGCCCCCCATCTTCAACAGTAATCACATGAGGGTTAAACAAAACAGCGCCAAGATCACGACAATGATTCATTAATTCATTCAAAGAATCATTCCCTTTCCATTTCACTAGCGGCAAAGCAGCTAAACGCTGCATTCCTTGCTGACTAACGCTCTCTAAATGCCATAACAAGTCATCTCCCCACCTTGATTTAAGGATATTCATTGCTTCAATCTCAGGTTGAGGCAGTAACAGTTGCAAGTATGTCCAAGCACGATCACTTGAACGCATGTGTAATGTTGTGTGATTCCAACTAAGCTCTCGTAATCCTGTTCCACTTTGAAGGTTTTCTGAGCCTAAAAGAGTAAAATGAGCCTCAGCAGACTCAGCAAGTCTCTGGATAGTAGTTATTCCATCAGGCGCAACTAACAGCAAAAGTCTATGCTTCCCCATTGACGGACCACTCCACTCAGGAATCTTCTCAAGAATATTTTTTTCAAGCAAACTACAAAGACGCAATTCAACTGCTGACCGGCTACAACGCTGCATGAGATCAACAGCTTCTCCCCAATTGCCACAATCAATTGCGACTTCCTTCCAAGCTACCGCTGGAGAAGTTGCAATAGTTAAAGCTGAAATAATACCGTTTGTTCCATAAGCATGATTAATAGCCTCAGAAGCCTTCTCATCAAGCTGCAAAATTTGAGGATCATCCTCCACCGTGATTATCTCCATACCTAATACATTGCCAGGGTCACGAAGGAATCCCCATCTCACCGAACCAATCCCTCCAGAGCCTCCTGCGACAAATCCTCCGATAGAAGCGCTTCTCCAAGTACTTGGCAATAGTCTCAATTGTCTACCCTGACTTAGAAGTTTCTTTTCAAGATCTCCAAGTAAACAACCTGTCTCAACTGTTACTACTCCCGTCGAAATATTGATATCGCGAATCTCATTTAAATTGCCCATAAGCATAACAATGCCTCCTGATAGAGGAACACATTGTCCATAGTTACCCGTACCGGATCCCCTAAGAGTCAAAGGGACTCCATTCCTCTTACATGCTCCTGCAACCAAAGCAGCTCCTTTAACCGAATGAGGGCGGACAACAAGATCGGCAATACAACCTCCCAACTTCTGTTCAAGAACTGGTGAATAATCGAAGAAGTCTCGCGAAAAACGCTCTTTATCTTTCTTAGCATCTAATAACTTGATTTCAGGAAATGACTCAAGTTCAGCAATTAGATTTGAAAGAATAGTTGTTCTATTCATAAGAGAATTCTAGTTAATTTATAAGCTCAGCAGGTGTTTGATTAAAGTATTCTCCATTGATAATTACTTTTCTTCTTGAAGAAACAGATAAAGCTTCCGACCAACTTGAAGCCTCAATTACAACAAAATCTGCTGGACACCCTTTCTCAATAGTGCCATCCCACTCAAGCCCCAAAATTTCTGCTGCTGAAGTAGTAAATGGTGCTAACCCTAAACGATTCCATGGAGCCAATTGAGCAAGAGATAACGACATAGACATTAACGATAGTGGATCAAAGTCTCCTAAAGGAAACCAAGGATCCTGAACGTTATCGCTTCCAACAGCAACCAAAACTCCTGATTGCTGAAGTTGAGAGACAGGCGCAAAGGGTCTTTTAACAGGGGTCACTCTTGATTGTCTCCCTAATAGCCATGCATTAGTAAGGGGTAAGGCAACAACGTTAACTCTATGTTTGGCTAAACGATTAGCTAAACATCTCAAAGTGTTTGGAGCAAGTAATCCCATACTGCTCACATGACTACATGTTATTGAAACCTTCAAATCAATCTGATCAAGAACCTCAAGCAATAATTTGATACCTAGCCCAGGATTGATTGCAGATTCATCAATATGCAAATCAACTCCACAACTCAAATCATTTGCTAGAGATATCAATTGATGTATTGCATATTTAGATGATTTTTTCTTAAAAGGCGGAACAAGGACTCCCCCTAAAAGACCGCCTGTTTGAGCAACATGAGCAGCAAAATAATTCCCCTCATCAGTAAGCCAGTAATCCAAAGGGGCCAATGCTACAAGCTGCAAACCAACAAAAGAACTCCACTGATGTTGAATCTCTATCAACGAATCCCAATTTTTTTGTATATCCAATCCAAAACAATCTATATGACTACGAATGGCTCTGACTCCATTATTTAAAGCAAGGGAAAGTGCTTGATTTGCTCGGGCACAAACACGTTTAACCGAACGAGTTTTGTGCTCGTTAATGTTTGCTTCATAAGCTCCTTTATAAGTTCCTCCCAAATTAGGGAAGTTAGACCATGTAAATGCTTTATCAATATGAACATGGGGTTCAATAAATCTTGGTAAAACTAGTTTTGAAGGGGGACTGCAATTATGTGGAATAGGTTGAAGAGACGTTACAAGTCCTTGACTCCAAACAATACGAAGAGAACACAAGCCATCTGCCATCAAAGGGAAAGAAAGTGCATCTAATCCATTCCCAAGTAAACCTCGCGGAATCAGTACATCTAGACAACCACTTTGTTGATTCTTTAATCGAGTTACCACTTATCCAAAGGTTTTAAAAGAATCAGCGCTTTAGAGGCAAAGAGTAAGCCAAAAAAGTAATTCAGATACAAATTACACAAAAATGGCTAAGATAGGAATCTCTTGAAAAGGCATATAAACAAAGGGAGAATCATCGAGATGCCTAAAATCTTATATTCCAGTAACTTTTCAAAAGGCACATCTTTGCTTATTAATTTACTGATGAATTGGTAAATTCATCAGTACGCGGCGGGCGTCGCCAAGTGGTTAAGGCAGCGGCTTGTGGCGCCGCTATTCGGGGGTTCGAATCCCCTCGCTCGCCCTCAAACTCATCGATTTTCTAACGTTTTCTCCTCCTGCCAGAAGGTAATCACCTTCTTTCCTCAAAATCAAAGGGCTCATTAAGGTCTATTCAGCTCATTTTTGAGCAATCATTCCGTGGTATCAAACGTTTCATCACTACGAAAGGATCCAAGCATCACCAGCAAGCCAAGGCTGGGCACTTACTGGATTACAACTTTTGGCTGTCAAATGAACAAAGCCGATTCAGAAAGGATGGCAGGAATCCTTGAAGAGATGGGATATAGAGCAGCGGTAGCAGAGCTAGAAGCCGACTTGGTTCTCTATAACACTTGTAGTATTCGTGACAATGCAGAGCAAAAGGTTTACAGCTATTTAGGCCGCCAAGCCTTAAGAAAAAAATCTCAGCCAGAATTAAAACTAGTGCTTGCAGGTTGTGTAGCCCAACAGGAGGGTGAAGCCCTCTTAAGACGAGTCCCAGAACTGGATCTAGTCATGGGACCTCAACATGCAAATCGCTTGGAAACACTTCTAACACAAGTAGATAACGGACAACAAGTAGTAGCAACTGACGATCATCACATTCTTGAAGATCTAACTACAGCAAGGAGAGATAGCCAAATATGCGCCTGGGTCAACGTAATTTATGGATGCAATGAAAGATGTACCTACTGTGTTGTTCCTTCCGTTAGAGGAAAAGAACAATCAAGATCACCACAGGCCATCAAATTAGAAATAGAAAACTTAGCGTCTATGGGATATAAAGAAATAACTCTTCTTGGTCAAAATATTGATGCCTATGGTCGAGACCTGCCAGGGACAACAAAAGAAGGTCGTCACAAAAACAATTTGACAGATCTTCTTAAATACATTCATGACATCAATGGGATTGAACGCATTCGTTTTGCAACAAGTCATCCGAGATACTTCACAACACGATTAATAGAAACATGCGCTGAACTTCCTAAAGTTTGTGAGCATTTTCATATCCCTTTTCAAAGTGGAGACAATCAAATATTAAAAATGATGGGGAGGGGTTATACCATTGAAAGATATAAACGCATTGTCAACCAAATCTGGAATTTAATTCCTCATGCATCAATTAGCGCAGATGTAATAGTAGGTTTCCCAGGAGAAA
>QCJX01000014.1 GCA_003215725.1 Prochlorococcus sp. AG-409-I11
TGGAGTTGCATGCCGCTTCGGTGACAAAGTAATCCAGTTAGGTTCTCCACTGAGTTTATCGACTCCACTGGTTTCAAGATGAATTGCCATTGCTGACTCTCCTTTTTCACTTGTTACTTGTCTGATTGCTTTACATAAATGAGTGAGATTGTGATGCAATGGTTCACCACCTGTGATAACTACAAATGCAGCGCCAGCTCTCCTTGCCTTTGTGGCTTCAGTTGCAATATCGAAGATATCCTTTTCTTGAGAAGGACTTGCGGACCAAGAATTTTTAGTATCGCACCATGGACAGCCAACGTTGCAACTTGCAAGTCTTATAAAGAATGCACTTCTTCCTGTATGGGCCCCTTCACCCTGCAAGGAATGAAATCGTTCCACTACAGGTAGTGTGGATTCCATTAGAGCTAATTAGAAATTTCTGTGTTTAAAGGAGTTGTTCTCTGTTGTAAGGCCTCATTAGGTGAAGATGGTAGACGTATTTGTGCAGCTTCAATTAATCCACGAAAAAGAGGATGAGGGTTGCCTGGTCTAGACAGGAATTCAGGGTGATATTGACAGGCAGTGAAAAAAGGATGATTTTTTAACTCTATAAGTTCCACTAAACGACCATCTGGGGATGTTCCACTTATGGTATATCCAGATTCTAGGAAAAGATTTCTATAGGAGTTATTAAACTCATAACGATGTCTGTGACGTTCATAAACAACTTCTTTTCCATATAGCTTTTGTGCCAATGTCTGAGGAATTAGGCGACATGGGTATACACCCAATCTCATGGTTCCACCTAGGTCAACTATATCTTGCTGTTCGGGTAGAAGATGAATAACAGGATGCTTTGTGTTTGGACTTAACTCTGAGCTTGAAGCTCCTTCCAATCCAGCTTGATGTCGAGCCCATTCAATGACAGCGCATTGCATTCCTAAACATAATCCTAGGAATGGAACTCGTTCTTCTCTGGCCCATTTTATGGCGGCTATTTTTCCATCAACTCCACGATTTCCAAAACCACCAGGAACTACTACAGCATCCATCCCTTTAAGTAAGGAATCAGCACCTTCCTGTTCTATTTGTTCAGCACAAATCCATTTCAGGTCTAAAGATGCATCTTGTGCTATGCAGGCATGATTCAAAGCCTCAACTACAGATAGGTAGGCATCATTTAATTGGACATATTTTCCTACAAGAGCGACTTTTACTGATGGACCAGGATTTCTTAATTTGTGTACAAGCTCAACCCATTCGTCTAAATCACAATTTGAATTTTCTAAGTTGACACAAGAAAGTATCTCTCTGCAAAGGCCTTCATCTTTAAGGGCTAAAGGAACAGAGTAAATGCTGTCAGCATCTAAAGAGGGGATAACTGCTTGGGTTTTTACTCCACAAAAACCACTTATTTTTTCTTTTAAACTATTATTAAATTCTCGATCACTTCTACATACTAATACATCTGGTTGAATACCTATTGAACGGAGTTCTTTGACTGAATGCTGAGTAGGCTTGGTTTTTAATTCACCAGAAGTTCCAATAAATGGCAGGAGAGTTACATGTAAATAAGCAATGTCGTTTTTCCCAACATCATTTCTGAATTCTCGAATAGCTTCCAGGAATGGTAATGATTCAATGTCACCAACGGTACCCCCTATTTCAGTAATTAAGAAATCTGCACCACTATTGGCAGCAACTCGATGTATACGATCACGTATTTCACTAGTTATATGAGGGATGACTTGCACTGTTCCACCGTTGTAGTCACCTCTTCGCTCTTTATTGATTACAGCTTGATAAATTGAGCCAGTCGTAACGCTATTTAAACGAGACATTGCTGTATCCGTGAAACGCTCGTAGTGACCAAGATCTAAATCTGTTTCTGCTCCGTCTTCAGTAACAAACACTTCTCCATGTTGAAATGGACTCATTGTGCCTGGATCTACATTTAAATATGGGTCCAACTTCAAGATGGACACGCTGTAACCACGTGATTTCAAGAGTCGCCCTAGGCTTGCGGCAACTATCCCTTTGCCAATACTTGAAACAACCCCACCAGTAACGAAAACGAATTTTGTCATTGAATTAACCGGTATTCTTTAAGTTACCGTGTTCTGTGTTTAGAAGAAGAAATCTCCATTATTTTTTGCAATAGTTATTTCGAGGCCTCAAAAATATATTCATAGTGTTTATTGTTTTAAAAATTACTATCCATTGAAAGAAAATTTTCTTTTATTTAAAAGATACGGACTAATGCTTTTCTTGATGGTTAATTTTTTGAGAAGTTAGGTAAACTTAGTCCTCAGAATCTATCCATGTGCTAATTACATTTAATTCTTTTAACTGATTCTCCGATACTCCTGCTGGTGCATCTGTCATCAAGCAACGTGCTTGTTGAGTCTTAGGGAATGCAATTGTATCTCTAATTGACTCTTCATCAGATAAGAGCATGATAATTCTGTCTAATCCAAAAGCAATGCCACCGTGTGGAGGTGATCCCATCTCTAGTGCATCTAATAAGAATCCAAATTGTTCTTTTGCATTGTCAGACTTAATACCAATAGTTTTAAGTACTGCTTGTTGAAGCTTGGAGTTGTGAATACGTATTGAACCTCCTCCTAGCTCTAATCCATTAAGAACTAAATCGTATGCTTGAGCTTTTGCTTTAGGAAGTTGATTTGTCCATTCAGATTCATCATTGCTTATGTCTTTTTGGTTAGGTGCACAAAAAGGATGGTGGAGAGCTTCTAAACGATTCTCATCGCTATTGAATTCGAACATAGGAAAGTCTATGATCCAAGCAAAATTCCATTTTTTGTTACCTTTTTCATTTGGTATTAGGTTGAGATCTCTTGCAATAAATTGTCGGACTCGATCAAGTGTTTTATTCACTATAGAAGTTTTTCCCGCACCGAATAGTATTAAATCACCTGCACTGGCTTGAGTTTTTTTGAGCAATTCATTTTTCACCTCCTTGGTCAAATTTTCTTTTATCGCGCCAATAGTATCAATTTCATTATTTTCTCTGACACGTATAAAAGCTAAACCCCCTGCCCCTGCTTGTTGAGCTTCAGAAAAAATATCGCCACCTGGTTTTATTCGAACATTACTAATAAATTTGTTGCCATTTTTAATTGTGATGCATTTCACTGAGCCTCCTTCAGCTATTGCGTTTGAGAAAACTTTGAAGCCAATGTCTTTAATAAGCTCATTTACTGTGATTAATTCCATTCCATAACGCATGTCTGGTCTATCCGTCCCATACTTTTCCATAGCTTCATGCCAAGTCAGTCTTGGGAAAGGTAGCTTTAAATTAATTCCTTTCATTTTTTTCCAAATCGAAGCAATGAGCCTTTCGTTTAGTTCTAGAATTTCCTCTTGGCTCATGAAGCTCATCTCTAGATCGAGTTGAGTGAATTCAGGTTGCCTATCAGCTCGCAAATCCTCATCACGGAAACATCGAGCAAATTGGAAATAACGATCAATTCCTCCAACCATTAACAACTGCTTAAACAGTTGAGGAGATTGTGGTAGTGCAAACCATTCACCGCCACATACTCGTGAAGGTAGTACATAATCTCTAGCTCCTTCTGGTGTTGAACGAGTTAATACAGGTGTTTCTACTTCTATAAAACCTTCATTTTCTAAAAATTCTCTTGCGGTTTTAGTTGTTTTATGACGGAGCCTTAGATTTTTATTCATTCGATCTCTTCGCAAATCTAAGTATCGATATTTCAGGCGTAACTCTTCTTTAATAGGTTCTTCATCATGAACAGAGACATTAAACGGTAAGTTTTTGGTGACTGGGTTTAATACAACAATTGCTGTGGCGAGTACTTCTATTTCTCCAGACTGGATTTTTTTATTGATGGATTCAATTGGGCGGGAGCGTACTTTTCCTTCTATTTGCAAAACTGTCTCATTTCTAAGGCTTTCAGCTATTGCAAACAGCTCTTTGCCTTGATCAGGATCGATTGTGATTTGTACCGTTCCGCTGAAGTCTCTTAAATCAATGAAAATCACCCCACCATGATCACGGCAGCGATCTACCCAGCCACATAATTGAACATTGGAGTTGATGTGCTGACTGCGCAGTTCTCCACAACCATTGCTGCGCATAATTAGAATTTATTGATCGTAAATGAGTTTCCCATAAGAACTTTGCCTTGTGCTAGGTGAGATTTAATTTTTCTCAGCAATTTTGCGATAAAAGGGCCTTTTGACAACTGTTGCTAGATGTTTTTCATTGCGGATTTCTACTTCTACCTTGCACCCGATTTTCGCCAACTCTGTAGGTAGATAGCCCATTGCTATAGCTTCTTTTAGAGTTGGTGACCATGTTCCACTAGTAATTCTTCCTACGACCTCTTTTTCATGAATTATCTTGTAACCCTGACGAGCAATTGCTGCTCGTCCTTGCAGTTTGAGTCCTACTAATTTTCGTTTAATGCCTTCTTGGGCTTGTTGCTCCAGAACATTTCTGCCAAGAAAATCTTTTTGCATTTCTAGATGTACTAGCCAACCTAAGCTTGCTTCAAAAGGAGTTGTTTCACTATTCATATCATTTCCATAAAGATGCATACCAGCTTCTAAACGAAGAGTATCTCGAGCTCCTAATCCACATGGTGTGACATCTGAATCAATTAGGTTTTGCCAAATAGATTTACCTACATCAGATGGGATGATCATTTCATAACCATCTTCCCCTGTATATCCAGTTCTAGCAATGAATATTAGCTGCTTTTTGTTATCTAAAGTTTTTTTAAGCTGCATTTGACGGTGACCAAAGCTAGGAATATTTGTTATGGAATCTTCGAATAACTTTTGTAGATGATCTCTTGCTTTTGGGCCTTGTATAGCGATTAAAACCTTATTCTCTTTTGCATTTGATATAGATATATTTTTGTCATTAAGATTTTTTTTGATCCATGCAGTATCTGATTCTGCGCATGATGCATTAATTACTAATAAAAGATTTTCTTGACCTTCATTATTAGTACCTAGATCATAAATAATTAAGTCATCTATTATTCCTCCCTTTTCATTTAAAAGTAATGAATAACATGCTTCTCCTGGCCCAATTCTTTCTAGATCAGATGGAACTAAGAATTGCAGTGAATTCTTTACATTGACACCTTGAAGTAACAGTATACCCATATGTGAAATATCAAATAACCCTGCTTTGTTTCTTACTGCCTGATGCTCTTTTATCAAGCCAGCGAATTGAATGGGCATTTCCCAACCAGCAAAAGGAACCATTCGGCAACCTTTGGCAAGGTTTAGTGCATGTAACGGTGTTTGCTTCAATACCATGCTTTGTTTTGAATTATGTGGACTGAAAACGTGTTCAAGAGAAAGTGTAGGAAAAAAAGAGATTTCCTTAGTAGATGGCCTGATTACCAAACTGTCACTATCCTGTGATCCTAAGGTGGATGTTCAATGCCCACAAATGAAAGCTGCAGAGTATGCAAGCACTGCGTTCTAGGGAAATCAACTTCGTATGGTTGGTGTCGACTTAGAAAAATTAAAGTCCATCCTGAGATCGCTCCCTTTGTGCTATGTCATCATTGGACAAAAAAGGAACCTTCTTTGCCAAGATTAGAAGACCAAGAAAGGAATATTTATATGGAAAAACAACTTGACTTTGGCAGAGACCTAGCTGAAATTGAGGGTTAAATTTTTTATAAAATCTCCTAAGGCGAGAAAATCATATGAATTGAATTAACACTAGCTATCATTATTTGTTTGGACACTTAGAATTACTTAGTAGCAGTAAAAGTGTTCTCGTTACTTTTGCAGCTAAAATACTACTGATGCCTGAAGGGTCAATCTGAGGAGATAATTCCACTATATCTCCTGCTATTAATTTATGGCTTTTTAAAATATCAACTATAGCTTCAAAATCTTGCCAGAAAAAGCCTCCAGGTTCTGGAGTTCCCGTACCAGGAAGGATACTAGGATCGAACCAATCAAGGTCTACTGTTATATAAATTGGTTTGCCTAAGTGTGGTGCTAATGCTTTTCTTAAATTATTGGAGGTTTCACCAGGCACAAGAGGTATAAAATGGTCATTAAGTTTTAATTCTTCAAATTCTTTTTTGGTTCCACTTCGTATTCCTAATTGAAAAATTGTTTTACTAGGGAGTATTTCTAGGCAACGACGCATTGCACATGCATGACTATACTTAGTTCCTTGCCATTCTTCTCTTAGATCTGCATGTGCATCTAATTGAATTACAATAACTTCAGGATATTCACTAGCAATTACTTCAATAGCTCCAGATGATATTGAATGTTCTCCACCTAGCATTAATGGCTTAACTTTTAAATTTACTAATTTTTGTGTAGCTTCTTTAACGCAGTGGATAACATTTTCAGGTGCTCCAATTGGAATTTCTAGATTGCCCAGATCACTAAAACTTATTTCTTCTAAATCAATATTCAGCTTTGGGCAATAACTTTCAAGACCATTACTAACAGTTCTGATTGCATCAGGACCAAACCTTGTACCAGGCTTGAATGAAGTTGTTCCGTCATAAGGAACACCAAAAATGCAGATATCACAATTCGCATTTGAGCGCTTTGATCCCATGAAAATCGGACCTTCGCTATTAAATGCAGCTTTTTGATATGAGAACTTATTGTTCATTTTTAAGTGCTTTCTCTATAAAGGTTGGCATGGCACCAAACGCAGCTTTCTGCCAGCGGGTGTTCCAAATCTCACAAGATTTATTTATTTCAGTTGCTCTTTGCAAAATTGGTTGTTTATACCTTTCTTTATCTAAAGCAGCAAAAGTCCAACTCCACCAGCCACTGGGATACATAGGTACGGATCCATATAGCGGATCTGCAAAATCGAAAACAGTACGTATTGTTTTTATGGTATCAATGTGAATTTTACGAAATGCTTCTGGTGATTCACTTTGAGTTGCGAATACTCCACCTCTTTTAAGGATGCGCTTGCAGTTCTGAAAGAATCTTTTATTGAATAATCCCTTTGCAGGTCCTTTAGGATCTGAGCCATCGATAAGAATTATGTCGTAGGAATTATCTTTAGCATTTGATACCCAGGAAATGCCATCTTGAATAGTTATTTGTACACGTGAATCTCTCCATGCTTGTCCACCAATATTAGGTAGATATTTTTTGCTTAACTCAATTACACGATTATCAATTTCAACTAAATGTATTTCCTCGACTTCTTTGTACTTTAAGCACTCTTTAGCTGTCCCCCCATCGCCACCTCCAATTATTAACACTTTGCTGATTTTTTCAGCACTGCATAAAGCTGGATGAACAAGACATTCATGGTAATGTTTTTCTTGGAGCTCGGCAGTCATCCAGCAGTTATCAAGCAATAGACTTTTCCCATATCTCTTGCTGTCGAAAATAGTAATTTTTTGAAAAGAGCTTTTTTCTTCAACTAGGACTTTGCCTTCAAGACCATAGCGAACGCCCTCGTGAGTTTCATCAAGCCAACTTTCAATATAAGTTTGTTTTTGTGTCATCCCAGGATTGTAAATTGATCACTTTAATAATTAGCTCTTAAGGAAAAGATAACTTTAACCCTATATAAGCACTCATTGGCTGTTCATTTATTCTTCTATTTGTTTTTATTAACAAGTTTTTTTGCTTCTTCCCATGTTTTTTTAAGACTGGAAGGAGATTTATTTGAAAACTCCCCATTGAATTTAGACTCTAGATGCTGAAATCGATTTAAAAATATTTTGTTTGTGTTAGTTAAGCCTTCTTCGGGATTGAGGTTATACCAACGAGCTACATTTAGTAATGAAAACAGTACATCACCTAATTCGTTTTCGGCATTTATATAATTTTTGTTTTTAAGAGCGTATTTAAGCTCTTCAATCTCCTCTTCCACTTTTTCCCAAACCTTATCAATACTTTCCCATTCAAACCCTGCTTTAGCAACTTTTGATGAAATATTCATTGCCCCAGCCAAAGCTGATAGAGATCTAATTTTAGTTTTTAGCCTATCAGTTAAAGGAGTTTGAGTATTATTTAATGGCTTTTCCTTCATTTTTATTTGTTCCCAGTTATTCCTGACTTCTTCATAGGTAATATTTTGCTTTTTTTCAAATACGTGAGGATGACGACGAATTAATTTTTTACAGATATCATTTACTACATCTTCAAAAGTAAAACGATTACTCTCACTAGAAATCTGGCTATGTAGAATTATTTGCAGTAACAAGTCACCAAGTTCTTCGCAAAGACTAGTGTCATCTTCTTCTCTGATTGCATTAGCAACTTCATGTGTCTCCTCAAGTAGGTAAGGAATTAATGAGTTATTTGTTTGGTTAAGATCCCATGGGCACCCTCCTACAGGATCTCGGAGTTTTGACACTATATTAATAAGTTCATGGATGTCATTGTTTGACGATGGTTGAATGTTTTCTGTCATGGAAAATTTTTGATTAATATCTACTTTCTCATTTTTTTTTCAATTTGTGCCATTCTTTAGGTAATGGGTCGCCATCTTGTATGAGGTGAAGCCATGCGCTTACTTCAAGTCCAAGGAGCATTGCGAAGGTTTCTTGTGGGTATTGATTTGCAAGTTCTTTTAATAATTGTATTGAAAAAAATGTAATTTCTAGGCCAAGCTTTTGGAGAATAAATTGAATGAATGCTGTGACTACACAAAGGTAAAACAACCTAAGGACAGTTCCTATAAGAGGTCCATGAGAAAACAGAGACCTATGAGGTATTGCTTTTCTATATGGTCTCCAAATAATTTTGAGGTATCCCCAGCGCTTTAATGCATTTGATCTTGTATCAAGATCTGGTGACAGCCAAAACCCTCCTATTAAAAAAAATATGCAAGCAATTAATCCATTGTGAAGCCCTATAAATAGGCTTGTTAATAGCCCAAATGGTAGAAACCATATCTTGATTGCCTTGTCATGCTCTTGGCCTGAGGCCATTAGTGTTAAATAATAGTTGTGTATAGCCTGCCTCAATGAGGCAGAATTGTCTTTAAGGGCGATTAGCTCAGCGGTAGAGCGCCTGCCTTACAAGCAGGATGTCCCTGGTTCGAAACCTGGATCGCCCATTTCTAATTCTTGCCTTCATGTACAAAGGCCAAAGTCTCAAAATTACTTCTGCGGCAGCGGCTGAGCTTGGACGACAGGCTTCCTTTGCAGGCACAGCTGGAATGATGCATATCGATCTTTTAGAAGATAGCTGTGGTGATGGTTGGCTCCACATTCGACTTATTCCTGGTTCTAATAATGGTGTCCCTTTGGCTCGAACTGATGGAGTAACTTTATATGCTCCAGCTGAACAATTAACCCTTCTTCAAGGTTTAAGGTTGAATTATTATGGTGATATTAGTGGAGGAGGTTTTTTGATTAGTCCTCCAGAAGGGGCAGAGATTTGTGCTTGTGGAGCTGGGTTTAGGTCACTTCCTGTTAATAAGAGATAGACTTGTTAAGTGATCTATATGACATAGAGAAAGATGGCCAATTAAATGTAATTACATTGAGTATTGACTAGGCTTATAGGTTTTTCCTTACCCTTAAGTTTGTTTGATTGGATTTTTATTCTTCTGATTCTGGAAACAGCAGAGAAGCTAACTCATCTTCATCCACTTCATAAACACGTGCCAAGCTGGTTTCAATTGCACTTGTTACTTCACCAGGTAGAAATCGCATTGCATTTAACGCATCATCAGTGATTTCCTCTGAAAGAAGTTGATCTTCGCTATCTAGCTTTTCATCGTTTATTACTGCCATCACCCAACTCTGGTACGCATAGACCAGATCAGAAAATTCCAATTCAGGGTTGTTTAGATCCATGATCAAAGCATTTTCTATTACATGATGACCCCAGTCTGACTTTTTAAGGAGAAGATGTCTGCTATGAGCGATTTCCATCACAAAACAAGCATTCAAGCAAAAGTCTTTGATTTTGCTTTGACAGAATTAGTTCGCAAACACAGGGGTAGTTTTAAACCAGTCTGGACCATTGATAGTTGGGTTAAGTTTCTTATTTGGTTGGCTTTGAATTGTGGCCTTTCTGGAGAGAGAGAGAGCCTTGAATTATTTGCAGATGCTATGGGGCAGCCTTTAACTAGTCGTATGCGAAGGGTTTTTTTTGAAAGATGTTTAGATGATTCCTCTATAAAGCTGATGGCTGATCCAGCAGAATCTCAAGTTTTAATTATGCCAATTTCAGGTCGTCCATCAATTGAAATTGATCAAGTAAAAAGAGTATTGGATCAGGTTGATTTAACAGAAAAAATTGTATTGGATGAGCGTTGTTGGAAATTTTTGGATTCTGCCATTGCAATCCCTTGGCAATCTTCAGAAATCGACACTAGATCTTCCTAAAATAATGATTTTCTGCATTCTTTTGCGAGCATGGTTCAAACCCTTTATTTAATTTTGTCGTGAGTGAGTTGTCAGCATCTGCAGGCTTTCCTCAGTCGGCTAATGCTTTGCCTAAAACTTATGACCCGTCTGGAACGGAAATTCGTTGGCAGCAAGTCTGGGAAAAGAATGGTGCTTTTCATCCAAAAGCTGATAGTTCAAGTGATTCGTTTTCAGTGGTGATTCCACCTCCAAACGTCACTGGCAGCCTCCATATGGGGCATGCGTTTAATACAGCTTTAATTGACACAATTGTTAGATTTCAGCGTTTACAAGGAAAGAATGTTCTTTGTCTTCCAGGAACTGATCATGCCTCAATTGCAGTACAAACGATTCTTGAAAAACAATTAAAAGAAGAAGGTCTTTCTCGAGATGAGCTAGGAAGAAAAGCCTTTCTTGAGAGGGCGTGGGCTTGGAAAACTGAAAGTGGAGGTCGGATAGTTGATCAACTTAAGCGGATGGGTTATTCGGTTGATTGGGCACGAGAGAGGTTTACTTTGGATGACGCTCTTAGTAAGTCTGTTACCGAGGCTTTTGTCCGTTTGCATAATCAAGGATTGATTTATCGAGGGGAATATTTAGTTAATTGGTGCCCTGCTTCAGGATCTGCAGTGAGTGATTTGGAAGTAGAGACCAAGGAAATTGATGGTTATCTTTGGCATTTTCGTTATCCATTGACAAATGGTCCTTGTGATGATGGGACTACACATTTAGAAGTCGCAACAACCAGACCTGAAACGATGTTGGGAGATGTAGCTGTGGCAGTGAATCCGTTAGATAAACGTTATAGCAATCTTGTTGGTCAATACCTTACGTTGCCATTTGTTGGACGCGAGATTCCTGTTATTGCAGACGATCATGTTGATCCATCTTTTGGTACAGGTTGTGTCAAAGTCACACCAGCGCATGACCCAAATGATTTTGCTATTGGTAAACGACATAACCTACCTCAAATCACAGTAATGAATAAAGATGGCACAATGAATAATTGTGCTGGTCGTTTTGAAGGTCTTGATCGTTTTGAGGCTCGTAAGGCGGTAGTTGAAGCGTTAAAAGAAGAATGTTTACTTGTGAAGGTTGAACCACATCGGCATAGCGTGCCTTTTTCAGAAAGAGGCAAGGTACCAGTTGAGCCTTTGATATCTACTCAGTGGTTTGTGCGAATGGAGCCAATGGCTGCGAGATGTCGCTCTCATCTTGCCAAAGGTGAACCTCGCTTTATTCCCGGTCGTTGGGAAAAGGTTTATCTTGATTGGCTGACTGATATTCGTGATTGGTGTATTAGTAGACAATTGTGGTGGGGACATCGAATCCCTGCTTGGTTTGTTGTTAGTGAAACGAACGGAGAAATAAAGGATAAAACTCCCTATATTGTTGCATCTTCAGAAGATGAAGCTTTTGTGCAAGCTTCTCAGAAATTTGGTGACTCTATTCAAATAAAACAAGATGAGGATGTTTTAGATACCTGGTTCTCAAGTGGTTTATGGCCTTTCTCTACTTTAGGTTGGCCTGATGAAACACATGCTGATTTGAATACTTGGTATCCCACAAGCACATTAATAACAGGCTTCGACATTATTTTCTTTTGGGTGGCACGCATGACAATGATGGCAGGTGCCTTTACTGGGGAAATGCCTTTTTCTGATGTTTATATTCATGGATTAGTTCGTGATGAGCAAAATCGCAAAATGAGTAAAAGTTTAGGTAATGGGATTGATCCACTTTTATTGATTGATCGTTATGGAACAGATGCCTTGCGTTTTGCATTAGTTAGAGAAGTTGCTGGTGCGGGTCAAGATATTCGACTTGACTATGACCGTAAAAAAGGAACTTCAGCGACTGTTGAGGCTGCTAGAAATTTTGCAAATAAATTATGGAATGCAACTAGATTTGCTTTGATTAACTTTGGTAATGAGAGTTTTGAGGAGGGAAATGAAATAGAGCCTTCAAATTTGCAATTAGCAGATCAATGGATATTGTCTCGTCTTGCTAGAGTTAATCTCCAAACTTCATCACGTTATAGCAACTATGGTTTAGGAGAAGCAGCTAAAGGTCTTTATGAGTTTGCTTGGAATGACTTTTGTGATTGGTATCTAGAACTTAGTAAACGCAGACTAAGTCAAAACGATAATCTTGAGGAATCAGTTTTAATTGATCAAAAGACAGCTCGCAAGGTTTTACGCAAAGTTTTAAATGATCTATTAGTGATGATGCATCCTTTAATGCCTCATTTAACTGAGGAGTTATGGCATGCACTTACTGGTGCTTCGGAGAACCAATTGATTGCATTAGAAAAATGGCCTGAAGTTGATAAAGCGTTTATTGATGATGATTTGGAAAGTTCCTTTTCCGAATTATTTGCTTCTATTCGTTTAGTTCGTAATTTGAGAGCTGTTGCAGGCTTGAAACCATCACAAGAAATACCAGTGCGTTTTATTACTGAGAAGAAAGAATTAGCAGAGACACTTCAAAAAGCCAAGGTTGATATTCAGACTCTGACACGGGCAAGTGACTTAGATGTATTAGATCCAAAAACAGCTGATTTAAAACCTTCTGTTAAAGCTCTGGCTGGAGTGAGTGGAGAATTAGAAGTTCTTTTGCTTATAGAGGGGTTGGTTGATTTGGATGATTTACGAGTTCGCCTAGCAAAAGACCTTGACAAGGCTGAAAAGGAAATTCAAGGTTTATCTCGTCGTTTAGCCAATCCTAATTTTTCTACTAAAGCCCCTTCTGAAATTGTCTCTGAATGTAGAGCTAAATTAGCTGATTGGGAGGCTCAAGCATCTTTAGCGAAGAATCGTTTATCCAATTTGTCTTGAGCATTGAATTAATTGTTTTTGAAAATGTTTAACGAAGGAACTATTTTGGAGAATTTGTTGCCTTTTCTTCAAACGCCTATTGGTGTGGCGATTTTTGTTCCTTTGTACGCACTTTGGGTGACATTGTTGTTACCAGGAGTTTGGGCTTCCATGGTTGCAGGTGCTTTGTATGGGACTTGGCTGGGTTCTACTCTTGTGTTTTTTGGGGCGTGTCTTGGCGCTCAAACCTCTTTTTTGTTAGGGCGCACTCTTTTAAAGAATTGGGCACAGCGACGTATTGCTCAACGACCTAAATTGGAAGCAGTGCAAAAAGCAGTGAGTAGAGAAGGACTTAAATTAGTTTTACTAACACGTCTTTCTCCTGCTTTTCCTTTTAGCTTTTTAAATTTTGTTTATGGTTTAAGTGAAGTAAGTTTTCGTGATTACACAGTTGGTTTAATTGGAATATTGCCTGGAACAATATTATTTTGTGGTCTAGGTGATATAGCAGGTGATTTAGCGCAATTTGGCCAAGTTCTATCTGGGAAAGATGATCTGAAATCTTCTCTTATTCGTCTTATCGGTTTATTATCGACACTTGCAGTTGTTTGGTTGGTATCTCGTGCTGCTAAAAGTGCCCTTCAAGATTCAGACCCTTCACTTTGATCAGGATTTTTAAGATTCCAGTCTCTTATTGCTGCAAAGAAAACAAACCAACCAAGCCTTATTCTAGAAAGTAATCCCTTTTGAGTATTGAGTTCATTAAACTTGGCTCTTCCACAAGGAGTTTTTATCAGAGAAAATATTCTTGATGGAGACATGATTTTCAAATAACTACATAATAAAGGTATCTATTCAATGGATAGCATATTTTTTAACTGTTGCTCATTAATAATTTCTATTCCTAGGGTCTGAGCTTTCGTTAACTTACTTCCTGATTTGGTGCCTGCCACTAAATATGTAGTGTTTGAACTAACTGATGAATTAACCTTACCTCCATTTTTTTCGATTATAGATTTAGCTTGAGTTCTACTTAGTGACTCCATTGTTCCTGTTAGTACAAATGTTTTACCGTTAACACTACTTTGTAGTTGTTTGTCTGATTTGTTCTGTATAGCAACGTCTGCTTCGCTTGCTTCAAGAGAGAAACCTACTCTCTTTAGAGAATTAATTAATTCTTGGTTGCAAGGGTTTGAGAACCATTGATTGAGGGATTCAATAATTTCTTTGCCTATTCCATGAATTATTTGAATAACCTCAGGGGAATCTTTTGCTGTTAATGAAAGTTGTGAAATACTTGGGAAAGAGGTAGCTAAAATTTTTGCATTTGCTTCACCAATATGATGAATACCAAGGCCGTAAAGTTGTTTGTGCCAGGGTTGTTTTTTTGATTCTATTAATGCAGCGACTAAATTTTCGGCAGATTTGACACCCATTCTTTCTAAACTTGCTAATAAAGCAGTATCTAATTCATACAAGGTTGCGATTGATGTTACTAATCCACGGTTGACTAATTGTTCAATTAATTTGCTGCCAAGTCCATCAACATCTAAAGCTCCTTTGCTAACCCAATGACGCAAAGCACCACGCAGAATGGCAGGACAACTACTGTTAATACAACAGGTAGCTGATGCATCTATTTCACGTATTAATTTAGATTCACACTCTGGACAATTTGTTGGAAGATTTAGGGGCTTTGCTTCAAATGGCCTGAGCTCTTTGACTACACGAACTACTTCGGGGATGATTTCACCAGCTTTGCGTATGACAATTGTGTCATCGCTATGTAAATCAAGATCGGCGATTCGATTTGCATTGTGAAGAGTCGCTCGGCTTACAGATGTACCAGCTAATGTCACTGGTTTAAAAATAGCGACAGGAGTTACTACTCCAGTTCTTCCAACTTGATAAGTAAGTTTTATTAGTTTACTAGGTGCTTCTACTGCTGGGTATTTGAGTGCGATTGCCCATCGAGGAGCTTTTTGTGTGAACCCTGCATAGATTTGTGCTTCAAAATTATCGATTTTTATAACGGCCCCATCTGTTTCATATGGAAGTGTGTATCGATTGACTTCCCAAAAATTGAAGAAGTTTTGCACTTCTTGCATAGTCTTCAATAATTGAGCATTGGGATTCACTTTAAAACCTGCTTTTTTTAGCCATTGCAATGCTTGCCATTGACCTTGAGGCTTTAGAAGATCATCGTTTTGAGGGTTCCATTCTTCTGGTAGATGAAGGGTATATGCAAAAAAATCTAAGCGCCGTGAAGCGACGACTTGAGGGTCTAATTGGCGCAAAGTACCAGAACAAGCATTCCTAGGATTTGCGAAAACATTTTCACCATTTTTCTCGCGTTTTAAATTGATTTCATCAAAAGTATTGTTGGGGATAAATGCCTCTCCACGAACTTCCACCCATTCAGGTGGATTGTTTATTTGTAAAGAAAGAGGTATTGATGTGATTGTTTTGACATTGGAGGTTATTTCTTCTCCTGCTTTTCCATCTCCTCTTGTAGCTGCTCTCACAAGCATCCCATTTGAGTAGCTAAGTGCTAACGCATTGCCATCAATTTTCAATTCACCAACCATTGGTAACAATGGCTTAATTAATTGGTTGCTATCTTTTTCTTCGATAACTTTTTTCGTTCGTTGATACCAAGCCATTAACTCCTCTAAATTGAAAGCATTATCAAGGCTGAGTAAAGGAACTCTATGCTTGATACTTTTAAAGCCTTGAGCTGGTTTTCCTCCAAGACGTTGTGTTGGACTGTCTGGAGTTATTAGATCTGGGTTTTGTTTTTCTAAATCAATTAGTTCTCTATAAAGTTTGTCATATACAACGTCCTCCATTAATGGAGAATCAAGGACGTAATAGGCGTGATTAGCTTTGTTTAGAAAACTTCTAAGCTCTTCAGCACGTTCATACAATTGGCTTGATAAGGTTTTCACTGCAAAGAATGACAGGAAAGAGTCCTTAGCTTTTGACTTTTGCGATGCGATCTATGCGCCACGCTTCATCAACTTTGGCAAAGGTAAAGTCCAATGGTAATTCCTCTTTTTTGTCTTCGGATTTGAGTTTTAAGGTTAAAGTGATTTGATCATCATCAATTCGAGGCCTACCGGATTTTAAATTTCTATAGCGATTGAGTTGCAGACTTGCTAGGAATTTTAAAAAATCCTGGCGGTTTACATGTTGTCTATATGCTTTGGTTGTAAGCCTATAAGCCGCATCGATCCTTCCAGATGCAATTTGGTTGAAGAATTGCTTTACAAGAGGATTTATTCCTCTTGCTCCTATTACCAGTCTGACAGCATTGATAGTCCAGAAAAGGGCTAACGTACAAGCTCCTACCAGCAGCGCTTTGGTTCCGATTTCTTTTACAAGTGCTCCATCCATTGTCTAAAAGGAAATAGTGTAGAGATTCTGACTGATCAATTGAAGAAACAAGAGGATGAGGGTTTCTCCGTAAGAAAGTTTTCGACAATATGGAAGCATCTTTTACAAATTTTTGCTTGTGCTCTTGAAATGTCGCTAGTACCTCTTTTGCCACTTTTTCATTTATTTAATCGAAAATTTTTTGAAAGCTCTTTAACTCAACGCTCTATCCCTATGCTTTCAGTGCGATGGAGTGACGGTCGTTTACGTAAGACGGCTGGTTTTTATCGAAGAGTTTCTAATCGTATGGGACAAACTAAAAATGAGATTGTTTTGTCCAGACCAGTATTGGAATATCTTCCTCAAAGTGCTACAGAAAGTACTTTATGCCATGAAATGATTCATGCATGGATTGATTTGGTTCTTAAAAAAGAAGAGGCTCATGGTCCAAACTTTCATGAGCGCATGAATTTCATTAATGAAGTACAAGATAAATTTCAAGTAACTATTCGCCATAGGTTTCCTATACCTGCTCAGCCTCCTCGTTGGTTTGGCGAATGTCCAAATTGTGGACTTAGGTTTCCATATAAACGTCGCGTGCAAAATGCTGCTTGTCGATACTGTTGCGATACGCATTATGGTGGGAATTGGCATGCGAGTTGCATGCTTTCTTATATACCTGCCTTAAAGGAGTCTTGATTTGGAGCTATTTTTGATTGTTCTTCAAATCAGTGGGATTTTTATTGTCTTAATTGGTTTGCAACGAGAACAATGGTTGCAGCGAAATCGTCGTTAAGTTTGCAAAATGGATTTAAACCGTAATCGCAATTTTCGTAATAAGGCCTCTCGTGACCCTTTGGAGCGTCGTATGGATCAATGGATTGAAACTGGAAGGCAATTTGTAGACGGAGTAGCTGGGAATCGACCTGGGCAACGAAGAATGACCAGTATTGGACGCTCTCCCAGTCAAAAATTGGATAAAGTTGGCCGTTGGGTTGGAGATAAGCTTGATTGGTTTTTTGAAGAAGAAGAAGATTGGAATGAACCTTGGGAATCAGAAAAAGAAATCCAAGTTACTAATCTGAGAAAAAAACCTTTAGATGCGATTTCTCGAAGAGTTACACAAAAAATATCCAAATCATATGAAGAGAATATTGAACTTGATGTTGAAAATGAATGGCCAGATGACTCATCATTTCGAGTGGAAAAATGGCAACGTCACAAAACACAAACTAATATTGATAACCTTGAAAAGGTTTCAAGAAATAGATCTAAGTTGAAATCTTCTGAACGTCGCTCTTTACCTAGGTCTAGTAGAAGAAGAGGCTAGATTTTAACTTGAATTAACTTGAATAACTTTTTAATTTCTTAATCAGCTTTTTTTAATATCAAATTTAATCTTTGATTTTATTTATCTCTCTGGGCGCATAGCCTAGCCAAGATTCTAGTGCAGGGTTAAATACTTCTCTGATGACTGTCAGTTCTTTTTCTTGACGAAAGAATCGATAGTGCCTGCTCCAAAAAGGGCCTTTATTTTCAAATTCATCTTCTAACCAAGGAGAATTTACAAGAGCAAGTCCGTCTACTTCACGAAATAGTTCAGATCGACCTTGAGTGAGACTTTTCCATATTGGTTGACTTTTATTTTGAAGATGTAGTTTAGCTTCTTTGTGATTCCACCAACTTTCAGCCCAAGCAAGAGTTTGAGAATTACAAGTTAGCCAAACCTGTCTTCTTAGGAGAGGATTAACTAGTTCTTTTACTTCTCTAGGAGCATCATTTATTGGTTCTCCCTCGACTTCCATAGCAATTAGCTTTACTTCAACTTCATAACCAGTTAAAAGTTGAAGATGCCTAGTAGGACTACCATCTCCTAGCAGCATTAATTGCCAAGGCCCTGGTAATTGTTTTGTAGCTTTTCCCGATAAAACTTTTTCTGTAGGAGCTTGCCAAACAGCTTGTGGGGACTTGAATAAGCTTGTAATTAGGAATCACCTCCACTTATTTTTGAAAATTGAGATTTTCTCGCTTGATGTGTTTTATGTTCTTCAGGTGGTTTAGGAGCTGTTTTTCGATTATAAATTTTTAGCCATATTAGTAGAGATGTTAGATCTGCTTTGCTAACGCCTGCGATTTGAGAGGCTTGTCCAAAATCATAAGGCATTGCTTTACTAAGTTTCTCGCGGGCTTCCTGCGATAAAGTTTTAATATTGTTGTAGTTGATTCCTGTTGGCATTTTTAATTTACTTTGCTTTTTAAGCTGTTCAATTTGTTGTTTTTGTCGTTCTAAGTAACCACTATATTTAATATCAATTTCAACTCCTTCTCTTACTGATAAAGGCATATCTTTGTCCATCAAGTTCAACTTTACTAAGTCATGTGAATGGATCCCTTGGCGACGTAGAAGATCTGCAAGAGTAATTGAACCTTTAATAGGCGAACCTGTTTTATTTTCAAGAGTTAATGCTATTGGGTCACTGGCTTTGATACGCTTTTTCTCTAGGCGTTTTTTTTCTATTTCCAGAGCTTGTTGCTTTGATTTGAATATATCCCACCGGTTCTGATCAATTAGTCCTAATTCATACCCAAGCTTTGTTAATCTTCTGTCAGCATTGTCTCCCCGCAGCACAAGACGATATTCACTTCGACTTGTCAGGACTCTATAGGGCTCTCGTAAATCTTTGCTGACCAGGTCATCTACCATTGTTCCTATGTAGCTTTCTTCGCGAGAGAAGCGAATAGCTTCTTTATTAGTTAATAACCTCATTGCATTAATACCAGCAACTAACCCCTGCGCGGCAGCTTCTTCATAGCCGGTTGTTCCATTTAATTGCCCTGCTGTAAATAATCCTTCTATTTTTTTAGTTTCTAAAGATGAAAGTAATTGGGTTGCTGGCAGATAATCATATTCCACGGCATAAGCTGGTCTTAGCATTACAGAATTTTCTAAACCTGGAAGTGTATGAAGAAGTTCTAATTGTAATTTTTCTGGTAAACCTGTTGATAGACCTTGTAAGTATATTTCAGGAGAGTCAAGACCTTCTGGCTCTAAGAAAATTTGGTGTGATTCTTTATCAGCGAAACGTACAATCTTATCTTCTATTGAAGGACAATAGCGTGGACCTTTGCTATCAATAAAACCTCCATAAATTGGTGTAAGGTGAAGATTATTTTTTATTAACTCATGTGTTTTTGTTGTTGTTCTTGTTATATGACAACTCATTTGCTTTCCAGTAACCCAAGCAGATGGATCAAATGAAAAAAACCTTTCAAATGCATCACTGGGTTGCTCTTCTAACGAATTAAAATTAATGCTTTGACGATCGACTCTTGGTGGTGTTCCGGTTTTTAGTCTACCTGTTTCGAACCCTAATTTTATTAGTGCTTCAGTCAGACCTTCTGCAGCTTGCTCACCAGCACGACCTGCAGACATAGATTGATTTCCTATCCATATTTTTCCTCCTAAAAAAGTACCAGTTGTGAGGATTACTACTTTGCATGAGTAGCTGCTTCCAAAGTAAGTTTTTATTCCTTTAATAAAACCAATTCTTTTTTTATATAAGTCTTTGGAATCTTTATATTTATCTGGTTTGTGTTCAACTTCAAGTTCAGTAACCATTGCTTCTCGAAGACTTAAATTAGGTGTTTCACGCAATATTTGTAACATTTTATGGGAATAAAGGCGTTTGTCAGTTTGTGCTCTAAGAGCCCACACTGCAGGACCTCTACTTGCATTTAGGATTCTTTTTTGTATTGCTGTAGCATCTGCCAATCTTCCAATAACTCCTCCTAGGGCATCTACTTCGTGAACTAGTTGGCTTTTTGCTGGACCTCCTACAGCTGGATTACAAGGTTGCCAAGCTATACGATCTAAATTAAGTGTGAATAGGGCTGTTGAAAGACCTAACTTTGCTGTTGTAATAGCTGCTTCACAACCTGCATGCCCACCTCCTACTACGATGACATCAAAGGTTTCATTGGATTTGTTTAATCTGCTCATTTAGCCTTCTCTGAAGTTATTCACTTTTGTGATGTCTGGCTATGCAGCTAAATTCCTAAACCTTGTGAATTGGGGTTCAAAGAGTAGCTTTACTGTTCCTACAGGTCCATTACGATGTTTGGTAACTATAACTTCAGTAATTCCTTTGTCTGCTGTTTCTGGATTGTAGTACTCATCTCGATAAATCATTAACACTAGATCTGCATCCTGTTCGATAGACCCTGACTCCCGTAAATCACTCAGCATGGGACGTTTATTTGTTCTAGATTCAACGCCTCTACTTAATTGGGAAAGAGCAATTACTGGAACTTTTAATTCTCTTGCCATACCTTTGAGTCCTCTCGTTATTCTTGAAAGTTCCTGTACACGATTATCAGGGGTTGAGCCTTCCATAAGTTGTAGATAGTCGATTACTACTAAGCCAAGCTCCTTTCCTTGTTCGGCAACAAGTCTTCTACAAAGAGAGCGCATTTCTAAAACACTTAAGTTCGGCTTATCATCTATATAAATAGGCAATTGACCAAGGGTATTTATTCCTTGCCCAAGTAAGGGCCATTCTTCTTGTTGTAAACGACCAGTTCTAAGTCGCCCACTTTCAATACCAACTTCCATAGAAAGTAATCTGTATGTAAGTTGTTCTTTGCTCATTTCAAGACTAAAAACGCAAATTGGAAGCTCATGTAGTTGAGCAACATTTTTTGCCAAGTTCAGGACAATTGACGTTTTGCCCATAGCTGGTCTTCCTGCGACAATAATTAAGTCACTACGTTGTAATCCTTGAGTCATTGCATCAAGGTCATAGAAGTTGACAGGGATTCCTGCTACAGATGTACCAATTGAACGACTTTCGATTTCGTTGAATGTACTGGTAAGGATTTCTGCTGTTGGAGTGAGTCCTTTTGATGGTTGTTCTTGACTTAGTGAGAATATTTTTTGTTCTGCTTTATCTAGAACTTGTTCCATTGGCATGGTTTGATCAAAACCTAGTTTTATAACTTCATTGCCAGATTGAATTAATTGTCGACGTAGAAATTTGTCCATGATCAAGCTGGCCACTTGTTCGATGGATGCGGTAGATGAGACTCGCTCTACCAGTTCAATTAGTCTTTTACTTCCCCCAACTTTTTCTAAAGAGCCTGTATCTGCTAACCAAGCACTCATTGCAGTTAAATCAGTAGGCTTTCCTTGGTTATGAAGCATTAGTGCAGTTCTAAATATTTCTCTATGTGCATTGAGATAAAAGGCTTCTGCTTGCACTAAATCTGCTACACGGCTTATTGCATCAGGATCTAGCAGTATTCCTCCGAGTACAGCTTCTTCTGCTTCTAAATTTTGTGGAGGGATTAAATCTGCTTGTGCTTCGAAGCTAGGACTATGAGAATTGGCTTTGTCATATCGACGTGATTTATTGTCGTTTGCATTTTGATTATTTTCAAAAGGTACGCTAATCATTTATGCAATCCCAATATTTGATGAAATATAAATCCAATTTTTAGATCCAAACTTCTGAGAAATCACTTTGTTTAGTAGCTCACTACCTCGAGGTTTATTTCGGCAGTAACTTCACTATGCAGCTTTACCGTTACCTTATATTTTCCTGTCCGATGAATATCTGGGACAGTAATGTCACGTCTATCAATTTCTTTTTTAGTTGCTTCTTGAATCGCTTCTGAAACGTCCCCATTGGTAACAGTTCCAAATAAAACTCCATCTTCGCCGATTTGCTTCTTAACTGTGAACCTTCCGATGGTTTTCAGCGCAGTTTGGAAGTCAATTGCTTCTTGTTTTACAGCAGCTTCTTGCTCAGCTTGTTTAGCTCGTCGATGTTTGACTTGTTTTAAAACAGCTGGCGTTACAGGCAGCGCTTTTCCATAAGGAAGAAGAAAGTTGCGAGCGTAACCAGGAGCAACTTCGACTAAGTCCCCATCTTTACCGAGACTAAGAACGTCCTCGTTGAGAACAACTTGTACGCGCTTGGCCATAAGAAAATTGAAATTAAAAATTTAGGGCTTCCCTCTATAACTTTACGATGTGATCGGCAATCTAATCCGTGAAGCCAGTTTTAAGGCCTTTAAAATTCGTATATGTTGCCAAGTAAGGTCTATTTGTCCTGGTTTCAGGCCTTGTCGAGCTGAATTTGGGAATGCATGGTGATTATTGTGCCAACCTTCCCCAAACGTTAAAGCTGCAACCCAAGCATTATTTTTGGAACTATCTCCACTTTTATAAGCAACATCACCCCAGCAGTGAGTTGCTGAATTGACTAGCCAAGTTACGTGGTATACAACCACTAACCGTAAAGGAATTCCCCATAAAACCATGGCCCATCCTCCTACTGAGCTCATGCTTCCAATCCAAAAAAGCAATAGTCCTAAAGGCACTTGTAATAGTAAAAAGTTATTATTTAACCAACGATAATATGCATCTTTATTTAAATCACCAGTAAGGCGAGGCACTGTTTTCATTGCTGGTATCGGTTCAAACATCCATCCCATGTGACTCCACCAGAACCCTTTCTTACTGTTGTGATGATCAGCTTCAGTATCTGAAAATGTATGGTGATGACGATGTAGCCCTACCCAATCAAGTGGTCCATGTTGGCAACTTAAAGCGCCACAAGTTGCGAAAAATCTTTCTAACCATTTAGGTACATAAAACGAGCGATGAGAAAGCAGTCTGTGATATCCAAGGGTTACCCCTAAGCATGCAGTTACCCAATAGAGAATTACTAATGAAGATATAGTTTCGATCCCCCAGAATTTTGGTAACAGAGCAAAGATTGCTAATAGATGAATTGCCAACATGAAAAGGACTGTGCCCCACCTTCGCTGTTCTTTTTTTTGAAACTTTCTTTTCCCATTAAATGATCTTTGTAGTTTTTCTGATGCAGCCATAGCTTTTTCTGCATCAATTGGTTTGCAAAGAGGAGCTGCGTTCGCCAAGCTTGATACCATTACCTTTCGATATCATATCTGATCTCTCATGATACCCAATAACGATCATTATCAGGGAATCGCATGTGATCGTTGATATGATTTCTTAATGTCCAATTACCGCGATCGACTTTCTGATGGAAGGAGAGCAATGGCGCATCTCATCCATGTTTGGCATGAGCGCAATGGATGGTCACATAAAGTTTTGCCGGCATTAGCCGAATGTCTTGATTTAGGGAGAGTTCATAATTCTCAAATATCTAATCTTCGCAATGGAAAACTTTCGTCTCCTGGCCCGGAAGTTTTTTTAGCTTTGGCTCAGGCTAATAAAATTCTTGATAAAGGATTGGAGCCAATTCAGGATACATTGAAAGAAAAACATCCTGAATTGCTCAAGGTTCTTTTAGATTCATCACTTCCTTTGGAAGGAGATAATGGAGAACCTTTAGGTGCCGGGGAGTTATTTGAGATTTTTTTAGGATTAGCTCCTTTACCTTCATCTTTTGATTGGTTTATTGAGGAGCAAGAAGCAGTTAAATTAAGTGCAGCCTTATCTGACCTTTTATGTGACGGATTGCCTTGGCGCAACTGTCGTGCAAAAGTAATGGAGGCATATCCATCCACAAAAACTTATCGAAGAGAAAGATTTGCTGCTGTAATGTCTGGATTACGTGATTACACTGCTGAAGAACTAGATGGTGAATTATTTGATTTATACTCAACTTATAAAAAACTTTCATTAGACAGCCTAGATGGAGCTGATTCTTTCCTCAAAGTGTTGAGATTAAGAGAGAAAATTTTAAAGGATTAAAAAGAATTTTGGCTTAGCTTTGCTTGCCTAACTTGGCGAGCAAGACCTAAGCGTTTTAAGAATTTAATATGTTGCCAAGTGATATCGAACTCATACCATCTGAGTCCATGACGTGCGCTTTGAGGGTGAGCATGGTGGTTGTTATGCCACCCTTCACCAAAGGTCAGCAAAGCTACCCACCAACAATTACGTGATAGATCTGGACAATCAAAATTTCTGTATCCAAAAGTATGCGTAGCTGAATTGACCAACCAAGTTACGTGGTAAACAACTGCTAAACGAAGTGGTATTCCCCATAGGACTAATCCCAGACCACCTCCATTTATTGGATGGGTTTCACCATACCAGTAAAGAATTAGGCCTAAGGGTATTTGTAGGAGTAGAAACCATTTATCAAGCCAACAAAAGAAGGGATCGATAATCAGGTCTCCAGTAAGACGATCTATGTGAGCGAGGGCTGGAATTTCATGCAACATCCATTCTGTGTGACTCCACCAAAATCCTCTGCCAGCATCATGGTGGTCATTGGGTTGATCAGAAAATTTATGATGATGTCTGTGAAGTGCCACCCATTCAATTGGCCCACTCTGACATGCTAAAGAGCCCATTAAAACAAGAACTCTTTCTACCCATTTAGGAGCAATAAAACTTCTATGAGCAACTAATCTGTGAAGTCCTAGAGTTACTCCTAAGACGGTTACCCAGTAGAGCACTAGGAAAGTAATGACTCCTTGCCAGCTCCAGAATCGGGGAAACAATGCAAAAAAAGCTCCAAGGTGGATTGCTGACATGAAGCTTGTTGTTCCAGCTTTAATTTTGCGCTGGAACGGTGGAAGAGGCTCCCTTTTGGAGGTGATTCCGGCTCTTAGTCGTTGATCGCGTGAACTAGAACCACTTTCTTGAATATTGGAAATCAAAATAAGCTCCCTTTGTTATCTATTTCCGCTTATTCAGATTTAGAAAAGCGGATGGTGAAATCAAGCAGTAAATTTCAGAATCTGAAAGAACTGTAAACCTCGCCCTGGTCTTTTTGTGTATAGATCTAATGAAGGTGTAATCGAAGAACGCTTAGTTCATGAATGGGTAAAGCAGCATATATCTGCTGTATCGGAGAAATTAAAGCCCATATTTGAAATGCGAGTAGAAGGAGTTTCTACTCGCTTAGAAAAAGTTTTAGGGGCATTTAAGAAAGAACGTTTAGGTAGTCATCACTTCTCTTCTGTAACTGGATACGGTCATGATGATCAAGGAAGGGAAGTGATAGATCGTATTTTTGCAAGAGTTTTAGGCGCAGACAAAGCGGCAGCAAGACTTCAATTTGTCAGTGGAACTCATGCAATTACTTCTGCGATGTTTGGAGTTTTACGGCCTGGAGATCGCCTTTTATCAGTTACTGGAAGTCCTTATGACACATTAGAAGAAGTGATTGGACTTAGAGGTTCTGAGCAAGGTTCACTTATGGAGTTTGGGGTTGAATATGAAGAATTACCTTTAACTCAACAAGGTTTGGTGGATTTTGTCGGTTTAGAGAAGGCTCTAGAGGTTCCAAGACAAATGATTTTTATTCAGAGAAGTAAGGGTTACTCATGCCGCTCTTCATTAACCATTGAGGTCATAAGTGAGCTATGCGCGGTTATTCATGCAAAGCAACCCTCATGCGTTTGCTTTGTTGACAATTGTTATGGTGAATTTGTAGAGGAAAGAGAACCGTCTGAAGTAGGTGCTGATTTAGTCGCAGGTTCTCTTATTAAAAATTTGGGAGGGACAATTGTCCCTACAGGTGGCTATGTAGCTGGTAAATCTGATTTGGTGGAGAAATCATGTTGCAGACTGACTGCTCCTGGTATTGGATCTAATGCAGGCAGTGGATTTGAGTTGAATAGACTTGTTTTGCAAGGTTTGTTTCTTGCACCTCAAATGGTTGCAGAATCGTTAATTGGTGCGGATTTAGTTGCCGGTGTTTTTAACGAATTGGATTTTGAAGTTGACCCGTTACCAGGGTCATTTCGAACTGATGTTATTCAGTCAGTGCGATTAGGCAGTCCCGATGCATTGAAAGTTATTTGTAGATCTTTTCAGCAATGTTCGCCAATTGGCTCATATTTGGATCCAGTTCCTTCAGTCATGCCTGGCTATGAAAGTGAGTTAGTAATGGCTGGCGGCACTTTTATTGATGGGAGCACCAGTGAGTTTTCTGCTGATGGCCCTCTAAGGACTCCCTTCAATCTTTATGTTCAAGGAGGTACTCATCATGCTCATATTAAAATTGCTTTAACCAAAGCTATTTGTGAGTTAGTAAAATCAGGGTTTATACCATTCAACCCTTCTCGCTGAGTTCTAGAGTTCTTAAATGCCTTTTAATTTTCCTGAACATTTTCGCTTTGCTGATAGCCATGAATATGCAAATATTGATGATGACTTAGTGCGTATAGGCATCAGTGCTTTTGCTGTAGATCAGTTAGGAGACATCGTTTTTGTAGATCTGCCTGAGGTGGGAACATCTTTAGAAAGAGGAACTAGTTTTGGTTCTGTCGAGTCTGTCAAAGCTGTGGAAGAAATGTATGCTCCAATTAGTGGTGAAGTCCTTCAAAGGAACGAGGCAGTACTTGCTAGTCCTGAGGAGCTTCAGAATGATCCGCATGGTGAAGGTTGGTTATTGTTATTACGCCCATCTGATCCATCCCAATTGAATGAGTTAATGGATTCGGCTTCTTATGCAAGTAAGGTTGCAGCGGATTGATGAGTTGATTAAAAATTTGTTTTCGTTCGAAAAAGCATTTTTTCTTTTTTAAAGTTCATGCAGGATTTGAGTAAAGACTTGTCCAAATTTTTGGACCGCCATATCGGTTTGAATTCAAAAGATGAGGCTCGAATACTTGCAAGTCTGGGTTTTGTTGATTTAGATGATTTTGTGAGTGCAGTAGTTCCATCGGAAATACTTGATGAAATTCCTCCGGAAGAATTATTAGTTCAAGGTTGTAATGAGTTTGATGCTTTAGAAGAACTTTATTCAATAGCACAAAAGAATGTATGTAAACGCTCTTTGATTGGTCTGGGATATCACGGAACCCATCTTCCAACTTCTATTCAACGTCATGTATTAGAAAATCCTGCTTGGTATACCTCTTATACCCCTTATCAAGCTGAAATTGCTCAAGGAAGGCTTGAAGCACTTTTTAATTTTCAAACTTTAATTAGCGAACTTACTGGGTTACCAATTGCCAATGCATCTTTATTAGATGAGGCAACAGCTGCAGCTGAAGCGATGAGCTTGAGCTTTGCTTTGAAAAAAAAATCTAATGCAAATTGCTTTCTTGTTGATCAATCAGTTCTTCCACAAACCCTTTCAGTTTTAAGAACCAGAGCTGAACCATTAGGGATTGTTCTAGATCTCGTGAATCCATGTTCTTTTGAACTAAATGAACAAGTGTTTGGCGTTCTTTTCCAATTACCAGGAAGTAATGGAGAACTTTGGAACCCTTCTGCCGCAATATTGAAAGCACATGAAATAGGAGCCCTAGCCACTGTGGTTGTTGACCCATTGGTTCAAGTATTAATGGCTCCAGTTGCTGATTTCAATGTTGATATTGCTGTTGGAAGTGCCCAAAGGTTAGGAGTGCCAATAGGTTTTGGAGGTCCCCATGCTGCTTTTTTTGCTACTAAAGAGAAATTTAAACGGTACGTACCTGGACGATTAGTTGGTCAATCTATCGATGGTGATGGTCAACCTGCCTTGAGATTGGCTTTGCAAACTAGAGAACAACACATTCGACGTGATAAGGCAACTAGCAATATTTGTACAGCTCAAGTTTTATTGGCAATAATTTCTTCGTTTTATGCTGTACATCATGGCCCTGATGGTTTAAAGGAAATAGCTTGGCGAATTAGTTGTTTCAGGGCAAAGTTTGAACAATATTTATTGCATTTTGGATATTCTCTTGAACCTGGTGCACGTTTTGACACTATTGAAATAAATTGTGGGGAAGCATCAGAGATTCATAGACTTGCAAACTTAGATGACTTTAATTTTCGTGTTTTACCTTTGGGGGCAAAGTCAGAGGAAGCCTCAGGAGTTGGAATTACTTTTGATGAATTAAGTACTGCAGATGAGCTCCAAAGAGTTTTAAGCATTTTTGCTAAAGCTAAAAATTGCTCCATTGAACCTTTGCCGGATATAAGTACAGAATTGTGTGATCTTCTCCCTGGAATTCCTTTAAGAAAGAATAGTTGGTTGCAGCAAGAAACTTTTCACGCTTATCGTAGTGAAACTGAATTTATGCGATATATACAGCGCTTGGCGAGTAAAGATTTTTCATTAATACATGGGATGATTCCATTAGGAAGTTGTACGATGAAGTTGAATTCAACCAATGAATTATTACCAATTAGCTGGAAAGAATTTACATCGATTCATCCATTTGCTCCTAAAGAACAATCGTCTGGTTATAGATCTTTAATCTCTGATTTAGAGAATTGGCTTGCTGTATTAACTGGTTTTGCTGGAGCTTCATTGCAGCCTAATGCTGGTTCGCAAGGTGAACTTGCAGGGCTTCTTGTTATACGTGCATGGCATCAATCTAATGGACAGGCTAATAGAAATATTTGTTTAATTCCTGTTAGTGCTCATGGTACGAATCCAGCTAGTTCAGTAATGGCTGGTTTTAAAGTTGTTCCTATTGCCTGTGATCAAGAAGGAAACATTGATTTAGAAGACTTGACAAACAAAGCTCAATCGCATGCTGATAATTTGGCAGCGTTGATGGTTACTTATCCTTCCACACATGGTGTTTTTGAACCAAAAATCCGACAAATTTGTGAAATTGTTCACTCTTATGGAGGACAAGTTTATTTAGATGGTGCCAATTTAAATGCTCAAGTTGGG
>QCJX01000015.1 GCA_003215725.1 Prochlorococcus sp. AG-409-I11
ACGAGGTGAACTTGGTTTTAATTAAATGGCTATTTAAAGGGCTTCGAATGGAGGAAAAAGTTCCTCTTCAAATGGCACGACACAGAAGGGCTCAACTCGAAGCAAAGGGAGCAGTCGTTTACTGGAGCGAAAGGCTGCTAACTTCCAGCTAAACAAACCAAAACAGAGAAAAATATGCCCCGCAATATTCACCGCTTATTAAGCTTTTTTGTGATTTTTTCATCCTTATTTTTAATTCAAAGCTGTGAAAAAAATACAAAAACAATAAAACCTTTATCAAAAAAGATAGATCAGCTAATTGGCAAAGTGAATAGATTGGAAATACGAATAAGCAACCTTGAAAAAAGTGTATCCAGTAAGGATATGTTATCTAAGGAAAAAAATATTGTAAACAACAAAAGTTCATCCAGTATGGTTCAGTCAATAACGTTAAGGATTGGTAGCGAAGATGATCGGCTAAGGATTTATTGGACAAACGGAACAAATAGTGACTTGCCCTGCACAAAAGAACAATCTATTTGGGTATGTGGGTAACAATTTTCAAGTGGTTTTAATTAAGAATCAATTTTCTTAAAGATCTTTCCCATTCCTTAGAGAAAGGCCACTTCTCACTAATAGTAAGACTCATTGCAATGTTTTTTTCACTATATGCAGCCTCATTAATAAAAACTGGCACCAACGATTCATTCAAATCAAAATGCACAGCTGTGCCATCGAATTTTAGGAACAAAGGGGTGCCTTCTTTAATAGGTCGCCAATCTTTTCCTTGCAGGTTAGGATGAATAACTGCATCAGGAACCCCATCGCTATTCCTTGGGAAATCCAAGCTTCGCAAATGCCTATGAACAAATATCTGGTCTGGAAAAACTGCTTTATTCGTCTTCACTTTTGAAATTTGATCAAGCACAACTTCCACAGCTATACGAGTTTGATTAATGATCTTCGAGTCCAACAAGCCTTGAGGAACAGGGCCAATCTCAACCACCAACCCACAAGGCCAAGCCTCCACTAAAAATCCTGTCTGTTTCTTATCTCCTTCATGCAAGTAAATAGGTAAACCAAGGTTATGCTGAATCAATGCTGCCAAAGCAAGGTCTGCCTTTCTTCGGCCATAAACAACTAAGCAGGTTCCCATAGCAGCTGTCGTGCTATGGAAATCAATGGCTATATTGCAAGGCTTAACTCCGTTCTCGCCAAAAAGATCTATCATCTCTCTAGCGCGCTGAACATCTTGATCAACCACTTCAAGAGATGTCAACAATTCAGGAGAAAAGCTTCTATTTAAGTCGCGATCTATATAACGTCTGCCCTGGTTAAGTGCCGCAGGATTTCCTATTACAGTTATAACATTTACTCCTTTTATTGAAAGAAAATCAGAATTCTCATTCCAGTGTTGAAATAGCCAAGGTGCATTTATTTCATTTCCATGGGTTCCTGCAACTAAAAGCACTTGAATAGATGATTCCATCACAATTCAATAAATCCTTTCAGGGTGGTTCAAAATAGCGACAAAAAGAAAAATCATGTCAATTCCACCAGTTGTTGTTAATGCAGCCAGAAGTAGTTGGCATTGGCAATGGAGACAATTAATGAATGGGCTTGGACCATCAGATAAAGGTGGCAACTACATACGACCGAAGAGTCAGCATGAAAAAGCATCTCTTCCAAATGCAGAAAGTATTCAAAATAGATCTTCAAAACAATTACCTAGCTTGATAATTGGTCGAAGTTGTCCATGGGCACACCGCACATGGTTGGTTTACAAGCTTAAGAATCTAGAAAATAAATTAAATCTAATTATTGCGACTGCAGATCATAAAGCAGGTCGATGGGGAATTGATCCACCTTGGTTGGGATGCGATTCACTGCTTGAACTATATAAAAAATGTGGAACACCTCCCAGTCATAGAGCAACCGTCCCAACTCTGGTTGATCCAGGAGCAACTCCACAAGACAAACCTACACTTATGGGGAATGAAAGTGCGCAACTAATAGAAGTCCTGAATCAATGGCCATCAAACAAAAGCTCGATAAATTTAGCTCCTAATGAATTACAAAAAGAAATTCAAACATGGCACAAACTTCTCCAATCAAAAGTCAATGATGGTGTATACAGGTGCGGGTTTGCAAGAACTCAAGATGCATATGATCATGCATCCAAAGAGCTGTTCAACGCACTTGAACAAGTAGAGAATAATCTCTTAAATAGAGGTCCTTGGCTCTGTGGAGAAAGTCTAACTATTGCAGACATAAGGCTGTTTCCAACATTAATTAGATGGGAGAATGTATATATGCCTTTATTTGGATGCAGCAACAAGCCACTCTGGTTATTTCCAAATCTTTGGGAATGGAGGCAAAGATTTTTGAGCCTTCCCAACGTTGCTGATACATGTGATGCAAATGCATGGAGAAATGACTATTTTGGAGCTCTTTTCCCTTTAAGACCAAGCAACATTGTTCCTCAAGGTCCAAACCTAAAAACAATGGTTAATGCAAAAGCACCTAAACCCAATGACAAATAAAGAAGCAACAAATACTCCAAGCTCTCAAAAAGAAGAGTTTGCTAGTAATGAATACCAAGGTATATATGGGAAATATACAATCACACTTTCTGATGAAATAGAAGTAAGGAGATATAGACTATCAGTTCTTTTCTGTGGCATATCATTTTGCGCAGGGATTACTCATTGGCTTTTATTTGGACCTAATAATGCTTGGGTCTGGTTAATACTAATGGCAATCAGTCTTGGCTTAGCACTTAATTGGATTCATATTTATTTACGTCCACTTCATCTAGCTCTCAAATTTTTATGGGCGATTGGAACTATTGGAATAATTATTCTACTTTGGAAGTTAAGTCCTGAAAATTTATTACCTACTATCGCAAGAAATCCTATCTGGATCATCCCTATTGGTCCATTATTTGCTGCATTGACTGGTTTAGGGTTCAAAGAATTCTTCTGTTTCCGAAGAATCGAAGCTATAGGTCTTACAATTTTAGTCCCGATATCACTTCTAGGTTACTTAGTTGGATTAACAAGTAATACTTTAACTTTATCATTTCTATTATGTTCTGCTTGCTTACTGTTAATACTTTCTTTAAGAAAATTTGGCGTTAATCCAGCCTCCGATATAGGAGATAAAAGTGTTTTTGAATATTTAGAAAAAGAGCGTTCAGAAATAGTTCTGTGAGTCTAATTAGTCTTTATGGAGTCTCTAAAGATTTCGGGGTAAGAACTCTTTTTAAAAACCTAAATATTCACATAGAGCCTGGAGATAGACTCGGTTTAATAGGTCCTAATGGCAGTGGAAAGTCTACTTTATTGAAAACACTAGCTGGTCTAGAGCCTCTTCAAACAGGAAGAAGAGTTTGCTCCGAGAAAATACAAATAACTCTCGTAAATCAATCTAGTACAGTTAAAGCCAATAGGACAGTATTAGAAGAAGTTTTAGCTGGATGTGGAGAAAAAAGAGATCTTCTAATCAAATTCAATACTGTTACGAATACCTTAGAGAAGAGCCCATATGAAGAAAAATTTTTATCAGAACTTAGTCATTTAACTGAACAAATGGACGAGAAGAATGCATGGAGTCTTGAACAACAATGCAAAGTAATCCTTGAAAAGCTAGGAATCAATGAGTTAGAAAGACCAGTAAAAGAATTATCAGGTGGCTATCAAAAAAGAGTTTGCTTAGCTTCTGCTCTTGTCAAACGACCAGATGTCTTGTTATTGGATGAGCCAACCAATCACCTTGATGCAAATGCTGTGGAATGGCTTCAAAGCTGGCTAGATCATTTTGAAGGAGCTATTGTCCTTGTCACACATGACCGTTATGTACTTGATCGCATAGCACGGAGAATGGTTGAAGTTGATCATGGTGAAGTCAAACAGTATTTTGGCAATTACAACACTTTCCTCAAACAAAAAACAAATCAAATAGAACAAGCAAAATTCACTAACAAAAAATTTCAAAGTATTTTAAGAAAAGAGTTGGCCTGGCTCAAAAAAGGACCTAAAGCAAGAAGTACAAAACAAAAAGCTCGCCTTCAAAGGATTGAAGAAATGCGTAACCAGCCTTCCTTAAAGGAAGGGAAGTCGATGGAAATAGCAAAGATAAATAGAAGGCTTGGAAAACTAGTTATCGAAGCAGATAATATTGTATTAACTACTGAGGAAAAAAAAGATGGGAAGATTTTATTACATGATTTTAGTTATCACTTTAGTCGAGATGATCGAGTAGGGATAATTGGACCAAATGGTAGCGGAAAATCTAGTCTTCTTGATGTAATCATTGGATCAAAAAAGATAGCAGGTGGGAAACTTCGTATAGGAGAAACTGTCCATATTGGTTATTTAGACCAACATACAAATGAATTCACTAATGGAAAAGGTTTAAAACGAAAAGTAATTGAATTTATTGAAGAAGAAGCATCTCAAATAAATCATGGAGGGAATATAATATCTAGTTCACAACTATTGGAAACATTTATGTTTCCACCTTCTCAACAGCACAGTCCGATAGAGAAGCTCTCAGGAGGTGAAAGGAGAAGATTGAGTCTTTGCAGAATTTTAATCAAATCACCTAATGTACTACTTCTTGATGAGCCAACTAATGATTTAGATCTTCAAACCCTAAGTATTCTAGAAGACTTTTTAGAAGATTTTAATGGTTGTGTAATAGTTGTTTCCCATGATCGCTATTTCCTGGATCGCACTGTAGATCGAATCTTTAATTTTGAAGATGGATTATTAAAAAGGTATGAAGGTAATTACACTAGTTTCATAGAGAAAAAAAGATTAGCTAGCAACAAAATAAGCAAATCAACAAAGAGAAATAAAAAGCCCATTAATAATTCTGGATCGACTAAAAAATCCTTTCAGTCTGTTAAAAGCCAAGTTAGAAGGCGAAGCTTTAAAGAAGAGAAAGAGTTTATTTTGATAGAAAAAAAATTACCTTTACTGGAAAGAAAGAAAGCCGAAATAGAGTCGTTTCTCGCCCAGAGCAATGGTGACTTAACTGAACTAAGTAATCAGCTTGCCAACTTAGTAAAAGAAATTAAGGAGCTAGAGGATCGGTGGATAGAACTAGGCGAGCTTCTTCCTTAAAATGCTCATTAAATCTGAAACCTCAAGAAGAAAAACAACTTCTTGCGAACTAACTGGTATATATCGATACACTTTTGACTCAATGGTGTTGTAACGCAAACGAAGTGTCCATTACACCCATGGCATAAGCGTTGAACTTACTTAAGGTGGACGTGTCGGAAAAGGCCTGGTTAGGCCAAGACTTCATGAACACAATCGACGAGCACATTCAAAAGGATCAATCAGAGATCCAAACCGCCAAAGCTGAAGGCAATGAACCAAAGCTTAGGCATCTAACTGAAGAGCTTCATTCTCTTGAAGAATACAAAGAGCATCATCCCGAGGACAAACATGATCCAAATGCCCTGGAATTGTTCTGTGATGCCAACCCAGACGAGCCAGAGTGTCTTGTTTATGACGACTAGAAACTGAATTTCTTGATTATTTCTATAAAGCAGTAAGGCAAATACATGCTCACATCCTGCTTTATAGAAATAGACTTCTAAATCTTCTACTTCTAACAACGATAAGAAGCACTGAATTTCAGTCTATTCTTAAATTTAGTTGATTTATAGATTCATTAGAATCTTAAAATAAGATATAGGCTTTAAAATTTCTAAAATTTTTTAGTAGAGATAAGAGTTATTTTTGAATGCCTTTAGATATTTAATCAAGGTTACATTTGTATGTCTAATTTTCAGTAGTCCAAATTGAAATCAGATGGGCTACCTGTAAGAGAACAAACAATCGCCTCTTCTTTCTTCATTGCACGTACTTCTACTATCGGACGCCCCATTCTCTTTAAAACTTCAATTTCTTGATCAGTTTGACAACGAGCAATAACTTTGCCTTGACTATCAAAACAACTATAGAAAGTCATAGTTTTACAAATTCATTCCTATTTATGACCCATTTTGAAGGGATCGACAAGTGAAAATGCGTACCCAAACAAAAAAGAAAAATTAAATTTCAAGTTTTTTCCATACTTCTTCCAAAAGTTCAGCCAAACCTTTGCTCATCGCAGCGGAGATTAATAACAATTTACTTCTACTTGCTTGAGTCAATACATTAATGAGATTTAGCAATTCATTTTCATCCAAAAGCTCTTTTTTATTAAGTACCAAAATCCTTGGTCTATCAGTCAAACCATGGCCATAGGACTCAAGCTCATGTTCTACAACACGCAAGTCTTCTACAGGATTACTTGCCGAAGCATCTACCAAATGAATCAGTAGTTTTGTTCTCTCAATATGTCTGAGGAAATCGTGTCCTAAGCCTGCGCCCTGAGCAGCTCCAGATATTAACCCAGGAATATCTGCAAAAACAGTGCCATCTCCTGTGGGTCTGCGAACCACTCCAAGATTAGGAATCAATGTTGTGAATGGATAGTCTGCAATCTTTGGACGAGCCGAAGAAAGAACTGAAATCAACGTACTCTTGCCAGCATTCGGCAACCCAATAATTCCAACTTCTGCAAGTAACTTTAATTCCAATTGCAGTATCCATTCTTCCCCTTCACGACCTTCTGTAAATTTTTCAGGAGCTCGGTTTCGATTACTTAAAAAATGAGCATTTCCTAAACCTCCTCTTCCTCCAAAAGCAGCTATAAGTTCCTGTCCATCTTGAGTTAAGTCACCAAGAATAACTCCTGTAGAGCAATCCCTTACTTCTGTACCACAAGGAACTTTGATCCAAACATCTTTGCCCGAGGCACCTGTACATTTATTAGGCCCTCCACGTTGACCATCTTCACCAAGAATTACTCTTTTGTACTTGAAATCCAAAAGAGTTTGAAGATTCGAGTCTGCCTTGAGAATTATGTGGCCTCCTTTCCCTCCATCACCTCCTGAAGGGCCACCAGCAGGTACATATTTCTCCCTCCGAAACGATACGATTCCATCACCACCACGACCTGCTCTTATTGTGATGCGTGCCTGATCAATAAAATGCACAACATCACAAAAGCTATGTATAGATTAAACACTCACAACATATCAAAACAACTATTTATAAAAAAAACCTAGCCTGACTTTTTGTAAACCAATAACTAATCAAAATATTCAAAGCTTGCAATTACCTTTACTTAAACATCCAAACCACGCTGCACCCACCGCCACCATCTTTCTGATCAGCATCAACAACTTTCTCTACATAAGCCAAACCTTCCAACCAGTTACGTAACCCTCTCTTCAACTTTCCTGTACCTATACCATGAATAATCCATAAAGGGCCGGCTGTAGTGCGTAAGAATTCTTCTACTACAACCTCAGCTTCATGAACTCGCAAACCTCGAACATCCACAGTATTTTTAGATGTTCGTACCGATAAACCACTACCTATAGTTGCCTTCATTTTCACATTAACAATGGGTTCAATAGGACTAGGTTTACGACCATCAAGACTTTCAACATCTATCAAGGCTACTGTGCTCCGAAACATTCCACACCTAACAGTTAATTGCAATCCATCATCAGAAATACCTTCAATCTGAGCGGCTTTCCCTAAAGATAAAAGTCTTACAGTCTCCCCTAACTTAGGCTGCCAATTTTCCCTAAGTTTACTGGCAACCTTTGGACGATATTCATTTTCTAATTGCCTAAACCGTTGACCAACTGTTCTAGCCGTCTCACCATTAGCGCCACCCTGACGCAAACGTCGAATCAAATCACGCACCTCCTTCTGACCTTCTCGAATAGATTTCTCTAGTTTCTGCCTCATAATCTCTCTCGATTCAACTGACTGTGCACGTTGCTTTTGCCATCTAATCAGCAACTCCTCATGAAGTAGTTCAGTCCTGACCAGTAAATCCGCTGCATTCTCGGCCGCTTCTTGTTGACGTTTACGCTGCTCTTCTAAGCCGCTAATTACTTTATTTACATCTTCCAATCCTTTTGGCCCAATTAATTCATTAGCCCTTTCTATAATTAAATCATCAAAACCTAGACGGCTTGCAATAAGAAGAGCATTACTTCTTCCTGGGATACCCCATTGCAAATGGTATGTAGGAGCCATGCTTTCACTGTCAAATGCAACCGAAGCATTTTCAAAACGTTTATCTGTATATTTCAAGGCCTTAAGTTCACCAAAGTGAGTTGTTGCAACAGTCAGTCGAGCACGATCTGCCAATGTTTTTAATAAAGCAATTGCCAAAGCCGTTCCTTCTGTTGGATCCGTACCAGCTCCTACTTCATCGAGTAATACAATCGTTGGTCCAGAAGACTTTTCAATCGAATTCAAAATACGGCTAATACGTTTTACATGTCCGCTAAAGGTCGAAAGGTTTTGTTGTAGTGATTGCTCATCACCAATATCAGCCAAGACTTGATTACACCAGGGCAAGCAAGGTCTTTCAGAGCAAGGCAACAAAAGACCAGCTCTAGCCATTAGAACTGCAAGACCTATGCTTTTCAAAGCAACTGTTTTGCCACCAGTGTTAGGTCCTGTAATTGCAACTACTTTCAAAGACGAGTTAACTTCAAAACTTATTGGGACAACAGGGTGACCTCCCTCTTTTCTCTCCTTCCAAACAAGTAAAGGATGTCGAAATTCCCTAACCGAAAAATTACTATTATCGTCTTTCTTTAATCGTGGAGATACACCTCCTAACCAGTTGCCATATCGTGCACGAGTCAAAGCGAATTCTAAATCAAGCATCACCTCGCAAAGGTGCTGAATTATTGAAACACTTGAAGCTACTTCAGAGCTCCATTTCGCAAGCCAAATCTTTTCTTCTTCTGCAATATATCCTTCTAGTTCCGTAATTTGATTGCCTATAGAAATAATTATCTGAGGTTCTACAAAAACTGTGTTACCAGAAGCAGAGCTATCATGCACAACGCCTGGAATTCGAGCAACAGAACCTGCCTTCACTGAAAGAACAGGCCTACCATTCCGATCTGTAATTACAGTATCTTGCAGTATCGACAAATTCCCTCTTATTAATTCCTGAATTACGTCTCTTCTTTCTAAACGTAAGTCTTTGCATTTATGGCGAATGCCTGCAAGTCGAGCACTAACGCGATCCGCAACTCTTCCTCCTTCCTCTAACCCAAACTTAAGCAATTTTTCCAATTCAGGAAGAGTTGAGAGATCTTCTAACAACTCCGTAAGGGTTGGTCGAGAATCTGAGTCATAAATTTGCTTTCGTAATTGCCTTGCTTCACCAAGTGTTTCTGCAACTTTTAGCAACTCTTCTCCAGAAGCAATTCCCCCTTTAGAGCAACGGAGCAAAATTTCTTCTAAATCATTTATACCTTGAAAAGTAAGAGTTCCCTCCAACAGTTCATCGAGATATTGCATCTCTAATGTTTCATCTAAAAAATGTTGAGTATATGAAATGTCATTAGGGAGAGAAAAATTCTTACATCGCAAACGCCCTTGCTTAGTCATCGCAAAGGTTGATAAATGAATACAAAGCGTTGGCCATTCCAATAATTTCAATGACTCTTCTAATGCAATATCAGATATACAAATAGTAGATTTATTACATGGCTTGTTCATTCAACTAATCGAACCTATTTATTAGTTGGAATACCACCTGGTGGTTCGTAAAGCATCTCTAACCAATTACCTTCTGGGTCTTTTAAGTAAAACGATGATGTTCCATCTCGGTGATCATGTATATCAAAAACATCTATACCAGCTTTTTTCAACTGAAGGTGAATTTGCTTTACGTCATTCCTGTTCTTAAAATGAAAGGCAAAATGTGGCCCTGCATCCTTATAGCCAGGACCTAATAAAGCAAGTCCATCTTTACCAGGTCCAGCCTCTAAATAACACCAATCTTTGTCATCCCATACAAGCCTCATTCCAATATTTACGTAAAAAGATTTTGCACGCTTAATATCTTTAACTCTAATGGCTAGATGGCCAATCCTATCTACAGTTTTCTTGCTGTTTTCTAATTTGTCTTTCACTGTTTTAAATTGGGGGGGAAGTAGAAAAGATTGGTTGACTGATTTTCACACCTTATTTTCCATTAACCATCTAGCAGCATCACAAGCATGATATGTAAGTATTAGATCTGCTCCAGCTCGCTTGAAACTTAATAAAGTTTCAAGTACTACTTCTCTTTCGTCTATCCAACCTTTTTCCGCAGCTGCTTTCACCATTGCATATTCCCCACTTACGTTATAAGCAGCAATAGGCAATTCAGACTCTTGGCGTAAACGATGAATAATGTCTAAATAAGCCAACCCTGGTTTGACCATCAAGATGTCAGCACCTTCTTGTTCATCAAGCTGAGCTTCTGTAATAGCTTCTCTTGCATTGGCAGGATTCATTTGATAAGTACTTTTATCTTTTGGAATTATTTTGGTAGTCGTTGCTCTAGGGGCAGAATCTAATGCCTCTCGAAAAGGTCCATAGTATGCAGAAGAATATTTTGCCGTATAACTAATAATCCCAACATGCTCAAATCCCTCTTCATCTAACGCTTCTCTAATTGCACCTACTCTTCCATCCATCATATCGCTAGGGCCAATTAAATCTGCACCAGCCTGAGCTTGCACTACAGCTTGCTTACAAAGAAAATCAATAGTTTCGTCATTTAAAACAATCCCATCAGAACTCACTATTCCATCGTGGCCATCACAGGAATATGGATCCAATGCCACATCCGTCATAATTGTCATTTCTGGCAATTCTTGTTTTAAACATCTAATAGCTCGAGGTATCAAGCCTTTCTCGTTAAAACACTCAGCTCCATCTTCAGTTTTCAAAGATTCATCTACTTTTGGGAAAAGAACTACACATTTAATTCCCAGTCCCCATGCCCTTTTCACTTCATCAATTAATGCATCCAAATGCCAACGACTAGCTCCAGGCATTGCTCCAATTGGTTGCACAGAATCTCCTTCATGAACAAACAATGGGTAAATGAAATCTGAAGGGCTAAGGCTTTTTTCTTGCACCATACTCCTTAGAGCAGGTGAGCGACGGAGACGGCGTGGACGATAAGTAAGATCCATTAGGACCAAGTAAGAACAATAAGATGGTAATCCGCCCTTAAAGGCGTGCTGAATTTAACCAAGATTTACGAGGATCATCGCAGCGAACCGACCTTAACTTCTCTAAAAGTTGAAGTTCCTCAGTTGACCATTGACTTGGTAGTTGCAATTTGAGACTGAGGATTAAGTCTCCCCGAGCATTATTGGAAATCCAGCCTTTGCCTTTCAATCGTAGATTTTGTCCTGGGACCATTCCTTCTGGAATGGTTACCTGAGCTTCTCCATCTGGAGTCATGACAGTAATAGTTGCACCTAAAGCAATTTCATCTAAAGAAACAGGTAAATTCGCAAGTAACTGATCCCCTTCAATTCTCCAAATTGAATGAGGTTGAATCTCTAAGTTCAAATAAAGGTCACCTCGTTTGCCAGTACCGGGTTGCAAATTTCCTTTTCCCTTTAGACGTAATCGAGAACCCTTCTTAACTCCTCTAGGAATTCTTACCTGAACACGCTCTTCGTTAACAGAAAGAACTCTCTCTGTTCCATGAAATGCTTCGGAAAAACTAATTTTGACTATGACCTCTGCATCTAAATTAATAGAGCCTCTAGAAACATTTCTAGGGAACGATCCATTCCCAGGGAAACCAGTTGCTCCCCTAGTACCACCAAACTTGCCTAAAAGATCATTAATAAAGTCATCAAAATTTCCATAGCGTCCAAAATCAACGTCAAATCCTCCCCGCGATGAGCTCCCTGAGCCCATCCCTCCCATATGATTCCAGTATTGACCATACTGTTCATATTTTCTGCGTTTATCGGGGTCAGAGAGGACTTCATAAGCTTCACTAACTTCCTTGAACTTATTTTCTGCTGAGGAGTCTCCTGGGTTTACATCAGGATGATATTTACGCGCGAGAGCTCTAAAAGCTCTTTTAATTTCATCATCAGTGGCATTTCTCTCTATTCCAAGTACCTTGAAATAGTCCCGATATCCGCTAGTTGCCATAGAGTTTTTTGGCCTCTAGGCCTAACAGCAAAGAATAATTTTATTCAAGAGGATTCTTATAAAATCGGATATGGGGAAACCCCGAACGATGACATATTGCACAATCTTCGAAGATTGCCATCTTTCATGTATTAGCAAGGGTTTTAGGGCAAATGCCTTTAGAAAAAGTTGTTTTTTTTGAAAAAACCTCTTTTTTTTTTGAAGAAAAGATCCACCAAAAGATAGGCTTGGTTGAAATTTCCTAATTATTGGAGAGCCCAAATTGGCCCTGATTCATGGCTTTCACCTACGTAATATTAGAGGTGATGTATTAGGTGGTCTGACAGCTGCAGTAGTTGCCTTACCACTAGCACTTGCTTTCGGAAATGCTGCTTTAGGTCCTGGAGGTGCAATTTATGGACTTTATGGTGCAGTTGTTGTTGGTTTCCTTGCAGCATTATTTGGTGGAACTCCCGCACAAGTAAGTGGTCCCACTGGGCCTATGAGTGTCACAGTTGCAGGTGTTGTAGCCAGTCTTGCAGCAGTTGGCGTTCCTCGAGATCTTTCCGCAGAACAAATCTTGCCACTTGTAATGGCAGCAGTAGTAATTGGCGGTTTATTTCAGATTTTATTTGGATTTTTAAAACTTGGAAAATACATAACACTTGTTCCTTATTCAGTTGTTTCAGGTTTTATGTCTGGGATTGGTGTGATCATAATTGCATTGCAAGTTGGGCCTTTACTTGGAATTAGTACAAGAGGTGGAGTGATTGAATCACTCAAAACAGTTGCTTCTAACTTTGAACCAAATGGAGCTGCAATAGGAGTTGCAATAATGACTCTAGGGATTGTTTTTCTCACACCAAGAAAAATAAGTCAATGGGTTCCTTCTCCACTTCTAGCTCTATTAATAGTTACGCCAATCTCAATTTTTCTATTTGGAGATACCGCAATAGATAGAATAGGTGAAATTCCAAGAGGAGTTCCATCTCTTAGCGTACCCAGCTTTAATCAATATCTTCCAATAATCATTAAGGCAGGTTTAGTACTTGCCGTTTTAGGAGCTATTGACTCTCTACTTACTTCCCTTGTTGCAGATAACATTTCACAAACTAGACATAACTCTGATAGAGAACTCATTGGGCAAGGCATCGGAAATGCTGTAGCTGGCCTTTTTTCAGGGCTTCCAGGTGCGGGAGCCACAATGCGAACTGTAATTAATGTCAAGTCTGGAGGAGCTACTCCCTTATCTGGGATGGTTCATTCAATAGTTCTATTAATAGTTTTGGTTGGAGCTGGACCACTTGCTGAAAAAATTCCAACTGCTCTACTTGCTGGAATTCTTATAAAAGTTGGATTAGACATTATTGATTGGGGATTTTTGCTCAGAGCTCACCGTCTTTCAATCAAAACAGCAATAGTAATGTTTGGTGTGCTTTTAATGACTGTTTTTTGGGATTTAATTTGGGCAGTTTTAGTTGGGGTCTTCATTGCAAATATGTTAACAATTGACTCCATTACTCAAACACAACTAGAAGGAATGGAAGCAGATAACCCTATTGATGTATCTAATTTAGATACTTCATTATCTAGTGAAGAACAAGATATCTTGAATCAACACACTGGAGAAATAATGCTTTTCAGGCTGAAAGGCCCTCTAAGTTTTGGTGCAGCGAAAGGTATTACAGAAAGAATGATGCTTATTAGAAATTACAAAGTACTGATACTTGACATAACAGAAGTACCGCGTCTTGGTGTTACTGCGAGCTTAGCAATAGAAGAGATGGTTAAAGAAGCAGAAACTAATGCAAGGAAAGCTTATGTGGCTTGCTCTAATTCGATAGTCAAGGATCGCCTTATTAAATTTGGAGTTAAAGACATTGTGAATAGTAGGTTAGAAGCTTTGCAAGCAGCAAAATCTATTTTATAAACCTAAATCTAATTAACAATTTAAATCTTTAATGGTTCACTCTTAATAAGCAATTAAGAGTGAACCCAGTCAACTCGAATTGATTTGCGACTATTCAAATATCTATCTATTGACATTGCAGCAATACATCCATCTGATGCAGCTACTACAGCTTGTTTAAAAGGGGTGTTTCTAATATCTCCAATCGCCCAAACCCCTTCAGATGTAGTAGACATAAAATCATCTACCAAAACACCTCCATCCTCCTTAAGGGCTATCTGTTCGCCTAAAAAATCAGTAATCGGTTTTGATCCACTCATATATACGAATACACCATCAACAAGCAATTGATCTGAATCCTCATTTGATCGACTTTTTAATTGAATGCTAGAAACACCCGCTTCATTACCGTCAATTTGTAGTAATCGTGTTTTACTCCAATGTTTCACATTGGGTAAAGCAATGAGTTCTTGTGAATGCATATCACTTTCTTTTGGATCATTTGTTGTGATCCAATGAACAGTTGAAGCAAACTTGGTCAGAACCTGCGCCTCTTCAATAGCTTCTCTATTTACTCCTACAACCGCAACTTCACGACCTTTATAAAAAGCACCATCACAAGTTGCACAATAGCTAACCCCTCGCCCTAGAAACTCGGCTTCTCCTTTAAAAGAAGCAGGCCTTCCCATTGCTCCACTAGCAATAACTAAAGCTTTAGCTTTAAATGTTCCTTCAGGGGTATAAACCGTTTTCCATTCATCAGCTATATCAACTCCAAAAACCTGGGCACGACGATAATCAGTTCCATACTCAATTGCCTGATTACGCATAAGAGTCAGCAACTCATCCCCACTCATTTCACTTGAGACACCTGGGTAATTGGCTATTTGATGAGTTATAGCAAGAGCTCCAACAGATGGGTTCTTGTCTAAAATCACGGTTTTAAGGTCTGCACGAGATGTATACAGTGCGCATGTACAACCAGCAGGCCCCCCACCAATTATGACCACATCTGCTTCAATAGTTTCCAAAAGACTGAACTCCTAGAGAGGAAGGCATTTTATCTAAAACCAAGCATATTCATCTTCTAGTTGGAGTGCTGCACAAATAATCTTTTTTTTGTATCTCTTCAGTATTATTGAAACTCGCCCCTTAGAAAAAACCAGCATCTAGACAGAGGTTAATGCCAGAGAGCTTTCAGAGGTTGAAATGCAATAGCTGCGCCTTGCTGAAACTAATCATGCCCCTTAGAGGGGTTTCGCCATGACAATCCAGCACAAATTGAACAAAACGCCTCTTTTCTGGATAGGGCCGCTCATCACAGGTAGCTGCTTAGCCGTCGGTCATGGGGTCACTAATAGGATGTTATCAATAAACAATGTATGGAATCAAACAAAAATTGAATCTTTTAAATACAACAAGTCTTTTCCAGGGAAGAGCTTGCAAGAGATAAATTTTGAAGAGCGAAACCCTAATATACAAAAAAAAGAGGTCCAACCCAACATAAAAATATCCCCTACAATAACTAACATTCGAAAAGAAGGTGATAAGCTTAATTCTAATTTTGTAGAAGCAATCAAACTCCTAAGAAATCCTAAGATAAATGATTTTACCAACAAAGAGCTAGAGTTATTTAACCCTAGCTTGAATTACTCCGAAGCACAAAAAAGCAAGGGCATTAAACAAATCAATAAGCTGTTCGAAACTCTTCTAAAATAATGAAGATCTTTAAGTCAAATTATCAAGGAAACTAAATCATGAGCTCTTCTGATTCTTTATTAAAGGCAGCTGCAAAACTTCTGGTTTCTAGGATGAAGAAAAAGTTTAAAGATGTATCTTTAGAGGTAGCTTTACGTGCAAAAGAAGCACCTCAAAAAATTCAAGATGAATGGCAAACGTTCAAAGAAGAAGTATATAAAGAAGCCAGTAGAATAGACGAAGAAGAGTTAATTCAAACCAAAGTCAATAACCCGGTAGATGTTGAACAGGATGAATCAAAAGATTTACTCCAAAAGATTGGTAGAATTAGATCAAAAATAACTGAAATGGATAACAAAATTGAGGTTGAATATTGATCTTCTCACAAATAATGTCAAATTTAATAAGAAAAATTCTCCGCGCCATTCGTATCTGGAGGACAGTAATTAACCTAGCTTTTTTTCTTTGGTGGGATTCATGCCGATGGACCTACTTTACTGGATTTACAAAGAAAAAAAAAGAAATTCGGCAAAAAATTAGAGCTCAATGGTTAACACAAGAATTGCTAAGACTTGGTTCTGCATTTATTAAGCTTGGTCAATTACTTTCTGCTAGGCCAGATGTTTTACCTTCTTGGTGGATTATTGAATTAGCTTTACTCCAAGACAATGTTCCCCCTTTTGACTACAAAGAAGCGGAAGCAATTCTTAAAAAAGAATTAGGAAAAAATTTCACTGAAATCATTAGTCTAGATACCAAGCCACTAGGAGTTGCATCTTTAGCTCAAGTGCATAAAGCGAGACTAGTAAATGATCGAGAAGTTGTTTTCAAAATTCAACGCCCAGGACTAGAACATTTATTTCGATTAGATCTCGAAGTCATGCAACAAGTGGCTTTAGTAGCTCAAACAAATCCCAAGTGGAACAAAGGTAGGGATTGGGTTGCAATGGCTAAAGAATGTAAAAGAGTTCTAATTAGAGAGCTCGACTTTGGACTAGAAGCACAATACGCAGCAAGGTTTAGACAACAATTTTTAGAAGACCCCAAAATTCGAATTCCTCAAGTGGTTTGGGAACTGAGTACACATCGAATTTTGTGTATGGATTACATGCCTGGTATCAAAATAAATGATAAAGAAGCTCTAAAAAGTAATGGTATCAATCCTATAGAAATTGCTGAAGTTGGAGCATCAAGTTATTTACAGCAACTAGTTACTTTTGGTTTTTTTCATGCTGACCCACACCCTGGAAATTTAGCTGTTGGAATAGATGGAACTTTGATCTATTACGATTTTGGAATGATGGGATTAGTTTCTGATCGACTTCGGCAAAGATTTGGATCAATGGTAAGAGCTGTTGCTGCAAAAGACAGTTCTGCACTTGTTAGAGATTTACAAGAAGCAGGGCTAATTGCATCAGGAATTGATATTGGCCCAGTTCGTCGTTTAGTAAGAGTAATGCTCCAAGAAACGCTTACTCCACCTTTTAACTCAAACATTATCGATAAACTTTCTGGAGACCTTTATGAACTCGCTTACGGACAACCATTTCGACTCCCTGTTGAACTAATTTTTGTAATGAGAGCAATGTCAACATTTGAAGGAGTGGGCCGTAGTCTAGATCCAAGTTTTAATTTATTTGCCATAGCAAAGCCATACCTCATTCCTCTCATGACTTCTAACAATTCCAACCCAAACGATTTTATTAATGAAATCGGTCGTCAAGTTGGTGAGATAAGTAGCAAAGCCGTTGGTATTCCAAGACGTCTTGATGAAAGTCTCGAAAAACTTGAACAAGGTGACTTACAGCTTCAAATCCGAATGGGTGAATCTGATCGGCAATTGCGAAGAATGATCTACGCGCAACAATCAATGAGCCAGTCAATATTACTAGGTTGCCTTAGTGTTGCAGCAGCTCTTTTAGGATCAAGCAATAAGCCAATCTATACTTTTATCCCTGTTTTTATTGCATCTCCAATAGGCATAAGTTGGCTTAAGTTACAACTAAAAATGAGAAGAGACGCCAGACTAGATAACATTAAAGAAAGAAGAAAATAGTTTTTTGCTTATATAGTAAAATTAAAGTTGTATTATTTATTGCTCTACTTTTTCTTGTCAGGATCTACCTTTTGGGCCAAGGCCTACAGAGCCTGCATAAACTGCTTGACGACCTAATTCATCTTCTATTCGAAGCAACTGATTATACTTTGCAACTCTTTCACTCCTGCTTAATGATCCTGTTTTAATTTGACCAGCCCTTGTTGCTACTGCAAGATCAGCAATAGTTGTGTCTTCTGTCTCTCCACTTCTATGACTGATCACACTTGTGTAACCTGAACGTTTTGCAAGGTCTATAGCTTGAAGAGTTTCAGTAAGTGAGCCAATCTGATTGACTTTAATCAAAATTGAATTGGCAACGTTTTTTTCAATTCCATCTTTTAGGCGTTTTGAGTTAGTAACAAACAAATCGTCACCAACTAATTGTATTTTGTCACCTAATTTTTGGGTAAGTAAGGCCCAGCCTTCCCAATCATCTTCTCCCAAACCATCTTCGATTGAAATTATTGGATAAGAATCTACTAATTTTACTAATTCTTCAACCATCTCTTCACTAGAAAAAGTTCCGCCACCATAAGCATATGATCCATTTTTATAAAATTCTGTGCTTGCGACATCTAATGCTAATGAAATCTCCTTACCAGGCTTAAAGCCAGCCTTCTCAATTGATTTAACTAACAAATCTCCAGCAGCCTGGTTATTGGCAAGGTTGGGGGCAAATCCACCTTCATCTCCAACAGCAGTGGATAAACCTTGATCGTTCAAAATATTTTTTAATGTATGAAAAACTTCAGTACCCATTCTCAAAGCATCGCTAAAAGTTGACGCTCCATGAGGAACAAGCATGAATTCTTGAAAATCAAGATTATTTGCAGCATGCGCTCCACCGTTAATAACGTTCATTAGAGGGACAGGCAAAAGAGATGCCATTGGTCCCCCCAAATAACGATATAAAGGAAGACCAAGGCCATTTGCTGCTGACCTAGCAGTAGCAAGGCTTACTGCCAGGACCGCATTAGCTCCAAGTCCAGATTTATTTTCCGTTCCATCTAGTTCTTGCATCATCCCATCAACGGTGGCCTGATCAAGAGCAGACAACCCACAAAGAGTAGGTGCAATTCTTTCTTCAATGTGATCAACTGCTTTTTTTACACCTTTACCCATGTAACGAGCTCCTCCATCTCTCAACTCATGCGCTTCATGAGCACCAGTACTGGCTCCACTCGGCACTATGGCTCTACCAATCGCACCTCCTTCCAGTAAAACTTCTGCCTCTACAGTTGGGTTCCCGCGAGAGTCAAGTACCTCTCTGGCCAAGATGGTATCGATGACTAGATCTAGTGAATCGGTCACGTTCTCCTAATGAAGGTTATTGAGATCCTATGGTTTACAAGGCTAGTTTGCCGTGTGTTGTTTGACACTCCTGCTATTTCAGAAGCATGTTCAGCAAGCAGAATGAACTTAACCCTATACGGTCTAGGAACCAAAAAGTATGCGAATACTCCATACGATGATCAGAGTTGGGGATCTTGAAAAATCCCTAAAGTTCTATACAGAGGTTCTTGGGATGAATCTATTACGCCGTAAAGATTATCCCTCAGGTAAATTCACACTTGCTTTTGTTGGGTACGGTGAAGAATGTAATACAGCTGTAATCGAACTTACACATAATTGGGACCAAGACCAATATGAATTAGGAGATGGATACGGTCATATTGCCTTAGGAGTAGAAAATATTTATGAAACCTGCGCTTCAATTAAATGTAATGGTGGTGTAGTTAGCAGAGAACCAGGACCAATGAAACATGGCAGTACAGTCATTGCTTTCGTGGAGGACCCTGATGGCTACAAGATAGAACTCATTGAAATTAAATCTCGTGAAATCAAAAGCTGATCTTTATGGCCTCTAATCAAGAAAGAGGGTCTTCTATGCAAGGCAGTCTTACAACTGATCCAGATCTTTTTAGTGATGATGCATGGAATCTTTTACTCAGCAGTCAAGAATCTGCACGTCGTTGGAGACATGGAAATTTAGATGTTGAACATGTTCTTCATGTTTTCTTTAATGATCGCTTATACAACCATCATGTTTCATCGTTACCAATCAATCACGCGGAATTTCTTAACGAGATTGAGAATTTTCTCGCTCAACAACCAATATCCAAAAGAGGGGATTTATATATTGGTGAAAGTCTTGAAGAATTATTAGAAACAGCTAATGAGTTCAGGACAAGATGGGGGTCTCGCCTTATAGATATCTCTCATATACTGCTTGCGCTAGGAAGAGATAAAAGAATAGGCTCTGAACTTTTTGAACAGTTAGGATTGCCTAGTGAAATACTTGAAGCCAAATTACAAAAGTTGTCAACCTCTTATCAATCTATACAGTCGAGAAATATAAAAACAACAGCAAAAAATAATGAGATTTTAAAGGAAGAAAATCAAAAATCTTATCTCCCTAGTTCTTCATCATTAAGCAAAGATGCAATAAGTCAAGAAGAACCTAATTCCAACTTCGAAGCAACTATAGGCAATCCAAAGTTAAAGTTAGAAAAAGAACCAACTGCCCTTGAGTTATATGGGCGTGATCTTACATTTGCAGCACAAAATGGTGAGCTGGATCCTGTAATTGGTCGAGATAATGAAATAAGGCAAGTTATAAAAGTTTTATCACGCAGAGGTAAAAATAATCCTGTATTAATTGGAGCCCCTGGGGTAGGGAAAACAGCCATAGCAGAGTCATTAGCACAACGAATTGTTTTAGGAGAAGTCCCAGATTCACTTAAAGCTTTAAAAATTATTTCTCTTGACATTGGGGCATTAATTGCAGGTACAAAATTCCGAGGTCAATTCGAAGAGAGGCTTCGTTCTGTTTTGGCAGAAATCAGTGATCCAGATGCGGGTGTAATTCTTTTTATTGATGAATTACATACAATAATTAATACTGATCGTTCTAGTGCAGATGCAGGCAGCTTATTAAAACCAATTCTTGCTAGAGGAGATCTACGATGTATTGGTGCTAGCACACCTGAAAGCTATAGCCGAACAATTGAAAAAGATCAGGCTCTCAATAGAAGGTTTCAACAAGTTCTGATTAATGAGCCCAGTCTTGAGCTAAGCGTAGAGATTCTAAGAGGCCTAAAAGAACGATATGAAATTCACCATGGTGTGAAAATTACTGATGACGCAATTACAACTGCTAATCGACTTGCAGATAGATATATAAGTGATCGCTGTCTACCTGATAAAGCAATCGACTTAATAGATGAAGCAGCAGCACAACTAAAAATTGAATCAACTTCCAAGCCTCAAGTCATCGAAGATGCAGAGACAAATCTTCGGCGAATAGAACTATCTTTATTTGCCTTAGAAGAAAGCAACGTTGAAGAAGATTTACACAAAATTAATCAAGAACGTGATTTAGCAGAAAACTATCTTTCTGAGTTAATGGAGCGTTGGCAAGATGAACGGTCAAAACTTTATGAACTTCAGGATTTACTCAAAGAAGAAGAAGATATTCGGAATGAAATGGCTGAAGCTGAAAGGATTGGGGATTTAGAAGCAGCGGCAAAATTAGAATATGACCAACTTCATCATTTACAGAAAAGAAAAGCAAGATTGGAGGAAACAATAAATGCAGCAAAAACTTCAGGTATAGCTTTATTAAGAGACGAAGTTGAATCTGATGATATAGCTGATGTAGTAGCCCGCTGGACTGGGATACCAGTAAATAGAGTTATTGCTGGCGAAAGACAAAAGCTTTTAAATCTAGAAAAAGATTTAAGTGAAAGAGTAATTGGACAAAAGGAAGCAGTTACAGCAGTAGCAGCAGCTATACGAAGAGCTCGTGCAGGAATGAAAGATCCCAGGAGACCTATCGGTTCTTTCCTTTTCTTAGGCCCCACAGGAGTAGGAAAAACAGAATTAGCAAAAGCACTAGCAGCATCCCTTTTCGATGAAGAAGAAGCTTTAGTAAGACTTGATATGAGTGAATTCATGGAACGGAATGCAGTTGCACGTTTAATAGGCGCTCCTCCTGGATATGTTGGGTATGAAGAAGGCGGACAATTAACAGAAGCAGTTCGTCGGCGTCCTTATGCAGTTCTTTTATTAGATGAAATCGAGAAAGCTCATCCAGATGTATTTAATATTCTTCTTCAAGTTCTTGATGACGGCCGACTAACAGATTCACAGGGTCGAACGGTGGACTTTCGCCACACGGTAATCGTAATGACAAGTAATCTTGCAAGCAGGGCAATACTAAAAAATGCCAAGCTTTCGCAAGAAATAAATACTGACCAGATTGATTTAGACCAAAATCTGACTAAGAAAATTGATGAAGAGTTAACTAAGCAATTTAGACCTGAATTCTTAAATCGTATTGATGAAATTATTCGATTTAGGCCTCTTAAGTCTGAAGATCTACAACAAATTGTACGTCTTCATATTAAGGATCTAGCGCAATTACTGGCTGAACAAGGTTTAGAACTCCGTATAGATAACTCAACAATAGAAACATTGGCCAAAGAAGCTTATGAGCCAGAATATGGAGCTCGTCCTTTACGTAGAGTTTTACGTCGTCGCCTTGAGAACCCCTTAGCAACTAAGTTGCTAGAAGAAAATTTCCTTGAGAAAAAAGCTGTTCGAGTTCAAGTTTCTAATAATGGGTCAGAATCGCTAAAATTTTTCTCAGAGAACTAACTAAGCTTGCATCCTTTAGTGTTAAGGCTTGAAAGCTTACGCAATTGCACAGTATTAGCCCCAAGATTTCTCCGTGGCATCCACCCCTACCAAAGAAAACCCCCAGGAAGAGTCACCGCCTAATCTTGATGAAGAGAAACCTTCATCTAAGAAAGGTTTTTTTGGCTCCACTCTTGATGAGTTGAAATTAGTTGTATGGCCTAGTCGCCAACAACTCTTCAGCGAATCAATAGCAGTGATTTTAATGGTGACATTATCCGCTGCAACTATTGCCGCAGTCAGTCGCTTTTATAGTTGGGCCTCGTCTCAAATCTTCCGTTGAGTTTTCAAATCTCAACATCAAAATTTTAAAAACCTTCATTTCTTAATTTAAACAGTGTCAGAGCTTGATTCCACACCAGAAAATCCATCCGAGGTGCTGGATCTACCAACATCAAGTAATGAAGAAGCAAATATTTCTTCTTCAAACATTACGACAGCGAAAACAAGTGTTTCTCGCTGGTATGCAATTCAAGTTGCATCTAGTTGTGAAAAAAAAGTAAAAGCAACACTTGAACAAAGAGCAGTCACGCTTGGAGTTAGCAACAGAATCCTAGAAATTGAAATTCCTCACACTCCTGGTGTCAAATTAAAAAAAGATGGCAGCAGGCAATCAACAGAAGAAAAAGTCTTCCCTGGTTATGTACTTGTGCGCATGATTCTTGACGAGGACACAATGATGGCAGTTCGAAGTACGCCAAATGTAATTAACTTTGTTGGAGCTGAAGATCGTAGAGCCACCGGTAAAGCAAGAGGTCACATAAAACCAAGACCACTTAGCCGACAAGAAGTCGACAGGATCTTTAAGAGAGCCGCGGAAAAGAAAACTGTAGTCAAGCTTGACCTAGCCGAAGGGGATCAAATTGTTGTAACTGCAGGACCTTTCAAAGATTTCCAAGGCGAAGTTATCGAGGTTTCAGGAGAACGCAGCAAGTTAAAAGCATTACTATCAATATTTGGAAGAGAGACTCCTGTTGAACTTGAGTTTTCTCAAATCAACAAACAGAACTAAATCCCTATTAGCCTAATTCTTATTGATATGGGCAGTCTGGGAGCTAAGTTTGCATTCAACACATCCTGTCTGTCTTTTTAATCAGACAATTCCGCACACGTAAATTTATCCAGCCGATGGCCAAGAAAGTCGTAGCCGTGATCAAGTTGGCCCTCCAGGCCGGCAAAGCAAACCCAGCCCCACCTGTTGGTCCTGCTTTAGGTCAACATGGTGTAAATATCATGGCTTTTTGCAAGGAATACAACGCCAGGACTCAAGACAAAGCCGGTTTTGTTATCCCCGTAGAAATTTCGGTCTTTGAAGACCGTAGTTTTACGTTTATAACTAAAACTCCTCCTGCATCAGTTCTAATAACTAAAGCAGCAGGAATTAGTAAAGGTTCTGGGGAATCAGCGAAAGGGCAAGCAGGTAAGATTACTAAAGCTCAATTGGAGGAAATCGCTAAAACTAAATTGCCTGATTTAAATTGCACCAGCATTGAATCAGCAATGAAAGTAATAGAAGGGACCGCCCGAAATATGGGTGTTTCCGTTAGCGAATAAACTCACACTCAGAGTTTCACTTCTAAAGAAACCTTTCATTAACGGGGGAGGCAAATAATTGCCGTTAACTACCCCAAAAATTTTATGCCAAAACTTTCCAAACGAATGGCGAGCCTCGCCTCAAAGCTAGAGGATCGTGTTTATCAGCCTCTTGAAGCAATTCAATTAGCCAAAGAAACAGCCACAGCGAAATTCGACGAAACAATTGAAGCTCATGTGCGATTAGGAATTGACCCTAAATACACTGATCAACAATTGAGAACAACTGTTGCTTTACCTAAAGGAACTGGCCAAACAATTCGAATTGCTGTAATTGCTCGCGGAGAAAAAGTTGCAGAAGCAAAGGCAGCAGGGGCAGACCTTGCTGGAGAGGATGAGCTTGTAGAAACAATTAATAAAGGAGAAATGGGTTTTGATCTCCTTATCGCAACACCAGACATGATGCCCAAAGTTGCAAAACTTGGCAGAGTGCTTGGACCAAGAGGTCTTATGCCAAATCCAAAAGCAGGAACAGTAACTACAGATCTAGAAACCGCAATTAAAGAATTTAAAGCTGGAAAACTTGAATTCAGAGCCGATCGTGCAGGGATCGTTCACGTTCGTTTTGGTAAAGCAAGTTTTTCCACAGAAGATCTTCTAGAAAATTTAAAAACTTTGCAAGAAGCCATCGACCGAAATAAACCCAGTGGAGCTAAAGGTCGTTACTGGAAAAGCCTTTACATCACTTCAACAATGGGACCATCTATAGAGATTGATGTCACTGCTTTACAAGACATGCAACAAGAGTCTTGACCTTGTTGATGTATTCTTAGAACTTGGTTTTTACAAACCAAGGGCATACGCCCGGCCATAGACAGCAGGTATCCAAACCTAACTCTATGCAACCTCAAATTGCGTAGTAGGTAAAAGTTTAAAGTCCTGCCGAGGCGTTTGAAACGATTTTTCCAGTTATGGATTGAATCGACAACGTTCTCGTCTCTTGCAAAAGAGATTTCGGTCGTTTGTCCAGCTTCTTCCCCCGATTCGATCCAATTACTATGGGCCGCACGCTGGAGAGCAAAAAAAAGATCGTCGAAGATCTCAAGGGACTACTCGACGAGGCCGAGATGGCTTTAGTTCTTGATTACCAGGGCTTATCTATCAAAGAAATGTCTGACTTGCGGGCACGCCTGCAGGAAAATGGCAGCGTTTGCAAGGTTACAAAAAATACCTTGATGCGCCAAGCAATTGATGGGAAAGATCCTTGGTCAAATCTAGAACCTTTACTTAGCGGAACCAATGCATTCGTCCTTATTAAAGGAGATGTAGGTGGAGCCGTTAAGGCAGTTCAGTCATTTCAAAAGGACACCAAGAAATCTGAGACAAAGGGCGGCCTTTTCGAAGGCAAGCTTCTATCTCAAGATGAACTAAAAGCAATTGCAAGTCTTCCAACCAAGGAAGTTCTTATGGCACAAATTGCAGGTGCTTTAAATGCAATCACAACCAAAATTGCAGTTGGCATTAACGAGGTTCCTTCTGGCCTTGCCCGGTCTCTCAAGCAGCATGCCGAAAGTAGCGACAGCTGATCAAACTCTTTTCTTCGACTTGACTTTTTCTCCCACAATTAGTTGCTGAATTCTCATTATGTCCGCAAAAACTGACGAAATCCTTGAATCGCTAAAAGGTCTTTCATTGCTAGAGGCTTCTGAACTAGTCAAGCAAATTGAAGAAGCCTTTGGTGTTTCTGCAGCTGCTTCAGCTGGCGTTGTGATGGCAGCACCTGGTGCTGCAGCCGCTGGCGGTGAAGCAGAAGAAGCCAAAAGCGAATTTGATGTTGTACTAGAAAGTTTTGACGCTTCCGCAAAAATCAAAGTCCTTAAAGCTGTAAGAGAAGCCACAGGGCTTGGACTTGGAGATGCCAAGGCTATGGTTGAGGCTGCTCCTAAAACAATCAAAGAAGCTTTAGGAAAAGATGAAGCTGAAGCATTGAAAAAAGCAATAGAAGAAGCAGGTGGGAAAGTGACTCTGAAATAATTTCATAATCACTTTTCTAAAGCTTCAATATCTTCCCGGAGTCAAATCCGGGTTTTTTTTTAAAAATCTCTTATGTATTACATATTTAACTGATAAAAAAGCCATGATTAAATAAACCTTTGATTGATAAGATTATCTGTGCAATTAGAAACTATTTAGATCAAAAAATCATATTCTTGCGTGCCTGAAAAACTCTTCAATATATAATTC
>QCJX01000016.1 GCA_003215725.1 Prochlorococcus sp. AG-409-I11
ATTTAAAAACAGGAGATGAATTTGAGATCAAGTTAGGTCGCAAGCAGATTAGACTTATCCCTGCTGGTTCAAGTGAAGAGGATGATAATTAACATTTAATTTTAATTGATCATATATTAATTTCTAATTAATAAGTAAATCATTAAAAAAAACCTGGCAATGTACCAGGTTTTTTTTTAGAAAATTAGCCCTTAAAAATTTTTTATCAATCTTTTTCTGCGGCCATACGAAGTTCTCTACAAAATAGACCTGCTTCTTCTACTTCACAACCAGAAGAAGCTTTTGAGATCCTATTTACAAGTGCACTACCAACAATTGCTCCGTCGGCTCCCCATCTCCGAACTTGACTAACATGTTTTGGACTAGAAATACCAAACCCAACAGCTACTGGACATGAACAAGATTCCTTAAGTTGTTTAACAAGAGATTCCACTCTGCTTTCTAAAACTGTACGTTCACCTGTGACACCTGTAACACTGACGAGATAAGTAAACCCTTTACTCATATTTGAAATTTTTTTCATTCTTTCCTGAGGAGTGGTAGGTGCAACAAGAAGAACCAAATCAAGGCCTCTTTCTGCAGCAATTGGAGATAGTTTTTCAGATTCTTCAAGTGGAAGGTCTGGCACAACCAATCCAGAGGCACCTGCCTGCGCAGCTTCATCGCAAAACCTTTCCATTCCCCGATTAAGCAATGGGTTGCTGTAAGTAAAAAGAACAACAGGTGTAACCAATCTTTCTTTTAAAGAAGACAACATCTCTAAAACTTTCATAGGTGTGGTTCCAGAAGAAAGTGCACGAGAAGCCGCTAATTGAATCACAGGGCCATCTGCAAGAGGGTCGCTATAAGGAATGCCTAGTTCGATAATGTCTGCCCCTGAGTCTTGAAGCTTGAGCAGAATTTCAGACGTAATCCTTAAATCAGGATCACCTGCCATTAGAAAAGGCATTAATGCAATTCTTGTTTTCTTATCTATTTGCGCAAATAGACCACTGATATTCGAAGTTTTCAAGGATCTCATAAAGGAATCACTCTTAGTATTAATTAAAAATTCATAAAATAGTCAATTCTCCATAATTTATATCTCAATTCGGAGCTATGGGGTATTGCTCTCATTTTCAAGCTCGTGTATCAAATGAGCTTGTTCCTCTTCCGTTAATGATTCAAACTGATCTTGAAGTTTCTTATTAGTAATCTTTTCATAAGCCTCCCGATAACGCTTTCGTTGCTCATTGAACGTCATTTTTCCATTAAATACTCTAAACAAATAAGATCCTGTCCAACCAAGTATTAGGAATAGAAGAAGTCCTTCTGCAGCTATCCCGGCGGAGAATCCATCAAGACCGATAAACAAACAAAAACCATAACCAATGGCTCCTACAAGAAGAACTAAAAAGCCTAGTTGGATCACCTTTGCACGTGTCAATTCCTAAACCTCACCTTGACCATTCATACGCAAATTGAGGAAAGGTGCAAATAAAATCAACCCAGGGAAGAAAAGAAAAACACATCCATAAATGCTTAATCTTTCAAACTTGCCCATATGATGCCAGCGATTATTCATCCAGAAGTAAAGAAAAAGTGGAATCAAGACAAGATAAAGAAAGCCAATCAAGAGATATGCCCCTATAACAGGCAAAGAGTTATTAAACGAATGGCTTGCTAAAGCAAAGAGAGACACAATTGGGAAAAGTCCTTATTGAAATCTAAGATGAACATAAGGTAATGGGTTTCACCCAACCTTTTCAAGGGAGCATGGCGGAATTGGTAGACGCAGCGGACTTAAAATCCGTAGGTCCTAAACGACTGTGGGGGTTCAAGTCCCCCTGCTCCCATAAATAATTCGTTAGAACCCTAAGTTACGGAAATCCAATTATTCTTTATTTTCATCCCTCACAACTCTCCAGCTAAGCAGATCTCCTGCATGGAAGGGAACAACTTTTTCTGCAGAAGTAGCTCCTTCATTCAAGTTTATGAAGTTAGGAACCAGTTGAGATTTTCTTACTAACGTAATCTTTTGAGTATTCAGTGGTAATCCATAAAAATCAGCTCCAAACTTGCTAGAAAAATCCTCTAGCCGGTCAAGTGCACCTTCCTGTTCAAAGACTTCAATATAACTTTCCAGCGCATAAGGAGCATTAAAAATTCCAGCACAACCACATGAACTTTCTTTATGAAGACGTAAATGAGGAGCAGAATCAGTTCCAAGAAAAAAACAAGGTTTTCCGCTCGTTGCAGCACGTCTCAAAGCAAGTCGATGATGCTCTCTTTTGGCAACAGGTAAGCAATAAAAATCACTTCGAAGTCCTCCCAAAAACATCGCATTTCGATTGATATGCAAGTGATGAGGTGTAATTGTTGCTCCAAGGTTTGAACCATAAGAGTCAACAAATTGAACTGCTTGCTCAGTCGTAATATGTTCAAGGACAACTTTCAAGTTAGGGTGACGAAGAAGCAAAGGATTTAAGTAACGCTCAATAAAAACAGCTTCTCTATCGAAAACATCTACATCTGTATCTGTCACCTCACCATGAATGAGCAATGGCATACCTATTTCCTCCATCGTCTCAAACACCGAGTCAATTGCAAAAAAGTCTGTAACGCCTCTAGCAGAGTTGGTTGTGGCATTTGCTGGATATAATTTAGCGCCAAAGAAAATACCGTTTTTAAAGCCATTCTCTAAAACTTTAGGAGACAAATCATCTGTCAAATAAGCCGTCATCAGAGGAGTAAAACATGTCCCAATATCTACTGACTCCAATATTCTCTGACGATACGATACTGCCAATGCTTCAGTAGTGATTGGAACCTCAAGATTAGGCATAACAATAGCCCTACGAAAAACCCTGGATGAATATCCAACAATCGATTTCAAAAGTGGTCCATCTCTTAAATGCACATGCCAGTCATCTGGTTGACGTATAGTTAGGTGGTTCAGAGAGTTGGTCAAAGCTAACTTTCGTATCTAGGTTTAATTATTTTTATAATGATAGATAACTAAAGGCAAGCAGAAAGTATCGATTGAAATTTACGCTTTCTGGTTAAAATGTCAATATTATGAATAACTCTATAATGAGTAATTAATTATTCAAAAAGAAAATTAGCTTAAAATTAAAGCTACTTTGGATCTTCAACTTAGAAATTTACCTAAAGAATCAATAATAGCAATGTAAGCGAAAGGTAAAATTATTTGCAAGACTTGTATTTAAGAAAAACATGTCTTAATAAAAATTTTTCTCATTTGAATAATGAGCAAAGATTAACCTATCTTTTATTGGCTCATGCTTTTAATAAAGGTTCAAACAGAAAGATCAACATTTTTTATCAGCACAAAGCAACTGCCTCTCTGTTAAAACCTCATTTATTTTAATATCAGTTCTATGTCTTCCTTCTTCGTCTCAACTTTAGAAGTTTTAATAGGAATAATCCTTTTATTTGGAGGAGGGGAACTTTTCGTTCAGGGCTCAGTAGCTCTATCACTATTACTTGGAATCCCTCAACTAGTAATAGGCCTAACAGTCGTATCCCTAGGGACAAGTGCTCCTGAGCTATTCGTAAGTTTGAACTCTGTAATCAAAGGTTCTGACGCCTTAGCGGTTAGCAATGTAGTTGGAAGCAATATTTTCAATGTGATGGTTGTCCTTGGCTGCAGTGCCTTAGTTATGCCTTTAAAGGTTGAAAGTCGTCTAGTTAGAAGAGATGTTCCTTTGTTACTAGCCGTATCTGCAGCTGTTTGGGGGATGGCCTCCTCAGGGAAGGTCACCTGGCAAGGAGGTGTAGCTTTATTAATTGCATTAAGCATCAACACTATTTGGGAAATTCGTACCGTCAGAGAAGAGCCCCAAGGTATTCAAGATGCCGAGCCTGACATAAATACAGAGTCAGACTCTAAAGGCTGGATTAAATCATTTTCTAGTTTAATTATAGGAATAATTCTTCTTACCTTTGGCTCAAAACTACTTGTGCAAGGTGCAAGTTCATTAGCACTGTTCTTAGGTGTAAGTGAAGCAGTGATAGGCCTAACAATTGTTTCTGCGGGGACATCAATGCCAGAACTAATTACGTCCTTAGTTGCCGCTCTTCGTTCTCGAACAGATTTAGCTATTGGGAATGTTGTTGGAAGTAGCCTACTTAATCAATTACTTGTACTTAGTAGCTCTGCTATTGCTACTGGTGCTAGCGGATTAAAAGTTGAAGAGCTGTTAATACAAAAAGATTTTCCAATCATGGTTATTACAACATTAGCTTGCATGCCCATTTTTTGGACAAAAGGTAGGATAAGCAGACTAGAGGGAGGAACTTTATTAGGGCTATATATTTTATACTTAACAGATCAAATAATCCCTAAAAGCTTACCAGAAATACATGATGAGTTTAGATTGATATTAATATGTATTGTGCTACCTATAGGACTGATTTCCATTACTTATAAAACAATAAATTATTGGTATAGTCTAAAAAGAATAAGAGGTATTTAAAAGTAAAGTTAAAAATTCCTGCAATTACCTCATTTACGCTTGTATATTATATATGTGCACTTTTCAGGGCATGGTAACAAATTCCTCTGAGACGGTTGGATGCAAAGCCATAGTTGAGTCAAAATCCTTCTTTTTAGCTCCCATTGTAATAGAAATCGCTGCCATTTGAATTATTTCCGCTGCACCATCACCTAACATATGACAACCTAAAATCTTTTCATTGTCTTTTTTGACCACGAGTTTCAGCAAATTAACTATTCCCTCTTGATGAAGAGCCTGAGACATTGGCTTAAATTTAGCGTCAAAAGTTTGTATATTATCTTTTCCAAATTTACTAGTAGCGTCCTCTTGACTAAGGCCAACTGAAGCAATCTCTGGCTGACTAAATACTGCTTTTGGTATATTCTGATAATTAACCATGCGTGGTCTATTTCCATAGAATTTATCTGCAAATACCCGCCCTTCTTCTATCGCAACTGGAGTAAGGTTGAATCTATCCGTTACATCTCCAATCGCGAAAATATTTTCAATGTTTGTTCGGTTGTCTGCATTTACAGCAATACTATTCCTAGCGCAAACAACTCCTGCCTTATCAAGCTCTAAGCCATTTAAAAAAGGCTTTCTACCAGTAGCCATAAGCACTCCACCGCAGTTAATACTATGACCAGTATCCAAAGAAACAAGAAGCTTATCATCCATTTTCTTAAAAGAAATAGGTGCAGTATCCATTAAAATAGAAACACCTTTCTTTTTCATAATTTCTATTAGAAGCCGCGAAAGATCACTATCAAAACCTTTTAGAATTTGATCCCCACGTACGAGTTGAGTAACTTGCACTCCCAAACCATTTAGAATAGAGGCAAACTCGCATGCAATAAAACCACCTCCAACAACAACAACTTTGTTTGGATAGCTTTTTTGAAGAAACATATCATCGCTTACCCAAGCCAAATTTGAGCCAGGTATCTCCGGAAGAGAAGGGCGTCCACCAACAGCAATCAAAATTCTTTCCCCAATAATTTGTATTGGATCATCATTGTCAAATTTATTTTTTTTAATGAATATTGAGTCCTTTCCTGAGAAAGACCCCCAGCCTTTTATCAATTTAATCCCTAGTTTAGATAAAGATTTAATGTGGATCTCATTTAATCGATCAACCTCTTTTCTAACATTTGCCAATAATATTTCTTGATCGATAAAACTGTTTTCTATTTGAACCCCATAATCAAGTGCACCTTTAATATATTCACGATAATGAGAGCCATAAACCAAAAGTTTTTTCGGGACACATCCTCTTATTACACAAGTGCCGCCTACCTTGTCACCTTCAACAATGGCAACTTTTGCACCATACCGTGCAGCTCTTTTTGCAGCAGCAAGCCCTCCAGAACCCGCTCCTAGGACGATTAGATCAAAATGATTTTCCAAGAGTGATGCCCGAAATACTAAAAACAAACCTTATTCTGCATAATTAGTATGCAATGATTCAAAATAAAAGTCATAAGAAACACAAAGCTCAAGTTCAAAAAGTAAATGAGTGCTTCTAAATCACAAAATCAGCCTCTAAGTTGGGATGATTTCTCAAGATATTCGTCACAAAGTATTGATTTTGTTAATGGACCAACAAATGCCTATTCAACATTGCGACTTTTTGGGCAACCATTAGAGAAGGCAAGAGTAACTCTTTATAGAGATAACCATGCTTGGTGCCCATACTGTCAAAAAGTTTGGCTATGGCTTGAATGGAAACAAATCCCTTACAAAGTCAAGAAAATAACGATGCGTTGCTATGGACAAAAAGAAACGTGGTATTTAAAAAAAGTCCCTTCTGGAATGCTTCCAGCTATCGAAATTGACAAGAATGTCATCACTGAAAGTGATGACATTCTTATACATTTAGAAAGAAAGTTTGGTCCGCTAGGTAGCTCGTTAGAAGACCCCAAAATATTTAATATAAGAACATTAGAAAGGACCCTATTTCGTTCTTGGTGCATATGGTTATGCAATCCTTCAACAAGTCCAAGAGAAGAAGATAAACGAAAACAAAAGTTTTTAACTATAGCTACTGAATTGAACAACCTGCTGGAGAGTGGGTCTAGTCCTTGGCTAGACCCATATCGACATAGAGAACAAAGTGACTACCCAGGTTGTGGCGATGTTATTTTTATTCCTTATGTTGAAAGAATGAATGCATCATTAGCATATTATAAAGGTCTAAGTATTCGAGAAGAGTTCCCAGGAATCAACACATGGTTTAAAAGCCTTGAAGAATTAGATGTTTATCGCGGAACTCAAAGTGACTTTCATACCCATTCACATGACTTGCCTCCTCAGATGGGCGGATGCTGGGCAGATAAAAACTCTAAGCAAGAATTCTTCTCAACTGAAATAGATAATGGTCAAGGACTAGGAAAAATTGAAACTTCCTTTTCTCTCAATACAGCAAATGATTCTCCTGAAAGTATTGCACTATCAAGAATTTTGAAACACAGGGATCAAATATTGAAAGTTAATCCTCTAGGACCATCCGCTTTTGACCAACCGTTACGAGCAGCACTTACTAAAATGGTTTTAAAAATACCATGTAATCCTACGAAAGGAAGTGCTAAAGGTTTGAGATATCTAAGAGATAGAGTATCAGTCCCAAGAGATATGCCTTTACTGTCAGCGAGAAAGTTTAGACAAGCCCTTGAAAAGACTGCCCAATTAGACGGACCAGAACAAGGTTTCTCTATTCCAAAGCGAAATAGATTTGATCAAAATCCAGATCCTTTCAGAGTCTAATTTATTAGGCTAATAAAACTGATTTATTGACAATGCATAAAAACCAGTTGCTATAGGTTGTTCTGTAGACTTCCAATTATTTAAAGGAATATTTTTAGCGTTTTCGAGAATCTATTTGTAAGAGATCTTTCACCTTCTGAACCAAGCTTGCCATTTGTGGGTCACTAGAAAGCTTCTTTTCTACCTGTTCAATAGCATAAATAACTGTTGTGTGATCTTTCCCTCCGAAAGCCTCCCCAATTCGAGGCAAACTCAAGTCAGTACCATGGCGCATTAAATACATACCTACTTGACGAGCTTGGCTAACTGGCCTTCGTCTACTAGTACTACGCATCTCTTCTGGAGTTACTTCAAACACTATCGAAACTTTATCCATAACTTGTTTAGGGGTAACAGTGACTCCTTGTCCTGTGGGATCAAGCATGGGTGCGACCGAGTCAACAGTCATTGGAAGACCAGTAATTGAAGAAAAGGCCACAGCCCTTGTAAAAGCCCCTTCAAGCTCTCTTATATTTGATGTAAATCGACCAGCAATAAAATGAACTAATTCTCTAGGCAATCTCATTCTTTCTTGCTCTGCCTTCTTCTGCAAAATTGCCATTCTTGTTTCAAGATCAGGAGCCTGAATGTCTGCTATCAAACCCATCGAAAATCTTGATATCAAACGTTCCTGAAGACGTGGTATCTGATTAGGAGGCCTATCACTTGCTAGAACAATTTGTCTACCAGCTTCATGTAAGGCATTAAAGGTGTGGAAAAATTCTTCTTGGGTATATTCTTTCCCTTCAATAAATTGAATATCATCAACCAGAATTAAATCTGCAGCTCTGTATCTATCTCGAAATGCCTGCATTCCATCTTTCCTTATGGCAAGTATCAAATCATTTGTAAAAGTTTCTGTAGAAACATATGAAACTTTTGCGCTTGGATCAATCTCTAAACGGTAATGACCTATAGCTTGCATTAAATGAGTTTTTCCTAAGCCAACGCCACCACAAATAAAAAGAGGGTTAAATTCACGGCCAGGAGATTCAGCAACGGCCAAAGCAGCTGCATGTGCCATGCGACTATTAGGACCTACAACAAACCTGTTAAAAACATATCTCAAGTTCAACTCAGGAATAATCTTCTTAGGTCCTTTAATTTCTGAAACAGAATTAACTTTCTCATTAACTTCTACAGACTTCGAAAGGCTTAACGGAGTAGATGAATTAGATAGGTGGTTGGCATCATTTTTTGATTTAATATTTAGAGTAATAGGTTGACCATATATTTCACCAGCTATTTCTTCAATTGTTTGCGAATAATTCTTTCTCAACCAATCACTAGAGAAACTATTAGGAGCAAGCAAGGTGAGCTCTCCATCTTTAAAACCACTAAATCGAGCTGGCCGAATCCATGTCTCGAATGTTGGTTTGCTTAGGTTTTGTTGAAGGGATTGCTGAACCTTTGTCCAAAGCTCATTGCCCGATAACGACGGCATTTCCTAATAAGTGCTGAATCTTGTCATTTATGGAAAACGGCATTGAGTTTGCAACGAGTTGCATTTCTAGCCGATTAAGCGTGAGTTTGCATTATGAATTGTGGAGTCGTCACAATGCTTAGGGACAAAAAAGAAAAGGAGACCGGTTTTGTGGACAATAATGAAGAATTTTCAAGAAAACAATCTATCAACCTTTTCAAATGCATTCATTCACCTGGTAATGGTCTTATGCGTCTAAAGAGATAAATCTTCTGGATGAATAGCATTAACAAATGAAAATACCAGCTCTTGTACTTATGACACGGTGGCCTGCCGCATATCGCTGCAAGACTAGACTGGCTACAGAGATAGGTGCAGAGCGTGCTGCTTATATACAAAAAAAACTGATCAGTCACACAATTTCTGTTGCTAAACCTCTTAGAGAAAAAGGTTTAATTGAGATATATTTAGCAATTTCCGGCTTAGCTCTCAAAGGAGCTAAGAGATGGGGAAGAAAAGAAGGCATAGAAAATATTTCACTTCAAGGGAAAGGCTCCCTTGGCCTTCGCATGAGAAGACAAATAATAAAAACTCAAATTAACCAAACTATTTCCTTTAAGACGAAGAGAACAATTATCCTTATAGGTACTGATCTTCCTTCCCTTTGCGAACGTGATCTTTTAGAAGGAATTGAAGCTTTAAAAAGTAACGATATAGTTATTGGGCCATCGCAGGATGGCGGATATTGGTTTATTGGTTTTTCAGAAAAACTTTTAAGGCCTTACGAATCATTTATCTTTAGCGGTATCAAGTGGGGTGGCAAAGAAGTGTTGGAACAAACAATTCAAAAAGCCAAACAGCAAAAAGTGAAGTATCAGCTGCTTAATCAGCACAATGACCTTGACCAATTAGAGGATCTTTCTTTATGGCAAAAATAAAAAATAAATCTCAACTAAGTATCATAATACCAACATTGAATGAATCTGGGCGACTACCTTTATTGCTAGCAGATATAAACCACACATACGAAAAGCATGAAGTAATCATTATTGATGGAGGCAGTACAGACCAAACAGTACTTATCGGAAAACTTACTGGAGCAAAAGTATATAAATCATCGATTCCCAACCGTGGAGCTCAACTCCAGATTGGGGCTGATAATTCTCATGGCAATTGGTTACTTTTTCTTCATGCTGACTGTAGGCTACATAACAAATGGAATGAAATAATACAAAGAATCATTAACGATCCAAACTCAACCAACTTTGGTTGGTTCTTTGACTTTAAAATTAAAAGTAAGAGGCCAATGTTGTATTTTCTTGAGCAAGCCGTAGCAGTTCGAAGTTATTTTTTGCAAAGGCCCTATGGAGACCAAGGTTTGCTTATTAGCAAAATTCTTTATAACAAGATAGGAGGTTACTCACCTATGTTTTTAATGGAGGATCTTGATTTGGTTGAGCGCTTATCAAAAACCACAAGGCTTAAACGTATAGGTGTTCCTATATTGATTGATGCAAAAAAATGGAAGAACAGCAGCGTTATTAATCAAGCATTTAAAAATGCTTGCCTCCGTCAAAGGTGGAGAAGAGGTGAAAGCACAATGTTAATTTCAAAAGATTATTATCGAAAATCTAATGATTAAATAACTATTAGATCAATTAGAAAACTTTTAAGTTGAATACCAAAAAGCACAGCGATTGCCTTTTGGTTCTAAAGTCCATCCTTGACTTTTATAAAAATCAACAACTCCAGGATCGGCGAATAAAGTCACTCTTGAAATTCTTTTTTCTCTTAGATTTTGAAGAATATAAGCCATCAATTGCTTGCCTAAACCTGAGTTTTGGTAGAAAGGATGAATAGCAACATCCCAAACGGTTGCTTCAATGACATCATCTCCAGTACATCTTGCAAAGCCGACTAAACGAGGAAATCTTGAATCATGAATCCAAAGTCCTACCTTTAACATACTGTGATCGAGTGCTCTTTTTACTCTTCTAAGGGGTCTTCTACTCCAACCAACAGAATAAAGTAGTTGTTCCAATTCAATTAAATCAAGTTGTCTTGACTGACTAAAAACAAAAGTTAAATCTTTGTTGTTAGAAGGACATTCTTTAGCATCTTGTCCATAGAGTAGTGATCTTTCCTCAACAGTTAAAGAAGAAGGCTTATTATCACCAGTATTAAATAAGTTTCTTCCCCATGATTTGCTAATCATTAATCTTGAGAAAATCGTAGGTCAAAATTGAGCAAGACCACGTTCTTGCAAATCTGCAAGCTGAGAGTAAAGACCTCCTTGCTTTCGAAGACAGTCATGTGTCCCTTCTTCAATTAACTGTCCACTCTTCATCACCAAAATCCTATCTGCTGATTCAACAGTTGCTAATCGGTGGGCAATTACCAAAGCAGTTCTACGTTCAAGCAATCGATCTAAATCTTTTTGAAGTGTAGATTCAGTAGAAGGATCCATAAATGCTGTTGCCTCATCCATAATCAATACTGTAGGTTTTCTAACAGCAACTCTTGCAATAGATAATAGTTGCCTTTCTCCTGAAGAAAGGTTTCCTCCTCTTTCTCGAAGTTGAGTATCTAAACCATTTGGTAATCTGCTTAAGAAAGAATCTAAGCCAAGGCTATTACATAGTTTAGTCAATTCTTCATCATTAATTTCAGTATCTAAACGAAGATTGTCAGCAATATTTCCACTAAAGAGGAAAGTATCTTGTAGAACAACTCCAAGCTTTCTACGCAACTGATCAAGAGAAATATTTTTAATGTCAACACCATCAAGCAATATCCTTCCTCTTTGAGGCTCGTATAATCTACAAAGTAATCTTATTAATGTCGTTTTACCTGAACCAGTTGGTCCAACCAATGCTACATGTTCTCCTGGCGCAATTCTAAAACTCAAATCTTTAATAATTTGCTCATCTGGTCTATAAGAGAAACTAACTCTTTCAAAAATAATTTCTCCTGGTTCTAATAAATTAGATGGTGATTTATATTGAAAGTTTTTTCTACAAGAGCTTGAATCATATATTTCTATTTTCTCCTCTAGTAATTCACCTATTCTCTCTACAGCTGTCAAACCTCCTTGTATTTGAGTGAAGCGTTCAGCAAGCTGTCGAAGCGGTTCAAATAATCTTTGAGAATAAAGAATAAAAGTAGTAAGAGTCCCTAAACCCATCGCACCAGCTGTGACCATAACTCCACCCAAAGCAAGTACAAGAGCAACCGCAGCTAAAGAAACCCATTCAATAAAAGCTGAGATACTACTGTCATAAAAGATAGTTCCATTCACTGCCTTTCGATAGTCCATTCCAGTTTGATTAAATCTCTCTCCATTCACTCTTTCTCGTCTAAACATTTGAACAACTTCTAAACCTTGCAAGTTTTCTTGGAAATCTGCATTTAGTTGCGAGAGCTCTTCTCTTACTCGATAATTAGATCTACGATACCGTTTTTGTAACCAAAGGATTAAAAATGTAACCGGAACCTGTGTAACCAAAAGTAAAACTCCTAGCCTCCATTCTATTAAAATCATAGTGATAGATATAACAAATAAGCTAACGACATCAGCTAGCACTCCAACTGCTCCACTACCAAAAACCTCAGCCAAAGCATCTACATCACTAGTAAGTCTAGTTAACAGCTTGCCTACAGGCATTTTGTCATGGAAGCGTAAAGATAATGCCATAGAATGTGAAAACAATTCTTCTCTAATTCGCGCTGTAAGTCTTTGGCCAACGGCCTGAATGTTATACGTTTGGAAGCCCTGAAGACCAAGGCGCAAAAGAACAGTTACAAATAAAATCCCAACCAAAATTCTTACAGATTCGCTCGTTGAATAATTTGAAAGCCATTGCAATGTTGTTTCACCCTTCAAAACACTTATCGCCTGCCCTACTAAAAGTGGTTGAATCGCTCCAGAGAAAGAAACAGGTAATAAAATTAAAAGGATTAAAAATAAGCGCTTTCTGTCCTGTTTTAAATAACGCCCTAAACGTTTAACCCTTTGAAAATCAGTGACTAACATCAAGTTCCTGAATTATGTAACTTTTTGTTAGTACGTACTGCTTCAACAATGTCATTAATTTTGCCAGAATCAAGTCTCAAAGATAATGGGTGGCCAATAAGACGAGCAGTGGAGGTAAAAAGCTGGTCTATTTCAATTAATCCATTTTCACGCAAGGTGCGTCCTGTCGCAACCAAATCCACGATTGCCTCGGCCATACCAGTCAAAGGGCCTAGTTCAACTGAACCTGTCAAATGAACTAGCTCAACTGGTAGATCTAACTCATCAAAGAATGCTCTAGCAGAATTCGTAAATTTACTTGCCACTCTGCAATGAGGAGGCAAATCAGATGCAGTTGAGTAACCACTTGAACTCTTAACGGCAACTGACATATGGCAGCCTCCAAAACCTAAATCAACCAAATGAGAAACGGGCATCTGATGTTCAGTCAGAACGTCGTAACCAACTACTCCCAATTGAGCTTGTCCATAAGCCACATAAACAGGTACATCGCCGTTTCGAACCAACAAAGCTCTAGCTCTCCCACAGAGAGAAGGAACCATAAGCTGGCGATTGTTTTCTTCTAACACAGCAGAGAAGTCAAGGCCAGCCTTAATGAAACGTTCAACAGAGTCCTTAAGCAGGGCCCCCTTAGCTAAAGCGACAGTAATCATGGTGTAATCATTCAAGTTGGACTTTAAAGATGTCCGATCCATCTCAAGCCATTTCCGAAAGGAAAAACAACCTCTTGATCCATCCAATTCCTGTTCTAAAAGACAACATCATTTGGGCATGGGAAGTTGGAGAAGAAGCCGTTGTTGTTGATCCTGCAATTACAGAACCTGTCCAAGAATGGTTAATAGCTAAGAATCTAATCCTTAAAGCAATTTTGCAAACGCATCATCATGATGACCACATAGGAGGAACACTTGGTCTTATAAAGAAATGGCCTGACGTTACTGTTATTGCTGCAAAATCTGATTTAATCAGAATCCCTTTCCAAACATTATCCGTAAAGCACGAAGATCAACTCTCCTTAATGGGTTTTCCCGTTAAAGTCTTAGATATTGGAGGACATACAAGTAATCACATAGCTTACTACTTAAAATCAAATGCTAAAGGAAAATCTAATCCTATTATTTTCTGTGGAGATACATTGTTTGGAGGAGGGTGTGGAAGAATATTTGATGGAACAAATGAGCAAATGTTCAAATCACTGCGCTTGCTAATGAGCTTACCACCTGAAACTCAGATATATTGTGCACATGAATACACTGAAGCAAATCTGCGTTGGGCAAATTCCTTATACCCTCATGATTTACTAATAAAAGAAAGGCTTAAAGAAGTTACAGAGCAAAGGGAGAAAGGGTTTTTATCATTACCGTCAAGCCTGTCATTAGAACTAAAAACAAATCTATTCCTTCGTGCTCAAAGTTTAGAAGAGTTTACTAACCTACGAATACATAAAGATAACTTTAGAATATAAAAGTAAAGCTGATTAATTCAAGGAGTTAAGGCCCAGAAATTATTTAAATTATAAATACAAACTAATTATCAGTATTATTCAAAAACTATGAAAGTTTCCAAATAATGAATTTTTTAACAGCATCCAATTTGACCATGAGTCGTAAAAAACTCAAGTTGATTAATGAAACGCATAAGATAAAAGGGAATTCAAATCTTAAATAATCAAGTGAATCCTCATGAATGAATCACGACTTGAATCTTTCACCACCAAGGCTGCACCTGCCCCTGTTGGCCCATACAACCAGGCTGTAGCGGCAGGTAACTGGCTTTACTGTTCAGGGCAAATTGCCCTAGATCCATTAACAGGTTTAATGGTTGGAGAAGGAGATATAGAGAAGGAAACAAAACAAGTCCTAAGCAATCTCTTAGAAGTTCTTAAATGCGCAGGTGCCAGCACTACAAATGTTATAAAAACAACTATTTATTTAGTGGACTTAAAAGATTTTGAGAAAGTCAACAGAATTTACTCAGAAACTTTTTCCCAAGGGATAAGCCCGGCTAGGGCTTGTGTAGAAGTTGCAGGACTACCAAAAGGAGGAAAAGTTGAAATTGACTGCGTTGCATGGCTCGGACAAAATTAAATTAGCTATTATTAATTACTAAGTAAAAACACCTAGAGATAGCTAACATCCTTTATGTAATCAAGAAAGTTAGATCGATACCAATAAAGAAAATTCAATAAGCAAAGACAAGAAAAAGAATACTCTTTGCATTGAGTACCCATGATTGTCTAAATTAAGTCTTGAACTGCGACAGATTATGGCGGAAGCCAAGCTGACCATTGGTGAACTAGAAGCTGGCTATCCTCTTTACTGCAAGGCTCTAAGGCGCCTATTGCAGCAAGGTCGTAGTGATCAAGAAATTCAAAGAACAGTTTGCTGGAGTCATCTTGAAACCCTAAACCGCTGCCTCCCAGGACGTTACAAAGCTCCTTCTTATCTAATGGTGTTAATCAAACGAGATTTAGAACAGCCCAAAGAAGATGATTAGATTCTAATCATCTTCTAATCCCAGTAGAAGTTGATCTATCTGATTTGTGAAGCCGAAATCAGAATCTGCTAGCTGATCCTCACCTAAATCTCCTACTGGCAGAACTGTGATATTTACATAGGTTTTCCCAAAACTTATGTCAGGGAACCTCTGAAGTCTTTCACTAAGATTTTGAAGACTTTCAAGAAAATCTCTTGTGGAATCATAATCCTTAAATTCAAATCTTCTTTCCAAGCGAATTGGACGTTTTCTTTCTTGCCATTTATCCATATCAAATTAAAACAATTTATTTACTGAACATATCTCAAAATGAGTCTTTAAAAAAATCATGATTTTACTAAAGACTTTTGAGATCCGATCTTTTTATTAACTAACCACCCCTGGATCTATTCGAAGCCTGTAAAACTGGCTCGACCTCAACATGCGGTCTGGCAATTATATGTGCCGCAACAAGACCATCTCCGACTCGCTCACATGCATCAGCTCCAGCCCTTACAGAAGCATTTACTGCTCCTGTTTCTCCTCGAACCATAACAGTTACATACCCACCTCCGACATAATCCCTTGAAACCAATTGAACTTCAGCGGCTTTAGTCATTGCATCTGCAGCTTCAATTGCAGGAACCATTCCACGTGTTTCAATCATGCCCAAAGCAATTCCTTGAATTCTCGTAAAATCAGAACCAGAAGAATTGGCTTTGGTATTTGAAGATGAGCCTCCATTTCCATTTTTGCTGTTTTTAGTACTTGAAGAGCCCCTCTTAACACTCTTATTAGTAATCTCTGCTGCACTTATTTTTGTAGTTTTTACAGCTTTTGACACAGAAGAGCGTCTCTTAGAATTAGATGTTTCTACCGAAACATCAACTATTTGTTCAGACGGCTCAAAAGTAGAAGTTTCTTGTGAGCTAACAAAGGCATTGTTATTAGAACTATTAGTAGGTTTAGGAGTTGCCATTTAAAAGAAAGAAGATTTATAAGTTATTGAAGTTTTTGATTGGTTATCCATCAGGAGTCCAATAATCAATAATTCCTGCAATAGTTAAGTCTGTCTGAGTAGCAGGATCTTGACACGCAAATCTCGCGGCTGAACCACTTGCTGTAAAGACCCAGTTCCCTTCTCTAGCGCCAACGGGATCAACAGCTACAAGTTTTTTTCCTTTGTTATTACGAAGAATTCTCAAATGCATATGACCCAGTCCTTCCACTCTCTGGGTACAAACCAATCGTCCCATTACTTGCATGATTTCCATCAAGAAATATTCCCAACTGATGGAACTGAAGAGTCAGGATTCCAATGATCAATAATGCCGACAATAGTCAAATCACTTGGATAAGACTTACTTCCAGCAGCCTCTCGAGCTGCTGAGCTACCGACACAAATGACCCAATCATCAGGTTTACAGCCAACAGCATCTACAGCAACTTTCTTTGAACTGCCATCTAGAACAACTTGTAGATGTTTATGTTCAAAACCCGGAATACGGTTTGTTGATACCAGCGGTTTGAGGACTTTACAAATCAGCATGTCAATGTACCTCCTGAGAGTCAGGATCAAGTGAAGACCCTACAACTTGTGCAGGGGTTGGTTGATCTCTATCGCGTATTGTCAAAAAAGTATGAAGTAAACCCTCTTCGACCAAGTCCCTATAGCGGTAAGAAATAGCTTCATTAACTCTCTTGCAATCTGATATTGCTCTTTCTTTTGCTCCAGGAACTTTCCCGGAATAATCGAATCTGACAACTATCGGTATAGGTAAATCCCTGGAAACGTTAAGCCCTTTGAAAATCTTAATGCCAACATCTAGGTCTGGAGCACCCTCTTCAACTGTATCCAAGTGAGAAAAATAAGTGAGGTTTCTTAAATGTACTTCTTTAAAACCAATACCCACTCCGATGAAACGTTCGGCATGACCAGCATCAGGATATGGTCCATTATGTAGTTGACGAACATAATCAATTTGAGAAATATTGTTAACAATCAACCTGCTAATAAATTTAATCATTCCTAAATCTGCCTTCCCTGGCGCACTTTCTTCAATTCGTTGATTAATTGTTTTTAAAGCAATATCCTTAGAAAAAGAGTAGGTTTCTTCATATATGTCTAATGTAGAAATCCATTTATCGAGAACCATATTGCTATCTGACGAGGGAACATGGATTCGTATTGAATCAGTATCAGTATCTAGACCTATGAGAAGAAGTTCAACAGATGCTCCACAACAAAAACTGTTCTCAACTGTTTGACGAAATTCTAGTAGTCGTTTCAAACCAGCTGCTGCTGCGACCGAATCATCACTACCATGCGCAGCACAACCCTGAGAAGATGGTGCTACAGAACTAAAATGATAGGTAACTACTTTTAAATATCTAGTTGAAGAATTTGCTGAATTTGGAAGTCCCTCTCGATATCTGCGATGTTCTGTTTTTACCCATCTATTAACGGTTCTCTCAATATCAAAAAGAGCACCCGCATGAGATCGTCTCCTGACAGAACTAAATGGTATTCGTAAGGCATAAGCTACTGAATGCGCAAGGCGTCCATCTGCGCAAGGAGTTAAATCCAAAAGATGGAACCCACATGACTCTAAGAAAGACTCAAATTCAAGAGCTTTAGTTGTATCTTTATTACCATTAAGAGGGTCTAAATTAAAAAATTCTTTGCTCGTTTGGTTATGAGTTTGAAAAACGAACCATGCAAACAGAGCACGCATATCTAAAGGTCTTACCCAAGCCTTATCAATTAAATGATCAGGTAGTTCCAAAGAAAGCTCTGACAAAGTTAGTTGCTTTGCTTTCTCAACAAAATCCTGTTGATATTGAAGACTTGAGATCCTTTTAAGAAAAGGAATAATTCTGTCAAACCTTCCTTTTATATCAGTCTCATACTTCTTAAGTTCATTATTTTCATTAGCATCAGTCAGAACATGAAAACGTCCTGTATTTTTTTCGCTATTGAAAGTATCCAAATTATGTTGAGTACTTTCAATAGGGTTTTGAATGAAACGCTTTCTAGGAGCTGTAGGTCCTAGAAAACGAGCATTCTTTTTGGCCAAGTTGCGATAGGCCATAAATTATTTATCCTCTCGCTCCACCAGAAAAAGTAACAAGTTGTCCATCTCGAGTATTTCCACTAGAGCCTGTAATTAAAAAATCAGGCTTTACAACTTCATCATTCCTTTTCTCTTGAGGAATAGGCATTGCATTTAGAAGCCCTGGTCGAGAAGGATTACGTCGTCTAGCCGAGGCACCTTCTGTACCAGTAACTCTTTCTCCACGAGCCCAGTCATCGCCTGTAATATTTAAACCAGAGGACTGCCCTTCACCTGTAATCCGAGAACCTGGTCTGGAAGAAGGTTTACCTTCTTGAGTTTCACTAGAAGGTTCAACTTGTGGTAGACGTTGTTTTTTATCAAAGCGAAATTGCTCTGTACCTGTAACCTTCTCAAAAGCTTTATCAAATGGTCCAGTAATTCGTGAACCATTCTCATAGCTTGTTCCTGTTACAGCAGATTGATCTTCTCTTATTAATTGAGCAGATTTTGCAGGAGACTGAACTGTGAATTGAGTTCCATACTGATTTTCAGATGAATTCTGATTTCCAGAATTAACAGCATTTGGGTTAGCTCCACATGCTTGGATGTGTTGATCAGCACCTACATAAGGAGTTCCTGTTAAAGATTCACAAGCTCCTTTATCTGCCCCTGTCATAACTCCACCTAATCCTGGTTGCTGTCCAGTCATACGAGCACCAGGCGAACCCAGCCTTTGTGGAGTACGTTTTTGAATTTCATTTACTGAAATAGCGTCACACAATTGTTCAGCTTGTTCCAAACCTGCATAAGGAGTTCCTGTTACGGCCTTACATGTTCCTGGTTCGTCACCAGTGACTATTTGTGATCGACCTGTCTGAGTACCACTAATGATTAGAGATTTATTAGTCAAACTTAAACCTACTTTTGCTGCCTCAGATTTTGGCGAGGCCCCGCAGAAAGATTGATATTGCTCAGTACCTATATATTCATCTCCAGTGATGTTTTTACAAGTTCCTGGCTCATTGCCAGTAACGCTTTCTGAACGAGAAACATTTGTACCTGTAACACCAGTTCCTCGTAGCGTATTAAATGAGCTTACTTTTTCAGCTGGTCTACCTTCTGGTAGACGGTCAGATCCCAAGTATTGGTCTCCGGTCAATACCCTTTGAGAGCCTGCCTCATCACCAGTTACGTTAGAAGAACGGCCCACCATTGCTCCACTAACTTTTCTTCCATCTAAGGTCAGGCTTTGGCCGACTTTATTAGGACTCTGAGTTGACTCTCCGCAATATTGATTCAACTGATTCGCTGAAATGTATTCAGTGCCTGTAAGGGTTTTACAAGTCCCTGGCTCATTGCCAGTAACCTTTTCAGAACGGCCCACCTCATTTCCAGTCACCTTGTTCCCATGAGTTGTATTTGTAACGGCAACTTTTGGAGAGTGACTAGGTGAAGGATTTGACTGACAAAAAGTCTCAAAAACTTCAGAACCTAGGTATTGAGTTCCTGTAACAGAGCGACAAGTACTTGCTTCATTTCCTGTGGTTTTAACAGATCTGTTTGCTTGAGTTCCTGTAACTACTTGCCCTGAGATTGTTTCGCTAACACCTACTTTCCAATGAGCATCAGCAGATGCAGCCTTTTTAGAACCATTCCTATCAGGGCCACAAGGACGGCTAGGTCCAGAACGTTGCTTACCTGTAGCACCACTTTTACTTCTAAGTTCTCTCACTCTTTGGGATAGTTCTCTACTAGTCAAGTCAGGGTCTCCTTGACGAGCAACTGATGCCGCTGAAGCTGGTTGTTTGCCAGCCGTTTTGCCGTGCTTAGATTGAGCTTCACGACGTGCCAATACAATAGCTCTACTCGGATTTTGTATAGCGCGGCGCTTATTAGTAGAACGACGTCCATTACTTTTTGCACCTGACTGCAATGTCTTTTCTGAAGTTAATAAAGGTTTTGAAGCTCCAGAAGGAAGTTGATCCTTTTCCTTACATTCATCACAGCAATACTTTATTTGTACAGAGTTTGCGGCTGCTAAAACAGAGCTATTATTCTCAACATCAACTCTAGTTCTATCTTTACTTTTATCTGCTCTCTTACCTTGGCGTGAAAGTGCTTCTCTTCGTGCAAGCACTAGTTCACGACTAGGTTGACTTACTTTTTTTACACTTCGTTTAGGGGATGAACTCACAAAAGAAGTATTAGAGCTCGAATAAGAATTTGAACCTATCGAGTTTGATTTAGCAGGTTTTACAACAGGTTCATTCGTCCTAGTAGCACGCGCATCAGAAGCTGAACGAACCCTATTAGATGTAGAGCCATTAACTGAAAGCGCTTTTTTTCCGCCTTGACTAAGAGCCTTTCGGCGCTCAAGTACTAAGTCTCGACTGGATTGTTTTGCCATGTCTACCCGATAGGAACGTCTTAAGGAAAGAAGAGATCAATCTTCTCAAAGAAAGCTAAATAGCCTCGAGAAATTAATTGCCGAGGCTATAGAAAAAACCGCTGATCAGCGACCTTCAAAAACTACGAAGCAAGTACCTTGGCTTTGTGTATAAGCGTCGTAACCAACCATTCGAACATGGTGGTCAGGGTATGCACGATGGCAAGCCTCGAGTTCACTTACAACCACGTTCAAATCCTTCTCTCCAAAGAAGGGTAACTTCCAATATGACCAATAGGTCTGCATGGAACCACTTGGATGAACGTGCTCAATTACAGGGCTCCAACCCTGAGCAATGATGTAAGCAATTTGATCATAAATTTCGTCCTGGCTCATCGGCGGTAGGAAGCCGAAGGTTTCCAGGGTGGCAACTGTTTGATAGTCACCAACTGTGCTCTGGAAAGGCATGATGAACAGTTAATGGGGAATGATTAAGAGCCGATTAAAAGAATCAGCTACTGAAGTTAGTTCTAAAGATTGAGGAGGTTAGAGACCTCCTCAATTTCATCTTTACTGAACGTCGAGCTTGTCTACTGTGTCGAATTCGAACTTGATTTCCTTCCAGGTCTCAAGTGCAATTGCCAACTCAGGACTATGCTTTGCGGCCTCCATAAGGATGTCGCGACTCTCCTTCTCTATTTCTCTGCCAGCATTACGTGCTTTAACACATGCTTCGAGAGCTACGCGGTTAGCTGCCGCACCTGCTGCTGACCCCCATGGATGACCATGAGTACCACCACCAAACTGAAGGCAAGAGTCATCGCCAAAGATTGCCAATAGAGCAGGCATATGCCAAACGTGAATACCACCAGAAGCAACAGCGAATACACCTGGCATAGACCCCCAATCCTGATCAAAGAAGTTACCGCGAGTACGGTCTTCTGGGACAAAGGATTCACGAAGGTTGTCAATGTATCCAAGAGTGGTCTGACGGTCACCTTCTAGCTTTCCAACAACTGTTCCTGTATGTAGTTGGTCACCGCCTGAAAGACGTAAACACTTAGCAAGAACACGGAAATGAATACCATGCTTTGGATGTCTATCAATCACAGCGTGCATTGCACGGTGTATATGAAGCAACATTCCGTTCTTACGGCACCAATTAGCTAAACCAGTGTTAGCAGTAAAGCCACCAGTGATGTAATCATGCATGATGATTGGCATATCAAGTTCCTTAGCGAACTCGGCACGCTCATACATCTCCTCTGGAGTAGTTGCTGTGCAATTAAGGTAATGACCTTTGACCTCACCAGTTTCCTGTTGAGCAAGTTTCACAGCCTCGGCTACGAACTCAAAACGTTCTCTCCAGCGTTGGAATGGCTGTGAGTTGATGTTTTCGTCGTCTTTGGTTAGGTCTAGACCTCCACGAAGACACTCATATACAACTCGACCATAGTTCTTTCCGGACAAACCAAGCTTTGGCTTAATGGTGCATCCAAGAAGAGGACGGCCATATTTGTTTAAACGGTCACGTTCAACAACTATTCCATTTGGAGGGCCGCCACAGGTCTTAATAAAGGCCATTGGGAAGCGGATATCTTCCAAGCGCAAATGGCGCAAAGCCTTAAATCCGAAAACGTTACCAACTAAAGATGTCAGTACATTTGTGATTGATCCCTCTTCAAATAAGTCGAGAGGGTAAGCAATAAATGCATAGAAAGACTCCTTGTCTCCGGGGACGTCTTCAATGCGATAACAACGACCCTTATAGAACTCAAGGTCGGTTAGTAACTCAGACCAAACTGTGGACCAAGTACCTGTAGAAGATTCTGCAGCTACAGCAGCCGCTACCTCTTCTCTAGGAACACCTTCCTGGCCAGTGCACTTGAAGCAAGCCAAAAGGTCAGTGTCGAGTGGGACATAGTCTGGAGTCCAGTAAGTATCTCTGTACTCTTTGACCCCAGCGTCGTACTTCTTGCTCATTGAATAACTCCTTTAGGTCGATATAGAGGGGGGGGATGAGATGTTGGGAGACTTATCTAAAGAATCCGCAAAAAACCTCAGTCCTTTTGACCTAGGAAGTTGCCATTTCCAAGAGCAGGCTCAACTTCGCGATGAGGACGAGCAATGATGTGTGCAGCAACTAAACCGTCACCTACACGCTCACATGCATCAGCGCCAGCACGCACAGCTGCATTAACAGCACCAGTTTCACCACGAACCAAAACTGTTACATAACCACCACCGACGAACTCACGACCAATAAGGCGCACTTCGGCGGCCTTTGTCATTGCGTCAGCAGCTTCAATTGCAGGTACAAGTCCGCGTGTCTCGATCATGCCGAGTGCGATGCCCATTGTTTCGCTAGCCATTGTCTAACTATGTAAGGGGGGGAATGTTCGCAATGGACAATGCTCCCAACAATGCCGATCAGTCAAGGGAATTGAACAAATAAGTTGATTACCTTCCTTTAGGTATTTCATTAGCTCTACTTATGACCCTTGGTATGACTGTTATGAAAGGCTGTACTTTTTTTAGTGAGGGGGTCAGAACATTTCTCATTTTTTGAAGCGATTTATATTATTTTCACTTCCAAGGCAGGCCCAAGACATTGTCTAGGGGCGGAATGTTCAACCCATCCTGCCTAACAAAAAATACTAAAAAAATATTTTGGACCTTCTAAATTGCAAAATAATGGTCTGTTTGCCCTTTGTGTTTTGACCAAACCACTACTAACCATTGCTAGTGGTAATCCACGGAAAGTTGCAGAAATAGAAGCAATGCTTGGTCCTTTACCTCTTCAAGTACAAAGACAACCAAGTGATCTGGATGTAGAAGAAACAGGCTCAACATATCTTGAGAATGCTCAATTAAAAGCTCAAGCTGCAGCAAGAATTACTAGATGCTGGGCTCTAGCCGATGATTCAGGCCTAGAAGTGGATTTTCTAAATGGAGAGCCAGGAATCTTCTCTGCCCGTTTTGCAAGTAACAATCAAGAAAAATTAAAGAAAATTCTTAATGCCTTAGGCAACAGTCCATATCGGAGTGCACGTTTTCATAGCGTAATGGTTTTATGTGATCCCCACGGGAACACTATTAAACATTCAGAAGGTATCTGCTGGGGAGAATTACTTAAAGCGCCTAGTTATGAGGGAGGGGAATTTGAATCAATCTTCTGGGTCAAAGAAGCTCAATGTACCTATGGAGAGCTAACTCAACAGCAACTTTTAAAACTTGGCAGTAGAGGAAAAGCTGCACGTGCTATGGCTCCGGAACTTCTGAATGCTTTAGGCCTTAAAAAATCAGCTTAATTATTAATCTGATCAATAGCCCTCATTGCGGCCGCCGCCGCCTCTTCTACATCACCTTCTTTCCCTGCAAGAGTCAATCTTCCAAAAGCTCCTACTCCTTTAACATCAACAACCGTGATATTAGAAGCCTTTTCAGCTTCATTAGCAGCAATAAGTACATAACCAGCAGGCTCTGTTTCAAGGATAAACATGCTCATCCCAGACTCAATCATCGAACCTCTTCTATTTTGACGATTAATAAGAACAGCATGATCTGGAGTGATAGCCCGAATAACTTCAGTCCAACTAACCTCGCAAGGGCTACGTCTATCTACAGTGCTTCCAATAGCATCTAATACAACATCCCCAGAATGAAGGACAGTACTTTGATCTCGGTGATAAAGGGCCAATGAGCCAAAAGCTCTTTCAACCACCATTTGGCCGAGTCGAACATTGCTTGCCTTAAGTGCAATATCAGTAACCCTATGGACCGCCATACCTGGAGATACTTCCATCCATAAGCATGCATCCCCTGGAATTGGTAAGAACCCTTGACTCACCGTCCCCATATATGCAGCCAGTTGGGGTTGAAGAGAGTCTAAAAAAACATAAGTTCTTAATTCAATTTGCTGGACATGACTTGCCTGGCGCGCTACTCGAGCTGTCTCCGAATCTGTCGTTATGACACAACTTGCCCCTGAAGACTGAGGCTGTACCTCAGTTCCCGTGATTAATGAGGCTCCACCAAGGCGCCTCTCACGGTTCTCCAAGCTGGCGAATCCGTTCATGGCGCGGATAATACTGGACAAGTAGACGTTATGGGAAACAAAAAGCTTGCGAGCCGAGCAAGAGCCGATAACTTCAGATCAATAATCTAGGTTTAGAGAATGTCAACTTCTGAAG
>QCJX01000017.1 GCA_003215725.1 Prochlorococcus sp. AG-409-I11
ACTTTTCTATGTTCCACCATCCCTCTTATGATTGACAATATACGTCGCATTCCTGTCACCTTAAAGGATAAATCATATGAGGTGGTTATAGCCGTAAATGGTCTCCATTTGATTGGAGAAGAACTCTTTAAATTAGGAGTTCAGCAAGGCTCTAAAGTCCTTGTTGTTAGCAACCCTGATGTTTATCAACATTACGGAGATATATTTCTTAGAGAATTAAAAAAAAGTGGTTTCGAACCAAGTTTACTGGTTATAGAGGCTGGTGAAGATAAAAAAAACATCCAGACAATAAATCAAATTCATGATGCTGCATATAAATCAAGACTTGAAAGAGGTTCTTTGATGATTGCTCTTGGTGGTGGAGTCGTTGGCGATATGACCGGTTTTGCTGCCTCGACTTGGTTAAGAGGCATTTCAGTAGTTCAAGTGCCTACAACTTTGTTGGCAATGGTTGATGCCGCAATAGGAGGTAAAACAGGGGTAAATCATATTGGAGGGAAAAATTTAATTGGTACATTTCATCAGCCTAAACTTGTGTTAATAGATCCTTTAACATTGAATACTTTGCCACCTCGAGAATTCAAGGCAGGGATGGCAGAAGTAATTAAATATGGTGTTATATGTGATGCTAGGCTTTTTGAAATTCTAGAGAATACTAATAAGTTAAGCGATTTTGCTCAATTAGAACCAGATTTTTTACAAGATATATTATATCGTTCTGCCTTATCTAAAGCAAAAGTTGTTGTATCTGATGAGCGAGAAGGTGGAGTTAGAGCAATCTTAAATTATGGCCATACATTTGGTCATGTAATAGAAAATCTTTGCGGCTATGGTACATATTTGCATGGTGAAGCAGTTGCTATTGGTATGGTGGCTGCTGGTCAGTTATCATTGGATAAGGCTAAGTGGTCGAAAGAAGAGAATGAGAGACAAAAATTACTAATAACCAAATGTGGATTGCCCATTAAATGGCCAGCCTTGGATTTTAAAGACGTAATTAATGCTCTTAGGAGTGATAAAAAAGTAAAGGACTCTACAGTTAGATTTGTAATTCCGACAGAAATAGGATCTGTTCAAATTAATGACCAGATTAGTAATTTAGATATAGAAAACTGTCTTTCAAAAGTTACTTAGTTTGGTTCTTGAAATATCTTAGTCTTTAATATTAAGTTTGAATTGTTGTTTAGTCTAAATTTATTTAGACTAAAAACTATCCATCTGAAGTCTCCTAGGCTATAGGGGTCTACAAGCCTTAATAGAGTTTCTCTCTTTTCTAGTGCAATAGGTAACTCATTGATTGACATTTCCTGCAAAGAATAAATTTCTTGGGCTAGACCTAAAGCTAATAGAGCTTGACCTTGCCGAGTTTGCCCTTGATAACTCCATCCGTATTTCTCTGCACTCATTATTATAGTTTCCATGCAAAGATGAGCTGTTATGTCCCATGAACCTGCTTGATAAAGGTAGTTTTCATTTGTTTTTTGCCCTTTATATGATATCAAGGTACCGTATTCTCTTGCAGCTCTATAATATCTATAAGCTTCAAATGCATAATCAATAATTAATAATGGTCCAGTAAATAATAAGTTAGAGGACTCTTTGAACCATTCATATGCTCCTAGGTGTATTTCTGACTCCCAACCATTATTTACCTGTAACGGAGGTATCTCTATTTGATAACTATCTTTTAATTCGGATATTATTTTGAATATTTCTTCTGTCATTGGCATTTCTATACTCTTTAGTAAGTAACTTTCTTGTTTTTTGTCTAAACAAACTCCCATCCTAAATAAATTACCATCTCTATAAATCACTCGTTCTACAGGTAAAGCATCAAATACTTCATGAGCAATTATTACACCAACTATTTTTGTTTTTTGTAAGTCTTGAAATGTCATCCAATTTATAGGGATATCCTTTTCTCCTTTTAATTTTTTTCTTTGCCTTTTCTCCATTCCTTTGTTAGCCTCAATCAGAATTACATCTAGCTTTTTCTTTACAGATGGGTTTAATATTTTTAGTTGATTTATTAAGTCAAGAGTAAGATCACCTTCACCTGGTCCTAATTCAATTAGAGATACTCTTTCTTTGCATTCAATATATTCTTCTAACTGTCTCAGCCAATCATTTACTTGTGTTGCTAATAACTTAGCAAAATCACTACCTAATGATGGAGAAGTTGCAAAATCACCTTTTTTCCCTACTTTGATGTTTCCACTTGCATAAGCACCATATTGAGTATCATTTAAAGCCAAATTCATGTAATCATAAAAACTTATTTCTCCTCCAGCTTGGATAAGCTTTTCGCTAAGCCAAAATGGGCAACTCGCAGTAAAGCTATTCATTCGAGAGAATATACATGAATTTTTTGTGCTTTATGAAAGCTGAATACAGAATAAGATTCTTGCCTGGTTTTTTCGTATTTTTTATTTGTTTGCTAATTGCGAGCCCATCTTTTGCCTATAACAACCCAGAGCTTTTGCCAGACCATCAGACGCCAGTTATCGATTTGGCTAAAACTTTAAGTGAAAAACAGAGAAGTGAGTTAGAGACCTCACTCAATAATTACGAAGAAGAGACTGGTTGGAAAATTAGAGTTCTTTCTCAGTACGAAAAGTCACCTGGCATAGCTTTAAGAAAATTTTGGGAAATAGATGAACGAAGCTTGATTTTGGTTGCAGACCCAAGAGGAGGAAATTTGTTGAATTTCAATATTGGCGACGCATATTTTGCATTAATGCCCAGATTATTTTGGGTTGAATTGCAGACGCGTTTTGGTAATCAATATTATGTGAGAGATCATGGAGAGGATGGTGCAATTTTAGATGCGATTTCTGCTGTAGAAACATGTTTAGATCGAGGCGGATGTCAAGTTGTTCCAGGCCTTCCAAGAGAACAATGGTTGTGGACACTGTCTTCATCTGTTTTGGGTGGATTAATTGCGGGGGTAGCAGCTTCCCCTAGAAAGAAAGGTCAATTATTTGCTTGGCCTTGGTTCTTATTACTTTCTCCTTTATGGGTAATGTTGTTTGGAGTGTTTGGTATTACACCAGTAGTTACTAGAACTAATGAAATTCTTCCTTTATTACGAAATTGTTTGGGATTTATTGGTGGTCTTATTTCTGCTTATTTAATTGTACAAACTGTATTTGATAATGATTCAAATAATACAAAAAATTGAAATTAATAGTGTTTCAATATAAAAGTAATCTACTATTCAGCGATAGGTTTTAACGTATAAAGTTGTTCATTGTAGGCTATAGATCCATCTTCTCTATACCAACGATGTGAAACATCATTTAAAACACCATTTTTAAACTCTACCCATGAAAAATGAGTTAATAAATTACCATTAGAATCATATCCGCTTCTTGGAACTGCAGCTGTATTTAGATAAGCAGTTCCCCATTGATCTCTTGCAAATGTTTTGCGAACTCCAGCATTATTCTTTAATTCATGATGGGTATGACCAAATACAACTAAGTTTGGAACTTTATGCATACGTATTTTATCTATTGCAATAGCTAAATCTTTATCTCCCCAATCTATATAAGGTCTTTTCCAATCTCTTCCACAAGGACTAGAGGCCTCTGATCCAAGTCCACTAGGACCAGAATGAGCCAAAATAATTAGAGGTAAATCTTTATGAGCCTTTTTGGCTGCAAGTACGATTTTTTCTGCTGACTCTTCAAGAGAAATAGGACCAAATATAGCTTTAACTTCTTTGGAGAGGTGGAACCCACCTCCCGAACTACAAGGTCTTGCACCTATTACAGAAACAAGAGGGAAGTCCCATTCTCGTAGGTCCCAACCACAATGCAAATCTCCGAGCATTCTTAGTTGAATTTTTAGGAGATCTCCACTTCCGTCATAGCCTCTGTCATGGTTGCCAAGTATGACAGCGGTGGGGATAGGTATTTTTTTAATTGCTTTGATTGTTTTTAAGTCACCTTCACCTAGATCTCCTACAAACAAGATTCCATCAGGCCTTAACTTCAGAAGAAGGTCTAAGTCATTAACTGCCCATGACCCATGGAGATCTCCGGCAATGGCAAGCTTGATAACTGACAGAGCTAATGTGAACTCTGCATCTATACTGCCTTAAACTGGGAAAATGAACTCTGGTTACTAATATTTCCGCTCAAAAGACGGTTTCTAAGATTCCTCAGAGCAGGGAAGAACTGATTGAAGAGATCAATTCTCTTCGTGAAGAGCGTAATGCGATTATTCTTGCTCACTATTATCAAGAGGATGAAATACAGGATATAGCCGATTTCGTTGGAGATTCACTTGAGCTCTCAAGAAAAGCAGCCTCTACTGATGCAGATGTCATTGTTTTCTGTGGTGTTCATTTCATGGCTGAGACCGCCAAGATCTTGTGCCCAGAAAAAATAGTTTTATTACCTGATATTGAAGCAGGATGCACTTTGGCGGACGATTGCCCAGCCGAAGAATTCAGAATCTTTCGTGAAAGCCACCCAGACCATTTTGTTGTTAGCTATATAAATTGCACTGCTGATGTAAAGGCTCAAAGTGATTTGATTTGTACAAGTAGCAATGCTGTTGATTTGATCAATCAATTACCTAAAGATCTCCCAATTTTGTTTGCACCTGACCAAAATTTAGGAAAATGGGTTCAGAGGCAAAGTAAAAGGAAATTAACTTTATGGCCAGGTAGATGTATTGTTCATGAGACCTTTAGTGAAGAGGAAGTTCTAGCTCTTAAACTTAAATATCCTAGAGCAGAAGTTATTGCCCATCCTGAATGTATGGAAAACTTACTTGATCTTGCACATTATATAGGTTCAACTAGCAAACTTCTTAAATATACTAGTTCATCTACTTCAAATCAGTTCATTGTTATAACTGAACCAGGGATTCTTTATCAAATGCGTTTAAATAATCCCAAGAAAGAATTTATTGAGGTGCCTGGAATAGATGGTTGTAGTTGTAATGCATGCCCATACATGCGTTTAAATACGTTGGAGAAATTATTTGAATGTATGAAGTTTATGAAACCTGAATTAGTCATGAGCAAGTCAATTATCGAAAAAGCATTGATACCTATTGAAAAGATGTTGAAAATGAGTAATTAAAAACTTTAACCAATTAATATTCTGCATGTTTGCATAATTTATGATTATTAGTCAAAACCAGTCTTTCGATTCTCTATATAAGGTTTTAGGCAATCACTGCTATGATTTTTAATGGCTTTATAAAAAAGGATTTTTCCGTAAAAATTTAAATTTTATCTATTCGCTATATTCAAAGTGCATATTCAGGAAGACTCTCAATCATTATTTTTGGTTGTATTAGGGGGCAAAGCTCCTAATAGTCACATCGAGTTGCATGATGTTAGATGGGTTATTGGCTCATCTATAAAAGAAACATTTGGTCAATTACGATCAGAGTGGTTTGGAGATAACAAAGGTCTGCATATAGATAGCTATATGAAAATATGCTATATCGATGGGTATCAGGTTAAAGTTAATCCTTGCATGGATGAATTCCATAAATTAGATAATATTCAAGCTAAAACATCGAATTTATCACTATGGTTTGTGAACCTTGGTGGATATAACCCTAATGATATGAATGAACATCACTCCTTTGGACTATTGGTAGCCAAGACTTATGCAGAGGCAAAGAAAATTGCCAAAGAAAGGTGGCTTACTTTGACAGATAAAAAACATGTTGATAATATACATTGTATATCATTCTTGTACAAAGAAAATAATTTATTTGATTACAATAAAATTGGAAAATGGCAAATTCAACTTTTTCAAGATACTCAACAAAGGAGTCAAGATTTAATACCTGACTGGGTTGGCTATATGAGAATTGATAATAATTAAGTTTCTATACTCTTTAAAGATTATATTTAATGCTTTTCTTTCTTTAATTAAGAGCTGACTCTAGATTAGTACTATTGCTTTTATACAAAGTTGTTTTACTATTTTTTAATTTCCTAACTAATTCAGTTTCTGCCACTACATATTGATTGTCTTTTTTTGTTCCTAAATCTTTTAAACCAATTTTATTTGTTTTATCTTTTAAGAAATCAGCTTTTATATTTGGAACTATCCCATTTTTGTTGATATCATTACCATTTGGTGTTAAGTATTTTGCCACAGTTACTGTTAGTCCTGAGCCATCTGAGAGGCCCCTTACTGATTGAACGAGGCCTTTGCCAAATGTTTTTTCACCGACAAGAATTCCTCTTTCATTGTCTTTGATTGCTCCTGATAATATTTCACTGGCACTAGCTGATCCATTGTTTACTAATACGACTACTGGGTTTTTTGTTAATGCGGTTCCATTAGCTCGTCTTATATCATTAATTCCATCTTTTGTCTTGGTACTCACTATTACACCTTTATTAATCCATTGTCTTGCTATTTCAATACTCGATTCAAGAAGACCACCTGGATTTCCCCTTAAGTCTAATACATAAGCTATTACGTTACTCTTCTCTAGGCTTTTTATTGTTTGCTTCATTTCTCTAGAAGCATTTGCATTAAACTGTTTTAACCTTATATATCCAATAAAGAAACCATCTTTTGTTTTGTTTATATGACTATCAACAGCCTGGATAGCAATTCTTTCTCGTGTTAGTTCGATTTCAATTAACTTACCTTCTCTAATTATACCTAAGAATACTTTTGTTCCATTTTTTCCTCTTATTAGTTTTACTGCTTCTTCAATTGACATCCCCTTTGTTGGTTTATTGTTAATAGTTTTAATAACATCTTGTTCTTTTATTCCAGCTTTAAAAGCTGGAGTTCCTTCTATTGGTGATATTACAACTAAATCTTTTGTTTCTTCATCTAGTGATATTTGTATCCCAACTCCTGTAAGTTCACCTGTTGTATCGATCCTCATCTCGTTAAACTCTTTTGGGGTTAGAAATCTTGTATATGGATCTTTAAGTATTAAAAGCATTCCTCTTATTGCTTCATAAGAAAGCTCAGAAGTTGGATATTTTGCGGCCAAAAGACTCTTTCTTAGTTTTAACCATTCTTTTGGATCGTATTCTCCTGATGAGTCCATATAATCTCTAAAAACTATTTGCCATACTTGATCTATTACTTCCTTAGGACTATTATTTATTTCACCTGAGTTGAAAGGTATAGTCATACCTGGGCAACCCAATAATAACAAAAGAAATAGACTTTTTATTGTAATTTTTCCTGTAGCTCCGAACCTATTCATATTTATCTTTTTGATTTTGCTGTTAATAACTTTAGTATCTATTGTAAATCGCATAAAGCTCTTTTTTTTAGTCATTAAGGGTCTATCCACTTCCCATCTGCTTTAATTAATTCTACCAATGCCAAAACACCTTCTTCTTCTGGAACTTTTTTGATTTCATCTCTTCCTCTATATAACGCTATTACTCCTGGACCCTTACCTACGTATCCATAATCAGCGTCCGCCATTTCTCCTGGTCCATTAACAATGCATCCCATCACAGCTATATCTAATCCAGTTAGATGAGAAGTTGCATCTCTTACTTTTTTTACTACCTCTTCAAGGTTAAATAATGTTCTACCACAACTGGGACAACTTATATATTCAACCATCGTTTTACGTAATCCAACAGCTTGCAAAATTGAATAACATACAGGTATCTCTTTCTCTGGGGCTTCTGTTAGTGAGACGCGAATAGTGTCTCCAAGCCCTTCTGATAAAAGAGTTGCTATTCCGGCGGTACTTTTGATTCGCCCGTAATCTCCATCGCCTGCCTCTGTAACACCAAGATGGAGTGGATAGTTAAAGCCTTCATTATCCATTGCATCAGCCATTAGCCTATAAGCTGCAAGCATTACTGGTGCTCTTGAAGCTTTCATAGATATGACAATATTGTGATAATCTAAGGAATCACATATTCTGATAAACTCCATTGCAGATTCAACCATACCAAGTGGTGTATCTCCATATTTAAATAGCATTCTCTCAGCTAATGAACCATGGTTAACACCTATTCTTAGAGCTTTATTTTGTTCTTTTAATGTTATGACTAATGGTTTAAACCTTTCTGCAATTGTTGAAGTTATTACTTTCGTTTCTTCCTCTGTAAATTCTTTTCTATTTGGATCTGGCTTTTCGAAAACAAATAACCCTGGATTAATACGTACTTTATCTACATGTTGAGCCACTTCAAGAGCTATTTTCATGCCATTATGATGAACATCAGCTACAAGAGGCACCGCTTTATAGTTTTGTGTTAGTGCCTTACGAATTTCCCCAACAGCTTTTGCATGAGCAAGAGATGGAACTGTAAGTCTTACAATTTCACAACCTTCTTCATGAAGTCTTCGTATTGCTTCTGTAGAACCTTCTATATCTAACGTGTCTTCATTAATCATTGACTGCACTCTTACGGGATGATCACTTCCTATTGAAATGTCTCCAACCATTACTGTCCGAGTAGGACGACGTTGGATTTGAGTGTCGTATCTCTTTGAATCCTTAATTACTTTTGGATCAAGGGAGGTAGTCATGAATTGCTACTCCTTTTTCGTATTAACCTTGGCATATCAAGTGAAGAATGTTCAGGACAAGACAGGCTATTTTTTGCCTTTATTAGATCCAATATTGTCAGGGATATTGGTTTGCCTTCTTGCTTAGATGGATTTCGCAAAAGGTAAGAAGGGTGAAATAGTGGCATAACCATTCTGCCTTGCCAATGTTGCCAAGTACCTCTCAATTTACTCATTCCTCCTTTAGTGCCTAACAAAGCTTCTACAGAAGTAGCTCCTGCTAATAAGATCACGGTTGGATCGACAAGTTTTATCTGTTGATATAGCCAAGGCATACTTGACTCTAACTCTGATTTTGTAGGCTTCCGATTTTTGGGTGGTCTGCATTTTGCAACATTGCATAAATAGACTTCCTCGTCTGAATTAATTCCTGCACTTAGAAAAAGCTTTTCAAGAAGTTTCCCTGACCTCCCTACAAAAGGAACTCCTAGTTCGTCTTCTTTTGCACCAGGAGCTTCTCCTATAAGCATTAGCTCAGCAGAAGGATTTCCTCTGCCTACAACTATCTGGCTGTAATTTCCGCTAAGACCGCAGCAATCACAAGTAACCAATTCAAAACGGGGTCTCTTTAGTCAATTATGAGATGAGGTTTTGATTTAATGTTAAATCTGACAATCTTGTTGCATAGGTATCAATATTAAAAAATGGTTTCCTTCAGGATCTGCCATCCACGCTTCTGCTCCAAAGCTTTCAATTACTGGATTTTCAACAACAATCGCTCCTTGATTGATTAATTCAGAACACCATTCTTTGATTTTTATTAATGGATTTTTGGAAGGTAAGCCTTTAAAGCAATAAGAAGAAGCCTTCCCTTTGCTTGGTAATGGCTTTTGTTGTGAAGGTAAGTATGTCTCAATTATTAGACCATTTTGGCTTAGAACCCTATAGTTTTTATTATTAAAACCAAGATGAACCTCACCATTAATTACAAATGCATAGAATTCAGCAAGCTTTTTGGGGTCCTGAGATGCAAGTACCAAACTGATTTCAAGCGATGTCATTTAAAACTTTTAGTAAAGATTACAAAACTTTTTAGGTTGTATAGAGGACAACATTTCGGCAGGATGTGCTTTTAATGAGTCACCTGGTGAAAGTGCTTCACTAATGCCACACTCGATACTAATTTCACAAAGGGCAAAAGCCCTAAAGCCATCTTTAACATTGGAAATCAGTTCCATTGCTAAGGCACTGAAGGCTGAGGGGAAGGATATTTGCAGCCTTAGTGCAGGCGAACCTGATTTCGATACTCCAAGTTTCATCATTGAGGCAACATTCAAAGCCCTTAAGGATGGACTTACTCGTTATGGACCTGCAGCGGGTGATCCTGAATTAAGAGAGGCTATCGCGGAGAAGATTACAGAAATGAACAAACTTCCGGTAACAACAGAAAATGTTTTGGTTACCAATGGTGGAAAACAAGCTATTTATAATTTATTTCAAGTAACTTTGAATCCAGGTGATGAAGTAATAATTCCTTCCCCTTATTGGCTTAGTTATCCAGAAATGGTTCGCCTTGCTGGTGGTAATCCTATAATCCTAGAATCTTCTTTAAGCAATGGTTTTCAACTTGATGTTGCGCAATTAGAAGAGAGTATTACAGATAAGACCAAATTCATAATCATAAATTCTCCTGGGAACCCCACCGGTCGAGTAATGCCAAGAAAAGAGTTGGAATCTATTGCAAGCCTATTAAGAAAGTATCCAAAGATATCGGTAGTTTCAGATGAAATATATGAATATTTGGTGGCAGAGGGAATAACACAAGTTACTTTTACCGAGGTTGCTCCGGACCTTAATGACCGAGTATTTATTGTTAATGGGTTTGCAAAAAGTTGGGCTATGACAGGTTGGCGTGTAGGTTATTTAGTTGGTCATCCTAAAGTAATAAAAGCAGCAATATCACTTCAAAGCCAAAGCACTAGTAATGTATGTAGCTTTGCTCAACGTGGTGCTATAGCAGCACTAAAAGGATCAAAAGATTGTGTAAAAGAGATGGTTGAAAAATATAATAGACGTCGTAACTTACTTGTTAGTGGTTTAAATGATATTAAAGATATATCTCTAATAACCCCAAATGGAGCATTTTACGCATTTCCACAACTTCCAGATAGTTGCGTTGGCTCTATAGAGTTTTGTAGAATCGCACTAGAGAAAGAAGGCTTGGCAATGGTACCAGGAATGGCTTTTGGAGAAGATAGATGTATAAGAATTTCATGCGCTGCTTCTTCTTCTACCATTATTAATGGACTTAATCGTCTTCGAAGATTACTATAGTACATTCTTACTTTCAATAATTAAAATGATCAACAGATCAATATTTAAAAAAATCAAGGGAAATATATTCATTTTAATTTTATTGTTAACTAGATTATTGACATCCAATCAAGCCTTAGCTAATGAACCATTATTAGTAGGTGCAATACCTGATCAGAATCCTGAAAGACTTAATCGCTTATATGACCTATTGTGCTTAGAATTAAGTGAAAAAATTAAAATCCCTGTTCGTTATGTGCCTGTAACCAACTATTCAGCAGCAGTTTCAGCATTTCGTACTAAAAGTTTAGATCTTGTTTGGTTTGGTGGCTTAACAGGTGTTCAGGCAAGATTGCAAACACCAGGTTCCAAAGTTCTTGCTCAAAGGGATATAGATGAAAAATTTAGGAGTGTTTTTGTTGCAAATAAATCCAGTGGTATACCTATAATAAATAATATCTATGAACTTAAATATCTTAAGAATAGAAGATTTACTTTTGGTTCAGAAAGTTCTACATCAGGCAGGCTAATGCCTCAATATTTTCTTCAACAAGCTGGTGTTCAAATTGATGATTTTTCTGGTAGAAGGCCCGGTTTTAGTGGAAGCCATGATAGTACAATTGCTCTTGTTCAAAGCGGATCTTACGAAGCAGGGGCCCTTAATGAGCAAGTATGGAACTCGAGTGTCAGTAATGGAAGAGCTGACTTAGATAAAATTCGGGTTATTTGGAGAACTCCAAAATACAAGGATTATCACTGGTTAGCTCAACAAGACCTGGATAAACGCTATGGCAAAGGGTTTACTAAAAAACTGCAAAAAACATTGATAGACTTTAATATGGAAAACCCTAGACAAGCAAAAATTCTAAATCTTTTTGGTGCTAAAAGATTTATTCCTGCATCCAATGATCAATATAAAGAGATTGAAATTATTGGCCGACAACTAGGAAAAATTAATTGAATCCATTATTGGAACTTAAAAATATATATTTAAAAGGTTTGACTAAGGATCGACTTTTAAATGTTAGTTTAAAAATTAACGAAGGTGATAAGATTGCACTATTAGGTAGAAGTGGAGAAGGTAAGACTACTTTAATTTCATTAGCAAATGGTTCTATTAGACCAACTAAAGGAGAGGTCTATTTTAATGGGAGACTTATTACTCAGATAAGTCAAAGGAACAGAGTTAATATTGCTACCTTATGGCAGGACTTAAGACTTATTGAAGAATTAAATACTTTGCAAAACATTAACATTGGAGCTATTGGTAAGCATAATTTTTTATGGGCTGTGCGGAACCTAATTGGGTTATTAGATTATGAGAAAAGTATTAATTGCATGAAGGCGGTTGGATTGGAAACTAATACCAGACTTAATAAAATCGGCGATCTTTCAGGAGGCCAGAAACAAAGGGTAGCCCTTGCTAGAGCAATTAGGCAGGAAGCACAAATCCTATTAGCTGATGAGCCATTAACTGGTCTTGACCCAGAATTGGCTAGTAGAATTATCAAATTACTACTCTTAGAAAAAAGAGCATTTAATATTTTAATTCCCTCAACTTGTTTGGTAAGTATTCATCGTTTGGATCTTCTTAAATACTTTACACGTGTTATTGGTATTAAAAACGGTCAGATTGAAATAGACTCCTCATTTGAAAATGTTGATAAAGAGGAGATATTAAATTTATATCGTAAAACATGAATAGATTATTTCTCCATCCTACGATTTTAATTTTTTTACCAGCAATTGCATTGATCCCTGTCTCTTATACGGTGATTAAGGATACCCATGGAGGAGGAGTTGGAATATTATCTTCTTTTTTTTACGCAGCTTTTCATCCTTCATATGACAATTTAGTTTTAAACCATTCATTTTACGCACTCCAGATCACAGTAGCATCTGCGTTATTAGGTTGGATTATAAGCTTATTTATTGGATTTATTTTAGGTATACTTAGTTCTCAATTGTTTTGGTTTCTTTTAGGATTTGCTAAGGTTAATTCTAACTTTATTAAAGGTATTCTAGCTATACCTAGAGCGGTTCATGAGATAGTTTGGGGTTTGCTTCTTTTGCAACTATTTGGATTAAGTCCTTTGGTTGCAATATTAGCAATTGTTATTCCTTACTCATGCTTAGTAGCAAAAGTTGTAAGCGATCAAATTGATAATTATAAATTTGATGTACTCCTTGCTTCTAAATATTCAGGAGCAGGAATCTTCTCGATCTTAATTACAGTTCTTTTCCCATCATTAATTCCACTTCTTAGAGGCTACGGATCATATCGACTTGAATGTGCTCTAAGAAGTGCAACCCTTCTTGGTATCTTTGGCCTGGGAGGTATTGGAACTGAACTTCAGTTAACTTTCCAATCACTTCAATTTAGTGAGATGTGGACTTCTTTGTGGATGCTAGGGCTTGTCATGTTTAGTTTAGAAAAACTTGTCAACTGGGTTCGTTCTTACCCTTCAATAAATTCAAGGGTTCAATATCAATTTATTATCTTTCCTATATTCTTTATTATATTATTTCTTATAGCTATCTTTTGGTTATCATTTTTGGGAATAAACCTCTTTGATGAATTTAATTATCATCCAATTGATTGGCCAACTATTACTCAGATTTTAATTGCCTTTAAACAACTTCCTGTTTTGAATCTTATACTTAGTACCCTTCTGATTACCTTTTTGGCTGCTGGCATTGCAATTGGTATCCCCCCTCTTGGCTTACTTTTAATTCCTACAAAATTTGGTATGCAGCTTCAAAGCTTTTTATGGCTTTTCTGTAGGTTAATACCAGTACCATTATTTGCGCTTCTTTTACTTGTTTGCGTTAATCCTAGTTCTTGCCTTGCAGCTTTAGCCCTTGGTTTGCACAATATTGGTATCATGGGACGCCTTCTTAAAGAAGGTTTTATTGAGCAAAACAAGGATTGTTTTCAATCAATGAAGAACTCTGGAGCTTGTTTCCGTTCTTCATTGCTTTATGGAATTTTATGCCCTCAAACAAAAAGTTATCTTAGCTATGCTGCTTATAGAACAGATGTCCTTTTGAGAGAAACAGCTTTGTTAGGAGTTGTAGGTGGTGTTGGACTTGGTTGGCAATTACAGGAGTCTTTGTCTTCTTTTGCTTGGGCCCAAGTAGTAATAATTACAAGTACTTACATTTCATTGACTTTAGTAGGTGAGTATCTAATTCAAATTATTCGGAGATATTGTCTTGGAGAAGATTCACAAATATCTTTAGAAATTTCTTATTAACCATGAACCTTTTATCTATTATATGTAGATTTAATTAATGATATACAGTCCTAAACAACTAATAGTAGTGGGAGACAGTGGTGTCTATGGATGGGGTGATAAAGAGCATGGTGGTTGGTGTGAAAGACTTCGCCAACATTGGATGAATATTCCAGCAGCTCCAGTTATTTATCCTTTAGGTATTCGTGGAGACGGATTAGAAAATGTTGCAAAACGGTGGAAGCAGGAATGGAATTGTCGAGGAGAACTACGAAGAAAACTTCCCGATGCCTTGTTGTTAAATGTAGGTTTGAATGATACTGCGCGTATTGGTCGTCCGGATGGCAGACCTCAGTTAACTTCTGAGGCCTACACTTATGGGTTGGAAAGATTACTTTCTCAGGTTAAAAATCATACAAAGGTTATGGTTATGGGTCTTACTCCCGTTAATGAAAAAGCCATGCCATTTGCAGAGTGTTTATGGTATTCAAATGAGGCTTGCACTAGTTATGAAAGACATATTGAGGAGGCATGTTTAGAGCTAGATGTTCCTTTCTTACCTACTCATAAGGAAATGTTGGCGGAAAATGATTATTTGAAATGGATAGAAGACGATGGAATTCATCTTAACTCTTTAGGACATAAGTGGATGTATGAAAGGGTTAGAAGTTGGTCGACATTAAAAAATTGGGCAGGAATTAATCAATTATAAAGTATCTATTTGACTAATTTTCTTAACTTCTAACCTAAAAAATAATTGTTGCTGCGATTATTGCGATAATGCTTGACAAAGTAGTTTGAAGGAAATTAACTAGCTCATTAGTTAAAGATTTAAATCGCTTTTGTATTGTTGCACCAATTATACTTTCAATTATCGTTGCAAGGAAACCGGTTGTAACAATAATCAGAAAGGATAGACTGTTTGGAACTAAAGAAAGGCATGCCATTGCTGATGTCATTATTAAACTTCCAGCAAGACTTGCCACCGTTCCTTCAATACTAATAGCTCCGTCTGTACCTGGTTTGGCAGTTTTAAATGAAGTGATTAGAAATGTTTTTGTCCCCCATACTTTTCCGAGCTCACTTCCAAAAGTATCCGCAAGTTTCGCTGCAAAACTTGCGACAAAACCAATTAATAAGATTGCTTGGGAACCAATTTCACATCTAATTAATATTGCAATAATTGTCCCAGTAGCCGCTGAACCCCAAACATTTTCAGGCCCACGTCGACCTCCCCTGCCTTCTGCAATGCCTTTGTTTGATTTGTTTTTGAATCCAAATTTTGTTACTAATGATCCTAATATTAAATAAATAACTACCGCTAACCATCCTCTCCATCCAAGGCAACCCCAAAGTATTGTTCCTAGGGCTCCAGCATGAATCCATCCTTTAGGGGTGAGGAGAGAGTAGCGTTGGAAAAATGCAATTAATATTAAATTAAAACTAAATGCCCAAAGCCAATCTCCTTCTACTGGTATAGGGGAAAGCATTACCCTCTAAGACAAACTCTCTAAAAGTTAAACTTTATACTTAGTTTTTCAAGCCTTAGAATGAATCTATTCTAAAAGCTAAACAATATTTCGTTTCCATGATGCCATGAGAGCTGTAGCTGTAATCGATGCAGTAGAAGTTCTTAGGATTGTTTCTCCCAATCCAATCGCTGTAAAACCATGCCCTAATGCCATTTCTTCTTCTTGTTCACTCCATCCACCTTCAGGACCGATTGTCACCCATATTTGTTTTGTTTCTTTATTAACACTATTCATCCAATCATATATATGTATCACATCTTTTCTTCTTGTGGCACCATAAGAATAAAAGTAGTTTTTATCAATAGTATTAAACCATTCATTTAAGTCTATTGAAGCATTAATCTCTGGCTTCCATAATCTTTCTGATTGTTCAATGGCTTCTTTACTAATCGTTTCCCATCGCGATAGTTTTTTATTGTTATCTGTTTTTGCTACACTTCTGTGAGAATTTAAAATTTGTATTTTATCTATTCCTAGCTCACAACTCATTCTAATAATATCTTCAAAGCCTTTTTTAGGCATAACTATAGCTAAACATAGTAATGGTTTTGTTTTGTTCTTATAAATTTTAGGTTTGTTTATGTCAGACAACAGCCTTATCTTTCCATTGCTTTCAAAGTTTGCTTCCCATAAATTCCCTCCTCCGTCGACTACAATGATCTTCTCATTTAATTTGATTCTCATAACATTAACTAAATAATGTAATTCTTTGCTATTTAGAAAAATTATTCTATTACTATTTTTAGACTCACTTATTCGCTCTGGTTCAATTAAAATTCGGTTTAATTCTTTCACTATATATAAATTAGTTATTTGTTTAATGAGAAAACTGCATCGGGATGATCTTCGACTTCCCAGTCTTTATTAACTCCACCAATAATCAATTCTTCAAGCTTAACTAAATCACAATTAATTTGAGATAATGTATTGATTAAGACATCAAGTGCTAGAGGGTCAGCAGTTCCTAGGTCAAGCCAGCATCTAGCCCACTTTCCTTGATATTCCATTTGTCCAAGATTGTGCATTAGGGCAGGTAAAACTTGTGTTGCATTTTCATTGCTATAGCTCATCCAACTCAATTCATTCCCTTCTTGATGAGCTTGAAGGTTTTCAGCATTGAACCCACCTAGACGTCCAATGACATACCAACTATCAAATATCCCATCAATATAATTTTTCTCCCCTTGATTTGGTACATCTGCGAAATGTAGCCAGACCCAGCAATTGAATGGATCGACTTCTCGAAAAATAACTTTCATAAGACCATTAAGATGTTTGAATAATAAGTGAGGAAAAACTAAATGGACATATGAGAGTATGTTGATTTTTGATGTTTAGCTCCTTTCAACTAATCCAATAAACGTGAACATAAATGCTTGAGTTAAACAACCTGCTTTACCATCCTGCCACATCTGACAAACCTATATTGACTCAGATAAACCTAAAGGTAACGTTGGGTTTACCAGTAATCATTACAGGTCTTAGTGGAAGTGGAAAAACCAGTCTTGTAGAAATAATCAGTGGTTTATCTCGTCCACAGAGAGGGAGGATCTTATGGGATGAAAAATTATTAAATGAGAGACAAAGAAGATGGCTATGTGGGGTTGTTTTTCAGTTCCCTGAAAGGCATTTTCTTGGACTTACAGTAGCCCAGGAATTGCGTTTAGGTCATAGGCGACTAAGTGGAGAGGCTCAATCAAAAGCATTAAGGAAGGTAGGACTCTTTGATGTAGATCTTCGACAATCGCCAGAAAAGCTTAGTGGTGGCCAACAGAGACGATTAGCGGTTGCAGTGCAACTATTAAGAAATCCAAGTATTCTTTTACTTGATGAACCTACGGCAGGACTGGATTGGTCTGTACGTGGTGAAATTATTCAGTTACTTTCCAAACTTTCTAAAGAGAGAATAGTTATTGTTGTTACACATGAATTAGAAGCATTTAAACAATCTTCTAATATTTTTTATCAATTAAATGCTGGCAAGCTTCAACAAATTACTTAATCTCTTTACTTAAATACATCACATGACTGATTACATTGTTAGAGCTACTGCTGCTGATGGAGGGATTAGGCTTGTTGCTGTTTCCTCAACGGAAGCAACTAGAGAAGCTAGAAGAAGGCATAAACTTTCTTACCTGACAACGGCAATCCTTGGTAGAGCAATGACTGCAGGATTGTTGTTAGCTAGTTCAATGAAGGTTCCACATGGAAGAGTCACATTGAGGATGGGCTCAGATGGACCTCTTGGAGGACTAATGGTTGATGCTGGTAGGGATGGAACAGTTAGAGGATATGTTGGCAATCCAGCTTTGGAATTAGATTTTATTGACATTAAAGGAAGAAAAAGTTTTGATTTTGCGAAAGCTACGGGAAAAGGTTACTTGCATGTTGTACGAGATATAGGAGTAGGAGAACCTTTTACTAGCACAGTGGAACTTGTTAAAGGTGGAATAGGAGAAGATGTTGCTTCATACTTGCTTCACTCTGAACAAATTCCTTCAGCTGTATTTGTTGGAGAGAATATTAACAATAAAGAATTACTATGTTGTGGTGGAATAATTGCTCAGGTATTACCAAAATCAGCGAATAATCAAGAATTAATTTCTATTTTAGAAAATTGCTGTAAGGAGGTTAAATCATTTAGTAATCATCTCAACAGTTGTAATAATGACCTTATTAAGTTATTAAATGAGCTCTTCCCAGATTTAAATCCTCAGCCTTTACCTTCATTAGGAAGTTCCGATCAGATTAGATTTCATTGTCATTGTTCTAAAGAGAGAAGCCTTTCTGCTTTGAAAATATTAGGAATTAAGGAATTGGAAAATATTCTTAATGAAGATGGTAAAGCTGAAATGATCTGTCATTTTTGCAAAAGTATATATCACGCAAATGAAGACGATTTGAATAAAATTATAAATGAGTAAGTATCTACATTTTACTGATCATGCTAATAAGAGAGATCCAATCCAAAGCAAAAGAACAGCAGGTAGAGCTTTTAGTCTTTCCGGTGTGAAAGCATGTAGATAACTTGAGTCTATAGAACTGCCATTGGAAATCAAACCTCCAATTATTAGTCCAATTGATAGCAATACAACACTCCAACCTAAAGATGAAAGTGCAGATCTACCTCTACGAATTTGACTTATTACTACTCCAATAGTGGAACAGGAAAGAATTAAATCAATGCTTTCATTTGGTGAAGTTAAGATTAAAATGATAGCTAAGATTCCAACCAGTATTCTTATTGTCAAACCTTGATTTTCAGGAAGCTCTAAATTAGGCAGATAGTTTTTTACAGAACCTTCTTTATTTGTTGAATTAAACTCTTTTAAACGTGTTAATAAAGAACTTCGTCCAATAGAACCTCCTTCACTTTTTTGTACCTCTCTTTGAGAGGCACTTAAAGCTTCATTACTAACTTCGCCAAGCTGCCTTGCTTTTAGACTTCCCATTAAAAGTGAGTCGTATGAGGCTTCGATTTTTGCTTTTGCCAGTGGATCTTCTCCAACTTCTACCAAAAGCTTTTTTCTAGCTTTTTGGATGGCTTCAAAGCTTGCATCTTTATTCAAACCAAGGATTGAGTAAGGGTCTTCCTGTCCTTCCTTGTTGGAGTTTGTGTCCTTTGATTTGTCCATCACTATTTTCTTAGCTCTTATGAGCGTATCTTCATAAGCCTAAAAATAGGAAAAGGTTTTAAGTTTTAAAGGTTTACAGGGTTCATTCCACTAACGACAGGTGCCACTGCTTTTAGCTCTAAATCAGGGTGATCTTCTTTGAGTTGGTTTAAATTCCATTCGTTTTTAAATAGAAGTACAGGCCTAAGCCAACAATCTTGTACTGTTTTGCAATTAAAGATTCGACCAATTTTTTCTAAAGCGGGCCATCCACCACTAACCCATCTAGCTACCTGAAACCCTATTGGCTCTAGTCTTGTTTTCACTCCATATTCGTTTTCTAGTCGGTGTTGAACAACTTCTAGCTGTAATTGTCCTACTGCAGCCAGAATAGGATCTCTTTTGCTTTGGTCAGTGTCATAAAGAATTTGTACAGCACCTTCTTCTCTTAGTTCATTTACTCCTTTTCTGAAATTTTTAAATGCAGATGGATTTGGGTTCCTAAGCCAACTAAAAATTTCAGGACTAAAGCAAGGAATCCCTTCATATTCAATATGTTTCCCCTGGAAAAGAGTATCTCCAATTGAAAACATTCCTGGATTATTTAGTCCAATAACATCTCCTGGGTAAGCATCTTCAACAACTGCACGATCCTGCCCAAAAATCTTCTGAGGCCTCGATAAACGAATTTGTTTTCCAGTTCTTGCGTGCTTAACAGTCATATCTTTTTCAAATCGACCACTACAAATTCGAACAAAAGCAACACGATCTCGATGCCTTGGGTCCATATTTGCTTGAAGCTTAAAAACAAATCCACTAAAAGTTTCTCTTGATGGATTAATAGGCCCTTCACTGCTGTTACGTGCAGCTGGACCTTGTGCCATTTCTAGAAAAGTGTCAAGAAATGGTCCTACTCCAAAATTTGTCATTGCAGAACCAAAAAATACGGGAGTAAGTTCACCAGCCTGAACGAGTTCTAAGTCCATTTTTGATCCTGCCTCTTCTAAGAGTTCTATTTCTTCTATTGCTTTAATTAAGAGCTCTTCCTCTACTAAAGCTTTTAACTCTGGATCATTAATATTCTTTCTTATTTCACTAGATTGTTTCCCCCGTTCCCCTCGTTCAAATAAAACAACCTCTTGTGTTCTGCGATCGATAATTCCTCTAAATAATTCGCCACTTCCTATAGGCCAATTTACTGCCCATGTAGATAAATTAAGCTCTGATTCAATTTCATCTAATAAAGCAAGTGGCTCTTGTCCAGGTCTATCCATCTTATTGATAAAAGTAAAAATGGGTATGTTTCTCATTCGACAAACCTCAAATAATTTTCTTGTTTGAGGTTCAAGGCCCTTTGCAGCATCCTCAAGCATTACTGCATTGTCAGCTGCTGCAAGGGTTCTATAAGTATCTTCGGAAAAATCTTGGTGGCCAGGTGTATCTAGGAGGTTAATGGTTATACCTTGATATTTAAATTGTAAAACAGTTGATGTTATTGAAATACCTCTTTGTTTTTCTAGTTCCATCCAGTCAGAAGTTACTTTTCTTTGTTCACCTCTAGCTTTGACTGCACCTGCTTGTTGAATAGCTCCTCCATATAAAAGAAGTTTTTCAGTCAGAGTTGTTTTGCCTGCATCGGGATGGGAGATGATCGCAAAATTTCTTCTTTTATCAATTGCCTTACAAAGTAAGGCCTTAAAGGCCTCTCCTTGAGAAGCGTTAGGGGAATTTTCGATAGGTGGAACCAATGTCATTAATTTTTAGGAAAGGGTTTTCTCGAGCATTTCACAAGGCCTCACTCACTTCAAGATAACGGTCATCGACTTCTAAAACATTTAAGTGATTCAAACCTGCAATTTCCAGTTGAGATTCAACCTCTTTAACTGTAAAAGCTGCATTCAATGAAGCCAAGTAATCTTTTTTTAGTACTTCAGGTGCGGTTGATAGATATTTCTTTTGTAAGTACAAGCATTTTGATGCACTCGTTGGTCGACGAAGGTCTTTATGTAAATACAGGCAATTGGCTTTACTTAATTTTTTAAGACAATTCCAAAACTTACTAGGGTCATGCATATGGTGCAAGAGGCTATTGCTTACCAGTACATCCGCTGAGAAATGTAGATGAGCACACTCGTTTTCAATATTTCCGATGTTCATGCATATATATGAAAGATTCTCATTATTTTTTTCTGTAGATGCTTTCTTTTTTCTTTCCAAAGCAATTTCAACCATTGTTTCAGATCCATCTATCCCAATAACTTTGCAAGATGGCCATCGACTCGAGATTCGCTCAGTAATATTTCCAGGCCCACAGCCAAGATCGATCACTACACTTTTTGCTCCTAGTGACATGCTTTTTTTGGACAAAATTTTGTCGAGTCGATTGACGAATTCTGAGTCTCCAACTGAAAAGTCAGCATTAGAGTATGCCTTTACTTGATGCTTGCTTAGCATTAGCTCTGGCTCTGTTTTTCGCTCCATACGGCAAATTGCATATATTGCATTCTCTTTCATACGCTGTAGATGGTGTTAAAAAAACTTGCCGCCCCTACAAGTGGCGTTAGCGTGCTCATACTTCATGGAATAAGAAAAATTGACTCTCTCAACTAATCGCCTCGAAACTGAGAGTTCCTTCGCTGCGGCTCAGGACCTTAAATCAGACTTCCCATCAACTGCACCAGCAGCAAATCCAGTCTTTTATAGAACTTATAGTCGAAAAACTGTCGCAGGTCGTGAAAGCTGGAATCAGGTGGGAGCTAGAAATTTAGAAGGTTTGCGCTTACTTGGTCGTCTTAGCGATGAAGAAATTAATTTAATGGCTCGTATGCAAGCAGATAAAAAAGCCTTGCCATCTGGAAGATGGCTTTGGATTGGAGGTACACCTTGGATTAATAAAGAACAAAACTTTTCTGGAGCATATAACTGCACCTCTACAAATCTTGTTGATTGGGAAGCTTTTGGCTTGATGATGGATTTAGCGATGATGGGTTGTGGTACAGGAGCAATTATTGAGCCACATTTAATAAATAAACTTCCTGTTGTAAGAAATTCTTTAAACATTAAATCTGTTTCTGAGATTGGCCTTACTCAATCAGATCAACGACAAGAAAAAACTACTGTCAATATTGATGGGAACGAGGTTTTAATTAAAGTGGGAGATAGTCGTAGAGGTTGGGTTGACAGTTATCAATTACTTCTTGAATTATCCAGTGATCTTAGATTTGAAGATAAATCTATTGATATTAAAATTGATCTAACAGATATAAGACCAGCGGGAGAATCATTAAAGGGTTTTGGTGGGATGGCGAACCCTATTAAACTTAAAGACTTATATGCTCGAGTCACTCGGTTACTAAATAAGGCTATAGGTAGACAACTTACTTCTGTTGAATGTTGTCTATTAATTGATGAAGCGGCAGTAACAATTGTTGCTGGGAATATACGAAGGAGTGCTGGGATGCGTCAGTTTTCATCTAATGATGAATCAGCTTCACATGCAAAAGAAAATCTTTGGGAACAAGATTCAGAAGGTAATTGGCGTATAGATCCTGAAAGAGATGCTTTACGAATGGCTAATCACACACGTGTTTATCACACACGTCCAAGTTTGCAAGTTGTTATTGATGCTGTAACTAAACAATTTCATTCTGGTGAAGGAGCTATTCAATTTGCCCCAGAAGCAATTGCTAGATCAAATTCAGACTTGCTTACGACTAAGCAATTAAAAAATGAATTTGTCAATGTTTATTGTGAGTTAGGTCGGATTGAAGCTATGAAATGGCTCCAAGAAAAGTTTGGCCCACTATCTTCTGATGAATTAGAACATAGGTTAGGTAGGTATGGCCTTAACCCTTGCGGTGAGATTTTGGGGGCTGATTTTCATTGCAATCTTGCAGAAGTACATCTCAACCAAATTGACCCTTCTGATGATGAAGGGCAAGAGAATGCTTTTAAAGCAGCTGCACTTTCTGTTGCTTGCCTTCTAAATCATCGTTTTGAAATTGAACGTTATAGGCAAAGTCGTGAATGGGATCCCATTGTCGGAGTTAGCTTTACAGGCCTATTTGACTTTTTTGTTCATGCTTTTGGTACTCCTTGGCTTAAATGGTGGGAGGCTGGTAGGCCTGACACTGAAGAAGGCCGAAACTACAAGGAAAAAGAATCTGCTTTTTTAGAAACATGGAGAAAAACTGTAAACGAAACAGTTTGGGATTATTGCGATCGACATGGTTTGCGACGCCCTAATCGCTGTACCACTGTTCAACCTGCTGGGACTAAGAGCCTTTTAACAGGAGCGGCTCCAGGTTGGCACCCTCCTAAAGCTCAGCGTTTTATTAGGAGAATTACATTCCGAAAGAATGATCCTGTTGCTATGGCTTGTATGGATTATGGCTATACAGTTGTTCCTTCTCAATCTGATAAAGATGAGAATGGACGATTGCTTGATGACCCTTTCGACACTCGTTGTACTGAATGGCTTGTCGAAATACCAACAGAAGTGAGTTGGGCCAATTTACCCGGTGCTGATGCAATTGATATTAATAACTTCTCTGCACTTGCTCAGTTTGATTTTTACATGCAAGTTCAAAGTCATTACACAGAGCACAACACTTCTGCAACTATTGAGTTTCGTGAAAGTGAGATCGAGCAATTAGCAGAAGTTTTGCATAAAACTATTGAAAAGGGAGAAGGTTATATTTCTGCCGCTTTATTGGCAAGATTTGATGCCAACGCTACTTTCCCTAGGCTACCGTTTGAGCCTATAGATTCTCAAACATATGAAAGACTTCAATCAGAAGTTTTTGAAAGAAGAGTAAGCAATGATTTTTTCGAGGCTTTAAGTCGTTATGACCTCGGAGAGTTAGTTGAAGCCGGACCTGCCGGGTGTGATTCTGATAAGTGTTTGCTTCCTTTGGCTAAACCAAACGATTGATATATAAGAATTTATAATCATCTCTTAAACCTTCCTTTAGAAGGCTTTCTATGGGTAAGAATCACCATTCTCCTTACCAGAGGCTTAAAAAATAAACAAATTTATGGACGGATTGGTCGTATAAGAGCTAATTATTTATGTAGAAGGGGAATAATTTCCTTCACAGCAAGGTAAAAAGATGACTATTGCTCCAAAAATCCAAGAGGAAATCTCTAAGGATGCGTGTGATGCCATTGTGGATCAGCTAAGAGCATGTCATTCGAATGATGAGATTTTGCGCTTTGAGCAATGGTTTAATTCGACGGTCAATGCTGGTCCTTTATCTTCGGTTATATGTGAATTACTTCGTAATCGATCTATTTCTAGAGGGCTTGCAGCAAAATGGTTGTCTACGTTATTAGAAGACAAGGAA
>QCJX01000018.1 GCA_003215725.1 Prochlorococcus sp. AG-409-I11
AATACCTCCTTCCTGATCCTATTGAGACCCTAAAAGCTGCCTCTCAACTAGTACATGATGGTTTTGCAGTGCTGCCATATATCAATGCAGATCCTGTATTAGCAAAAAGATTAGAAGATGTCGGATGTTCAACAGTTATGCCTCTTGGTTCTCCCATTGGTTCAGCTCAAGGACTACGAAACAAAGCCAACATTTCAATAATTATTGAAAATGCAAATGTTCCGGTAATCGTTGATGCTGGCATAGGACTGCCAAGCGAAGCAGCACATGCTATGGAGCTAGGTGCCGATGCAGTATTAATTAATAGTGCAATTGCTTTGTCCAAAGACCCCGCACGAATGGCAACGGCGATGTCTCAAGCCGTAGAAGGTGGTCGAAAAGGCTTCTTGGCTGGAAGCATGCCTAGACGCCCTCAGGCCTGTCCTAGCTCGCCCTTGAGAGGCGTAATCCAAAATATAAATAGCTAAGACTTCGTAAAGCTAAGTAACGGAATGAGTCAGATCTGCTCGAATATCCATAGGGTCCGCCGAGATGTAATGCATAAATCATGTCAGTTACTGATGAAGGAGGCGGAAGATTAAATGCTTTTGCAAAAGAACCTGAAATTGAGGTTATTAGAGGCAAGTCCAGTGATAGCAATGGATCTCGCTTCTTCGTTGTCGCAGGAATCGTATTTATTAGCCTTCTAATTGCTTACTCTTTAACCATCAAGTAAATCCTTGTAGTAACTTTCATTAATAGAGTGAATTGCTCTATTCCTGCTGGAGTTTTGGGTGAAAGTTCTTGTTTTAGGTGGTGACGGCTTCTGTGGTTGGCCTTGTGCTGTGAACTTGGCCGATCAGGGACACGACGTTTTGATCGTGGATAACCTAAGCCGAAGAAAAATTGACATCGATCTTGAAGTTGAGTCTCTTACTCCAATTTCAAGTATCGGAGATCGATTAAAAGCATGGGAAGAAAGCGGTGGAAAACCGATGAAATTTGTCAACCTTGATGTTTCTAAGGAATATCAAAGATTGGTTGATTTACTTCTAGAAGAATCTCCCAACTCAATTGTTCATTTTGCTGAACAACGTGCTGCTCCATACTCTATGAAAAGCAGCTCAACTAAGCGATACACCGTTGATAACAATGTCAATGGTACCCATAACGTTCTTGCTGCAATTGTCGAAACAGGCCTTGATATTCATGTCGTTCATTTAGGAACAATGGGTGTTTATGGATATGGGTCCCATCGTGGAGCAACAATTCCTGAGGGTTATCTAAAGGTTGAAGTTCCCCAACCTGATGGAAGTCGTTTCGAAGAAGAAATTCTTCATCCTGCTAGCCCAGGAAGTGTTTATCACATGACCAAAACATTAGATCAACTTCTATTTCTTTATTACAATAAAAACGACCAAATTAAAATCACTGATCTTCATCAAGGAATTGTATGGGGAACAAATACAGAAGCAACTTTAAGAGATCCTCGTTTAACAAATAGATTCGACTATGATGGAGACTACGGAACAGTTTTAAATAGATTTTTGATGCAAGCTGCAATTGGTTATCCACTTACAGTTCATGGAACTGGTGGTCAAACAAGGGCATTTATCCATATAAAAGACTCTGTTCAATGTGTGCAATTAGCTTTAGAAAATCCTCCCAAGAAAGGAGAAAGAGTCAAAATTTTTAATCAGATGACAGAAAGTCATCAAGTAGGTGAACTAGCAAAGAAAGTTGCGTCACTAACTGGAGCAGATATTAATTACCTTCCGAACCCTCGTAATGAAGCAGTGGAAAATGACCTCATAGTCGACAACAGATGTTTTATAGAACTAGGATTGAAACCAACAACTCTTGATGATGGACTTCTTGAAGAAGTTGTAGATGTAGCACGTCGCTGGTCAAGTCGTTGCGATCAAAGTCGAATTCCTTGTATATCGGCTTGGACCTCAACTCAAGCTAAAGCGATCAAAAAGTCCCCATAAATGATCTTATTTCGCATCCAAGAACAGTGAAAATTGCTTTTTTTACCGAAACTTTTTTACCCAAAGTAGATGGGATTGTTACTCGGCTTACGAAAACTGTTCAACATCTAATTGAAGCTGGAGATGAAGTTGTTGTTTTTTGTCCAGAAGGTTGTCCTAATGAATACATGGGTGCCCAAGTAATTGGTGTCCCTGCAATGCCATTACCCTTATATCCCGAATTAAAACTTGGTTTACCAGGACCAGCAGTTTCTGAAGCACTAGAAAATTTCCAACCCGATCTAATTCACGTTGTTAATCCTGCTGTTCTTGGCTTAGGAGGTATTTGGCTTGCCAAAACAAATTCCATTCCACTTGTTGCGAGCTACCACACCCATCTCCCTAAATACCTTGAACACTATGGAATGGGAATGCTTGAACCGCTGTTATGGGAACTTTTAAAAGCGGCTCACAATCAGGCTGTACTAAACCTTTGTACATCTACTGCCATGGTTAAAGAGCTAAGTGATAAGGGCATTCAAAACACAGCTCTTTGGCAAAGAGGAGTAGATACAGACAGATTCCGTCCTGAACTACGCAACGATTCCATACGTCAGCGATTACTGGGAACAAATAAAGACACAGGATCTTTAATTATTTATGTAGGAAGACTTTCAGCTGAAAAACAAATCGAAAGAATAAAACCTGTTTTAGAAGCACTTCCTAATTCACAATTGGCACTTGTTGGAGATGGGCCTTATCGCCAACAATTAGAAAAAACATTTGCAGGAACTGCAACGACTTTTGTGGGTTATTTATCTGGAGATGAACTAGCTAGTGCATATGCTGCTGGAGATGCTTTCCTCTTTCCATCTAGTACTGAAACTCTGGGATTAGTTTTACTTGAAGCAATGGCTGCAGGGTGTCCAGTAATTGGTGCTAACAGGGGAGGAATTCCTGACATCATTACCGATGGAGTTAATGGATGTTTATATAACCCAGATGGACCAAATCAAGGATCCGATAGTTTGATAAAAGCAACTCAAAAAATTCTAGGTAACGAACTAGAAAGACAAACTATGAGAAAAGCAGCACGAGAGGAAGCAGAACGTTGGGGTTGGGCTTCCGCAACTAATCAACTAAGAAGTTATTACATCCAAGTTCTTAAACAAGATTCAAATCAAATAGCTGCTTAATTTATCAAGCTGCTTGAGGAGGTGGAGTCGGAGAATCAGATGGCTGCAAAGGTAAAACCAAGGTAATGAAGCTTTCTGGTCTTTGAGGCCTCTGCTTTTGAGGCTGACGGATACCAAAAGGAACTCGAACTACATTAGTTGTGTATTTACCTGTTCCTGTTAAGAGTCTACTGGTAAAAGTTTTAGCTCCGATAGTGAGCAAGTCTTGTTTTTTAGGCATTATATAAAAAAATTAGTATTCATAAAATTTAAAAACCTTTTTTGTCGTTTTTTATATTTTGACTATCTGCCATTTCTAATTTTTTGATTTGCTTATTTGCAGTTTTATTTTTTGGGTCAATTCTTAAGACATCCTTGTACAACTTATATGCTTCATTTGGTTCCATGAGTTTTTGTTTTGCAAATGCAAGATTATTGATTGCAACTGGGTAATCAGGTTTTGCTTTAAGAGCTTTTAAATAATGTACTGCAGCTAGCTTAAAATCCTCCTGCGCAGCCAAGGAAAATCCTAGAGCATTTTCTATAATTGCTTTGGCTTCGTTTGGGCTATCATCTAGAGTTTTTAAGGCTTGTTTTAAAGTTGTTATTGCTTGGGGATATAATCTTTTTTTGATTTGCACAGAAGCAAGTTCATATAATTTCTCAGGATCTTTTGATGTTTTTATGCCTTCTTTTTCGAGTTTAATTAAATTCATTTCATCTTTTTGAACTTTGAAAAGCTGACGCCCTACTAAAATTGCGATGATTAAAAGTAAAACACTTAGAGCTATTAGGTATGTTTGAGGAATGATGAAGTTCATGATTTTAATCAAAGACTATGGTTAAATAGCCTGTAGTTAAGCTGGAAGTTCAATTTGTTTGAGGCGGATCTCAAAGTTAGGAACAGTCCAAAAGGTTATATATTAAATAGTAGGGTCTATTTCATCATAAACACAGAAAATTAAAAAAGCTTTTTTATTTCGATAAAAGTAAACTGTCTTTTACTTTGCATACAAGGTTTTATTTTTTGAATTTATTTTATTTTTACTTATTTTATTGAACTCACAACATTGTTAAAGGTTTTGGGATCAAAAACTGCCAGCTGAGCCAACATTTTTCTATTGAGTTTAATATCAGCCTTCTTAAGACCCCCAATTAATTTGCTGTAGCTTAATCCATTCATTTTTGCTGCAGCATTAATTCTGGTTATCCATAGTCTACGGAAATCACGTTTCCTTCTCCTTCTATCTCTATAGGCATTGCATAGAGCTTTCATCACACGCTGATTAGCTGTGCGGAAAAGCCTGCCATTGCTTCCTTGGAAGCCGCGAGCTAAGCGCAGAATTTTATTACGTCGCTTACGTGCAACATTGCCTCTCTTTACACGTGCCATGAGGAAAAATCAAAAAGTGAATAATTCAAATCGATCAGCAATCATTGTGATGCATTTCAGATCTTCTTTAGGAATACGGAAGCATGAGGCTAACGTTTTCCGCATCTCGATCATCAACAACTGCTTTTGTTGCTAAATGCCGTTTTAACTTTGGACTTTTATGGTCCAAGAGGTGATTGCGAAATGCACGGCGACGCATGAACTTGCCAGTGCCTGTAACTTTGAACCGCTTAGCGGCAGCTTTGCGGGTCTTGAGTTTTGGCATTGCTTACGACAAGCACAATTAGCAAGATTACTTCCTTGACCTGCCTTAAGCCAAATTAAAAATGATGAGCTTGATGCTTTTCAAGAATTTTTTACTGAAACCTTAGTCTGATAAGCATGATTGCTACTAAATTTGTTTTTAGAACATCCGTAGGCCTGTTTGTAGGACTTTTAGTTGGATGTCCAGACATATTGAGAAAGGCTGATACATCAGAAAGCTCTGTAATCAGAACGCATAACTTGGTTTCCAAGCCACCTCAAATAGAAAAAAATAAAAACTTACTTTTAGTTAGCTTGAAACCTTACTTGGGAAGGCAACCTAAAGATGGGAAATCATCTGCTGACTTACGTTTAGAAACTGCTGGAAAACCTTTGATATTGAGAGATTCCAAGGGAATTATTCATAAGGCTTCTCAAATAACTCTTACATGGAGTGAAGTTTCTTTGCAGGAAAAACAAAAAATTTCTCGTAAAGTTTTGGGCCCTTATGCAAGTTTTGAATCAGCACAGAAAATTTCTGAACAACTTAAAAAAATTGGAATTAATGCACTTATTGCTCATCCAAATGACTGGGAGGTTTGGGTATCAGAGAGTACTGAGATCCCTAAAGAATTTGAATTTTCTATATGGCAAGAGATTATCTCAACAGAGATTAAGCCAGTCTTAAAGGGAAGAAGTGGAGAGATTGTTTTATCTGGCCCTCTATTAATTCATGCACCTGATGGCTTGCTTTGGCAAGGTGGCGTTTATTTAGGACCTTTTTGGTTGCAAGAAGATGCTTATGGAAGTTGGACTTTTGTAGAGGAAGTTCCTCTTGAGAGATATTTACGTGGGGTTGTTCCGCATGAAATTGGACCTAATTCGCCAGATGCGGCTCTTGCGGCTCAAGCAGTTTTAGCTCGAACATGGGCTCTAGCAAATAATCATAGATTTGAAATTGATGGATATCACCTTTGTAGTGATACACAATGTCAGGTTTATAAAGATCCACGCAAAGCTGGATTAGGGGTCATAAAAGCTATAGGTAAGACAGCAGGAAAAGTATTGAAGTGGAAAGGAAAACCAATTAATGCTGTATATCATGCAAGTAATGGAGGGGTTTCTGCTGCTGGTCATGAAGCATGGGCAATGAAGCCTTTGCCTTATTTGAAAACAAAATTAGATGGTTCTGCAATATGGCGAGAACGCTTTTCATTACCGCTCAGTGACCATTCTTCAGTGAGATCACTTTTAAATTTTAAAGAAGGAGCTTATGGCAATTCTCATATTCGCTTTCGCTGGAAACGTACTTTGAATGCTGATGTTCTAAAAAAGACCTTGGCTTTAGAGATTCCGAATGTTACGAAACCGAAAAGTGTGAAAGTTGTTGAGAGAGGTAATAGCGGCAGGGTTCTTTCTTTAGAGATTCTTAGTGAAAATAGTGATTCTCCTCCAATAGTTTTACGACTTGATCAAATTCGAAGAGTATTACGGTCTTTGCCTAGCACTTTGTTTGTAGTTGAGCAATTACAACAGGGAGTATGGCAATTTGTGGGAGGAGGTTTTGGTCATGGTGCAGGCTTATCTCAAGCTGGTGCGATTGATTTGGCAGGAAAAGGATGGACTGCAGAGCGCATTCTTAATTACTACTACCCAGGAACAAAATATGGATCTTTTCCATAAAAAATTGATCGCGCTATAGAGTCCCTCGTTGAGGTTAGGAAATATCTATGGCATTAGTTGCTTGGAATGGAGAAAACAGACGAAGCAAGACAGCTGTTTTTTTGCTTTGTTGTTTTTTGGTAGGTGTTTTCCCTCATTCTCATTGGGTTGATCCATCAAAAAGTCTTGTCCCTGCAATTGTTTTGTCTTTTTTGTTGGGGGGATATGGTCTGCGCATTGTTTTGAAGGATCGTCAAAAGCTATTTAATTGCTCCGCAAGCTCTTTAGCCGAACCCATGGATGAAGTACATCTACCGAGTGTGGATATCTTGGTTGCTGCGCGAGATGAAGAGGCAGTATTAGAGCGTCTAGTTGCAAGACTTTCAAAATTGAAATATCCAGAAGGAAAGCTCTCCTTTTGGATTATTGATGATGGGAGTAAAGATCGCACTCCAGAACTGTTGAAAGAGTTAAGTGTGAGATATTCCAAATTGAATGTTATTAATCGCTCTAGGTCTGCTGGGGGAGGTAAATCAGGTGCTTTAAATTATGCTCTCAATCAAGTGCAAGGAGAGTGGTTATTTATTCTCGATGCCGATGCCCAATTGCAAGATGATGTTTTACTTCGCCTTATATCCGTAATTAAACAAGGTCCATGGTCTGCTTTACAACTAAGGAAAGCAGTAATGAATCCTTTTAAAAATCTTTTGACTTGTTTTCAAGCTATGGAAATGGCTATGGATACTGTTATTCAACAAGGACGTTTATTGAATGATGGAGTTGTTGAACTTAGAGGTAATGGTCAGTTTCTTAAAAGAAGTGTGTTAGATAAATGTGGTGGTTTTAATGAAGAAACAGTTACTGATGACCTGGATTTAAGTTTTCGATTACTTACCTCTGGAGATTTGATTGGTATCCTTTGGGATCCTCCAGTACAAGAAGAGGCTGTTGAGTCCTGGAAAGCTCTTTGGAGGCAAAGACAGAGATGGGCAGAAGGAGGATTGCAACGCTTTTTTGATTATTGGCCTTCATTAACTTCTCAACAATTGAATTATTCAAAGCGTTTAGATCTCACTTGCTTTTTTCTTTTGCAATATGCCTTACCAATTGTTTCTTTCGCCGATTTAGTTGCTGCTTTGTTAACAACTTCTATGCCAGCCTATTGGCCTTTATCTTTAGTTGCTTTTAGTGTCTCTGGAATTGCTTTTTCTCGTGGATGTAATAGTCAAAGTGAAGGACCAAAATTGCCACTAATTAAGCCTTTTAGATTGTTACTTGCCATAGTTTATTTATCTCATTGGTTTATAGTTATACCTTGGGTGACAATTAGAATGGCAATCTTTCCAAAGAAATTAGTTTGGGCTAAAACCATTCATAAAGGTTAGAATGCTGCTAATACTTTAATTAAGTATTGAAAACTCATTCATTAGTATCTATTATTTTCCCATTGAAGAAATCAGCAAGGTTTTGTGCTTTTTTGTCAAGAAATTGCTTATTCAAAGGCTCTTTTTTTTGTTGATTAGTATTTGATAAGTTTAACTCTTGCTTATTCTCAACTTTTTCGACAAAGGCTTGCTTAGATTGTTGAGAATTAGAAGATGATAGAGGCTCTTGCTTTAGTATAAAACTGTTTTCTTGTATTTCCTTTTGATTAACTTTTCCTGATTGCACTTCACCTTTAATTATAATTTTTCTAGGACTTCCTAACGTATTACTTATTGCTTCTTCAAGAATATTTATACGACTTTGAATCATGCTCTCCCAGTTAGAAGATACTGAGATCTCTACTTTTTCATTAGTTAGTCTAATTAATTTTGCTTGTTGTGATAAAAGCATTCGTGTTGATGGAAGCTCAAGCCTGGCAATTATTTTTTGCCATAGATCACTTAAACTAGCTGATAAATACTCAGGCTTTAGATGATCATCCTTACTGTTAATAGTTTCAAACCTTTCATGCACCTTTGTAGCTTCTTTTTGCTCATTTTTACTTTTATGTAAACTCGAATCTTTTGATTCTTTGTTCAAAGTATCTGAATTAAATTTGTAATTGACATTAGCTTTTTCCTGTTTTTGATGATTTTCTGTAGCTGGCTTTGCAAGCATTCCTAGTAGAAGGACTTCTAACCATAATCTAGGTTGCATGCTTAGTCTTAATTGATTTTCTGTACCTTTTAACTGTGCTTGCCACCTTAATAATTGATCAAGTTCTAATTGACTAGAAAGTTCGGATATTGGTTTATGTAGGTTTTTGGAAAGACTAAGCAGTTCAGGAAGTTCTGGTGCTGCATTTATTACCACTAAATCTCTCAGAACTGATGCTAATCCTTGAAGAATAGAGATAGGATCTCTCCCAAGATCTAGAAGATCTCTACAGATTTCTAATAAAGTTATTGGATTTGATTGTGCCATCGCAGATGCTAATTGAATTAGTTCTTCTTCAGGCACTGCACCTAATAAATTCCATACAGATTCCTTTTTTATCGGTGGTGGTAAAAGACTTAATTGATCGAGCATACTTTCTGCATCTCTAAGACCTCCTTGTGCACGTTGTGCGATCAAATGCAGCGCATCATTTTCTATAGAAATTGCTTCATTGGAAGCAATCATTTCTAGCTGTTGTGTTAATGCATTTACAGGTATACGTCTAAAGTCAAAACGTTGGCAGCGACTAAGAATGGTTGGTATTACACGTTGAGGATCTGTTGTAGCCAATATGAAAACTACTCTGGGGGGAGGTTCTTCAAGTGTTTTTAAAAGAGCATTGAATGCAGCTGTTGAAAGCATGTGACATTCATCTATTACGTAAACTTTCCAGCGTGCTTGTACAGGGGCAAATCGTGATCTTTCTATTAGTTCTCGAATATTGTCCACGCCTGTATTAGAAGCAGCATCTATTTCAATGACATCCAGTGATGATCCAACAGAAATCGTTTCGCAAAGTTCGCATTTACCACATGGATCAATTGTTGGTTGATTACTAACTAGACAATTTAATGATCGAGCAAGGATTCTTGCACTGGAAGTTTTTCCTGTACCCCTAGGTCCACTAAAGAGATATGCAGGTGCAATCTTATTAGTTAATATGGCTTGCTTTAATGTTGTCGCAATAGCTTCTTGACCTATGAGATCATCAAAACGTATTGGTCGATATTTGTGATGCAGCGGTTGGTATTCTTGGTTCATGCGCTGCTAGTTAGATAACGATAATACTCACTTCGAAGTCTTTGAACTCTCTTTAAGAAAGACATTGATTTGTTCTTCGAGATTTTCAATCGCTGTTAATTGATCTGCAATTTTTTGACCTGTTAAAACTAGGGGATGCTTTGTATGTATTCGAACATTGATTTTATTTCCTTTAGCTTGTGAATTTAACCAGTTATTTAATTGATCAAGCGTGGATTCAAGCTTTAGCATTAACAATTTTCTTAACTCTTTTAACTCTAGTAATTTATTTGAAATTTGTTTTTTTGAGACTCTATGTTCGACACTATCTCTAAGGAGAACTTTTAGTCCTGAAAAAAAAGTGGGTGGCAATAATTGATCTATTTGTATACCTTTAAGGCTGCTCTTGGTAAAAAGATCTTCTAGTTGCTTGCTGCGATGTAATCCTGTTTTGCACCAGTTAGCAAAATGCTCACAATTATTAAAAAGAAGGTTGTAATTCTGTTCACCAATTCGACTTTTTGCCCGCTTTAGTGTCAACTCACTTGAAGAAGCATTCTTATGAATTACTACGCTACACTTTGCTCCACCACTAAAGTATTCTAAAGAGCTTTGAATTATTTGACGACCTTCAAGGTAGTGAGCAATTGTTCCATCTCCTAGATCTATTCCATGATGATGAAATAAACCATGATTCCTTGGGACTTCTAAATGATCAGCGGCGACCATACTTAAGCAGTCTCTTGAGGTGAAAGCTGTTCATTAGAAAGTAAAGGTATTACTTTCCCATCAGTGTGCTCATCTACCATTTCTTTAGTTATTGTGAAACTTTGTATTTTCTTTTGAGATGGCAAGCGATACATTAAATCGAGCATTAACTCTTCAACTATTCCTCGTAAAGCTCTAGCTCCAGTTTTTCTATTATAAGCTTCTTGTGCTATTGCTTTTACTGCATTTGATTCGAACTCAAGATCTACATTATCCATACTAAGTAAAGTACGGAATTGTTTAACTAATGCATCCCGAGGTTCCGTAAGGATTGATTCTAGGGCTTTTACATCTAGAGGTTCAAGTACAGCGCTGACTGGCATCCTTCCAATAAACTCTGGAATTAATCCGTAACGTACAAGATCATCAGGTTGAAGATTATTTAAGACCTCACTTTTTTGTTGGTCTCGATTTATTTTTTTTCTTCCACGGTGATCGCTAGGAGTGAACCCTATTGAATTTCTACCAAGTCTTTTTTGTACTACATCTTCAAGTCCAACAAATGCGCCACCACAAATGAAAAGTATTTGACTAGTATCTATTTGTATACAGTCGTGATAAGGATGTTTTCTTCCACCTTGAGGCGGTACATTCGCAACTGTTCCCTCAAGCATTTTTAGTAATGCTTGCTGAACACCTTCTCCAGATACATCTCTTGTAATTGAAGGATTTTCGCTTTTACGTGCGATTTTATCTATTTCATCAATATAAATAATTCCTCTTTGAGCTAATTCGACATCCATATCTGCTTTTTGCAGCAAACGAAGCAGAATATTTTCTACATCTTCACCTACATAACCAGCTTCAGTAAGTGTTGTTGCATCAGCAACTGCAAAAGGTACATCTAGCCGTTCTGCAAGAGTTTGTGCGAGCAAAGTCTTGCCACACCCTGTTGGTCCTATCAGCAAAATATTGGATTTATGAAGCTTGGTTGCTGTTTCTTCCGCTTCACTTTTGCCATCTCCTTTCCAAACTAAACGTTTGTAATGGTTGTAAACAGCTACTGAGAGGCTTTTTTTTGCTGCTTCTTGGCCAACTACTTGTTGATCGAGGAAACTTTTGATTTCTAATGGCTTTGGAATAGAGGCTAGCGTTGGGACTGGTTTAGTTGATGGTTGAGTATTGCCTGGTGTTTTGTTGACCGAATCATTAGTTTGGCGTCGATTCCCTTGGCTATCTAAGAGCTCTTCATCCAAAATTTCGTTGCATAGATCTATGCATTCATCACAGATATATACCCCTGGACCGGCGATTAGCTTTCGCACTTGATCCTGTGATTTGCCGCAGAAGGAGCACTTCAGATGGGCGTCAAATTTTGCCATCGAGCTCTAATCAGGTGAATAAAGTTTTCAGGATTTGACTAATGATCGTCAGCCTGAACTAATAGCATCGGTCGGAAAACCAACTTCGTCAGCCTTCCTTAACGATTTCTAGCTAGTCGGAGCTGGATACCACTTTGTCTATCAGGCCGTATTCAACCGCTTCTTGAGGGGAAAGGAAGTGGTCACGGTCAGTGTCTTCAGCAATTTTTTCAAGAGGTTGGCCTGTATGTTCAGATAAAAGATCATTTAATTGTTGTTTTAGGTAGAGAATTTCTTTGGCTTGGATTTCGATTTCTACTGCTTGGCCTTGAGCTCCACCTAAGGGTTGATGAATCATTATTCTGGAATTTGGTAGAGCAAGTCTTTTCCCTTTAGTGCCTCCAGATAAAAGAAAAGCACCCATACTTGCAGCCAGTCCATAGCATATTGTTACAACATCAGGTGTGACATGCTTCATAGTGTCATAGATGGCTAAGCCTGCTGTCACAGAACCACCAGGAGAATTGATATAGATCTGAATATCTTTTTCTGGATCATCTGCCTCAAGAAAAAGCATTTGAGCAACTAAGGCATCAGCGACTTGGTCATTGACATCAGTCCCTAGAAAAATGATTCTTTCTCGGAGTAGACGCGAGTAAATATCAAATGCTCGATCTCCTCGACCTGACTGCTCAATCACTGTTGGAAGAACCCCTGTAGATGAGCACGGAAGCTGGCCGTCCCATTTGTTTTGGATTGGGTGTATGTGGTTGGCGTTGATCACGCGAATAGAGAGGAACCGTTTATCTAGTTCAATCTATGAGCTCATCTTCAGACTTGGTGACTTTTTCACCATTGATGTTTGTCTTTTTCGATATTTCTTTCAACTTGGTGGTTTTGGCGGATGATTTTTTTGCTTGCTGTTTTTATCTTTTGTTGACTTTTCTGTCACTGTATTGTTTTCCTCAAGCCATTTAAAAAGCTTATCTTTTAATAAATCTTCCAAAATAATCTGCCTTAATTTATTTGGATCTATATTTTTTTCTTTAGACAAGTCTTTCCTCACTTCTTTTAGCTTTTCTTCTAGCTCTTGATCGTCTACCTCGATTTTTTCTTCTTGAGCAAGAGCTTTTAGTGCAAAAGTACGACGTAAATTCTCTTGTGCTTCTTCTTTCGATGATTCCATTAATGATTGCACTAATTCATTGGTGAACATTGATTTAACATCTATTCCTTGCTGAGCTAAATTACGCGCCGTTTCTTCAATTAAATTTCTAACTTCTTGGTCAATTAATGTTTTAGGAAGATCTACTTCAAGTTCACTAACTAGTGCTGCAAGCAAAGCGTCATTACGATTTTTTTGATAGCGAATTGCAGTATCTTTTTTTAAACGCTCTTCTAGATCCTCTCTTAGTTCTTTCAGGTTTTTTTTGTCACTTGTTTGTTGCGCAAATGCGTCATCTAGTTCTGGCAGTTCTCTAGTTTTAAGGTCATTCAGAGTTATCTGAAAATCAGCCTTTTTACCTTGAGCTTCTTTCTCAGGGTAATTATCTGGAAATTCGCATTTTACTATTTTTTCTTCGCTTATTTTCATTCCAATAATCCCTTCAATAAAACCGGGTATCATTCGGCCTTCTTCTAATTCAATATCCATAGATTCTGCACTCCCACCATTTATTTCATTTCCGTTATCGCTATAAGTTCCTTTGAAACTAACAACTGCAATATCGCCTTTTTCTGCGGGCCGATCTTCGACTGGAATTAGTGTTGCTAGTTGCTTACGTGATTGTTCGATTAGTTCATCAACTTTTTGAGGGTCATATATCACTTTTTCTACTTCTGCTTCTAGTCCTTTGGTAGTTTTTAAAACTGGAGTAGGTGCAATATCAGTTTCTAAAGTAAAAATTAGTTTCTTTTCTGGACTAAAGCTTTCTAAAAGGGTTTCAAAGCCACCTTGTAACTCTGGTTCACAAAGAGGCTCTATGGATTCTTTTTCTAATGCTTCTTTCCAAACTCCTTCCAAGAGCTTTTCCAGTGCGGACGCTTGGATTCTGGCAATTCCTACTTGCTGCAGTATCACCGCTTTAGGAACTTTGCCTTTACGGAATCCAGGAAGCTTTAGTGATCGACTTAATCGAGATAAAGCTTCTTCATAGCAAGTTTTGCATCGTTCAGAATCAACTTCTAACTCCACTGCTATTCGACTGTTTGGGAGTAGGTTCGTTTTTACTGTTAATTGGTCAGCGCTCATTAGCTACTAAGTCATTTAGTTCAACACCTTAAGAAATCGGCGGTCAAACCTTGAACACGTATTGTGTCTTTAAAGATACTCTAAAAATTATTTTGTATAGATTTGTACTTGCATTAAGGCTAAGTATTCATACCTAGCAATCCACCGTCCTTCCAAAACCTATTTACAAAGTTTGTTTTCTAAACCTTTTCTCCCTGAAAGACCTCTAACTGTTGCTGTTCTCGGATCTAGCGGAGCAGTTGGTCAGGAGCTTCTTCAGCTTCTGGAGGAACGCTCTTTTCCAATTAATGAACTTCGATTACTTGCGTCTTCAAGATCTGCTGGTAAAAAGCAAGTTTGGAAGGGCTCAGATATTTCAGTACAGGAAGTAACTGAAGACGCATTTAAGGATGTTGATTTGGTGTTTGCATCTGCAGGTGGATCTGTATCAAGACATTGGCAAGAAACTATCAAATCTTCAGGGGCACTTTTGATTGATAATTCCAGCGCTTTTCGTATGGATCCAGACGTTCCTTTAATTGTTCCAGAAGTGAATTCTTATGCAGTTTTAAATCACAAAGGAATTATTGCTAATCCAAATTGCACAACGATTTTATTATCATTGATATTGGCACCATTAGCAGAGCAATCTCCTCTGAAAAGAGTCGTTGTCTCAACATATCAATCTGCTAGCGGGGCTGGTGCTTTGGCTATTCAAGAGCTTAAAGAACTAAGTCAAGATGTTTTGAATGGGAAAACCCCTACAAGTAAGGTTTTGCCATATTCTTTAGCTTTTAACTTATTTCTTCATAATTCTCCTTTGGAGAAGAATAATTACTGTGAGGAAGAGATGAAAATGGTTAATGAGACACGTAAGATCATGGGTCTTCCTGATCTTTGTTTAACAGCTACATGTGTTCGAGTTCCAGTATTTAGGGCCCATTCAGAAGCAGTAAACATCGAATTTGTAGATGATTTCCCAGTAGATCAAGCAAGGAGATGTCTTATGAATGCACCAGGTGTTGAGTTGATTGAAAATTTAGATACCAATCGATTTCCTATGCCAAATGACGTAGCAGGTAGAGATCCAGTTGCAGTAGGTCGTGTTCGTCAAGATATCAGTCATCCAAAGGCAATAGAACTTTGGCTTTGTGGTGATCAGATTCGTAAAGGTGCGGCATTAAACGCTATTCAAATTGCTGAATTGTTGTTGCAATCATTATGAGTTCATTATCAGCACTTTCTCCTATTCCTTTTGGCCGTTTAATTACGGCAATGATCACGCCATTTGATGTTGATGGTCACGTGGATTTAGCATTGGCAGGTCGATTGGCCCGTCATCTTGTTGATCAAGGTTCTGATGGGATTGTTGTGTGTGGAACCACTGGTGAGTCACCAACACTTAGTTGGAAAGAACAGCATCAATTGTTGGAAACTGTTAGACAATCAGTTGGTTCATCGGTAAAAGTTTTAGCTGGTACTGGAAGTAATAGCACTGCTGAAGCAATAGAAGCGACGTCTCTCGCAGCCGAATTAGGAGCTGATGGAGCTCTTGTTGTTGTCCCGTATTACAACAAACCTCCTCAAGAAGGCCTTTTGGCACATTTTCAGGCAGTTGCAGCATCGGCTCCTGATTTACCGCTCATGCTCTATAACATTCCAGGTCGTACTGGCTGTTCTTTAGATCCAAGAACAGTGAAACTTTTAATGGAATGTTCAAATATTGTCAGTTATAAGGCTGCAAGTGGGAGTACTGAGGAAGTAACCCAATTAAGAATGCATTGTGGGACAAGGCTTGCAATTTATAGTGGAGATGATTCTTTGCTTTTACCGATGTTATCGGTAGGAGCTGTTGGTGTGGTTAGCGTTGCTAGTCATCTTGTTGGTCGTAGATTGAAGGCAATGATTGATGCGTATCTCACCGGACAAGCTACTCTTGCCCTTGGATATCATGAGCAATTACAACCTCTTTTTAAGGCCCTTTTCGCAACTACAAACCCCATTCCAGTCAAAGCAGCCCTTGAATTAAGTGGATGGCCTGTTGGTCCACCACGTAGTCCATTGATTCCACTCAACAATGAAATGAAAGAAGAACTATCGAACATTCTTTTAGCCTTGCATCAGACCTGATGCCTCGGTTTTTTTTAGATAGCTTTTCTGTCTAAATCATCCCATTAATTAACAAAAACCTCGTTTGTCTTTTCATACTGTTTTCCATGACGTCTAGCTCAATGACTTCCTCAACAAATTCCTTGAAATCAACAACCAATATCAAATCTAAAGAGCCATCTTTACGGGTTATTCCACTCGGTGGCTTACATGAAATTGGCAAAAATACTTGTGTTTTTGAGTATGGCGATGATCTGATGCTTGTTGATGCTGGACTGGCATTTCCTAGTGATGGAATGCATGGAGTCAATGTTGTTATGCCAGATACAAGTTACTTACGAGAGAATCAGCATCGAATTAGAGGAATGATTGTTACTCATGGGCACGAAGATCACATTGGAGGAATATCTCATCATTTAAAACACTTCAATATTCCTGTCATTTATGGCCCTCGCTTGGCGATGTCGATGCTTCAAGGAAAAATGGATGAAGCTGGTGTTAACGATAGAACCACAATTCAAACTGTTGCCCCTCGTGATGTTGTCAAAGTAGGTCAATATTTCTCAGTTGAATTTATTCGCAATACACACTCAATTGCTGACAGTTTTTCTTTAGCTATTAAAACTCCAGTTGGAACAGTTATTTTTACAGGAGATTTTAAATTTGATCACACACCAGTTGATGGTGAGCACTTTGACATTGCTCGATTAGCTCACTATGGCGAAGAAGGAGTGCTTTGTCTTTTTAGTGACTCTACGAATGCAGAAGTTCCAGGCTTTTGTCCTTCTGAGCGCACTGTTTTCCCTGCATTAGATAAACATATTGAGCAAGCTCAAGGAAGAGTAATTGTTACGACCTTTGCTAGTTCAGTTCATAGAGTTTCAATGATTTTGGAGTTAGCTCTGAAGAATGGTCGCAAGGTTGGTTTGTTAGGTCGATCAATGTTGAACGTCATTGCAAAAGCTAGAGAGATTGGATATATGCGTTGTCCTGATGATTTGTTTGTTCCAATTAAGCAGATTAGAGATTTGCCAGACCGTGAAACACTGTTGTTGATGACAGGAAGTCAAGGCGAACCTTTAGCTGCTTTAAGTCGAATTTCTAGAGGTGAACATCAGCATGTTCAATTAAAAACTACAGATACAGTAATTTTTTCTGCCAGCCCAATCCCTGGAAACACTATTTCAGTAGTAAATACTATTGACCGCTTAATGAAACTTGGTGCAAAGGTTGTTTATGGGAAAGGTGAAGGTATACATGTTTCTGGTCATGGATTCCAGGAAGATCAGAAGCTTATGCTTGCGTTGACAAAGCCAAAGTTTTTTGTTCCTGTTCACGGTGAGCACAGAATGCTGGTTTGCCATAGCAAGAGTGCCCAGTCGATGGGAGTCCCAGCAAATAATATTTTGATTCTTGAAAATGGCGATGTAGTGCAGCTCAAGCCTGATGCAATTGATAAAGGTGATCCAGTTAAAGCAGGTATTGAGTTATTAGATGCTTCTAGAAATGGAATTGTTGATGCCAGAGTTTTAAAAGAACGTCAACAGCTTGCTGAAGATGGGATGGTAACTGTTCTTGCAGCTGTAAGTACTGACGGTGTAATGGTTGCTCCTCCTAGGGTGAATCTTCGAGGTGTAGTCACTACTGCTGACCCTAAAAAAATGTCTTTATGGACAGAAAGAGAGATTGCATGGGTTTTAGAAAATCGATGGAAGCAACTTTCCCGTCAAACAAGTAGTAGTTCTATTGAGGTGGATTGGATTGGTTTACAGCGTGAAGTTGAGGCAGGTTTAGGACGCCGCATGCGGCGAGAATTGCAAGTAGAACCTTTAATTCTCACTTTGATTCAGCCTGCTCCAGGGGGTACTCCTGCTTATAAGCCTCGCGTTGAGCCAGAGTCGGATTCACGTGCAGTTCCTAAAAGGCGGAATAACCCTCGTAATGAAATTCATTCTGCTTCTACTTCACCAACTCAGCCCGTTTCTGGAGCTCCTTCTTCAATTTCAACGCCAGGGAAATCGGTTACTAATCAGGTTGCTTCAACTAAAAAAGAGCTTGAATCTGAAATGCCTGCAGGAAGAACTAGAAGAAGACGATCTGCTGTGGCTTAATCAAAAATCAATTTAGATATGCTTGGGATATAGTTGTACAAATTCTTTATCCCAAGATATTGTCCACCCTTCAGAAAGTTGTATATAGCCTGGAGGTTTTTCTTCTCCGATTTTTAGACTGATTTCTTCAAGTTGTGATGCTGATATTGTTTTACTCATAAGGGTGTGAATCCATTTTGATAATAAAATTGACCTTGCTGTTATTGGCAGCTTTATAAGACTTTTTCTATCAAGACCATCTTGGGATTTTATTGCATTAAGAGCCAGCATTGCTAATTCCTTTTGATTATTTTGGTAATGACTTAATCTTTCTGACAGTGAAGCGATCCTTTGGCTACATCCAGGATGAAGCTTTTCTAGGACAGGAATTATTTCTTGTCGAATTATGTTACGAGTCAAATTAAGGTTTTGATTGGATGGATCTACCCAAATAGGTATTCTCATTTTTTTACAAAATTGAGCAGTGTCCTCTCTACTAAAACTCAACAAAGGCCTAATTAATTGAATATTATCTGATAGTACTCTTTTCTTTCTAAGACTACTCAGTCCTGCCAAATCAGACCCTCGAGCAAGATTAATGATTAGCGTTTCTGCTCTATCACTGCTTGTATGTCCAGTTAAAATATAATTGCAAGGATACTTCGTGTATTTTGATGAGATATTTTTTGCTTGCTTAATTAAATTTTCATAGCGCCAATTGCGAGCGGCTTCTTCATTAGCAGTTTCTTTTTTTGTCCCCTTTGAGAAAGTGAATTGCAGACTTTGCTTTTTGCACCAATTTTCTAGCTCTTTTCTAATTTGTGTGGAATTGCTATGCCATCCATGATCTCCATGCCAGATATGTAATTGCCATTTGTGAAGTCTTTGAAGATCAAGGAAGAGTTTTAAAAGAGTCATTGAATCTTGGCCTCCTGACACAGCAAGTAGCAGAGAAGAGTCATCAGGGATTAGTTCTTTGTTAGCTTGTATGTACTTGTGGAGGCGGTTATGCCAATGGCTCCAAGGCTTCTTATCTTTAAGTGTTGATTGGGACATTGAGTTTTGATTATTCCACCTGATTCCATTTTGTGCGTTCTTGGTCTGAGTTAATGCCAAAATTGGATTGTTCGTTGTTGTTTCGGTAATGAGTTTTCATCAGTTACCTCATTCAATTCAAGAAAGTCTTTCAAAGCGTTCTCTGCTGAAGGTGATTTCTGGATTAAATAATTTTGATAAGGAATCAGTTAAGAAGGTTGCCAGGACCGCAGGTATAGGAGGAGCTGATCTGTTGGATATAGCGTGTGAACCTGAATTAGTTCACTTAGCGTTAGAGAACTCAGGATTACCGGTTTGTGTGAGTTCAGTACAACCAAAATTATTCCCTGCAGCAGTGGATGCAGGGGCACAGCTCATTGAGATTGGCAATTACGATTCTTTTTATCCTCAAGGTCGTATTTTTGAAGCTGATGAAATTCTTGCGCTTACTTCTGAAACTAGAAAATTATTACCTGATATTCCATTATCAGTAACTGTTCCTCATTTTTTGCCATTGGATCAACAGGCTTTATTGGCCTTGAATTTATTAGATGTGGGAGCTGATTTGATTCAGACAGAAGGTGGTACAAGTGCCACACCTCAACATTCCGGTTGTTTGGGACTTATTGAGAAAGCAGCACCTACGATTGCAGCTGCACACACTATCTTTCAAAGTTTTAAAAATGTTGGGATTGAAGTCCCATTAATCTGTGCATCAGGGTTATCAGCTGTAAGTGCGCCGATGGCAATCTCGGTAGGTGCTTCAGGAATTGGTGTAGGGTCCGCCATCAATCGATTAAAAGATGAAGTGGCTATGGTTGCTGCAGTAAGGGGGTTGCGTGAAGCACTTATTTCCTCAAGGCATTTGATTACACAATCGGTATAAAAAGGTTTTTGTTGTACTTTCACTTAGTAATAAACTTTCTAATAAGCTCCTTTCGACATTTCTTTTGGTCCAATATTTAGATGTCTAAATATCTTTTAAAGGCTCCATATACTCCTAAAGGTGATCAGCCATTTGCTATCCAACGATTAGTTGGAGGCGTAAATGCCGGGAAGAGGTTTCAAACTCTATTAGGGGCTACAGGTACAGGCAAAACATTTACGATTGCGAATGTTATTGCCGAAACTGGAAGGCCTGCCCTTGTGTTGGCACACAATAAAACTCTTGCTGCGCAACTTTGTAATGAATTAAGAGATTTTTTTCCTTCTAATGCTGTTGAGTATTTTATATCTTATTACGATTACTATCAGCCAGAAGCATATGTTCCTGTGAGTGATACTTATATAGCCAAGACAGCTTCAATTAATGAAGAGATTGATATGTTGCGACATTCCGCAACACGCTCACTGTTTGAGAGAAATGATGTAATAGTAGTTGCATCAATAAGTTGTATTTATGGCTTAGGAGTTCCAAGTGAATATCTAAAAGCCTCAGTTCAATTTTCTGTTGGTAAGACTATTAATCTAAGTACTATTTTGAGGGATTTGGTGAATAATCAGTATAGTAGAAATGATACAGAAATTGGACGAGGAAAATTTAGGCTAAAAGGAGATGTATTGGAGATTGGTCCTGCATACGATGATAGATTAGTTAGAATAGAATTATTCGGTGATGAGATAGAGGAGATTCGCTATGTTGATCCTATAACTGGAGAGATTCTTGATAAATTAGACACTGTTAATATTTATCCAGCCAAGCATTTTGTTACTCCAAAAGATCGCTTAAAAGATGCTTTAAGTGCTATTCAAGTTGAATTAAATAGCCGTTTAGAAAATCTTAATCAAGATGGTAAGCTCTTGGAAGCACAAAGGCTTGAGCAGAGGACAAAATACGACCTAGAAATGTTAAGAGAAGTTGGCTATTGCAATGGTGTAGAAAATTATGCGCGTCATTTGGCAGGCAGACCTGCAGGTACGCCTCCTGAATGTTTAATTGATTATTTCCCAAAAGATTGGTTATTAGTTGTTGATGAGAGTCATGTTACATGCCCTCAATTGAAGGCAATGTATAACGGAGATCAATCTAGGAAAAAGGTCTTAATTGATCATGGTTTTAGACTGCCTAGTGCTGCAGATAATCGTCCTTTAAAAAGTGATGAATTTTGG
>QCJX01000019.1 GCA_003215725.1 Prochlorococcus sp. AG-409-I11
CTTTTAAACGTCTTTCACCTCGTAGCCATCTTTAGAAAAGAAGCTTGTATATCGATCTGTTGACCTTGCTCTGAAGACAATTGCGTGAACTGTTATTGCGATTAGTGCATGAAAAAATGTAAGTAGCCAAAAGTCCATAGGAACACCTGGTTGGCCATAAATGGCAAATAACGTGAATGGATACATTGCTAAGGCATTTCTTGTGCTAAAAAATTTTGAACGTTAAAGCTTGTCTTTCACGAGGCATTCAAAGAAAATTAATAACTAAGGAATTCTTTGAAAGATAGGGCACATGAGGATTGACCAAATATCACAAAGCTTCTTCTCATTTGTATTAATTTTGACTCTGGAAGGCTTTTGGCCTGCCACTTAAATAGGTTGGACAAAAAAAAGCCCGTGCATTTTGCACAGGGCTGGGTGATGGGGAGTTATCTTTCTAAGTCAATTTTTAGATTAAATCAAGCCCGCTATAGTTAGTATCCTAGGGAAGTTTATTTACTATATCTAGTGTCTTGAGTTAGGTTTTCTGCAATGTGCTTTCAAGGAAGCGCAAACATAGCTCTAATTCCACTTGTTCGAAAAAGTACATTTGGCAAACCTTTTAGGGAAAATTACCTTGTGATTTCCACTCATGACAGAGTGGAAATTACCAATTAGAAAGTAGAAAGAACTAATTTTTCTAAATATTGAAGAATTGTTCTAGGGACCGTTCTGACGTAACTAGGTCCTGATTAGTAACGATCTTAGGAGGTTAGCTATGACCAACTTTGAATTTTTTGGTTTAGTGGACTCATTGATGCCAGGCGTCATCGGAGGAACTTTGGCAATATTTGCATTGGTTGGTTTAAGGGAATTTTTCAAAGAGGCACTAGAAGCTTTTGTCCGCCAATCCCATGCGTGAAGAAAGCTTCTGAAAAGAGCTCAAAACTAGTGCCAACTTTTTAGTTGTAAAAAACTTCACTTTATTTCTGGTCCAATCTTGTGTTAGCTATAGGTATTTTTAGTAACAGTAATTAACTAACCTTGTCATCTAGTTATAGAAATTCAATCGATATCTTTAAGAAATTTTTACAGATGCTCTTATCGTTATTGCAACATTCTCTGATTCTGCTTAATCACCTATAATTAGTACTCGCAAGGCCTTGTGGTATAAAAATGTGATAGATTGCTTGCATTTATTGCTTGGCTTTATTGTTAACTTTTAAATAGAAAAATAAATTAACCGATAGGCTCTATTGACTGTTAAGCCCTTTAGCAATGACAAGATTAGGCATATAGTGCTAAAAGCTAAGTTTTAAGACATTTTTTATTATTAACTAATTCAAATTTCGTAGTAAATTTGAATTGCCCTAATGAGATTTCTTCGTAAGAATTATATTACAGCGGTTAAATTTATTTAAGAGATAAGCTTCCCACCATGGTCCCTTTGCCAATGTCCGACGTTTGCAGGTGAAAACTTATGCCCATATTTTTGGCCAACTTCAGAAACGCAAATATTGTTTGTTCCGCAATTGACTATTTGCTTTCTTAATGATTTATCTGATTGTGCTTTTCCTAGAAAAGTTTCTAATTGTTTGTTTGACATTGATATCTCCATAAAGTTTACAACTTATCTTTAGCTAAAGTTATTCGGTTGGGCAACTTGATTTAACCTTTCTGAATCGTTCGAAAGAACCAATACTCTAAGAACCATTGTTATCAGAGGGGTCTAAAGGAACTTTTTGAGTTAAAACAGCACTTTACGCTGTGTCATTTATTGACAGGACATAAGGAAAAGTGTATGAGTATTTTTACTCTTTACTATCGTTTCCTGCTGGGAGTTGCTTGCAATTATGATGACATGGTCATAGTTAGAATTCTGTCCATATTTTTTGATCATTAGCTGGTTAAGGCTATGGAATAGTGCAGGTATATCATCTAAGTTTTGTGATTAATGTCAAACTAATTTCGGTAATTTTCTGAATTAAAAATTATTAATATTTTGTAGAAGCATTGCTAAAGTTATGTCTAATCGATTGGTAAAAATTTTTTTGACTTTATTTCATCTATCTTGTGAGAATGTTATTTGTATTGCGCTCTGAGCTTATCTAGCATTTTTGGACAGCAAAACAGCTTATTTAAAACATGTTTTTCAAATGGATATGAGCATAATTAAATCCACTGCTAGTATCTTTTTGTCTAACTCCGTGGGCTTTAGCTTTTAAGCTCCAGCATTAAAGGACTTTCCTTCTCGGACCAAGGCTTCACTTACTTAAACCGCATAGGTCCTTCAAGGAATGACTATTTACATAGGCAATTTGTCTTTTCAAGCCGAGCAGGAAGATCTTGTTGACTTGTTCAACAATTACGGCGAGGTCAAGAAATGTAGCCTTCCTCTGGACCGAGAGACGGGAAGAAAGCGTGGATTTGCTTTCGTTGAACTAGTTAATGATGTAGATGAGCAAAAAGCAATAGACGATCTGCAGGATGTAGAATGGATGGGAAGAATGATCAGAGTTAATAAAGCAACTCCAAGAGAAGGCCCTCGTAATAATTCACGTGGTGACTACCGTTGATAAATGTACAAACAGCTTTAAAAGTTAGATTAATTTAGTTTCTATTTTGGCAATACTATTTTTATTGCGAAAACCTGCTACCGATACAAGATTGCAGCAGATTTCGCCCCTATGAAATTGCTTTCCTTATTTAGCTCACCTACCAAAAATAAAACTTTTGAAAAATTATACTTTATCTCAATTTGTTCTTGTTGGCTGCGGTTTACTAGGATAAAAATAGATTTCTTTTGATTAGATAAAACACCATAAATTATATTTTCATTCTCTGGGACCCAATTGATAGTGTATTCAAGTATCTCTGGCAGTGTTTGTCGAAGTTTTATTAATGACTGAATATAATCAATTAAATTAAGCTTCCAGTCTTGATCCCAAGGGAAAGACTCACGACATCCTGGTTCTTTTCCTCCGGCCAAACCTGCTTCTGTTCCATAGTAAATACAAGGAACACCTGATTGGATAAAGAGTAAGAAAAGAGCAAGCTTTAATGAAGCACTGTCTTCTTTGAGAGAGTTTAACGATCGAGGTACATCGTGACTATCAAGTAAATTAAGATGAGCTCTATTTGTTTCTTTTGGGTACCAATCATAAGTAGTCTTTAATATCTTTAAATATTTTTTACTACTTATTGCTTTGAGTGGATATTCAGGATTCTTATAACTTTTATTTATTTCCTTTCCCCCTGCCCAGCACAAAGTACTCCATCCAATTCGATAATTCATTACGCCATCAAACTCGTCACCTTTTAACCATGAACGTGCTTCTCCCCAAATCTCTCCAATAATCCATATGTCTGGATTTATTGATTTAAGCTCTTTTCGAAATTCTTTCCAGAAACTGTGTTCTACTTCATCAGCAACATCAAGTCTCCATCCATCAATTCCTTTGTGAACCCAATGAGCAGCTGCTGAAATAAGGTACTTTCTAACAGAGGGATTATTATGGTTAAATTTTGGTAGCGCTGGGTTTCCCCACCAACAACTATATCCACAATCTTCATATTCTTTTGGATAAGGGTTTAATGGCCATTTATGAATATTAAACCAATCAATATATGGGGAAACTTTCCCATTCTCTAGCAAATTATGAAAAGCCCAGAACCCCCTACTGCAATGGTTAAAAACACCATCAAGAACAATCCTAATTCCTTCTTTATGAAGAGCTTGAATTAAATCATCTAAAGCTTGATTCCCACCCAGCAGAGGGTCTACTTGAAAATAATCATAAGTATGATATCTGTGGTTTGAGGCAGAGGTAAAAATAGGGTTTAAGTAAATACAATTAATACCTAACTTCTTAAAATAATCTATTGAATCAATAAGACCATAAAGATCACCTCCATGAAAACCTTGTTCATGTGGGTTTGATCCCCATGGCTTTAAAATTAAATCTTTTTGTTCGTTTACCTTGGTGCTCTTTTTAAACCGGTCAGGAAAAACCTGATAGGCAATTGCATTCTTAATCCAATCAGGAGGTTGTAAAAATAAGTGCTTTTGCATCATTTTTCTTTGCGTTTAGGTGCCTCTCTCGCTAGCAATGGGTAAAACAAACTTTATGGCTTATAAACCACTATTACTCGCACTAGATCAAGGAACAAGTAGTTCAAGAGCTGCTGTGTTCAATTCTGATGGCTTGCTTGTAGCTAGCTGCAGTGCGCCTTTGGAAATTAAGTATCCTGCAAATGGTTGGGTTGAACAGAATCCAGGAGAGATATGGTCCAGCCAATTAAATGCAATGTTAGGCCTAGAAAAAAAACTCACTGAAGACCAACGTAAATCAATTGTTAGTTGTGGAATTACTAATCAACGTGAAACAACAGTTCTTTGGCGTCGAAGTAATGGATCTCCCTGTGGCCCCGCACTTGTTTGGCAAGATGGAAGAACTACTGAAATTTGTTCTCAGTGGAAACAAGAAGGGCTTGAGGATGAATGGAGAAAACGTACTGGTCTACTTCTAGACCCTTATTTTAGTGCAAGTAAAATTCATTGGCTTTTACTTCATCAAGTAGCTGCTAAGGAAGCTCTTGCTTCAGATGATATTTGCTTTGGAACAATTGAGAGTTGGCTCCTTTGGCAATTGACTTCTGGTAAAAAACATTGTTCAGATATGAGTAATGCAAGTCGAACACTGTTGATGGACCTTGAACAGAGACAGTGGCTAGATGAATTCTGTGATGTTGTTGGATTACCTTTCAATGCTTTGCCGGAACTTGTTCCTTGCCGTGGTGATTTCGGAAAGATTTCTGGAGGATTGCCTTTTGAAGGTGTACCTATACAAGCTTTATTAGGAGATCAACAAGCCGCTACTTTTGGCCAGCTTTGTTTCGCAAAAGGTGAAGCGAAGTGTACGTATGGAACAGGAGCTTTTTTAGTAGTTAATACAGGGAAAGATATCTATCGATCTGATTCTGGCTTGTTAAGTACTTTGGCATGGACTGACTCTGACGGTGACCCAACATATTGCCTTGAAGGCAGCCTTTTCAATGCAGGAACTGTTGTTCAATGGTTGAGAGATGGACTCAAAATTATAGATACTGCAGCTCAGATTAACTTGCTTGCTGAAGAAGTTGATAACTCAGGAGGTGTGAAATTTGTACCGGCCTTCACAGGCTGGGGTACTCCGCATTGGGATCCAAATGCTAGAGGTTTAATTATAGGGTTAACTAGAGATAGTAGTCGCTCTCACATTGCCAGAGCAGCCTTGGAAGGTATAGCACTTTCTGTCGCCAACCTTGTTCAACTTGCAGAAGATTCTCTTGGAAGCAAATTAGGTGAGCTGGCTGTTGATGGAGGGGCCTCAGCTTCAGATGTTCTTTTGCAGGCTCAAGCAAATTCGACAGGGCTTTCTGTTAGGAGGCCTAGTAATTTAGAAAGTACTGCTAAAGGAGTGGCTTTGATGGCAGGAGTGCAATCAGGCGTTATTACCGACTTTCAGACTTTGTCTTCTATAGGTAGATCTGGAGCAGAGATTTTTTCACCAACAATTGATGCTGAAAAGCGTAAAGAGTGGTCTGCTTCTTGGAACAAAGCACTTGAAAGAAGTCTTGGTTGGCATGAGTAGCAATGAGTTTGATTTGATAGTTATTGGCGCAGGCGCTACTGGTTCTTCTATCGCCTATGAGGGAGTGAAGAGAGGATTGAATGTTGCAATGCTTGATGAGGGAGATATTGGAGGTGGTACAAGTAGTAGAAGTACAAAGCTTTTGCATGGAGGAGTGAGATATCTTGAATTAGCATTTAAAACTTTTGATAGTGCACAACTTCAACTTGTTAGAGAAGCACTTCTTGAAAGACATCATTGGATAAAACAAGCTCCTTTCTTGGCACATCCTCTTGAGATTGTTATACCTTCTGAAAATCATCTAAAGAATACTTACTACCGCATAGGTCTTGGTCTTTATGACATGCTTTCTGGGAGCAAAAATATTGGCAGTAGTAGATTCTTGTCCAACTTTCAATTACATGACCTATTACCTTTGTTAAGTAAAAGTTTGTCATCAGGGATTGCCTACACTGACGGGCAATTTAATGATTCGCGCTTAAACTTATTGTTAGCACTTACGGCAGAAAGGTCAGGGGCAATACTTAGAAGTAGATGTAAAGTTATGGACTTTCTACGTCAATCTGATGGAAAGTTAATAGGTGTTTTGTCAGAAGATTCTTCGGGCCAACAAGAAGAGTGGAAGGCTAACGTGATAGTTAATGCAACTGGAATTTATGCTGACAAAATCAGACAGCTCGCTGACTCAAATTTACCATCCAAACTATTAGTCAGTAGAGGCATCCACTTGGTTTTGGAAAATAACCTTTGTCCAAAGAATGTTGGTCTATTGTTACCGAATACAAATGATGGGAGAGTTTTATTTCTTCTTCCTTTCTTTGGGCGAACTCAAGTAGGAACAACAGATAAACCTTGTGAGATTAAAGAGGCTCAAATTCCTTCTTTAGGTGAAGAGAACTATCTGCTTCGGTATGTAAAGCAGTTGTTCCCTGACTTAAAAAAACCAGTTGTAAAAAGTCTTTGGGCAGGGGGGCGCCCTCTCGTGAAGCCTCCAGAGTCATCTAAAGAAAGTAGTCGTTTGGTTAGAGAGCATGAAATTGAGACGTTACCTTGTGGGCTTATAAGTGCAATGGGTGGGAAGTGGACAAGCTGTCGTCTTATTGCACTTGATACCTTAGAGGCTGTTGAACAATTTATTGGCCAAAAGCTCCCTCAACCAAAATTACTTCCTTTAATTGGATCTTCTACTTGTTTTGATAAGACATTAAAACTTTTATTTGAACAACGAGCATTACTTAGCCAATATCTTCCAAATTCATTGCATAAAGAAAAGCAAATAGATCATCTTCAATCAAATTATGGTTTGGAGGCACTTTCAATAATTTCTAATTATGAGTTTTCTCAATTGGAACCGCTTAGTAGTGTTATTCCATTAACTCATGCAGAAATTATTCACGCCATTAGGTTTGAGCATGCAAAAACCCCTACAGATATTCTTGCACGTAGATGTAGACTGGCAATGGTCGACTTGCCTGAGTCAAAGAGATTACTATCGCTTGTTCAAGAAGAACTTAATCGCTTTGGTTTTCCTAAGGGCTCATTAGAACTTGAGAATTAATAGTAATAATCAGCTGTTTTATTTGTCTACTTCTCCAAGTAACCACCAGTTAAACCCATAGGGAGGCAGATAGCAAAACCAATTTTTAGAAGTATGGGGAAATTCTGAACCCCATATAACTTCTCGAGTACGAATGTTTCCCCAATTGCTTAGATCGATATAAAAAGAGGTTCCTGTTCTTGAGAAATTTGCAGCAATTAATATATTCATAGTTTTATTAGATCTTGTAAATGCAAGAATACTGGGGTGATTTGTTTCTAAAAGATGAAAATCACCATTACTTAATGCTGGTAGATGTTTTCGACATAAAATCATTCTTTTATGCCAATTAAGTAGTGACCCTGGAAGTGTCTTTTGTACTTCAACATTAATCACTCGGTAGTTATATCCAGGTGAGGTTATAGAAGGTAGTACTAATAAGGGTTCTGGTGCAGATGAGAATCCTCCATTTCTTTCGGGAGTCCATGCCATAGGTGTACGGTTTGCATCACGATCTCTCAGTCCTACCCAGTCTCCCATTCCAATTTCGTCGCCATAGTAAATACATGGAATCCCTGGAAGGCTATATAGAACTGCGTGGAGTAATTTGTTAGGCCGAGCATCACCATTGAGCAAAGGTGCTAGACGTCGATTTATTCCCCAATTCAACCAATGGCCCATCCCTTGAGGAAGTCCAGTGCAAATAGTTTGAATTACATGTTGAGGGATTAAATTTCCATCACCTAACCAGAGCTCATCATGATTACGTAATGGCATCGTCCAAGAAGATTCTGAGATTGCCTTTTGACTATCGTTAAGACAATTTTTTACATTGTTAACCTTTCCATTTGCAATGGCGGCAAAAAGATAAGCCGTAAGTTCAAAGTTAAATGCACTATGCAACTCATCAGTTGCTATGTATTGCCTTGTGTCTTTTACTGATTGAATTGCTTCTGCCAGAAGAAAAATGTTTTTTTCTTCTTTATCAATATGTTTGCGAATCTTTTTTAAGAATCCATGTGTTTCAGGAAGCCCTTCACAGCGACTATTTTCTTTCTCAAATAGAAAAGGTACTGCATCTAATCGAAATCCATCAACGCCTTTTCCTATCCAAAAACTAATAACTTCTAGTATTTGCTTTTGAACCCAGGGGTTCTCATAATTTAGGTCAGGCTGTTGTCGCAGATATCTATGAAAATAATATTGCTTTGCTTCCTCATCCCATTCCCAATTAGATGATTCAAATTTCTTGAATAAAATGGGTGCATCTTTATACTTATTAGGGTCATCACTCCATACATAGACTTCTCTTTCTGGTGAACCTTTAGGAGCCCATCTGGCTCGTTGAAACCATGGATGAAGATAACTTGTATGATTTATTACAAGATCTAAAATTACCTTTATTTTATGCTCATGTGCGACGGTTATAAATCTGTGGAAACTCGAAAGATCACCTAAATCTGGGTGAATATTTTTGAAATCTGTAATGTCATAACCACCATCTGTTAATGGTGATGGATAAATAGGATTTAACCAAATTATGTCTATACCTAACCATTTTAAATAGCTGATTTTATTTGTTAGTCCTTTGAAATCTCCAATGCCATCTCCATTACCATCAGAAAAACTACGAGGTATTAATTGGTAGATAACGGAACCATCCCACCAATTCTTATTTTGCATCTTATTCATTGAGCTATGTTAAGGAGTTAATTTGTTCTTTGGCCCAGTCATTCACTGTGAAAGATTCAACAGCATTTGTCATCAATTTCATTCTTTGAATTTGCTCTTGTAAATCCATTTCTATAGCTTCTTCAATAGATTCGTCCATTCTTTTGTGAGAATAGGGATTAGTAAGTACTGCCCCATCTAGAAGTACTGATGCTCCTGTAAATTCTGAAAGTACAAGCACTCCTCCACAGTTTTTTCGTGAAGCTGCATATTCTTTTGCTACAAGATTTAGACCATCTCTTAGTGGTGTTATCCAACAAATATCTGCTTCTCTGAACCATGCAACCATTTCTTCATAAGGAATTCGTTGGGTCGAGAACCGAATAGGGACCCAATCAATTCTACTGAACCTGCCATTAATTCTTCCCGCCATTTCTTCTATTGAGCGTTGTGTTTCCTCGTAGATCTTCATTCCATTAGCAGCCGAAACACATGCAAGCATCAAAACCAATTTGCCATGCAAGTCCTGTCTTCTTTCAAGTAATCTTTCAAAGCAAAGTAAGAGTTCTTCATTCCCTTTTGTATAGTCAACTCTGCTTGCAGAAAGTATTAACTTTCTGCCTTTTTTTGTGCTTTTATTTATTTCATCTATATGATCTTTTACAAGAGTTGTATCAAGAAGAGTTCTGATTAACTCTGGAGATGTACCTACGGGCGAAGAGACTAATTTAACGTTCCTACCTGCATGTGAGATGGATTCAGTAACACTTGGCTCTGTAAGCGCGCTGCCAATACTTATGAACCTTTTGTTAACACTGACTTTGTTATCCTTCTTAGCCCCTACCAAACAATTTGCTGCACGAGCAAAATTTTCTGTATACCTAGGAATATGAAAACCAACGCTATTGCAACAAAGTAAACTTTCAATGATTTGTCTTCTCCATGGAAGTATTGCAAAGACATCATTCCCAGGGAATGGGGTGTGATGAAAAAAAATGATTTTTAGATCAGGTCTTTTCTCTCTGATGTAGGCAGGTACAAGCCACAAATTGTAATCATGTACCCATACAGTTGCTTGATCGGCTGAAATACGACAGGCCGCTTCTGCAAATCGATAATTAACATTTTGGAAAATTTCCCAGTTCGCATTATTTATTCCAAAGTAGCCAGGAAAAGTATGAAGGATAGGCCAGAAGGATTCCTTTGATGTTACGTGATAAAAGCTAGAAATTTCTGTTTTTTCAAGAGGTACTCTTATCAATGAAAACGGAAATGGTTTTTTCATTATTATCTCTTCATCGACTTCGCCTTCTATTTGCTTAACTTCTCTCCATGCGATCCATGTACCTTCTGGGTGATCTTTGAATAGATTCCTAAGAGTAGGGATAATTCCGTTAGGACTTTTTTGGTCACGCCAAACCCTTTCTCCAGATTCATTAAAGCTTTCATCAAAAGGTGTTCGGTGATAAAGAATGATGAATTGACTTAATCCCGAAGAAAGACCCATTGTTAAACCTCTTTGGTTATTCAGCCTGTTCTTCTTCGAGGACTGACACTCTTTTTCTACTCATACTCATACCTTGACTATTTGTCAGGTCAGAGCTTGAAAACCACATGGATCGTGATGTCGATAAAATTTCCCACTATTTTTATTTCATTGGTTATCAAGAGGTTTCTAGAATGAAATTCACGTCAAAAGCCTTAAAAAGATTTTAGTGACCTTTTGAGGGGTAATTACTATTGTTAAAATTCCTTTTATTGCGGTAAGAAACTTAATCTAAAAAATGATTTAACTGGACTTAGATTCAATAAGATTAGATGTTGTCGATTACTTTAATCTTTCGATCACTAGCAACTTATATTTACAATAACTTTATTTCTTCACTTTTTATGTCGAAAAGCTAGCTTTTTATTGCTTGGTAAGTGATCTTTGAAAAAACACTAAGTAGAACATGCTCAAAATGCTTTTCTTAGGAATCCTAAAAAGGACCTGTAATTTAAAAGGAGATTGTTTGATGAATGATATAGGACTTTCCCCTATCTTACTGGCTTCTCCTCAAAACGAATGTTTTGATAGGCTTTCTTATGAAGAATCCTGGGCTAGAGAGTTTGATCGATAACTTGATCTTGATAACTTAATGAACTTAAAACTGTAACTTAAAAGTTATTAGCCAAGGCTCTTTATAGCTTTATTCATTCTCTAAAATATATCTTTAGTCACATATGTTAGCCATTCTATAAAGTTTAGGGGATTGATCAAATATGATATTGATGTATTTAATTTGAAACTTCTAGAAGCATTTTGGTTTTCTGGAAAAGTAAATCTTGCTGAATTGAGAAGGTTTGATTGATTTCCATTGGTATTTTTAAAGTCGCTATGTTGCTGAAAAGAGTGATCTATTTCGTCTGAGAAAAACCAACAATTCGATCCGTCTTTTAATTGGAGGATTAGTCCTATCCCTTGCCCGTCGGTCATCTTGTATCCCATGACTTTCCCTGTAGAGTCGGTTCTGAGTTTTTCGGTTAAAGTTAAGGGAATCTGATCTTGAACCATTCCCAGGTTGATTTTTACGCTTGATCCGATCTCAATAAGGTCTACTTTATTGTTCATGGCTTATATGGACGAAATTTAAACACTTAGTACTATCCATTTAACCATTTAACTCGAATTTGCTTTTGACTGCTCCAGATAAATGTGAAAACTGAAATGGGTTATTTACTTCATCTTATGCTTTTAAAAATCTCCTAAATTATTGCTTTGAGAAAAATCAATAATTAAATTCTTGAATTAGAATAAATTTCCTAATGATATTACTTAATTTGAAAATATTTCTTTTATAGCCCCTACTATTAACCTTATAATTAATACTCCAAAAGCCAAAAAACCAGTAATTACAGCTAGTGAAAGAATCACTGAACCTAAATCTATCTCAGATAGTCTTTCCATAACGGAAGTAAAGGTATTGTTATCTACCTTACATTAGAGGAATAAAAAAAACTAGTGAATAAAATTTTTTATTATATAATGCTTGCTAGTTAGATTAAATACAGAATATTAAAGTAACTCAACTCATCCTTAGTCTTGAAAAAGCTATGAGCAAATCTAAGGATAACATCTTCTTTAGTCTGACTTCTGGCTATATACGCTATTACCTGTATTGATATAACCTTGCATTCTCATTGCATTTAAAACACCTATTGAAATGAGAAATAAGCCTATATAGGCATGAGAGAAAGTATTGAAAGATGGAAAGAGAAGCATTCTTTTATCCTTTATAAGATTCTATCATACTTAATTTGGAATCGTGGAAAATAGTACTTTTGACTTGATTGCTATAGATTATACTTTTAAATGTGTAGTATTTTGCTTTATCTATATCAGAATTCGGTTTTTTTATAGTTAAAAGACCTAATACTCTTCAGTCTTTTTGTATTGGCCTTAACCATCATAATGAAATGAATGTATAAAAATCTCTCTTTATGATCTATTTGTCTTAAAAAAGGTTTGAAATTTTTCATAAAGATGGCATCGTGTAATTATCTTCAAACTATTTTGCTTTCTTCAAATGAACCCAAGAGAAATGATTAGGGCCCATGCTTATCCAGTACTAGCTGGTGTAAGTACTTTAAGCTTAGTCATGATCTCTGTTTCTCTTGTTCCCATTGCAGAATGGGCACGAAATCAGAATGATTGTGTTGAAAGAACTTTCCGTGTTGATGGAATTAACAATGCAAGCATGCCTGCAAAGGTCTGGAGTTGTAATGGCGGTGGCGACTAATTAACCAGATCTCTTAAGATTGGTCGATTTTATCGCTTGTTTTTTGGCAATAACTAAAAATTTTTTTCTTAATTCTTTTGATGCAGGTCAGCACACTCGGTCTTCAACTTGGCTTGCTAACAATTTCATTTCTTGCCAATTTCCTTTCTGCTTTCTCTGGAGGAGGAGCAGGTTTAATTCAACTGCCTGCTCTTATTTTTCTTGGGCTACCTTTTTCCTCTGCTTTGGCAACTCATAAACTTGCAAGTGTTGCTCTAGGAGCAGGAGCAAGTTTTAGGCATCTCAAAGAAGGGACATTAAAACCGGGGTTTGCTTTTTTTATTCTTTGCAGCGGTCTACCAGGAGTTTATCTAGGTTCAAGTACAGTTCTATTGATCCCAGATGATCTTGCAACTGCAGCACTTGGGATAATAACTTTATTTGTAGGAATTTACTCTTCCTATAGACCGAAGCTTGGAACAAATGATTCTTATGTAAGTATGAATTTGGTTCGATTGCTTATCGGCTCATTTGGTCTTTTTATTATTGGGTTTCTAAATGGATCACTAACCTCTGGGACAGGATTATTTGTGACACTCTGGCTTGTTAGTTGGTTTGGCTTTTCTTATACAAGAGCAATTGCTTATACTTTGATACTTGTCGGCCTATTTTGGAATGGTACTGGAGCTTTGGTATTGGGTTTTAGTGGAAAAGTTTATTGGACTTGGGTTCCTACATTGATAGTTGGCTCATTGGTTGGGGGATATTTTGGCTCTCATTATTCGATCAAAAAAGGAAACTTTTTAGTAAAGAGATGTTTTGAACTTTTATCTATAACGATTGGAATTTCCTTAATTACTAAGAGTTTAGTCTAAGAAAAATATCCTTTGCTAAGACCATGATTTTTTGATCATTATCAATATCCAGCCTTGTTTTTAATTACTTCTCCATCACTGGCATTAATACCTAGGAAAAAGATCTTATTTTTGCCTCACTAGTGAGATTTGTATCAACATGAACTACACATTGTTTTTTGTTTGCTCATAATATATTTTGTAGCAATAGCTACTAAACCGTTCACCTCAATTTTGAGGCGCAGTTCGACCCAAGCCAAGGAACGGGGACTTGGGCCCTTTCGGACTCTGAATCATGACAACACTCTTATATCGCGGCCATGACTATGTTCAGCATAAGGAAGCTGTAGCAAAGCAACCAGTGAGGCTGACCTATCGCCGTAATGTCTACACTTCTAGAGTTGCTAGTACATCTCAAAAGCATCCTATACTTACCTATAGAGGTGCTCATTACCAAAAATAAAATTTTTTGAGTTGTAAAGCCTTCCCCCACCCCCTCTTTTAGGGGGTTTTTTTATTCATAAACTTGTTATTTATATATTAAGCAATAAAAGAAATAAATCATACTATTACCTAATAGATTTGTTTTAATTAATGTTATTTCCAGCTTCGATTAGATCGTCTTGGAGTCGACTTTCACAAGCTAAAACTCTTGACCATGACGGAAGCTGATTAGTTATTGGGGATTCCAAAAGATTGTTAACAGCAGGTCTTATAAGTGAAGAAAACTTATGAACATATAGTTCTTCTTCATGACGATTATATGGAAGTTGGTTGACAGATGAATCTAGCCCAAATTTTTTAACACTATCTTCTCCTTCTCGACGGTAAAGTAGTTCCAAAGTGGATAGTTGAGAACAATTTAATGCTTTTGCTTGATGCTCCATTAATCCTCTCATAACACTGGATAGTATTTCTGAGCACATACGCTGCAGACCTTCATTTGCATTATCACCGATTTCTTTATGCTTATGATCAAATATTCCTAGGTCAACTTGTGCTATCCGAGAAGTTCTCACATTTCTATAAACTTCAGACAAAAGACCAATTTCTAATCCCCAATCACAAGGAACTCTTAAATTCATAGCGAGATCTGCGGTGAAGGCAAATTCACCTGCTAATGGATACCTAAAAGCTTTTAGATACTGAAGAAAAGGTTCATTATCAAATAGTTGTTCAAGACTGGAAAGTAATGGCCTAACAAACAGCCTAGTAGCTCTACCTTGTAGCGAGTTGTTTTCAAGTGAAAGGCGACTATAAAAGGCTTTTACATATGAAATCCCATTTGATGTGTCTAGTAAAGGATGCAACATTCTTGAGGGATATGCTGAAGTAAAGGTTTTAATATCTGCATCAAATAAAGCTATAACTTCTGATGTTTTTGTAGCTATTCCTATACCTTGCCATACAGCCCAACCTTTCCCAGGAGTGCCAACTAACTCAAGACCATTTTCCGCTTGGGTTTTCAGTAGTTCAATTACTGTTGGGCCATTTGTCCACTGGACATGAACAGGAAAGGGCATATCAGAAAAAAAACTTTTAGCTTGTTGAACGTCAGTTGCAGATTTAGCTGAAAGTGCTATTACGAGTTGGTTGAGACCTTTTAAATCTTTGAGTACATCTTTTATTAACTTTAATGCTGGCCTTTTGAATTCTTCGAATAAACATGGCATCAATATAGAGGTAGGTCTTGTCTTAAGCCCTTCAAGTAATTTATCTATGGAGTCATTCGACACCCCATAATCATGAACTGTTGTTATCAAGCCTTGTTGAAAGTCCATTCTTTGTTATTAAAAAGAATTTGATTAGGAAATAAAATGAAATTGCGTAGAGAATCTATGAACCAAGCCCTTCAGCATAAAGAAATTATGCAGAGAGAAAAACTGATTGAATTACTAAAGAAAGTCTACATTAACCATTCTACCGAAGAAATTAATTTTTTTTCGTCTCAATTAATGCAGAATTTAGATGATAATTGTGCAATTAACAAATTTTCTAGAAGTCATTCAAATACCTTATGGGATTCAAGCACTGCCGTATTAATAACTTACGCAGATGGTGTTTTCAGAACAGGAGAACCTTCATTAAAAACTCTTGATGAATTACTTAACAACAGTCTATTGGGAGAGTTGTTTAAGGTTATTCATATACTTCCTTTCTTAAGATCTACTAGCGATGGTGGCTTTGCGGTTTCGAGCTATGAACATTTAGATAATAGGTTTGGCGATTGGGATGATCTAAGCCTCTTGTCAGAGAAATACTTTATTATGGCTGATTTAGTTCTTAACCATGTCTCTTCTTCTCATTTATGGGTGAAGCAGTTTATTAACTCTATAGAGCCTGGTAAGAATTACATCCTTTCTCCTAAGAATAAATTAGGCTGGGAAAAGGTTACACGTCCCAGGAGTAGCTCATTATTTACTAAACTTACTTTAAAAGATGGAACGAAGAATGTTTGGACAACTTTTGGACCTGATCAGATTGATTTGAACTGGCATAACCCAAATATATTATTGGAGTTTATAAATTTATTAGTACGTTATCTCAACCATGGAGTTAAATGGATAAGACTAGACGCAGTTGGATTCATATGGAAAGAGCCAAATACAACATGCATTAACTTAGAGAAAGCCCATATAATTGTTAAAATTTTAAGGTTATTATTACAAGGGGTTGATCCATTAGGTGTGGTCGTAACAGAAACAAATGTTCCTGAAAATGAAAACTTATCTTATCTTTTAAGTGGAGACGAGGCTAATATTGCATACAATTTTGCTTTACCTCCTTTATTATTAGAGTCATTAATTAAAAACAAGGCTGACCTTCTAAATAAATGGCTTTCTAAGTGGCCAGAATTTCCTGATAAAACAACCTTTTTAAACTTTACTGCTTCTCATGATGGTATTGGTTTAAGACCCTTAGAAGGGTTAATGGATGAGGACAGGTTGCATGACTTATTAATAAACATTGAAGCTAGAGGAGGATTGGTTAGCCATAGGACCTCTGAAAATAACGATGTAAAACCTTATGAATTAAATATAAGTTGGTGGAGTGCAATGGCAGATATTGGTCTAAATAGCTCTTTGTGGCAAAAAGAGCGCTTCTTATTAAGCCAACTATTTGCTATGGGACTAAAGGGAGTGCCTGCTTATTACTTGCAAGCAATACTTACATCAGAAAATGATCTAAAAGGTTTCGCAAATACAGGTCAAAGAAGAGACATAAATCGAGAAAGATTCCATGCAGATAAATTAATTTCTATATTAAAAGATGAAGATTCTCTAGTTAGTACAATCATAGATAAGCTGAATAAAGCGATGAAAGTTCGTTCTCGAATGCATGCCTTTCACCCTGATTCACCAATGTCTGTTTTAAGTAAGGATAGAACTGACCTTGTTATTTTTTCAAGAGGTGATAAATCCCAAAAAACTTGGGTAGTTCATAACATGACCAGCAGTCGATTCAACATAGACTTACCAAGCACTCTGAAATTAGGGATGGATTTTTTTAATTACGATTGGAAAGAATGTTTAGAAGGAACTCATCTTAAGGATAGTCTATTATTATTAGAGCCTTACTCTGTTCATTGGATCACACCATATAAACCTTAAAATGAAAGATAATTTAAGTTGTTTAGTTGTTACGGATATCGACGGTACCTTGATGGATCATAATTATGACCTAGGCCCTGCGCTTGAAACCATTGAATGGCTTAAAATTAATAAGGTACCTTTAATACCATGTACAAGCAAGACAGCTGCTGAAGTTAGAGTTCTTAGAAAAGATATTGCTATAAAGGATCCTTTTATAGTTGAGAATGGGGGTGCAATATATGGAACAAATGAATTGAATGATAATGAATGGGAAATAATACTTGGTCGAAGTTATGATGAACTGAGACCATTATTAGATAGATTATCAGAGGAGATAAGTTATCCTTTAAGAGCATTAAATGATCTTACAGATCAAGAGATAAATGAACTTACTGGTTTAGAAGGTGATTCAATAATGTTAGCTAGAGAAAGGGAATGGAGTGTTCCATTTCTAAATCCACCTTTGGATCTATTAGATCTAATTAAGAAAATTACAATTAAACATAAGACTAATGTTCTTCAAGGTAATCGTATGAGCCATTTATTAAGTATTGATAGCCATAAAGGTAAGGCCCTTATTAGTTTAAAAGAAAATTACTATAATAAAAATGTAAAAGTAATAGCTTTAGGTGACTCTCCAAACGATCTTCCTCTCTTAAAGGCTTCTGATATTCCTATAGTTGTTCCTGGAATAAATGGTCCTAATCAAATCTTTCAGAAATATATAAATTCCGGAGAATTTCTGTTAGCACCTAAACCAAATGCTTATGGTTGGTCGATAATTGTTAAAGAACAAGTTAGCAATCTATTACTTAATGAATTCTTATGATAAATCAGAACAACCCATCTAATCTTAATAAATCTTCCAACTTATTTGAACATATACACTCTGAAATTAACTTTCCACCTTTAGATCTTGAGAAACTTTTGATTGAAATTGGATATACTGATCATCAATTGTGGTTTGAAAATTGGTTAAGTTTAGGTGGTGTTAAATTAGCAAAATCATTTTGGCCAGAATCTACAAGAAGCGATTGGACTTGGGGATTAGGTTTCCCTTTCCTGTCTGACGTTTGCAGACTTTCTTCAAACTGTAGTGAGCGTGTAGTTTATGGAATTACGGGTTTACCAGGTTGTGGAAAATCAAGTTTAGGAAGATGGTTAGAAGAAGTTTCGTTAGCCTTGAACTTTTCTTTAGCTGTTGTTTCTCTTGATGATTTTTATCTCCCATCAAAAGAGCTTGATAAAGCTATGAAAGGTAATCCATGGAATGTCCCAAGAGGACTTCCTGGAAGCCATTCTTTAAATCTACTTCAAGAAACAATTAATACTTGGAAAGAAACTGGTTATTTTAAAGCCCCTATATTTGATAAATCAATGAGGAATGGATTAGGGGATCGTTCAGGATGGAGAGAAGGATATCCAGATGTATTAATTTTAGAAGGATGGTTTTTAGGTTGTAATCAATATGCATTAGATGCAACAATTACAGACCCTAAGTGGATCGTATACCCTCCTCTTACAAATGATGAGATCCAGTATAGAAAAGTTGTTCAGAGAAACCTCTTAGAGTATCAGTTATTATGGAAGGAAATTGAACGTATTTGGCATCTTAAGAGTGTTGAATTTTCCTTTACAGATAAATGGAAAATTCAACAGGAGAATAACTTATTTCTTCAAAAAGGTGCTTCTTTGAAGGGTGAAAGATTGGAATCATTTGTCCGTATGATTAACGCCTCCATCCCTAAATACTCATTGCTTAACATCAATTCTAATGTGGTTGTTAACTTAGATAAAGATAGAAGAATAAAGGGGATTGAGGTGCAGAGCTAATTACTCTAATGCAAGGAATTCACGTATAGGGTATTTAGTATGCTTACTTAGC
>QCJX01000020.1 GCA_003215725.1 Prochlorococcus sp. AG-409-I11
CATGCATGAACTTTGTTCGCTTATGTACTGACTCCAGAGTTCATAGCCACTAACGTAGTTATGTCCCTTGGAGACCAAGAAGCTTTTAAGCATCTTGGTTTGGTGGCATTCCACCTCGATCTCGATCCCAACCCTCGAGGAACCTCTCGATGACCATTAGCCCACCAGAACGTGGGGAGAAAGCAACGGCTTCAGGAGTCCCAACTCCTTATGACCAGCCAGTCGACAGGGACCATGTCCCAGCCGATATAGAGAAAGCCGGCCAACCCGGCTTCTGGTCTAGAACCCTTGCTAAAGGTCCCAAAACCACTACATGGATTTGGAACCTCCACGCTGACGCTCACGATTTTGAAACCCATAAAGGCGATCTCGAAGAGACAAGCCGAAAGATTTTTTCGGCCCACTTCGGCCACTTAGCCATCGTCTTCATATGGATGAGTGGCTTCTTTTTTCAAGGAGCCCGCTACTCCAATTACAGCAGTTGGTTAGCAGACCCATCGCACGTAAAACCAGGTGCACAGGTGGTTTGGCCAATTGTTGGACAAGAAGTACTTAATGCTGATTTAGGAGGCAACTATCAAGGCCTCCAGATTTCATCAGGCATTTTCCAAATGTGGAGAGCCTGGGGCATTACAAATGAGGCTCAGCTGATGGCTCTTGCCATCGGTGCAGTTGTAATGGCAGCCTTAATGCTCCATGGCGGCATCTATCACTATCACAAAGCTGCTCCAAAGCTGGAATGGTTCCAGAAAGTTGAGGCAATGCTCCAACACCATCAGATTGCTCTGATTGGATTAGGTTCTATTGCTTGGGCTGGCCACCTCATTCATATAGGTGCACCAACAGCTGCACTATTGGATGCAATTGACGCTGGTAAGCCACTAGTCATAGATGGTGTAACCATTGCTAGTGCCGCTGACATTCCAACTACCACTCTTTGTAGTCCTGCTGTCGCAAGCCAAATCTTCCCAAGTTTGGCAGGCCGAACAGTTGAGAACTTCTTCACTCTCAACTGGTGGGCTTTCAGCGATATCTTGACTAATAAAGGTGGATTGAATCCTGTCACAGGAAGCCTTTGGATGACAGACATCTCACACCATCATTTGGCTTGGGGTGTATTTGCCATCTTCGGTGGTCATATGTGGCGGAACTCTGTCCACGGTGTTGGTCACAGCATGAAGGAGATCATGGATGCTCATAAGGGTGATCCAATCCTTTATCCAGCTCCAAAAGGTCATGAGGGCATCTTTGAATTCTTGAGCAATAGCTGGCACGCACAGCTGAGTATCAACCTTGCGATGGTTGGTTCTGCAGCCATTGTTATTGCTCATCACATGTATGCACTTCCTGCTTATCCTTATCTATCAATTGATTACCCAACAGTTCTTGGGTTATTCACTCACCATATGTGGATTGGTGGATTAATGATTTGTGGAGCGGCAGCTCATGCTGGTATTGCAATGGTTCGCGATTACGACCCTGCTGTTCATATAGATAACGTCCTTGACCGAATTCTCAAGGCACGTGATGCAATTATCAGTCATTTGAACTGGGTTTGCATGTGGCTTGGCTTCCATAGCTTTGGCCTATATATCCATAATGATGTGATGCGTGCGCTTGGTCGCCCCGCAGACATGTTCAGCGACACAGGTATTCAACTGCAGCCATTTTTGGCTCAATGGGTTCAAAACCTATGGAATGGTTCTATAGGAACTTCAACTCTTGCAGGAACACCTAATGCACTCCCAGGCGGAGTTAGTGAAGCATTCTCAATGCCTTTGGGAACAGCAGATCTAATGATCCACCATGTTCATGCGTTCACAATTCACGTCACTTTGCTCATCCTTTTAAAGGGTGTTCTATACGCAAGAAGCTCACGTCTCATTCCAGACAAGGCAAATCTTGGTTTCCGTTTCTCCTGCGACGGCCCTGGCCGTGGAGGTACATGCCAAGTTTCCTCTTGGGACCACGTGTTCCTAGGCCTCTTCTGGATGTATAACTCCATTTCAGTTGTCATCTTCTACTTCTCATGGAAGATGCAAAGTGATGTATGGGGACTAACAGGTGGCAACTTTGCTCAAAGTTCCATAACCATCAATGGATGGTTAAGAGACTTCCTTTGGGCTCAGTCATCACAGGTACTTACTGGCTATGGCAGTGGTACAGCCTCTTACAGTCTTCTATTCCTTGGAGCACATTTCATCTGGGCTTTCAGCCTCATGTTCCTATTTACAGGACGAGGTTATTGGCAGGAATTGTTTGAATCCATTATCTGGGCTCATAACAAGCTAAAAATTGCTCCTACCATTCAGCCTCGGGCATTATCAATTACCCAAGGCCGTGCAGTGGGTGTAACCCACTTCCTCCTAGGCGGAATTGTTACCACCTGGGCCTTCTTCCATGCCCGTCTTATTGGACTCGGCTGACCTCTCCTGACCTTATCCCCACATGGCAACGAAATTTCCTTCGTTTAGTCAGGGTCTGGCACAGGACCCAACAACCCGTCGTATTTGGTACGGCATAGCCACGGCTCACGATTTTGAGAGCCACGATGGCATGACCGAAGAAGCTCTTTATCAAAAGATCTTCGCAACACATTTCGGTCATCTTGCAATCATTGGTCTATGGGTTGCTGGGAACCTGTTCCATATCGCCTGGCAGGGCAACTTTGAACAATGGGTTATAGACCCTCTTCATGTTCGCCCAATCGCTCACGCAATCTGGGACCCCCACTTTGGTCAAGGCATTACAGATGCAATGACTCAAGCAGGGGCTAGTGGCCCAGTAGATATCTGCTATTCCGGTCTTTACCACTGGTGGTACACGATTGGAATGCGTACGAATGAGCAGTTATTCCAAGGTGCGATTTTTATCAACATTTTGGTTTGCTGGTTACTCTTTGCAGGTTGGCTACATCTTCAACCAAAGTTCCGGCCATCTTTGGCATGGTTCAAAAACGCTGAAGCTCAGTTAAACCATCACATTGCTGTTCTTTTTGGTTTCAGCAATATTGCTTGGAATGCTCACTTGATTCACGTAGCAATACCTGAGTCTCGCGGCCAACATGTTGGTTGGGATAACTGGTTAACAGTTCTTCCTCATCCAGAAGGTTTAGCTCCATTCTTTACTGGTAACTGGGGAGCATATGCTCAGAATCCAGACTCCTTGGACCATGTATTTGGCACTTCACAAGGAGCAGGAACAGCTATTTACACATTCATGGGTGGACTTCACCCTGATACAGGTTCTCTTTGGCTAACTGACATTGCCCATCATCACTTGGCTCTTGGAGTCATAATGATTATTGGTGGTCATATGTATAGAAATACATTTGGCATAGGTCACACTCTTAAAGAGATCACAGAAGCTCACAACACTAACCATCCAAATGATCCTCATAGGGACGGTTATAGAGAAGGAGTTGGCCATTTTGGACTAAGCCACAATGGTATCTATGAAACAGTAAATAACTCTCTTCACTTCCAACTTGGTCTTGCCTTGGCTTGTCTAGGTGTTGCGTGCAGTTTGGTAGCGCACCATATGGGAGCGTTGCCTTCTTATGCATACATTGCTCAGGACTACACAACCCAGTCAGCTCTGTATACACACCATCAATACATAGCCATCTTGTTGATGTGTGGAGCTTTTTCTCACGGAGCAATCTTCTTCGTAAGAGACTATGACCCAGAACTAAACAAGGACAATGTCCTTGCACGAGTTCTAGATAGTAAAGAGGCTCTAATTAGTCATCTAAGTTGGGTTTGTATGCTTCTTGGCTTCCATACATTGGGCTTATATGTTCATAATGATGTATGTGTAGCTTTTGGAACACCTGAGAAGCAAATACTTGTTGAACCTGTCTTTGCACAAGCTCTTCAGGCTTTTAGTGGAAAGATGGTCTATGGAATAGATGCACTACTCGCTAATGCCAATAGTGCAGCTACTCTTGCTTCTCAACAGATGCCAGGTAATCACTATTGGATGGATATGATCAACGCATCTGATGCGACGACTAACTTCCTTCCAATAGGTCCTGCTGACTTCTTAGTTCATCACGGTATTGCACTAGGCCTTCATACAACTGCACTTATCCTTATAAAAGGTGCTCTTGATGCAAGAGGTTCAAAGCTAATTCCTGACAAGAAGGACTTCGGCTATGCCTTCCCTTGCGATGGTCCTGGTCGTGGTGGCACTTGCGATTCTTCAGCTTGGGATGCCACTTATATGGCTCTGTTCTGGGCTGTTAATACGGTTGCTTGGGTACAGTTCTACTGGCATTGGAAGCATCTAGCTATATGGCAAGGTAATGTTGCTCAATTCAATGAATCAGGTACTTACCTGATGGGTTGGTTTAGAGATTACCTATGGCTTAATAGTTCCCAGCTGATTAACGGATACAACCCATTCGGTGTTAATGAACTATCAGTTTGGGCTTGGATGTTCCTATTTGGTCACTTGATTTGGGCAACAGGATTCATGTTCCTCATTTCCTGGAGAGGTTATTGGCAAGAGCTAATTGAAACCCTTGTTTGGGCACATCAGCGCACACCAATTGCCAATCTTGTTGGATGGAGAGACAAGCCAGTAGCCCTGTCGATTGTTCAAGCACGTCTTGTAGGTGTTACACACTTCGTTGTAGGTACAGCAGTTACCTACGCAGCGTTTGTGATCGGATCAACCGCTGGTAAGTTCGGCTAAAGGAGATAAATAAATCAGAAAACTTGATTTATTTATCTTTTAACAGAGAGGTCAATCAAAAAACAGTCCCGTCAACTTATATAGTTGACGGGCTTTTTTTTATCAAATCATCAGTAAGACATATCCTCTAAAATATAATTAGGAGATTTTCAGAAATGAAGCTAAAAAGTTTTCTAAATAACTAATAAGTAAAGAGAATGAGTTCTATCAAAACTTAGTCTTAAATTAAAACAAACGCGTTGAAAATTTTATTAGATATTTATATGAATTAAAAAGATCTCTGTTGAGATAAATATTCTGTGAAAAGCCTATTTCAATAAAAATTAGGCGCAAGGCAACACACTAAGTTTGTTATTTTGCAATTACTAGAGAAGAAAAGAAATCAGCACTATCGATTTTCTTTGCTGTCAGAAACTTCTTTTATATCAGCAGAAATACTTTTCAATATAGAATTCCATGATCTAGGCCATGCAGTTCTATATAAAATACCTAAAACAATAAGATATGAAATACCTTCCAAGGGATGTTGAATATTTGATAGGTCTGGGAGCTTTTGACTTATCAGAGAGAAAAAGTTAACCATGAAAGCTAAAAAACTTGAAAATGAATCGCAAAAATATTCCACCAATTCTATAAGTAAAATTATAATTTCCTACTTAAAATCCTTGTAAACTTCATCTAAAAAAAAATAAAAAAATTCCCGAGGCATTAAATACCTCAGGAATTTAAATCACCTGTTAATTACTTTGCTTTAAATACATTTAAAGCTATGAACTAACCTCCAACCCAAATATTCTTGATTAGAGGAGTGATGGTATCTAAATGCAATGTACCGCAAAGAAGCCAAGCAAACACGGCACCGCCGCAGCCACCAAGCCAAAATCCACTTGTAAAGTCCGCCCAGCCTGTCCTAGTAAACAAATCTGCTGGAGGTTCATTAATGGTTGAGTCAGCTGGCTGAACAATTGGCGCCTTGCCTGGAGCGTTGTAAAGAACAAGAAGTGCAGTAAGTATGTGAACTGCACCAACAGCTCCTAATAAACCTGCAGTTAAAGCAAAGTCACTATTGCGTAAAGGTCCTGTTAAGGCATAAGGGCCAAACAGCAAATAACCAAATGCAGCCCCAACTTCAAGGCCTCTAAAGTTTGGCGATAAACCAGGGCGATAGAAAGGAAGATTATTTAGAAAAGCCTTAGTGAAGTACCCACTATTCACTGGGGTTGCCAAATCCGCAGAGCATGGATCTGCAGCAGGAGTTACAGCCCACTGGTCGGCTATGCCGATGTCCCCAGGACGAACTGTGCTGTCAACGTATTTCTCGTCAAATTTGACAGGATCACTTGACTTTAAAAACGGGTCTTGGAATTCAGTCATTGGAGAAAAAAGAACTGGGTTAGCTCAAAAAAAAAAGACTTTTAATCAGTTGCCGTGATGTGTCGGCCAACCAAAACTATAAAAACCGCAGGTGCTACTAACCCAATTAGAGGGATGAAGACTGCAGGTAGCCAGGTGGCTGCGAACTCTGTAGACATCGCATATACCAGATAGATCCATAGTTACTGTATAGATTGACAAACTTACAGTCGCATTTAAACCTCATTGATGACATAAAAGTTCAATCCATTTCGTGCCTTTTAAGCATCAGTCAACATTAGATCGCCAAACATTTTTCCCATGAACCAGATTTTTGCAGGTAGTTTTGCTTTGATTCTTGCCCTATTGCTATGGGGTCTTGGCAAAAAATCAAGACTTGAACTATTTCAAGGCTCCGCTAGAAATCTCTCAAGAAATCAAAATCAAGAACAAACAAGTCTTGTTTCTCTAAAAAAAGAATTTGAGCAAATTCAACCCTCAAAAGCCAGCTCTGAATTTTCGCATGATCCAAAAAACACTCAAGAACGCTTAAAACTAAGAAAAAATCTTGCGCAACTAATCTCTGCTGGGCCTGAGGAACGTTTTTTAGCGGTAACAATCGCAAAAAACTGGAAAGATCCAGCAGTCTTGCCAATTCTTAAACGTGGTTTACGAGATCCTGACAGTCGAATTGTTGCTATAGCAGCTCAAGGAATAGAGAGGTTCAAAAGCTCATCAAAAGGCTCTCAAAATCAGGAAAGCCTTCGCCCTCCTCTGAATGTATCTCGAATGCGATAAATAGGTCTTCCTTGACTTTCATGATATGTACGAATCTGGAGCTCTCCTAGCAATCCAAAGCAAAAAAGCTGTACCCCTGTTATCCCAAGCAATAGAGCAAATATCAAAAGAGGACGATCCCCAATGTTTTGCCCAGAAATAAATTTCCATAGCAATAAGTAAGTACTAGTCACAAGACTTGCAAAGATTGCGACTATGCCTCCAAAACCAAAAACGTACATAGGTCTGGTTAAGAATCTATTCATAAACCAAACGGTCAGTAAATCCATCAAGACACGAAATGTTCGATCTATTCCGTACTTACTTTGTCCATATTTACGTGCTCGGTGATTAACTTTTACTTCTGTAATTCTTGCACCTTCAATATTTGCTAGAACAGGTAAAAATCGATGAAGTTCTCCATAAAGACGCATATCAGATAAAACTTCTCGTCGATATGCCTTTAAAGAACATCCATAATCATTCAGCCTCACACCTGTAACACGGCCAATCAATCTATTTGCAATTCTTGAAGGGAGTTTCCTTTTGATAGCAGCATCCTGCCTTTGATACCGCCAACCACTGACTAAATCAAATCCATCTCTAAGCCTATTAACCAAAAGTGGAATATCAGCAGGATCATTTTGAAGATCACCATCAAGACTAACCACGATCTCTCCACTAGCCATATCAAACCCTGCTGCCATGGCAGCAGTCTGTCCATAGTTTTTCCTGAGTAAAACGCAAAGTAGTTCTGGGACCTCAGAACTCAACTTCATCAAAACCTCAGCACTTCTATCTGAAGAGCCATCATTAATTAGAACCAATTCAAAGCTTTCTCCGGTTGGCCTTAAAGCATTAACCAATTGCTCTACCAATTGAGGAAGACTTTCTTCCTCGTTATATATAGGAACTACTATTGAAATATCTAGTTGTTCGTTCATTTCAATTTAAATAAGCAAGAAAATCAACTTAGTCGGTCACGTCAAGGCAATGTTGTCCCGTCATGGCAACGAACAACTCTTCCAACAGAACGCAAAGAAGAATTATAAAAAGCAGCAATAGAGTTTTCTGGCTCTGCAAAGAGTCCATCAACGCCAATACCATTTCTTCCATTACTTACTCCAGAACTATGCCAATACAAGCCCTGACCTTTATAAATAGCAACATGATTACATCGTTCATGATTTCCAAAGAATAACAAGTCTCCTGGGATTAATTCATGAAAATTGTCATCCGAGAATACCACATTCAAACAAAAATTTTCTTGTTGATATGCATCACGAGGCAACCAAATATCTTCTAAAGCAAAAGCGGTCTGAACTAGTCCTGAGCAATCAAAATTGGGACCAATTGTTCCTCCCCATAAATACTTGTTTGGAATATTTGAAGCTTGTTCAAGCCAATTCAAAATATTTGGTATCCTTTCACTAATTTGATTATATGTTAATAACTTTGGTTCCCAAAACTTCTTTAAAAAAGAATTGTTTTCTACCTCTGCAAATTCTAACCAACATAAATAACCATCCTCCATTAAACGAACTTTAATTCTTTTAGGTATTAAAAACTTGGTTCCTTCTTTAACAAAGTCATCAATTAATTGGAAGTTTCTTCCTGATTTAGCTTGCGTAAGCAGCTCATCCCCATCAAAGTTTGCATAACCATTGACTCCTACTTGAAGTTCCCAACAACTTCCCTTAACCATCATGTTCTTTTGAAGGAAGGCTCCTAGGGTCAACATTGATTTATGCGAGCGCTATGGCGTTCTATCGTCCAGACCCAGCAATGGGAATAGAGCTTGAAAAGCTTCTTGACAGATTTGCAAAAGATGGTCGTCCGGGGCTCCATGACCGCATTGCAATTAATTGGATACGTTACGAAAACAAAAACCCATTACCTTGCAGTGGGAAAGGAAATGGTTGGCTAGAAAAGAGAATGATCTATCCAGCAAGTGTCGTAAAGCTTTTTTATGCAGTTGCAACAGAAGCTTGGTTACAAAAAGATTGGCTAGTTGAGTGCACAGAACTGCGGAGAGCTTTAAAAGAAATGATTACGCAGTCAAGCAACGATGCAACTGCACTAATAATTGATTATCTAACTGGTACAACCAGTGGTCCATCGCTTTCCGGAGAAAAATGGTTAGCTTGGCAAAAACAGCGGCAACTAATAAATAAATGGTTGCAAACTTTGCAATGGCCTGAGCTACTGCGAGTGAATTGCTGCCAAAAAACTTGGAATGAAGGACCTTATGGTCGAGAACGCGATTTTTATGGTGAAAGTAACTTAAATAGAAATGCTTTAAGTACAACAGCAACTGCACGTATGTTGGAAGCTGTAATGACAAACAGCGTAGTTTCACCTATAGCTTGCAAACGTCTCAAAAAACTTTTGTCAAGATCTATTGATGTTGTCGAAAGGAAAAAAGATCCAGAAAACCAGGTAGATGGCTTTATAGGTGCAGGTCTTCCAAAGGGAACACAACTTTGGAGTAAAGCTGGATTAATGAGCGAAGCCAGACATGATGCTGCATGGATTTGCATGCCTCAACAGCCTCCGATGCTTTTAGTTGTATTTACTCAGGGAAAGCAACTTGCAAATGATCCATTTTTATTCCCTGCATTAACCAGTGAGTTAATCAAACTCCACAAGGAGATTGATTAAAGCTCTGCATTGAAAGTTTTTCATTAATTATCAATCTCAAAAAATGTCATTTTTATAGAATTAGAAGCCTGTGCTGTGATAGAAATGAGTTATGAGAATTTGAATTATTAAATATGCCTTTCACTCCTCCTCGTTGTTCAAACTGTCAAAACTTTGCAGGCTGTCCTTTCTCTGGTGGCTTTTGTAGAGTGTGGAATGTCGCTATTCCTCCTATTGAAGCAAAAAGATTCAAATGTCAGCATTGGAGTCAATCAGAGGAGATACGCTAATAACGTCCCTAACAATTCAAACAAAGGTCACTGCAAGGTATTCTTTTTCTAAGGGTTAAATCAAAAAAAGCTTAGCTGTAAATCTTGATAGGGCTATGGATTACGACAAAGAAAAAGCTCCAATACGGAATTTCAATCATTTTATAGTTCATGGATTGTTTCATTAATCAATTAAAACAAATAGCGGCAAAAATATCATGTGATTACTAGGCTTAATCAAGAATGCTATTGGGTTTTAAGTAATAAATCTATTTTCCCAAAGTAAATCAACAGTTGCTAATCAGAAACAAAATAGCAAGAGTAATAAATGGGTTTCTCAGCTTAAGAGCAAGCTTTTCGAGTAAAAGTTTTCTACTTTTACCTTGCAAATAACATTACTCCTGCAAACAAGACAGACCCTACTATGAACCCAACTCCCAAAAGGATTGCGACTATTGGCGTGTTGAGGTAAACAGATATTGTTGCCAACTCATTTCCTTGTTTTTCTGACACCGTTAGAACCTGATATAACAACCAATATTCAAGCATTCGATATTCCCTAAAAGCCCCACCTACAACAATTTCTAAAAAAAATCCTCATTAGAAGCATCCTTTGCATCAATCAAGGTCGTATCAAAAGGCAATTAAAGCCTTTTTGACTGCAGCAAATTGATTCCTGAACCACTTCCTATTCCAACTTTCCTTAGCTGCTTTGAATTTGATGGTTCAAGTTTTTTCTGCTCCTGCTGAGTTGAATCAATCTTCGATCCTCCTAAAGCAGAATCAACCTTTTTGGGCATCTGGATAGATGGTTCTACTTTTATTACCTCTGTAGGGATTAGCTCTTCTACATCAATCTTCTGCGTATTGGAATCAAGTTCATCAACTACAACAGAAGGTTCTAATGACTGCTCCTTTAATTGAATTTGCTTCACTTCCAAAGTGGGTTCATATGTTTTGAAACTAATTTTGTTAGATATATCAAACTGACCTTTTGAAAAAAGGATTGCGGCAAAAACAAATGTTGCACCAACAGCCAGCACAAAAAAGAGAATGGAAAGAATTTGATTAATTGGTGTCCAATAAACGGAAACATCAGCCAACTCTGTCCCAGCCTTCACAGCAGAGTCTTTGGATCTACCCCACTGCAAAAAAACATCGTTATTTATCCATCCCTTATTTGCTGACTTATAAGGGGATTCAGTTGTCGCAAAATCAAGCAACTCATTGAATTTTTCTCTTACCAATGTTTTGGCCTCCTGGTAGAACGGTATTCAAGCATCGAAGTAGAACTGAACCTGTAAGCAAGTAAAAACTTAGCTAATAAAAAATTTGATTTAGTTAATTCTCAATTTGTGTCACCTCGCAATAAAGCTAAGAACAGAAACCAAGAGAGCAGAAGCTATTACTCCAAGAGAAACAAATCCTGCAATTTTTCCTGTATTCAAATAAACGGAAACTGTCAGTAGCTGAGTCCGTTGCTCTCGTTTTTTTTCTGAAGTGACTTGATTGGCTAAAGCACTTTTTTTATCAAGGGGTGCTTTTTTCTGCCTTTCAGCTGCTGCTTTTTTCTGCCTTTCAGCTGCTGCTTTCTTCTCAGCCGCTGCCTTCTGATCTGCTGCTTTCTTCCTCTCAGCCGCTGCTTTCTTCTCAGCCGCTGCCTTCTGGTCTGCTGCTTTCTTCTCTAAAGCTGCATTCTTGTTTGCCACTGGTTAACCCAAAATATTTAGGGTATTCAAGCACTCTCGTCGTAGCTCTAATTTTCAGAGCAATGCCGTTGAAATCAACTGCGCCAATTGATTTCTAGTTACCGCACACCAAATCAGCTGATAAGACCAATTCTTCCAAAACAAAGTGACACATTGTCTAAACAATTCAAAAACATTTTCTTAGATTTGATAAATCCTTCAAAAACCTGGTCAGGTCAGGGAAGCCTAGATAATTCCTTTAATCAAAATGATTTACAAATTAGCTTTCAAAGCTTCTATAAAAATTTCGATACTAGCCTGAACTCTACTAACTCTGATTGAACGGAGAGGGAGGGATTCGAACCCTCGACAGAAGTTGCCTCCTGTAACTCCTTAGCAGGGAGCCGCTTTCAACCACTCAGCCACCTCTCCAGCAGTCAGAGATACTTTATCAAGTTCTTCTTAAATTAAATAAGTTTTTGTTTCGCTTTCGAGAATTTCAAATGACCAATCTAGGAAGGCGATTTTTAAAGCCACAAAGAACCTCCCACGGGATAGATCCATTTAATTGACTCCATTCCTTAGCCGTTATGCATTTATTGCCATCTTCACCAAGCAAAGTAACAACACTACCAACTGATATTTCGCCATGATCAGTTACATCTAAAACAATTTGATCCATCGTAATCGCACCAACCTGAGGTATGCATTGGCCATCCTTTAATGCATAGATCTTCCCTGAAAGAGATCTACTGACGCCATCTGCATATCCAATCCCTAAAACAGCCAAACGACTTGCGCGCTTAGTAATAAAGCTATGCCCATAACTAACACCTGTGCCCTTTGGCACTTCGCGGACAAAAGTCACCCTAGCCTTAACAGCTAAAGCAGGCCTTAAATCAATATCGTCATGTAAATGAGAAATAGGGCTATATCCATACAGCGCTATTCCTACTCTGACCATGTCATAATGCAAAAATTTGTCGCGTAGAGTACCTGCTGAGTTAGCTAAGTGAGAACAAAAAGTATCTTTTAAGGGTGCAACTTCTTTTAATAATAAATCAAACCTTTGTTTTTGAGCTGCAGTAACTTTGGCTCCGTGACCTGACAAATCAACATCTGCCAAAGCAAGATGGCTGTAAACCCCTACAAGATCCAAATGGTCCAATTGATTAATTCTATTAATTAAATTTGGAGCTTCTTCTAAATCACATCCCAGCCTTGTCATTCCAGTATCTACTTTCAATTGGACTTTGAACTTTCGCTCACAATTTTCAGCAAGATTCTGGCATAACAATATCTCTTGAATATTGCTTAAAGTCGGCATTAATTCCCAATAAATACAAGCAGAAAGATCGTCAGGATTAGTAAGGTTTCCTAAAACAAGTATTGGGCAATCAAGACCACTTTGTCGAAGATCTAAACCTTCTTGCAGTGTGGCAACACCCAAACTACTTGCACCTCCACGCAAAGCAGCCTCTGCAACAGTCTTAGCGCCATGCCCATAACCATCGGCTTTAACAACAGCCATCAAAATACAACCATCACTAATGCGATGCTTAATCTTGCGAGCATTCGCTTCGATGGAAGCAGGGTTCACTTCCACCCATGCCCGTTGGCGAGGATCAAGTGTGGTCAATAATTCGTGATAGCTCAAATGAGGATCACCATTACTAGTGATCACATGTTGCATAGAAAACCATGTACATAAGAGATACTGCGTCAGGCTAATTTTGCAAGTAGCATGCCGCTTAATTAGGGGGCTGGCATGGGCCAGGTTCTCGTTTTAAATGCATCCTATGAACCTTTAAACATCACCACATGGCGAAGAGCCACTGTCTTGATGATTAAAGGTAAGGCCGAAAGCCTCGAGGAAGACTCCAATCACAAGATTTGGAATGAAACAAATTTGCCAACTGTCATAAGGCTTAGACAATTCATTCGAGTTCCATACCGTGAACTGACCCTTTCTCGTAAAAATATTTTTCAACGTGATAAAAATCATTGTCAATATTGCGGATACGATGGAGAAAAACTATCTATAGATCATGTAATACCTCGAAGTAGAGGAGGAAAAGACAATTGGGAAAATGTAACCACTGCCTGTTTGAAATGCAATGTTAGAAAAGGTAATCGAACTCCATATGAAGCCAATATGCCTTTAAAAAGAAAACCCTTTAAACCTCTAAACAACTTGCAATTCGAAGCAATCAAGCAAATCGAATCTGGCAAACACAAAGAATGGGGTAAATATGTAATTGGCTGGGAGTAAACAAAAGTTTTAAACCTTAATCTTGATTACTTAAGTTCTCTATTTGTCTGCGTTGTTCTTCTGCAATACAAGCACCAATCAATTCATCTAATTGCCCTTCCAAAACTGGATCCAATGGAAAGTTAGATCCCAATCTATGATCGGTAGTCCTATTATCTTTGTAATTATAAGTACGAATCTTTTCACTTCTATCACCTGTACCAACCTGAGCTAATCGTGCTGACCTTTCCTTTGCGTTTGCTTCTGCAATTTGAATCTCAAGAAGTTTTGCTCTCAAAATCTCCATCGCTCTTTCTCTATTTTGAAGCTGAGAACGTTCCTGAGTACAGAAGACTCTTATACCTGTCGGCTTGTGAAGTAAATCAACTGCTGTTTCAACCTTGTTAACATTTTGTCCACCAGCACCTCCTGATCTAGCAGTGCTAATTTCTAAATCCACTGCTTCAATCTGAACTTCAACAGGATCAGCCTCAGGCATTACTGCCACCGTAGCTGTAGATGTATGAACTCTCCCTTGAGATTCAGTGGCAGGTACGCGTTGAACTCTATGAACACCTGCCTCAAATTTGAGCTGACTAAAAACTGCGTTTCCTTTGACTGAAATTATTAATTCACGAAACCCACCCAGATCTGCTTCTGTTGAACTAACAGGCTTAACAGACCAACCAACTTTCTGACCATACCTCTCATACATACGAGCCAAATCACCAGCCCATAAGCAAGCTTCATTACCTCCAGCACCAGCACGAATCTCAAGCATTACGCTTCGATCATCACGGGGATCTTTTGGTAAGAGTGCAATAGTCAATCTTGTAATGAGATCCTTTTTAAGTGCCTCTAAATGTTGCAACTCTTCCTGAGCCAAGTATTCCATATCTTTATCATCTTTGGAGTCTTTTAACAAAGACTTAGCTTCAATAAATTGTTGTTCAATACTCTTCAATTCTTCATAATCTAAAACTAAAGGCTCTAAATGAGCCCTTTCTCGAGCAATAGTTTCTAATCGCTTTGGATCAGAAGCCACATCAGGATCTGCTAATTGAAGTTCAAGGCTTCTAAAACTATTTACAGCAGTTTCTAATCTTGTATTTAAAGCTGAAAAATCCATTACTCCCTCTCAAGTCCAAACCGGCTTCAAATTGAAAAAAACTTTTCTATGTAAGGTATCAAGAATCCTTCTGTGCTGAAGAATCTTCTTGTTTGGTGTTTGAAGATTTGGTTTTGTCACCAGATTCATTATCAGAAGTGGCCATGCCGTATTTACGCATAAAGCGATCCACTCTGCCTTCAGTATCCAAAATCTTCTGCGTGCCTGTAAAGAATGGATGATTACCACTCCAAACATCTACATGAATTTCAGGCTGAGTAGAGCCTGTCGTCATGACGACTTCTCCATTGCAAATTACTTTTGCGTCTGGATACCAAGTTGGATGTATATCTGATTTTGGCATTTAATAAAAAGATGATAAAAGTTTGCTAAAAGATTAATCAGTTATCTCTTAGAGAACTGAGGCGCTTTACGCGCTTTTTTCAAACCATATTTCCTTCGTTCTTTTGCTCTTGGATCTCTACTTAAATGACCTTCAGTCTTTAAGGGCTTTCGATTATCAGCTGACAATTCACACAAAGCTCTCGCTGCTCCTTGCTTAATTGCATCTGCTTGTCCTGTTAAACCACCTCCATAAACATTGACCAAAACATCATATGAATCACCAAGGCCAAGAGTGTGAAGTGGTGCCTTTACAGCGGCAAGATAAGAAGGATTAAAATTCAAATAATGGTCACCTGGTCGTCCGTTAATGGTGATGTTTCCAGACCCAGGAACCAAGCGAACTCGAGCAACCGATGTTTTTCTTCTTCCTGTACCCCAATAAACAACAGTGTTAGTAGATGAACTATTCATTTAGCTAAAGCAGTGGAACCAATTGTCAAAACTTGAGGATTTTGAGCAGCATGAGGATGCTCAGGGCCCCTATAAACTTTTAGTTTGCGAAATAATTGCCTTCCCAATGCATTGTGAGGAAGCATACCTTTTATTGCATGCTCAACAATTCTTTCTGGGATACGGTCTTGAAGTGAATTAAATGTTTCAACTTTCATGCCTCCTGGTCGACCAGAGTGACGACGGTAAAGCTTTTGCTCAGCCTTCTTACCAGTGACACGTATTTTGTCAGCATTAACCACTACAACAAAGTCCCCAGTATCTAAATGAGGTGTGTAGTTGGGTTTGTTCTTACCCCGAAGTACTGAAGCCACTTCTGAAGCAAGTCTTCCTAGAGTTTGATCTTGAGCATCCACCAGTAACCACTGGCGGTTGATTGAATCAATTGGTGGGATTAAGGTCTTGTTCATCTCGCCGGCATGCCGGTTCTAAATGCCACTACCTAAAAGACAGGGCTGGTCAAAGAGCCTCGAGCCAAAATAATGGCCTTTTAAAAGCTCAAACATAAATTTTACACTTTCACGTCTTCCATTATTTCCTTTTTTTAGATAATTGGATGAAGTTTTTTACGTCTGAAAAATTCAAATTAAATTCATTTCAGTTATCACAATAGATCTCAGGAGGTTCTTTAGGAGAATCTGTCAAATTTAAGCATTGTTTAGGGAAACTGTCATACCAAGCTGCTTTAGAAAAAATCGATTCTTCATAGCCTGCACGAATTAAACAAAGTCCATTTGCTGGAGCCGCTTCTCTAACCTCTGATCGACGCTTTTCTTTCCAACGCCTTTCAAAATCAGCAAGACTCAATTTATGTTCACCCACAGCAACTAATTGACCAACCAATAATCGAACCATGCCATACAAAAAGCCGCTGGCTTGAATCTCAATTTCCAATAAGTCTCCATTCCGTTCCAGTAGAACTTCTTGAATAGTGGTTAATGCGTTAGGTCTATTGCTTCCAGCACGTTGAAAAGCACTAAAATCATGAAAGCCAAGGAGGCTTTGTAAAGCTAGATTCATTAAATTTTCATCTAACCTGTATTGATATCTGTGCCAACTCCAAGGAGCCAAAAAAAGATTTGGTCTACAACCGTTATAAACGGTATATCGATAACGACGATAAATAGCGGAATAACATGCATGCCAGTTATTAGGGCGAAAAACTGCTTCACGTACTCTTATTGATAAAGGCAGCCGCCCATTTAATGCTGACGCCCATCTATTAGCTGGGATAGGACCAGAACAGTCAAAGTGAACAACCTGACCAGCCGCATGAACACCAGAATCCGTTCTACCTGCAGCTATAGCCTTTATAGGACGATGAGGATCAAGAGTTGAAATCGCTGCTTCAAGAACAGCTTGAATACTCAATCCATTTTCTTGTCGTTGCCACCCACAAAATTCTCTACCATCGTATTGGAGAGATAAGGCAACTCGCCTAACTTGAAAATGACTCAAACAAGCTCAATAATTGCCATTTGAGCATTATCACCTCTACGTGGAATAGTTCTAACTATTCGTGTATATCCACCTTTCCTATCTCCATAACGATCTTGGGCTTTTTCAAAAAGTGTATGAACAAGCTTTTTGTCATAGATGTATCCAATAGCTCTACGCCTTGAAGATAAGCTTCCATCTTTTGCCAAAGTAATCATTCTTTCGGCCTCTTCTCTTAAAGCCTTTGCTCTTGCTTTGGTTGTAGTCACTCTTCCTTCTCGGATTAACTGTGTAGTTAATCCTCGAAGCATTGCTTTTCTTTGATCAGCTGGGCGGCCAAGCTGAGGGACTCTTCGTTGATGTCTCAT
>QCJX01000021.1 GCA_003215725.1 Prochlorococcus sp. AG-409-I11
ACATCACAATTGGGCCATTGATAGTTGAAGCTTTAAGACCTGTCACAACAAAACCACTCGATGTTCATTTAATGATCGTTGAACCTGAAAGATACGTAGAAGACTTTGCTAAAGCAGGCTCAGATCACATCTATGTACAAGTTGAAGCATGTACTCATTTGCATAGAAACCTTGGTCAAATCAAGGATCTTGGGAAAAAAGCAGGGGCAGTATTAAATCCAGGTACCCCTCTTGACACTCTCGAATACTGCATTGAGTTATGTGATTTAGTTTTAATCATGAGTGTTAACCCTGGATTTGGTGGACAAAGTTTTATTGATAATCAAGTCAAAAAAATCCAAGATCTACGTCGAATGTGTGATGAGAGAGGTTTAGATCCTTGGATTGAAGTCGATGGTGGAATTAAAGCCAATAATGCATGGAAAGTTATTGAAGCTGGAGCAAATGCAATTGTTAGTGGTTCAGGAATCTTTAACCAACCAAGTTATGAAGAAGCAATTAGAGGAATAAGAAATAGTAAAAGGCCAAACTAAAATTCATAAAGGTTAATAAATTCCCTTCATGAAAAGAACCATCCATAGCTATGAAGACCAATACCCAATAAATTGACTCCTAGATAACAAATTATTATTAAAAAGAATCCAATTACAGCAATAACTGCTGACTTTCTTCCTTGCCATCCTCTACTTAAACGAGTATGAAGATATGCGGCATAGACCAACCAACAAATTAAAGCCCAGGTCTCCTTAGGATCCCAACTCCACCAACTACCCCAAGCTTCATTTGCCCAGACAGCTCCACTAATCAACCCTACTGTTAATAACAAAAAGCCAAAAGTTATAGTTCTATAACTAAGATTATCTAATTTTTCTACATTATTCATAGAAACAGGAGTAAGAAGCATAGAACCAATCTTTCCCGAAATATTATTAGCCAGAATATTATTTCTAAATCCACTCCCAATTGAACTACTTGTTAAGGTTAACTTCTCTGTTTTATAAGCAATTAGAACACCAATTGATAATAAAGATCCTAGTATTAAGGCAGCATAACTACACATAATTACACTTACATGCATCACCAACCAGCTGGATCTTAATGCTGGCACCAATGGTGAAGACTGCTTAAGGGCATCGGGGAGTACAAAACTGGCAAAAGATATAGATAACAATGCAGCTGGGGTTGATATTGCAGCAACAAGAGGAGAAGGCCAAGACCTTTCAACCAAGAGCGAAGAAAGAGTTAAAGACCAAGTTAAAAAGCATATAGATTCATATAAATTACTTATAGGAAAATGACCAGACTCCCACCATCTTATTAGCAACTGAGCTGCTAATGCCAAATTAGCTGTAGCAAAAAGAACAGTGACAGAAGAAGAGCTTTTCTCGCTTCCTAAAGACCAAAAAGCAAGCGGAAGTGCAACTAAAAGAAAGAAGAAAGATACCAATCCAAGCATAAGGACTGGATCACCCATTAAAGGCCGAAAATCAATAAGAGTCATCCTTAAAAAAGGTTACCAAATCATTGAAAACTTTCTGCATAAAATATTAACGACTTGCTTGCCTTAACAAAAAGCAACCACCAAAAAGTGAGATGGCAACAGGAGACCAGGCTGCAACAACTGGAAGTAGAGTTCCTTTCACGCCTAATGAACTAAAGCTAAAGCTTAAAACGTAATACACAAGAATGAGGACAACACTCAAACCAAAACCCTGACTTCTACTGGTACGAGTGTTTGGCTTAGCTCCAATGCTACTTCCAATTAAACCAAAAACAACGCAAGCCATAGGCAAAGTAAATTTTTCTTGTATACGCACTTTCATTCTCCTAGCTTCTTTAATATTTCCACTCTCTGTATATAGTTTTTCAGCGCTCATCGCCTCAGTGACAGTCATATCATTTGCGTCATCTGGTAATTCTGCAATTTTTATAGGTGCTGTATCTAAAGGGTACATATACTTCTCAAACTGCGTTGTAGTAGAGCTACCATTTGGAGCTAGAGTCAATATTTTACCGTCTATAAATTCCCACTTCTGTTCAGAATTATCCCAAATAGCTTTATTTGCATAAAGCATTTGAGTGTAGCCCTTACGTGAAAAATCTAAGACTGTAACTTCTCTCATTTCATTATCAACAAACTTCGATGCATAAAACAAATGAGTAAGACCACGTTTTTTTTTCGTAGTTAACGACCTCGAATCAGTTATTAAACCCTTTCGTGAATAGATAATATCATCCCCAACCTCTGTAGCCATTGCCTTACCCAAAGAACTCTTTAAAACATATTCTGCATAACGATTTGCTTTTGGAACAATACTATCGTTAAAGACAAATGTTAATCCTGTCATCAATAAAGCCAAGACTAAACCAGGAACAACCATTCGAACTGTTGAGACACCAATGCTTCTAAGTGCTTTTAATTCACTATTGGCTGACAGACGACTATAAGCCAACAAAGTGGCCATCAACATGGCCATAGGAAAAGAAATAACTAAAAAACTAGGTAACCGAAGAATTAATACCTGTATAGCAATATGAATGTTAAGACCTGATTCAACAATCTTCCTGACAAGCTCAAACATTACACCTACCGACAGTGAGACTACGGTAAATGCAGCTATTGCGAATAAAAGAGGGGAAATTAATTCACCTAAAAGCCATCTATCAATAATAGGGAGTCGTTTCCACTGTCTTAAGAGTGAGTGAAATATTTTTGCTAAGAATGTGTGCTTATTCATTAATAAATATAGGAAGCATTCAAAGTTGAAAGGTATCACCTAAGTAATGACGTCTAACAAGTGGATCGTCAGCAACCTCTCTAGAATGACCGGAAGCGAGTATTTTGCCTTCACTAAGTATATAAGAGCGATCTGTAATTGCTAATGTTTCTCTAACATTGTGATCTGTAATAAGAATACCCATTCCACGAACTCTAAGCTTCTGAATTAAATCTTGAAGATCAGCAACGGCGATAGGATCTACACCAGCAAAAGGTTCATCTAATAACAAATACCTTGGACCAAATTCTCCAACAGCCAAAGCTCTCGCGACTTCACATCGTCTTCTTTCTCCTCCAGAGAGCTGATATCCACATCTATTCATAAATGGACTTAAATTAAAGTCTTCTATAAGTTGATCTCTTCTATTTCGACGCATTGACATCTTAATTGAGCTTTGAGAAAGAGCTAAATCTAAATTTTCGCGAACAGTTAGTTGCCTAAAAACACTCGGTTCTTGTGAAAGATATCCAATACCTAATCGAGCTCTTGATGGCATAGTTAGATTTTCTACTTCTTTACCATCAAGCACTATATGACCGAAATCTGGTCGCAAAAGTCCAATTATCAAATTAAAAGTTGTTGTCTTTCCAGCGCCGTTGGGACCTAAAAGACCAACAATTTCTCCAGCATCCATTGTCAAAGAAATATTTCGCACTAATGGACGCCCAGAGATGTTTAAAGCAATATTTTCAAGGCGAAGACTCATAATATTTAAACTATATTAGTTTAGCTATAAAGAGTATAATATTAATAGAATAAGAGATCAAGAACAAGCTTAATAGGAATTCAGGACTACTCTCTTCTCCTGTTTGGTAAATTTTATAAGCAGTATGTTTCATTTAAATTTAATATAGGGTGAGGGATAATCAGTATCAATTTTACCTTCAACTCTTAGTAAGTTAAGCCTGGATTTAACACAGTCAAGGAGTTTAACAATATCGAGATCAATCTCATGTATCTGATTAATGCTCAATCGGCCTATTGCTTCTCCGTAGAGAATAATAGCCCCATTAATATTATCTCCTTCTAAATGGAGTTCAGCAACTGATATTTGCAAAAAAGCTTGAATAATTGACCTCTCTGGTCCAATTGACTCATGCCAGACCTCCTCAAATGCATCATGAGCAAGATACCAACTTTTCTCATTAAAATATGCGATTGCTTTATGTAAACGAAGTTTTAAATTTTCAGTTTTGTCATTCTCATCAAAAGAATTCATTATTTTCTTGCTATTTTTTGTTTTGGAAGTTTACGTAAGCGTATAGATTCTGGAGTAACCTCAAGCATCTCTCCAGGGCCAATATATTCAAGTGCTCTTTCTAAAGTAATGTCAATAGGAGACTGCAAAGTATCCAATTCTTCAGCTCCTGATGAACGCATATTAGTTAACTGCTTTGTTTTGCAGATATTGATTTCCAAATCCTGAGGTCTATTATTTTCACCAATTATCATACCTTTATATACCTTTGTACCTGGTGAGATAAAAAACTGACCTCTATCTTCAGCATTCTTTAATGCATAAAAAGTTGCTATTCCTTCCTCAAAAGAAATTAATACACCATTTCTTCTTGAATCAAACTCGCCAACCATTGGACGATATTCAAAGAAAGAATGGCTCATAATCCCCTCTCCTCTCGTTGCCCTAACAAATTCACCTCTGAAACCAATTAAGCCTCTAGATGGAACGACGAATTCAAGCTGGGTTCTTCCATCAATCCCAGTCTCCATATTTTGCATTTCACCCTTACGAACTCCCAATTTTTCTATACATGATCCCACTGACTCCTGAGGTACATCCATAACAAGTGTTTCTACAGGTTCACAAGGTGTTCCATCAATAGTTCGAAAAATTACCTGAGGTTGAGAAACCTGAAATTCGTAGCCTTCTCTTCTCATAGTCTCAATAAGAATACCTAAATGCAATTCACCTCTACCACTAACCGAAAAGCGATCAGGTGAATCAGTTTCTTCTACCCTTAAAGCGACATTAGTTAATAGTTCTCTTTGTAAACGATCACGTAATTGTCGAGAAGTTACAAACTTACCTTCTTTACCTGCAAAAGGTGAGTCGTTAACAACAAATGTCATTTGAAGTGTCGGCTCATCAACTTTTATTAGAGGCAAAGGTTTGGGTTCATCCGGGCAAGCAATTGTTTCCCCTATATTCACCTCATTAAAACCAGATAAGGCAACCAGATCTCCAGCGAATGCCTCCTTTATTTCAATTCTTTGTAAACCATCAAAGCCAAGTAATTTACTAATTCTTCCTTTTTTTACTGTTCCATCTTCTTTTATTAATGAAGCATTTTGACCATTTTTAATAATACCATTATGAATCCTACCAATAATGATTCTTCCTAGGAAATCTGAATAATCTAATGTTGTAACCTGAAGCTGAAGAGGCTTTTCCCTATCACCAACAGGAGGTGGTACATGTCTAATAATAGCATCAAATAATGGTTTCATGTTATCACTTTCAGTAGACATATCTGGCTTAGCAAAACCTCCTAACCCACTACCAAATAAATATGGAAAGTCACACTGGTCATCATCAGCACCTAATTCTAAAAATAGATCTAGAACTTTATCTACCGCTGTTTCAGGGTCTACTCTTGATCTATCTATTTTATTAACAAAAACGATTGGTCTTAAACCTTTTTCTAATGCTTTTTTTAGAACAAATCGAGTCTGAGGCATTGGTCCTTCATTAGCGTCAACAATCAACAAACATCCATCAACCATCCCAAGAACCCTTTCAACCTCACCTCCGAAATCAGCATGTCCAGGAGTATCAACAATATTTATTCGATTGTCGTTATAAGTAACTGCTGTGTTTTTTGAAAGGATTGTAATTCCGCGTTCACGTTCCAAATCATTGGAATCCAAAACACATGTAGGAACAGCTTCATTATCACGAAAGATTCCAGACTGTGATAAAAGTGCATCGACTAAAGTCGTCTTGCCATGATCAACATGAGCAATTATGGCAATATTTCGGATAGCCTGTACCTGAACAGTCATTTGGAACAAATCATTTTAGAGGACCTAATAAACGCAATAAAGCGTAACTGCGAAAGGTTATATCAGTAAGTGCTTGATATTCGAGTTTTTATGCAGCTGAAAATTAAAGAACTCGTAGAAATAGACAATTATTTATTTGGAAGCAAATGTGTCTAGAAGCTTTAGTCCTTAATTCAGGGATCTCAATTGGATCGTAGTAATTCATTTGCAGGTTGAAACTTTCTAAGAGATTCAACTGTTCCCTCAAAACGCCAATGCCAAGGTTCATAACTAACCTTTTGGGGATTACCTCTTGGAAAAGAAAGTACAAAATGATATTTCGCTGCATTCTTATTTAGCCAGCGAAAAGCTGGCGTAGATTCAAAGGATTCCTCAAAGTCTGTTTCTCTTCGTGAAGCATCACCAAGATCAATAGCATAACCAGTGCTGTGCTCTGAATAGCCTGGAGGAGCACTGACTTTTGCCCTTTCAACAGCTATTTGATTCCTTATAGATTTATTTTCAAAGAAAATTTCTTTTTGAAGTTCAATTGAGCGGTAACCACTTAAAAGCACTAAATCAACGCCATCTCGCGAAGCAGCAGCACTCATAGCCATCAGTGCTGAATAGGTGTCTTTATGTATTTCAAGACCTGGGTAAACAGCGATTAGATCTAATGGTGACGCTTCTGAATAAGGGTAGTGACCAAGCACTCTCCCATCTTGTGACGGCAAAGGCAATTCACCTTTGAAGAACACTGAATTAAATCTTATAAAGAAAACAAGGCTTAAGGAGACCCCTAAGGCGAGAGATAGGCCTACAAAGAGTTTTACCTTCTCTGGAGCGACCCTTCTAACAGGGCTAGATCTTCTGGCTAGAGGAATCTCTACAGAATTATTGCTCCGAGATTGACGTGCTCTTGTCACGAAAATCAAGAAATTGTTGTTTCGATCGTAACGGGAATCTTGAACAGAGAAGACGACATTTATTGTGAGGATGTAAATTTTTCAACTAAGATTTAAAAGAATTTAAATTCAAGATGTTGCGTGTAGCTGTTATTGGTGGGGGCCCAAGTGGCTCCTGCGCCGCAGAAGTTCTTGCCAAGGCAGGAATAGAGACATGGGTTTTCGAAAGAAAGCTCGACAACGCGAAGCCATGTGGAGGAGCAATCCCACTTTGCATGGTTTCTGAATTTGATCTACCTGAATCGATTATCGACAGGAAGGTTCGAAATATGAGAATGATCTCTCCATCCAACAGAGAGGTTGATATAAGTCTGGACAAGGTTTATAGCGAAGAAGACAAAAAGGAATACATAGGAATGTGCCGTAGAGAAGTAATGGATGCTTTCATGCGCGATCGTGCTGCTGACCTAGGAGCAAAACTTGTTAATGGGTTAGTTACTAAAATTGATACAGGAGTAAATAGACAAGGACCTTACCTTCTTACATATTCTGATTATTCAAAAGGAGAAGCTTCAGGGGAAACAAAAGAACTAGAAGTGGACCTAATCATTGGGGCAGATGGTGCTAACAGCAGAGTAGCTAAAGCAATGGATGCTGGAGACTATAACTATGCAATTGCATTTCAGGAAAGAATAAAACTACCATCAGAAGAAATGAAGTATTACGAAGATTTAGCGGAGATGTATGTTGGCAGCGATGTTTCTTCTGATTTCTACGGATGGGTATTTCCTAAATATGACCATGTAGCAGTAGGTACAGGAACAATGAAGAAAAACCAAACACAAATAAAAGAATTACAAGTTGGAATTAGGGAACGTGCAAAGAAAAGATTAGTTAATGGAGAAGTTATTAAAGTTGAGGCTCATCCAATTCCTGAACATCCAAGGCCTAGAAGAGTCGTTGGACGGATGGCACTTGTAGGTGATGCGGCTGGTTATGTGACCAAAAGTTCAGGAGAAGGGATTTATTTTGCAGCCAAAAGTGGTCGAATGTGCGCTGAGCAGATAGTTGAGTCCAGCAAAGGTGGTAAAAGAATACCTACTGAACTTGATCTAAAAAAATACCTCAGAAAATGGGATAAAAAGTATGGGACAACTTATACAGTTCTTGCAATTCTTCAATTCATCTTTTATAGAAGTGATGCTGCCAGGGAAGCTTTTGTAGCAATGTGCGATGACATGGATGTGCAAAGACTCACTTTTGACAGCTACCTATATAAGAAAGTTGTAGCTATGAATCCATGGCAACAATTAAAATTAACCCTATTAACTGTTGATGCTGTTGCTAGAGGTCTTTTAAAGCCTACTGGAAAATACAGTCCAGTTCCTAGTGCCGTAAGGAACGACGACGAAGTCAACAAAATGCTTGCAATTAGTACAATAAAAGGGGGTATCAAAGTTGGGAACAAAAGTAAATCATGATAGACAATCGTTAAAATCAACTTAACAAGTAATCTTATTAAAATCCGCAAGAATATATGCTTGGTTTCTCAAGATACCAAGCATATTAAGCCTGTTATTTCTTATTTTTAAGTCGTCAACCATTACCATTACGCTCTGCTCACCATCAAAAAAAGCAGCTAATGCTCCAGAGCCCATTGCAAGTTCTTGTGCTAATTCAGCAAATCTCGTTTCAGAGTAACTATTAATAATTGGTTCAAGTTTTCTTATTAAGTTGAACATCTGATGTTCACTTTCCTTCTCGAAAAGTTTAGAGTCAACATCTTTTGATGTGCTCAAAACTGATAGCTTCAAAGAACCTTTATCTGCCAGTCTAGAAGCTCTAGTAACAACAGTATGAATATCATTTAAAGTCCCCTTTGCTCTCATTTCATGTAAAAGTTCAGAACGAATCAAAACCTCTTTTGGGTTCTCCAAAAGTCTCTGAACAGGAATAGAGTTACCCGCTACTGCTTGAACAATATCAGTGGGAATATGATTTTCTTCAAGCAAACTAATTATTCTTTGTCTAAAGAAATCAAATAAATCTTGCAAAAGAATAGTTTGATCAATTTGAAAATTAGGAAAAAGTTCTGACCATTGTCTAACATATTGATTTAGTAAGGAATCTAAGTTTAGAGGCCACGATCTTGACCAGATTATTTGCAAAACACCATTCGCTGACCTTCTCAATGCATAGGGGTCAGAAGAGCCACTAGGCCTTTCTCCTTTAGAAAAAATACTTAAAATTAACTCCAATCTCTCTGCCAGGGCTAGTAAAGAACCAGGAATTGTTGAAGGTAAGGAATCACCGGCTCCCCTTGGAAGGTAATGTTCTAAAACAGTGAGTGCAACTTCTCTAGGTTCTCCTTCTGATAAAAGATATTTTGCTCCCATTATTCCTTGCAATTCTGGGAACTCACTAACAATTTGACTAACCAAGTCATGTTTACAAAAATTTGCTGATCTTTTCAAATTCTGAAGACTCACATCAGTAAAATTGAGCTCTTTAAAAATTGATGTAGCTATCCAATCTATTCGTTTCACCCTGTCTAACAATGAGCCTAGTCCCTCAGCAAAAGTTACTTGACTTAATTTTTCCCTTCTTTCAATACTTGAAGTAGTTAGATCTGCATTTATAAAGAATTGAGCATCAGAAAGTCTTGCTCTTAATACCCTTTCATTACCTTTTATAATATTTTTACTAGCTTCTATATGACCATTTGATATACACAAGAAATTTGAGAGAAGAATTCCTTTTGCATTTAAAGCCAGAGGGTCTTTAAATGCATCTATCATTGAAAGAGGTATATATCTTTGGTGGCTCTGCATAACAGTACTAAGAAGCTCTGCAGGTAAATTCAAAAATGATTTGTCAAATTGACCTATAATTAAAGATGGTGATTCAACAATATCGACTAATTCTTCAAAAAGCGAGTTAGTAAAGTCAGGATTAGCTTTAAGTTTTTTTGATGCTTCAGAGATTAAATCTTTTATTAGTAATGAACGTTTTTCTCTTGATACAACAACACCAGCTTGAAAAAGTATTGAGAGATATTTATCTACTGAGTGAATGGTAACTCTCTTCTTGTGAAGACGGTGTCCATGAGATTGATTAGTCGCTATAAGTTGCGGATCGCAATCTAAAAGTTTTACAGGTAAAACTTGATCATCCAACAAACACACCAGCCACCGTAATGGTCTGGAAAATTTTCTATCGGCAGATCCCCACCGCATAAATCTTTTGCCTTGAAGCCTGTTGATCCAATGAGGTACTAATTTAATTAGCAATTCTGAAGAAGATTGACCTTTCTCTAAAATCCGAGCAAAAACGAATGGACCTTTGGGAGTCTCTCGTACCTCTAATAGATCAACATCCAAATCAAAACGCTTTGCAAAGCCCACAGCAGCTTGTGTAGGTTCACCGTTTTGAAAAGCATGGGAAGCTGGCGGTCCTTTACGTATTTCCTCTTTTTGCCTAGCAGTATCAGCCAGGGAATTTACTAATACGCATATTCTTCTAGGAGTACTAGAACAAATAATTTCAGAATGATCTAGCCGACTATCATCCAAGTCACAGCGAACCATTTCTTCTAATTGAGGGAGAACTGACCGAGCAAAATCTGCAGGAAGTTCTTCCGTACCTATCTCAAAAAGGAAGTTCGACAAAGAAAAGATTCATTAGCAAGAACACACTTTATTTAACCATTAGCTAAAAAAACATTCTTTCTTTGGCTACGGTAGTTATGGAAAGTAATGATGCCGTGAAAGAAGGAGAAAACAATTCATCTCAACAACCAGTTGCCTCAAATTCTGCATGCTTAGCAAATCCTTCACCAGCAACCAAATTTGAACAGTTCAAAGCCGATAGCAATTTCTTAAGGGAACCACTCGCATCAGAAATTGAGAACCTAAACAACCATTTTTCTAATGATGCTGTACAGCTTTTAAAGTTTCATGGGAGCTATCAGCAGGACAATCGAGAAAATCGCATAAAGGGCAAAGATAGAGACTGGCAAATGATGTTGCGATTACGCAGTCCAGGCGGACGTATTCCACCATCTTTATTTATTGCGCTGGATGACCTCTCAAAAAGGCTCGGCAATGGGACCCTGAGAGCCACAACACGCCAAGCATTTCAAATGCATGGGATTAGAAAAGAAAATATTCGAGAAGTGATTGGTTCGATAATCAAATCAATGGGTTCAACTCTTGCAGCCTGTGGTGATATCAATCGAAATGTGATGGCACCCGCAGCTCCTTACGACAGAGGAGGTTACCCAGCTGCACGAGAATTAGCTAATGAAATAGCAGATCTATTAAGTCCCACAGCAGCAGAACAAACATATTTAGACCTATGGGTTGATGGCAATCTTAGTTACAGAATAAAACCATCAAAAAGTGTAAAAGAAGCTCGCAAAAAACAACATAAAGGAAGATTGTTTAGTGGCGTAAAAAGAGAGCCAATTTATGGTTCAACTTACATGCCAAGAAAATTCAAATGTGCAATAACTGTTCCCGGTGACAACTCGGTTGACTTACTTACTCAAGATATCGGATTAGTTGCATTTACCAACAAAAGAGAAAAACTAATAGGCTGCAACGTATATGTCGGTGGAGGTATGGGAAGGACTCATAACAATGAGCAAACATTTGCTAGAATAGCTGAACCTCTTGGGTATGTAACTTCAGAAGATATATTAGAATTAGTCCAAGCAATTTTAGCATTGCAAAGAGATTATGGTGATCGTAAAATAAGAAAGCATGCAAGAATGAAATATCTAATAAATGACATGGGAATTAACTGGTTTAAAAACGAGCTAAAATCAAACTATTTCAATGGAGAGATAAATGAATTACGGCCAGAACCAAAACCTATATTAGAAAATTACCTTGGATGGCATAAGCAATCAAAAAGGTTATGGTTTGTTGGAATACCATTAAATTCTGGTAGATTAAATGCAGATTTTAAAGATAAGATACGTAAAGTAATTGAAACTTATCAACTAGACATAAGACTAACACCTAATCAAGACATTTTACTGTGTAATATTGGGAATCATCAACGACAAAGTATTAAGAATATTTTATATGAATATCAAATAAATACTACTTTGCCAGAGAACTCTCTCTTTAGAAATGCACTTGCATGTCCAGCACTTCCATTATGTGGTTTAGCCATAACAGAAGCCGAAAGGATTGCACCTAATGTAATAGTTAGAATAGAAAAATTACTAAGAAGGCTTAAGATTAATAAGTCTATATTAATAAGAATGACAGGTTGTCCAAATGGTTGTGCAAGACCATATATGGCTGAGTTAGGTCTGGTGGGTAGTGGAGTTAATCAATATCAACTATGGCTTGGTGGGAGTGAAAACCTTCAAAGATTAGCCAGACCTTACATACAAAGGATGGCACTTGAAAACCTAGAAAAAACAATTGAGCCTTTATGTATGAATTGGAATAAATATGGCAAAAAGTTATCTTTTGGTGACTATATCAATCAAGTAGGAGAGCAAGCCGTTGAAGAAATGCTTTCAGAAGGATTGCAAGAGCCATAAAAGGCTATTGCAGATTTTGTTTTCCATGCCCATAGTTGATCACCATAACTAAAATGCCACCATTCATTTGGATGCTGAACAAATCCTGAGTTCACCATTACTTCAGCCAAAAGTGATCTTCGTTGATGAAAAATCAAAGCTGAGGGTTGGTTTGATTTACTTTGATCAGAAAAATAAGAAGGATGGGAAATATCCCCTATTGCATCTATAGGACTACCCATATCTATTAGCTCTCCATCTAAATTTGCAAAAGTCAAATCAATTGCAGCACCTGTGCTATGAGGAGGAGGCATATCTTTGTTTTGACTAGGTTGTGCCCAAAATTTTTCTACATCAGTAATGATTTGCTTCATTTCGATTGATTTATTTTCTATGGAATAAGAAATTCCTCTTGAACTACATTCTTGTCTAATCGCAAAGTTAATCATGAAGGATTGAACTGCAATTGGTCTCCACGCATCAAACAGGGCAATTTGCAAAAAAGGATGACTAGCTGCAAGTGTCTCTTTGACATGATTCAACCTTCTAATTAACTCAACTCGTAAATACCAAGGATCTGCATTGGTCCCATAAGGAGCTCCAAGCGCGAAATAAGGATGAGGTTCAAGACGATAAAAATTTAATGGGATCCTTTCCAGACTTTCACCACATTCTTTTATTGGTGTTGTTGACCAAGGTCGAATCACAAAATCAATTCTTTATATCTTGTTTCCACAGATTAGGGATAGTTTTCCACAGAAGAGATAATTTTATATGAATTTAATAGCGAATCTCAAAGTAATCAGAAAACATCGAGCATAAGAGGTGACTGGTAATTTTTTTTATATGCACTAAAACCACTCATATCACCTGCTGCAAAGCATTGCTGTCACAATGCTTTGCAGTTCGAGGCAAAAAGATTTTAAGTAAATATCCGAAAATCGGAACCAAAAAACAAAGATGTAATCTTAATCACATTAGAAAGTAAAAACGCAAACAAATAATCCACAGCAAGAGTCAGCCTGTGGAAAAACCGTCCTATTCAATTGAGATGGGTTTCAGAAAATGCTGACAGAACATATTCGTCAAGCATTTGTCGAAGCAATGGACTTTTCTTTAATTTGGGATCGGAACTCAAAATACGTTGAGCCTCTTCATGTGCAAGCTCAAGAATATCTCCGTCATCTACAAGACTTGCTAATGCGAAGTCAGGGAGACCTGACTGACGAATACCAAGTACTTGACCTGGACCACGTAGTTTTAAATCTGTCTCAGCGATTTCAAATCCATTAGAAGAATTAACAAGTATTTCTAGCTTCTCCCTTGAAGATAATTTATTGCTGTCATTAATAAGAATGCAATGAGAAGTCTTTAAACCTCTACCTACTCTTCCTCTTAGTTGGTGGAGTTGAGCTAATCCAAATCGATCAGCATGATCAATTAACATAACTGTAGCTTCAGGAACATCGACTCCTACTTCTATTACTGTTGTTGATACAAGTATTTGAATACGGCCAGAAAGAAAATCATTTATAACGTTTTTTTTATCAAAACTATTCATTCTTCCATGTAACAAACCTACAGAGAAATCAGAAAATACTTCTGAAGAAAGTTGACTAAATACTTCAACTGCTGACCTTAAATCCAATTTTTCAGACTCTTCTATTAAAGGCAAAACAATATAGGCTCTTTGGCCATTGGATACCTGATCTCGTATTAACTCATAAGCTTGATTTCTTTCCGAACTAGGCAAAAGTTTTGTTTTAACAGGTGTCCTTCCTGGAGGCAATTCATCGATTTGACTTACATCCAGATCTCCATGTAAAGACAAAGCTAATGTCCTTGGAATTGGAGTTGCAGTCATAGTTAGCAGATGAGGCTGCAATCCCTTACAAAGTAATCTATTTCGTTGCTTTACACCAAAACGATGTTGTTCATCAACAACTACTAGACCTAAACGGGAAAAAGTAACTGGATCCTCTAAAAGTGCATGCGTACCAACTAATATTTTTAGAGATCCATTCGCAAGATTTTCTAGGATAATATTACGACTAGATTGTTTAGTTGACCCAGTAAGAAGCTCAACTGATACAAACAATTGAGGTAATAATTTGCATAGTGTTAGATAATGTTGGTTAGCCAAAACTTCCGTTGGTGCCATAAAGGCACCTTGCCAGCCAGCTTGAACAGCATTGAGCAGAGCAGCTAGAGCAATAACTGTTTTGCCACTTCCAACATCACCCTGAACAAGACGAGACATTGGCTCAGTTTTGCTGAGGTCAGATTCAATTTCTGCTAATACCCTTTTCTGAGCAGAAGTAAGAGTGAAGGGCAAAAGACTAATAAATCGACCAACCAAATCATTTCTATCTGAAGAAACAGTTATCAATGGTGATTTAATTCTACGAAACTCTAATCTTTTTCTTAATAAAGCTAATTGCAAAAACAAGAACTCATCAAAGACAATTCTTCTTCTAGCCAAACGAAGTTTATCTTGATTTGTGGGTTTGTGAATTTCTAGTAAAGCCTCAGATTTAATCGGTAAAGAGAGTTCTTTTAATCGAGTAGATGAAAGCGGATCCTTGAATTGCTCATGCAAGGGAATTATATATTCAAAAATCTGTCTAAATTGATCAATCCTTAAGCCTTCTACCAGAGAATAGATAGGTAATAGACGACCAATATATTTAGATTTGATAGGTGAATAGGGATTATCGAGAACTTCAATTAAAGGGTCTTGAAAAATTTTTCCATATGGTCCAGCTTTTACTAAACCACTTACAGCTAGAGTTGAACCTACAGGATATAAACGTGCTTGACTTTTTAAATAAGCAAAGTTGCTAAATCTTCTTCCAGCAAAAAATCGTGTTACTTTAATACGTCCAGTAATATCATAAAGCTGTAAATCAAGTATTGATAAATTGGGATTTTTAGGGCTCTTAAATGCATTGCATCGTCTAACTGTTGCTACAATAGTTGAAGTTTCACCAGGATTAAGTGAATTAATTCTGGATAAAGATGTATAGTCAATGTAGTCTCTAGGATAATATAAGAAAAGGTCTTTAACAGTTACTAGCCCTAGAGAAGATAGTTTCTCAGCAGTCTTTGCCCCTATCCCTCTAAGACATTCTAAAGAGCTATCTAGAGACAAATTATTATATACACTGATTGTAGTCTTATCTTTGGATTCGTTTTCAGATTGTATATTTAA
>QCJX01000022.1 GCA_003215725.1 Prochlorococcus sp. AG-409-I11
GCTTCACATTTGTTTTGAGACGCAAGGTCGAACACAGATCTAATTCCTACACAAGGTAGAAACTCCGCATCATCAAGCTTTTCAAGGTTTGCAAGGGCAAAAGCAGCCTTCTCGGCATATGTTCCCTTTGGTCCTAAAAAGGCCACTCTTGTTGGCATTAGAAAAATCTTGCACATACCCAGATAAGATCATGCCGAGCAAGTTGTCGATCATGTCTCTGTCTTTTGATGCACGACAGAAACTAGATCTTTTAGTTAGCGAAAATGCTGAGCGTCTTCCTGACTATCTTTTACAGCAAGAAAGGGTTGTGGGGGCAATGCTTGATTCAAAGAAACTTGAGCGTTTAGGACCTGGCAGTTTTCGTTACAGCGTTACTAGCTTTAAGGTTTTTCAATTACAAGTAAATCCAGTTGTCTCAATTGGAGTTGTGAATCAAGATGGCAAGTTATGCATGCATGCAACTGATAGTGAATTGGATGGATTGGGTTTGGTGGACGATTTCGTTTTGACCCTTGAAGCCACTCTTCAGGCGACCGAAAAGGGCCTTGAGGGAGAGGCTGTTTTGGGAGTAACAGTTAGTCAACCTCCGGTTTTAAGATTTATTCCACCTAAAATTCTTGAAAGTACAGGTCATTCCATCTTGAATGGCATACTCGTAGGTATTAAGGCTCGAGTAGGGAAGCAATTAGTAGAAGATTTCGGACAGTGGTGTAAAGAGTAATTTAAATAATAAGTTGTTGTATTAATTGATAATTTTAGAAAGGAAGGACTTTCTATGTAACTTCGAAGCACCTAGCTCTAGCAATGCTTTGCGATGGAATTTTGTACCATAGCCAACATTTGTTTCTAAGCCATAACCAGGATATTGCGCTGCTAAATTTTTTATCAGTGCATCACGTGCTTCTTTAGCTAGCACACTTGCTGCAGCGATCGATGGAGACTGGCTTTCACCTCTAACTAAAGTATTTTGGTTGCCATCCCAGAGTCTTATGGGAAGAAGGCCGTCCACAAAAATAAGACTTGGCTTGTTAGGCAATTGCTTCAGTGATCGAAGCATTGCTCTTTCAGTTGCTGCTCTAATCCCGAAAGTGTCTATTTCATAAGCGGAAGCTTGCCCTAAAGCCCAAGATTTAGCGTGTTTTTGTATCAATGGGACTAGAGATGCTCTTTTTTTTGAGTTAAGAACTTTGCTATCTTTTAAACCAGCATTAATTAATTTAATTGCTGCTACATCATCAAGTACAACAGTCCCTGCGAAAACCGGACCAAATAAACATCCTCTTCCTACTTCATCAACACCGGTGACCTCTTGACTAGAAGAAATCATAATTTACTTAGAAGCAGATGATCGGCGTCTTTTCCTGCGAGGATCTTCAATTTCAGATTCTTCCTCAGGAAGGATTTTTGCTTCAACATTATTTTCATTATTTATCGACTCTTTTGCATCATTTTCAGAAATTATTTCTTGAGAATCTATAGATTCTTCTTCTATATTGACTTCATTATTATTGTCTTCTTTGGAGGTAATTATTAAAGTATCATCACCTATTGAAGATTGAGGCTCTAGCTCACCTTTATTTATCGCACGCGATGGATTTCTTCCTCTCTTTCTGCGCTTATTGGAATTTATTAAAAGTTGATTGCGGGCATCTTCAAGTGCTTCATTGATATCCTCCCCAGGCCTTACTACATGAACAATTACATTGTCATTATTAGGAGTTGGCTCAATTAATAAAGTGGGGCAAAAGCCCATTGAACTATATACTTTCTCCTGATCAGGATCCATTTCTACACAAATTACTTCTGGCTCTTGACGATGATTAGGGGCTTCTGATTGTTGCTCTTCAGAAATATTTTCAGAGCTGCCTTTTAGGATTTCTGAAGTGGAATTAAGATTTTCAGAAGTACTAATTGTTGAAGGTTCATTATTTCGTAACCGATCGGGTTTCTTTTTGCGGTTGTTACCAGACTCATATTGATCTTCCCCTTCTGCTTTGATTGAAGATGATGATTGAACTAAACCACTAGCTGTTGCTACTGGTTCCATTTGACTCTTCTGTGGAAGACATGTTGTATGTCCAAGTCCATTACAGTTACTACATTGCTTACCAAATAATTCATATATATTTTGGCCTTGACGTTTTCGAGTTAGTTCAACAAGACCTAGTTCAGTAAGCTGAGCTATTTGAGGTCTAGATGAGTCATCTTTGATAGCTGATGTGAAATGTTCAAGGAGTTGTAGCTGGTCACGACGTGATTCCATATCAATGAAATCGATAATAATTACTCCTCCAATATTTCTTAATTTTAATTGTCTTGCTATTTCTATAGCAGCCTCACAATTTGTCCAAAGCACTGTTTCCCGAGCATTCGCTGAACGGGTAAAAGAGCCTGAATTAACGTCTATAACAGTCAGAGCTTCGGTAGGCTCAATAATTATGTATCCACCAGAAGGAAGATCAACTCTTGGTCTAAGAGCATCATTAATAGCTGCATTTATTTTATAGTATTCCAGTAAATCTGTTTGCTCTTTATGACATTCGACTAATACATTTAGACCATCTTGACTAAGGAATTGGTTAACACGTTCAACACCACTTTGATTTTCAACTACCACTCTTGTTACGTTTGGACTTACATGATCTCGAAGGATACGATGTATGAAGTCTTCATCTCGATTCAGAAGAACAGGTGGACTACAAGTCTCAGAGGCTTGCTGTATAAGTTCCCATTGCTTAAGAAGACTTTCAAGGTCATTAATTAATAACTCTTCCTCAATATTCTCTGCTTCTGTTCTTATCAATAAACCTGTTCCAGGAGGTTTAATCAAAACACCTAAAGCTCTCAACCTATTCCTTTCTTTCTCAGAGTTAACTCGTCTGGAAATATTTACTCCCTGACTATTTGGTTGCAGAACAAGGTATCTTCCAGGAAGAGCAAGATTTCCTGTAAGTCTTGGCCCTTTGGTTCCAGTTGGCTCTTTCATTACTTGAACCAAAACTTTTTGGCGAGGTTCGAGTAGCTCCGTAATTCCAGTAGAACCTTTTTTTAGACGTAATGGGCCTAAGTCACTGACATGAATAAAACCATTTTTTTCACTTTCTCCAATATTTACAAATGCAGCATCTATTCCTGGAAGAACATTTTCAACTGTTCCAAGATAAACATCTCCAATTTGGTAGCGACCCTGGGCGACGATTAATTCGTCTACTCGCTCATCGGTAAGCAATGCTGCTATTCGCAGCTGCTCAGCGATGATAATTTGCTGAGGCATATAAAAAAGATGTGGAATCTCGGCTTAACTAGGAACCGATCACAAGATTGCAGTTACGCTGCAATGAATTTGGCAATGATTAACGACAAAAGGTCAAAAGAAGCAATAGGAATAGATAGAGAAAGGCCCAATGAGAGATGCTTTTTGCATATCCGGCTATTTCTGAACGAAATTTCTGGGTAATCATGGGCTTCTCTTGATCTAAAACCTAGAATCAAGTAAGACCGTCATTAGTCAATAGTAAAAACTTCACTCAGTTTTTACTGTTGATAAGACCTTAGCACTGATGCAAAAGAAGTTCATCTCTTTTGATGTCTTGTATATTTAGATCCTGCTGTAAATATTGACCTAGCCAGTATTGGATATACATAGGCTTAAGACTTTGCCCCATAGGATCAATGCCAGCTTTTAGTTGCATTCTCACTTGGTTATCGTTGGTTACTTGAGGGTGTTTAAAGTCAGTTTTTATGATCTTTAGTGAATGTAGTCCTTTTCGATAGTCTCGTTTTCGCGGCCTACCTTTTTTATCTTTGTCATTCCAAATCAGCTCTTTAGCTTCAATAAGAGAATTAATTCCTTTTTGCCATTGAAGAGGGCTTGTTCGTTGACTGGAAACAGCACTTAAGTCAAAGCTCCATATAGCAGCATGAAGTTCTTGTGAAAGACTTTTTTTACTTATAGGAACTTCCTTTGCATCTTTTAAGCTAATTCCTTTCGGCAAAGTATTTTGTAGTTGATCTTTTATTTCTTCTGCTTTGACTTGCTTATAGAAGTCAATATCCATCCATTCCTTAAAGGCTTCTATTCCAAGAGGCAATGCAAGAGCAAGTTGTAATCGTGGTAGAGGGTGAAACCCTCCTGTATAACTAACAGGTAATTGACTTCGTCTTAAAGACCTTTCAAATATTCTTAAAAGATCTAAATGACTTAGAAGATTCATAGGAGTTGTCTTGGAAAAAGCAAACCGAATACGACAAACTTTTTCACTTGGAGGAGCTTTAGTTGGTTCCTGTTTAGGGATTGGAGGGGGCGGGACGATTATGTTGTGTCCAAACTCTGGACTGCAGACTCCACAGTTGCTACATCCATGAAAAGAGCAATCTGGGACAACACTTTCATCTAGTGCTCTTTGAAAATCCTCTGCTAGCCATCTCTTATTGATACCTGTATCAATGTGGTCCCATGGTAGAGATCTACAACAAAACTGGATTAGATCAGTTTTCGTTAGTGATTTTGGTGAGATCCCGTTTCCTAGTTCTAAATCTCTATATATTCCTTCCAACCCTGCATTTGAAATTGCTTTAGTCCATGCTTCATAGGTCTTATCTATTGATTCGAACCATGCATCCATCCCTGCACCAGATTCCCAGGCTTCTTTAATTACCGGTGCCAGTCGTCTGTCTCCTCGACCAATAAAATCTTCTATTGCAGATAGTCGAACATCTGTAAAGTTTACTTTTATATTTTTTATGGCTTTAAATGCATCTCTAAGTATTGTTTGGCGTCTTTGAAACTCAGCGGTTGAAACACTATGCCATTGAAAAGGAGTATGTGGTTTAGGTGTGAAATTACTGATAGTAATGTTTAAGGACAGTATGCCAAGATCTAGGCATTTTTCTTGAAGCGATTTGCAAGTTTCGGCAATTCCTAGAACATCACTATCTTGTTCTTCTGGTAAACCAATCATAAAATAAAGTTTTATTTTTTTGTATCCATTCTCCATTGCATTACGAACACCAATAAGAAGATCAGAGTCGGTTAAACCTTTATTAATAATGTTTCTTAATCTTTGACTTCCAGCTTCTGGTGCAAAAGTAAGACCTGCTTTTCTGGCGCCTCCAAGAATATGGGCAATATTATTATCAAAACGATCAACTCTTTGACTTGGTAGCTGTAGAGTTATATTTTTGTCCGATAGTTTATTCCTGAGCTCGACTCCTACTGCTGGAAGAGCTAAGTAGTCACTACAACTTAGAGAAAGTAAAGAAAAGTCGCTATAACCAGTTTTATCAATACCTTTTTCTATGGAACTGATAATTTCTCTTGGTGCAACATCTCTAGCAGGACGAGTTAACATTCCAGGTTGACAAAAACGACAACCTCTTGTACATCCTCTTCTTATTTCAATAGTAAGTCGGTCATGTACAGTTTCAATATTTGGAACTAACCCCATTGCATATTGAGGCATTGGATTTGCTATTCGTCTAGTAATTTGTTTTGGTATAGAGGAATTTATAGGCTCTATATTATTTTCTTTTTCCCTTTTCAAGTACAACGAAGGAACGTATACACCTGGGATTTCCGAAATTTCAATTAGCGCTTCCGAACGCGTCAAATTAGCAGCTTTTGATTCGGTAATTACTAAACCAATCTCAGGTAAAAGTTCTTCACCATCTCCTAATGCAAAGAAGTCAAAGAATGCTGCAAAAGGTTCTGGATTGCTTGTAGCTGTTGGTCCTCCTGCAAAAACTAGAGGAAGTGAATTACAATGATTTAATGGAAGATTATTTCTATCTTTTGCATAGAGAGGAATACCTGATAAATCCAACATTTCTAGTATGTTTGTTGCTCCAAGCTCGTAACTGAGACTGAAACCAAGAATGTCGAATGCCACTAAGGGTCTTCGGGATTCAACAGCAAACAATGGTTGAGATTTTTGTCTTAGTCGTATAGCAAAATCAGATGCTGGAAGATAAGCTCGATCACATAGTTGTTCTGGGACTTTATTCAAAATTGAGTAGAGAATTATATGTCCCAGATTGCTGGCGCCAACTTCATATAACTCCGGATAAGTTAAGGCCCACCTAACTTTTGCTGATTCCCAATTTTTTGAAGCAGTTCCTAATTCAAAGCCCATATACCTTGCAGGCTTATTGATATTTACGTCAATTAGTGCGTCGAAATCAATTGGCTCAAGGTTTTTAGTGTCTTCCAAAGCACTGGGAGGGGTAGTAAACGAAGAAGAAAAAACCTCTTTTGACTACATCGTATGGAGTTTTGCTCCACAGAGGTACTACTTTCATAGCAGGATGTTTGAAATTTAAGCGCTTTTTCTCGTGGTTCAAGTCAACAGCAATTATCTAAAGCTCAAAGCAGGTTATTTGTTCCCTGAAATTGCTAGGAGAGTAAAGGAATTTAGTGATTCCAATCCGCAAGTTGATCTAATTCGTCTTGGTATTGGAGATGTAACAGAGCCTCTTCCTTTAGCTTGTCGCGATGCCATGAAAGCAGCAATTGATGAAATGGGGACGGCATCTGGATTTCATGGGTATGGACCGGAGCAAGGTTATCTATGGTTGAGGGAGGCAATTGCTACTGGTGATTACCAGAATCGTGGTTGCAATATCTCTCCTGATGAAATCTTTGTTTCGGATGGTTCTAAATGTGATAGCAGTAATATTTTAGATATTTTGGGAGAAGGGAATTCAATAGCAGTGACAGATCCGGTTTATCCGGTTTATGTAGATAGCAATGTTATGACAGGAAGAACAGGAGAGATTGATAAGGCAGGTTGTTATGGAGGACTTACTTATTTACCTATTAACTCTGAAAATGATTTTTCAGCCCAAATCCCTAGAGAACATTTAGATATAATTTATCTATGCTTTCCTAATAATCCAACGGGTGCAGTTGCTACACACAAGCAACTAGCTAAATGGGTTGAATATGCTCAACAGAATGATTCTTTAATTTTGTTTGATGCGGCTTATGAGGCATTTATTCAAGGAGAAGACTTGCCCCGCTCTATTTACGAAATAGAAGGTGCTAGATCCTGTGCTATTGAGTTTCGTTCTTTCTCTAAAAATGCTGGATTTACTGGAACTCGTTGTGCATTTACTGTAATACCTAAGTCTTTGAAAGGTAAAACTTTGAAGGGTGAACAGGTTGATCTTTGGTCTCTTTGGAATCGAAGACAGAGTACAAAGTTTAATGGTGTTAGTTATATTGTTCAGAGAGGAGCTCAGGCTATATATTCTCCTGAAGGTAAAAAGCAGGTTAAGCAACTTATTGACTTTTACATGGAAAATGCTGCGATAATCCGTAGATCTTTATCAACTGCAGAGTTTGTTATCTATGGTGGTGAACATGCTCCTTATGTTTGGCTAAAGGTTCCATCGGGGATGGATTCTTGGGAGTTTTTTGATTTCTTACTTCATCAGGCCAATGTAGTTGGCACTCCTGGCAGTGGATTTGGAGCAGCAGGTGAGGGTTATTTTCGGTTGTCTGCATTTAATAGCCGATCAAATGTAGAAAAAGCTATGGCTCGAATAGCATGTCTTTAATGAGAAATTTGATTAGTCAGGCTAGTAAACCTTTAAATTGGTTAAAACTTGGACCATTTACTATGGATGAGGCTCCAAGCCGCATGGTTGGCGGTTCAGTAGTTGTTGAAAAGCAAACTAATCGAGTTAATAAGACTTCGCCTTTATATAAGGTTTTATTGCACAATGATCCAGTGAATACAATGGAATATGTAGTTACAACATTGCGTCAAACAGTACCTAAACTAAGTGAACAGGATGCAATGGCAGTAATGCTTGAAGCCCATAACACAGGTGTTGGCTTGGTTATTATTTGTGATTTAGAACCTGCAGAGTTTTATTCTGAGACTCTGAATATGAAAGGTCTTACAAGTACCATCGAAAAAGACAGCTGACTTTTTCTATTCCTAATGTTTGGTCTAATTGGCTTGTTCAGCGCAATCGTTGGATACCTACGATTACTTTGATCCCAATTCTTTATTTTTTGGGATGGATTTGTGTACAACCTTTAACTCTTATTTTGGTAAATCTTGAAAAAGAAAAACTTTCTTTAATAGGTACCATTTTAACTTTTACTTTTTTCTTATTTTTATTACCTAGTTGGGTGAAATTACGATGGGGCTTCCATAGTGCTTTTGAGGCTCTGGGACTTTCCCCTTTAGATAATCGAAACTTTTGGTTACCTTTATTAAAAGGCTTCTTTTTATCTTTAGTTTTTATTATTTTTGTTTTTACATTCCTATCTCTTGGCTCTTGGTGTTTTTGGTCTATTCAATTCAGTTTTGGAAATCTTTTAAATGCAATTGCACTTGGTTTTGGTGTTGGGCTGGCAGAAGAATTGCTCTTTCGTGGATGGCTTTGGTATGAACTGAATGATTTAGTTGGCTTGAGATGGGGACTTTTGATTCAGGCAGTAATCTTTAGTCTTGCTCATGTGCGATTTTCACTTTTTGATCAAGCTTTGCCAAGTTTGCTTCTTGGATTATTTCTTTTTGGAATATTGCTTGCTTTAAGACGAAAGTTTGACAAGGGATCTTTATGGGGATGTGTGGGTTTACATGGAGGAATGGTTGGGCTGTGGTTTTTTGTTAATTCAAGCCTAATAACTTTTTCACCTGATGCCCCAAAGTGGCTTATAGGTCCTGGGGTTCCGGAACCTAATCCGATTGGAGGCTATTTTGCAATCTTGGCTTTTATTGTTTTGATCTTTTTTCAATTAATAGCTTTAGCTAAAGCTCGATTACCAGTTAGCGGTGCACGTAAAGATTCTTCTAGAGTTGATATTCCATAGTCTCTTTCAAGTAAAGCAATTACTCTTTTTCCAAAATTATCTGGATCAGTATCGAATGCTTCTAGGCATATTTTCCCAAAGATTTTCCCCATAGGCTCTGGGTTCCATAATAGTTTTCGCGCTGTCCAAGGCATCATGCTCATAGGGTTATACCCAGGGTTGATCAAACCTTGATCAAATCCATATTGCTCAAGATGTGTATGAGGTTGTAGGCCTATGAAAAAAATTGCTGGTTCTACTTTTTCCGCACCGAAAATTCTTTCAAGTTCTCTGTGATAAGCAATTGTTTGGCGTATTGTTTCTGGTCTCTCGTCGATGACATTGAATGAGTAATTGACGGAGATTGTGTCTTTAAAGCCTGCCTGAGCTAATAAATGGCAATTTTCTAACACGGTTTTTAAGTTGTAGCCCATTCTCATTTTTCTTACTAATTCTTGCGATCCCGAAGTGATACCAATTTCGAAATAATTCATACCAGTTCTAACCATTAATTCGGCCAGTTCCTTATCAAGGTTGTCTGCACGAATATATGCAGCCCATCGAATATCTGTAAGACCTTCTTTTAAAATGGCTTGCAAGAGATTTTTCGCATCTTCTATATAACGTCGAGCAGGAATAAACTGTGCATCTGTAAACCAAAATCCACGTACACCTAAATCATAAAGTTGTCTCATCTCAGCTACTACTTCTTTAACAGGATTAATGCGTACTTGTTTTCCTTCAATGACAGTATAAATGCAGTAACAACAGTTATGTGGGCACCCTCTTTTTGTTTGAACACCTATATAGAAGTCTCCGCCTTCTATATACCAGTTTAATTGGCTCCATATAGAAGATATGTATTCATAATTACAAGCAGTTTTGGGAAGACTTTGAGGCGCTTCATGTATTAATCCTGACCTAGGTGTTTCCCCAACAACAAAACACCGTTCATGATTAATTGATTCATTACGAATTAATTTTTCTAAAAGAGACTCCCCTTCTCCTACAGAAATGATGGTTCCTTTTGGCAGTGATTTACTTAATTGCTCATAGAAGACACTGACCGCTCCTCCTCCTATTACAACCCTTGCATTTTTTGTGTACTTTTTAGCTTGTGATAACCCTCTTTTTATAAGTCCTTGATTGCGCTGTAGTTCTCCGTAATGACTTTTGATTAAACGTAGGCCGCCTATCGCACCGCGAATCCTTTTAAATGGATTACTTGCATAGAAGACTTCAAAAGAGTGTTGCAGAGGATTGCCGCCTCTGCCATCAACTGGGGCGTAGATCTGGATGTCTCTCCAAGAAAAAACTAGTAATGATGGTTGAAAATCATCAATAGTTGCTAATAAGACTCGATTGACATCAATTATTGGTAAAGCTGCAAGATCCAAGATGCTTTGCTTAAGTTCAGGGAAGTTTTTGTGTAGATGGTCAGCTAAGTAGACAGGCCCAATTGGAAATATTGGATTGCATGGCAAACGAACAAACAAAACACGCTCGGTTCTTGTGCGTGTTACTTGCGGCTTAATGGCCTTATTTATATTTGATGAATTGATAGGCATCTTGAAAAGGTTAGCCTTTTTTGGACTTCTTATTGATGCAATCGATGTGATCTTTGAACAAGTTCCAGACGTAGCAACTAAGAATGCTTGATTGCTTTGTGGATAAAACTTTCTAAAAGATAAAAAATACTCTTTTGGTTGTCCATT
>QCJX01000023.1 GCA_003215725.1 Prochlorococcus sp. AG-409-I11
ACAGATTCTATTAGATCTATCTAATATTCTTAATTTAAAAGAGATACCAACCTCGCTAGTTTTACCCTCGTCAAGATTTTCTTTAAATACAATACTATCTCAAGAATCTAACCTTGATAGAGAAAAAGAATTGATTCATTTAAATAGTCCATTTCTTGCAAAAGATACTCTTCTGGATATATTTAGTTCAAAACTAGAATCGTCTTCAAATTCTTTTTCTCATAGAATAACTTTTGCCCAGAAAAGCTTTATAGAAAGCTGGAACAATACACTTTTTATTTCTGGTTTTAACATAAGATCTATTACTCTGGGCCTACCACATGTTTTTGATTTGTTAAGTTCTTCCTTTACTTCTATACCTATTATTTTAGTAGACATTGAAGAAACTAACTCCACTGTTCTTGTTTCTAATTGTGAATTCAATGTAAAATCTTATAAACTTCCCTTCGGTACCTCTTTATATAATAAATTTAACTCCAACACTGACCTTATACATTTCTTTAGCAGACTACATTCTTCTATTGAACTTATTCTTTCACAGGATCAATCTTCTATCGTTGAGAATGTTTTTGTTATGGGACAAGGTCTAGATAACTTATGCTTTGACCAGAAGAACTTACCTACACCTTTTAAATTGGTTTCTGAATTGCACTTATTCAATTACTCTTGTGATTCAACTAATATTCGTATGCATAGGACAGTTCACCCTTCTATCAATTCCAAGTTACTTACCGCATCTATATTAGCTTCATCTTGATATGAGATATAACTTTGCTTCTAAAACTAAAGAAAAAAATAATCTTGAAAGTATTAAATTAACCCAAAAGCCTTTCACTAATTCTGCATCTAAGGTTATCAATCTATATATTTTTCAAAAATTAAGGAAACATTATCTTTTATATTGCCCTCCACTTTTCATTTCACTGATTTCATTAACCTTATATATCTTTACTATTCCTTCAACCGTCAATATCAGAAGGTTGCAAGAAAACCAAGACAAGTTTCTGCTAACATCAAATCAGATACAATTGATTTATAATAAACTCTCTAGACGTAAGCAACAAGTTACTCAGTATGATTCTTTTTATTTAAGCAGAGCACCAGTATATTTATTTGCTTTTTATTTACAGAATACAATTCCTGACAATGTTCGCTTAATTAACTATAGTCTTGATGACAAATCATTTAAATTAACAGCCACGTCAAATAATATCCGCTCTCTTAACCAACTTGTAGAACTTCTTTCTGCCTCACCTCTTATAACTAAGGAAACATTATATATTTATAACCTTTCAGCTAATAAGCAGGTTCCCTTCAATTCTAATATAAATCAAACTAAAGATTCCACCACTTCTATAGAGGTAAAAGGTTTGATTAAGCCATTAGATATTTCTTCTATTAAGAGTTTATATAAGGAATCTTTTGCTATGCCTCACCTTAACAAACTATATAGATATGAATCAATCTTGTCATTGTTGGAGGATTTTTAATGATGAATAAAATTAAAACTAGACTTTCTTCTTTAATTCAGAAAATAAGCAATATTAATTATCGTCAAATTATTGAATCCGCTCAGAATACAAACGTTGAGGACCTTTTTACTCTGTCACCCGAACATATTATTTCTTATCTAAGAAAGCCATCATCCTTTTGGATTTATGGTCTTTCATCTGCAGCACTATTATCAGGAATACTCTTAATGCCTTCTTATAATCGATTTAGAACAAATACAGAATTATCCAGATTGTATGAAATCAATACTTCTAACTTACCCAAACTATCTCAGAAATTAATTGAACTTAAGAAAATCACCAAAAACATTAATTCAGCTTACTCCTCTCTTCAGGCAACTGTTTTGGATAAAGATCAATTAATTTTATTAACTAAAATTGTCAACCAAACAGCTTTAAGATCTAGAGTTGAAATTATTTCTTTTTCTCCAAAGGAGAATAATCCAACAATCTCTTGCAACTTATTATCCTCTAAGGAAGTTCAGGATTTAATCCCTTCTCCTAATGAGCAGGTTGCCGAAGATATTAGTAATAACTATTTCCCAACTTATAACAATACTAACGATTTTTCAGCTAACTTTTATGAACTGTCTCTTCATGGAGATTATTTAAACATTGTTGATTTTATTAAATTTATCCAATATTACGATCTGACAATTGTCCCAGTATGCTTTAGAACAAATCAAATTGCTTCTAATTCCTTTAATAACAATCTAATTACTTCTACAGACGGTATAGTGGACGCTAATCTTATTATAAACATCCCTACTCATCTAAGAAGGCGATAACTTTATCTTACATGATTTATTCTTGACTTTATCAATCTAGACTAGATTTTCTCTAATCTTTTGTTATGATAAATTTGGTTCGGAATAAACTGTGGCTATAAAATACATTTCTTCAACTCTAATATCATTAGCATTCTGTTTGATTCCGGTTAAGGTTTATTCTTCTATAGACTTATCTCCCGCTTCTTTTAATTCTTCAGCCAATAAACATAACCCTACACTCGACCACAGACATTCTTTAGAATCCTCTTTGATTTCACCAATAGAGAACCCTAACTTACTCGATATATCTGGTCCTAATGTTACTTTACACTTTAAACAGACTCAGGCAAAACAAGCTTTTAAGTATCTATCTAAGTTAGGTAAATATGGTTTTGTATGGGTTCAGAATGACCCAACTTTCAATCCAGATGGACCTTCTTCAAATCAAATCATATCAGTAAGCTCACTTCAAGATAATTCTAATTTATTAGAGTCTACGATCCCTGGCCAATTCGAGTCTAGTCAACAAATAGATGCTAACAGCTCAGACAATAGAACAGATTCTCATAGATTGATCACTTTAAGTATTCATGACAAAACTTATTCTCAAGCTTTCAATGCTCTTCTTATGGCTAGTGGTCTGCAGGCAAAGTTAGAAGATGGGATTATATACGTAGGACCAAATGTTCGAGATACTGTTTTTGTTAATAGATTCTCTAGTGTTTATCAACTTAATCAAATTAGTGCTAGTTCAGCAGCTGATTATTTGGCTAACCTTGGAGCAAGTATTACTAAGACTTACACAATTAATACTTCTATAACTGAGGGGGCTATTCAGTCTCAAGCAGTTCAGGGTTCTACTAACAGTTCTACAACCACAGATCAATCTAAAACAGAAGTTTCTGTTTATGGCTCAACAATAGGTCCATTATTAGGTCTAGTAGCTACAACCGATGAACGCTTACAAACCATCACTATGGTCGGAGATAAAAAGCTAGTTCAACTTGCCTCAACATTTTTATCAAGCTTAGATCAAAGGCAATTACAGGTAGCATTAACAGTACAGGTTTTAGACCTTAACCTTTCTAATTCTAATGAATTAGAAAATAGTTTTGCTTTCCTTTCGGGCGAATCTTTTATCATTAGCGAGACAGGCAAAATACTTTCTACTTTTGGAAAAAATATTCCTTCTTTTGGTTCTCCTGTTTCTAATCCAGGTTTACAATGGCCAAAGGAATTTGCAAATCAGTTATCTATTAGCCTTAGGAAAGGTACAGCAAAGGTTTTAGCTAAACCCACCTTGATTTTAAGTGAATATTCTGGTGTCTCTGGAGATGGATCAATTGGTAGAAAATATGGCAATGAAGGTTTTATAGAAGTAGGCGATAAGGTCCCCGTTAATGCTGAAATGAGCGAAGGAACATTTTGCACACTAACTTATGATTTAGTAGGAATTAAATTAGGAGCAAGGGTTTTAGGAATTGATAAAAATGGCTTTGTTACCTTTACTATGTCCCCTAGTGTTACAGGAGTAACGGAAGAGGTCCAAATACCAGGGTGTGGAACAATTAAGCTTTTAAATACACGCAGGCTTGAGACAGGTTCAATTAGAGTTAAAGATAATGAAACTCTTATTCTTACTGGTGTCTTACAGGACTCAGACTCTAAAACTACATATAAACTCCCTTTATTAGGTGACATACCTCTTCTAGGTTCAGTATTTCAATCAACTAATAAATCAAAAGAAAGAAGGGAATTAGTTATTTTAGTAACTCCTAGAATAATTTATGATAAAAATTCAAATAACAGATCATTAGGATATATACCAAGAAGTAAGGATCACAAAGACCTTCTAAAAGATAAATAACGCGTTTAAAAAGAAAAAAAGCTACTGGACATGCGAACACTCACTTTCAGCACCTGAAGATAGCTCTCCTAGCCAAGAATTCCTCCAGAAATTATTTTTGGTGTCGCAAAAGTCATGAAAAAAGGAAATAGTGTCTATAATTAATGGTCCTGCCTTTCCAAAACTTCTTACTTCTTTATTGTAACTATTAATAATGTCAGTGTAGTCTCCATACCTTCCTAAGCAATTGCCTGTATGTGTTACAGGAAGCCCATCTGTTAAAAGAATAATTTGTTCCACTCTCTCCTCATCTTTAATTGATTGACAAATACCTTTCCATGGATCTGTACCACCATAAGGACGTAAATTATCAATCCATTCTAAAGCTCTATTCTTTGTAGATCTTGTTAACTTTTGGGGTCCCATTGGAAATAAAAAATGATTTGCAGTATCAAAAGCAATTATTTGAAGATATATCTCATCATATTTGTAATTATATTGCTTATTAAATAATTTTAACTCCTCTATTGTTGGAAGTTTAACTACTTGTTGACGAAGATTAGATCTTGCTGCATCAAATAGCCCCTTACCTTGTATTCTTGGAGTAACAAACCTACAGTTAACAATCACTTCTCTGCTATTACGGTCACATATCCAATGTCTTTCTCTCTCTAGCATTGAGCCAGACTTATCAATCATAAAAGTTATTTTGTTTGTTTTTAGGCAAACTCCCATCCAACAACAAGGACCACCTATACAGACCTGATTTGTTGATATGCTTTGACTGGTTGTGATGGGTGGTAAAAGGTTTATTTGTTCTTCATCCTGTATTCTATTAAACCCTGCTAGGGTACTAATTATATTCGCATTAGAATCATTATATTTATTAGCTTTCATTTGATTTGCTTTTATTGATAATTCAATTGCTTTGTTATTTCTATCTATGCACATTCCTATTCCAGCTATATTCTTTAAAGCTTTCCATCCCCTTGGACAATTTCTAAAATCGCTACCTTGATTATTTGAAGTTATTCCATCGAGCAAAATATGACTTATAAAAGGAGATTTGCTTGGGGATTCATAAAACCCTTTTTCATTTAGCTTTGGTCCATAACGCTCTAATACATAATCTCTCTTTTCTTTTGAATTACTTTTCCTTACTGTGTAAATAATTGGACAATCAATTTGTGTATATCTAAAGTAGCCTTGCGAACTATCATAATTTTTAGAAGCATAATCTTCATTTTTTAATGCTTGGCTTGGTAATTTTAATCCAAATAAGAATTTACCTTTCGGTATTACACAATTTAAATTTTTAGACTTCAGTTCTTCTACACTATCGATTACTCTTTGAGTTCTATTAACTTCATCCATAATAAAATCTAAGGCATCTTCTAAATTTCCTTTTACACTTAATGTGTTACCTTCTAACTGATTGCCCTTCATAAGAATCTGAACAATAGAATATCCACTTGCGATAACCGTTATAGAAATAGATAGTCCAACTATTAGTTCAACCATTGTGAAACCATTAATAGCTTTGCAGTAATTTTTCACTTATTTATAAAACTTGGCAGCTACTATTACTTACTGCCTGTGATAAACTACTACCAGAAATATTTTTACTTAAAGCTAAGTTGGTAGTATATTTACCTTTAATTATTAAACCACTTGGAGCTTTTATCAACAAACAATTAAGTAGTTTGGAATCATATGGATAATTCCTTGAGCCTATTATAATCATAACCGATTTTTCTCCACTTATGCTTCCATTAGGTGTTGTGCTAAAGCTTCTATTAACTATTTGAAAAACATTTTTGTTTAATGTAGGCATAACATAGTCCAGTCTGCAATCTTTGTCTACTTTGTTTTCAATTCTAGTGCAATTTTTATTTTTATCTAGATTCCTAACATAATTACAGTCAACATTAAAGCCTGTTCCTTCTTGGGCAAATGATAGCATCTTAATATTGATCTCGCATGTTGTACTCCATCTCCGGGAATCACGTCTTATTAGCCTTATGTATTCTGAAATTTTACGAGTATATGAGTTTATTTCTTCAGTCCTAATCCAATTTACCAATGTTGGCACGCTGAGTGTAAGAACTATGCTTGCTATAGCTACTGTCATTATCATATCTGCAAGAGTGAAGCCTGATTCTTTTTTCATAAACTATTAACTCATGGGTGGACACCAGGCATGAACTTCTGCGCCTAGATTTATATTTAGCCATTTCCTTTTGATTCCGTTCATTGTAACGCTATATTCAATATTTGCAACACTTTTATTTATACCATTATCCTTAATGTTTATAGGTCTTATAGCTGTAAGTTCTCTGGAGATTTTAATTCTATTACCTCTGTAGATATTATTCGCATTACTTTCTGGATACCAAGACTGTATTTTATAATTCTTTTCTATGTTGGAATTCGGCTTGTTCCAATTATTCAGTGATAAAAGAGATTTCGTTATGTCATTACAATCCATAGTATGATCTTTTAAGTTAGTATCATATCTTCTTTCTTTTTTATTGTAATTAGTACTCCAAATATCAGCCTTTAGCCTTTCAAGATCTCTGGCAATTTCATTATTAATAGCGCTTGTCGTATTTGCCCTATATGCAACATCCATTCTTACACTAGCGAAATAAATACTGTAACTTATCAGACCTGACATTAATGCTAGACTAATAATAGAGTCCACTAACCCATATCCTAAACTCTCATTCTTGATTCTTATTATCGATGTCTTTCTATTTTTTTGCATTTTAATTAAAGTCCCTAAGTGTATCCCATAGCATTATTGATCTACCTCTGTAGTAACCTACACCCCACTTTGGAGCTACGTAATGATCTTCAAATAGATTGGTAGGAAAATTCCAGGTTATTTCCCCTTTATTGTCTAGGCAAAGATTTTTAACCCATGCTGCACCTTTAAATTCTCTTTTTAATATTGATTTATTTTTAGTAATATTTAGACCATATATATTTAACCACTTCTTAGCACTCTGGCTCTCAAGATTTTGACCCAAGTATATTTGAGTCGCATTACTTTCTGCTTTTATAAGACCAACTGAAATAGGCAATGATACTCTTGAATTATTGGGTGCAGCTGAATTTATATCTTTTATAGTAAAAGACCTTAAATAGTATCCTTTTGAATTTTGTTTGTTATCATATATTAATACCATGTTTTTTGGCGCTACTAATTTGTAGTTGGGTAGATATCGTTTATAACCTACACCAATAATATTTATTCCTCTAAATGAAATATCTTCATTTAGTATTCCCCCATTATTATATGGAATTAATTTTCTGTTAGGACTAAGGAAAACTCTTGGCATTTTGTCTTTCCATCTACTTCCACCTGTGTTATGTATCCATCCATATACGCCTCTTGTTGTAACTACTATTGGATTTGGTAAGTTTGATTTATTAACTCTTGCTGGTAACTGCTTCCAGCTTTGTTCTGGAAGAACAGAAATTAGAGTTAACTTTGGTCCATAAATATATGCATTAAAACCATTATTAGAAGTATTATCAATTAGAAAACTATGTAGGGGCAAGCTATTTTGATCTACTTTAGTAAGTTCTCTTCTATTTATTAACTTTACTCCTCCATTGCTATTTAAATCTCTGTTGCATACTAATTTATTAGTACCATTATGTTCTTTTTCTTGAGGCTTAAATAAAATTGTCAGATTTTCTGGCTTACCACTTCCACATTTACCGTTAACACCATCCCTGTGGCAAAACTTCCCCCCGTTACTTACATCTATATCTCCCGACACTTCTAGGACTACTTTGGATTTGTTTCTTGTATAAATCGAGAACTCAGATCCTACTCCTCTAACGAAAAGCGAATTTAACCTGTAATTCTTATTCTTTGTTGGATTTTCATTGATGCTACATTTTGACCTTTTATTATTAGGCGTGCAAATCAATATCCCCAAGTCTTCATAACCTCCTCTACTTGGATACTTAGGTAATTTAATTGGTTGAACCCATATACCACCATCTCCAGTTTTTGGTGAAATTGAATTAAATGATCTTGCAGATTGCTTTATATTTTCACACTCATTTTGATTATATAGGTTTCGTCTCCATATGATTGTACCTGTAGAACTATTATTATCTCTTTTTACTTGGAGATTGCCTAGGTACAAGGAATCTTTTCCATCCCCTTCGTTTTCACCTACTGATAAATAACCTAATCCCTTATCAGGTATTTCTTTTATTACTTGTATATTCACTCGTAATTTATTTGACCCTGTGATTTTGTTATTTCTTACAGAAGAAGTCTGACCCTCAATGAGTATAGAATTAATCCCATAGTCTTCAGATCCTACAAACTCTGTTGACTTAATATCAAATGTTTGTTTATAGCTTAGTCTTTTGTCAGTAGAGTTAATTCCAATATAATCAGGTTTTCCATCTAATAATAACGAGAAATATTTTTTAGTCCTTTTCCAATCTATTGGTTGATCATAACTGCATATTGGTGCTTTTTGCCTACCTAGACAGTTGTTAGATCCTTTACACCATTCATCATCCTTCCAGAACTCCTTAGGTGGTATCGGTATGTACCCTTTTGAAAGATTACTGGGGCAATTTTGTGCAGATGAAGAGCAACTCTTAGTTAGCCAATAGTAATAAAAATAGTTGTCTCTATTATCATTAAGTAGAGACCTTAAATTTGTAATTCCAGAATCGGAAGCTGTTTTAGCTAATAATTCTTGACGACTGATTTTTGTACTTTTAAATCTTAATATTGATGTTGCTAATATTCCACTGACACTTACAGCAATTCCAATACCTAATATTAATATTTGAGTTATAGCAAATCCATTTTTATAGCTATGATTACTTTTAAATGATTTTAAAGTAAGGTTGGCTAAAATAGGATTTAATTTCATTTTTCATATAGTTTCAGTAAAACTTTCTTGATACTATTCCTTATGCCTTATTGTAATTTTATATTAATGTTATTAACAATTTGGATAACCAAGATTTAATTGCCCTTTTTGGGCATCACCACTATTCTCCCAGATTTTTGCAACTCCTGTTGTTGGGTTAAAACATGCTCTTACTCCAAAACCGTTGGATGCGAATGCTCCTCCATGAGGCCTCGCTATAGCTTTAAATACACTTGAACTACCTTGCATCTCGATTTTGTAGTTTCCTGATGGTAAGTACCATGTTCTAGATGAATTCGCTACTTGAGTGGGAGTAGCTGTTTTGCAAGTTGTTGCGCCAGCACTGCTTGGACATTGTGTTACTGAAACGTATTCCTTTATTCCTAAGGCATTGACTGGTACAGAACTATATTCCGTGTAATAAGATTGGGCTGCTTTCAAATATGAACTCATTGATAATGAAGCTTCCTTTTGCTTTGCTTTGTCAGCTGAGGACATGAATTGTGGAATCGCAATTGATGACAAAATTCCAATGATCAAAACTACTACTATTAACTCAATCAAGGTAAAACCATTTATTTTACTAATTTCTCCAGACTGAACCTGTTTAATCAACTCAAGCCTTAGCCTTGGGTTGACGACCAATGATTGATTTCGATATTTAATAGATTGCTTAGCCATTGTTTTGAACATTGGATTTATAGGTGTTCTTTAAATTGTAGGGCACAAAAAATTTGATGCAAGGTTTAGTGATGTCTAAATCTTAAACTTGCTCACTGTTCTTGCTCAAGAAAATATGTTATTAGGCTTTTCCAATATTTGGCTAAATTTCAAGCATAAATATATTATTGCAATAACAGTAAAATTTATTTTTAGTCTATTTCGTATTAGGTTATTACTTTATGCTGCAACCTTACCATTGTAGAACCTGTCTCGACTTCCTTTATACCATTTATTCTTTGCAAATAAATTTTCTATACGTTCATTCA
>QCJX01000024.1 GCA_003215725.1 Prochlorococcus sp. AG-409-I11
CAATTAATGCTTTCATTTGAGTCTTTTGTGATAAATTGCTTAGCTAATTCCTCCAAGTTGAAATAAAATTTCTGTGCCCTAATTAAGGGCAATATGTGTGAGGAACTTAATGAAACTTTTCCAGCAATTGCTGGTAGCTCCTGCTGCTTTGGGTCTTTTGGCACCAATTGCAGCAAATGCTGCCGAGCTCAATCTCAATGGGATTTCTGAGTACTCTTCTTCTACTTCGGAAGTACAAAGTACCCAAAGCTTGTCGGATATTTATCCGACTGACTGGGCTTATCAAGCCTTGACAAATTTGGCTGAACGTCATTCATGCCCTGCTTCTACTCCTACTGGAAGCATGACTCGGTATGAAGCAGCTGCTCTACTTAACAAGTGCCTAGAAAATGTGGCTCAAGTTAATGAAGAGGAGAGACGACTTGTCAACGAATTTGGACCAGAGTTAGCTGTTCTAAAAGGCCGAGTTGATGGTCTTGAGTCTCGAGTTGGTCAATTCGAGGCGGGCCAGTTTTCAACTACTACAAAACTAAAAGCAAAGACAGTTTTTGTTGTTGGTGCTTATGACAGAGACACTGGCAATGATGACGCTACAACCTTTACTTACAGCACCAAGTTTGATCTAAATACAAGCTTCACTGGTGAAGACCTTCTCTATACCAGAGTTAGGGATGGGAATATGGGAGGCCCATGGGGTTCCAAAACTTATGGAACTTACCTGGCTGCGTCTAACACTAAAAGCAGTCTCACAGTAGATAAGCTTTGGTATCAGTTCCCTGTTGGGGAAAACTGGACATTTTGGGCTGGTCCAAAGATAGAGAACTACTACATGCTTGCTAGTGCTCCATCAATCTACAAGCCAGTTTTGAAGCAATTTGCTTTAGGTGGTAATGGCGCGACTTATGGTTCTAGTACTGACGGTGGCTTTGGTGTTGCTTGGACTCAATCTGTTGAAGATCGTAGTGACCCTCGGTTTGCAATTAGTACAAACTATGCATCCAAAGGAGCGTCTTCTTCGTCAGATGATGGAGGCGGAATTCTTACTGACTCTCAATCCAAATGGTTAACCAAGGTTGAATACGGTTCACCTCGTTGGCAAGTATCTTTTGCTGTAGCTCAGCATGGGTGTAATGAAGCTAATGATGGGACAGAGAGCTGCAAAGTCTGGACTGATTACTTCTCAACAGAACAAGGCAAATCAACCACAGGTAATGAAACTGCTTATGGTTTGAGAGCTCACTGGAAACCAGCTGAAACAGGAGCAATTCCTGCAGTTCAGGTTGGTTATGACATCCGTAACATTGATGACGATGGTGCTGATGGTTCCGTTGAAGCTACAGCTCAATGGATGGTAGGCCTGATGTGGAGGGATGCCTTTGTAGATGGAAACACCGCCGGCCTCGCTTTTGGTCAGCGTCAACACGCTACAGAAATTGTTGGTGGAGCTGATGACCCAGCAGAGGACAACTTTGTTTGGGAGCTTTATTACGATTTCAAGGTATCTGACAACATCACTATTACTCCTGCCATTTTCGGTGGAACAGATACATTTGATGGCGCTTCAAATGGAAGTGATGACATCTCTGGTGGTCTGGTTCAGACAACATTCAAGTTCTAAGACCTTTATAAAGGTCTTCTCACAGGAAACAGGTTCTTTATGCCCCCCTCTCACAAAGGGGGGCTTTATTTATAAGTTACGATTTGTTTTTAGCGTATTAATTTTTTAAATTAAAAATTAATTTTACATTTAGCATTGATTAAATTAATAGTAGCTTTTAACATTTATCTATTAAAAGTTTTAATAGGCTATATCTATAACAATTGTCAATCAACTTTGGCAAATTTACCAGCAGTTTTCTCCTTCACCTATTGGGATGCAAATATCTTCCTCTTTTGCTTTCTTTTTTGCTGCTTTAGCATCTGAATCAAGCTTACTTTCTGCGTCAATATCTTGGTCTGTTGTCCATTCTTTTAATCCACCCATCTCTTCAGCTTTAGAAAAATTAGCATTTAGGCCATTTGTGGCTAGCACAGTTGTAGCTGCAAGAAATATGGCTATGGGTGAGCTGGTTTTCATTTAACTCTTTAAATTGGTATATATTTTGCCAGCATTAAAGATGGCTAAGACTAGGAATTATACACTCCTTCGTAGCAAATGTTACATTATCTAGTCTCCTAACCTTCTAAGCAAATTATTGTAGGATTGAAAAATTAAATCAAGTTCTGCTGACCTTCCCCCCTTTGCCAGTAAACCTCTTGCACCTGCATCTAGGCTAAACAGAATATTTCTGTCTTCATTGCTGGTTATATAGCTTTGTATCCATCCAACGCAAACAAGTCTTTCTCCTTTAGTAACATTTTCAACACTGTGAAGATAAGAATTAGGATAAATGATTATCTGACCTGCATTTAATTTATGTTTTTTAACTTCTTTAATTGTTTGAATTGCAAGCTCGCCTCCTTCGTATTGATTTGGGTCGTTTAAAAATAAAGTAAATGAGAGGTCGCTTCTCCCAGAGCTCATGAATGCATTATCAATATGCATTCCATAACCTTGACCTACCCTTGTTTTTGTAAACATAACACCATGTATTTTTTGAGGAAGGGTATAACTTTTTATAAGAGGGTCTGAGGTGATAATTTTTTGAATCTTATGACTGTTCCTTAGTGATGTTTCGCACTCCCTATTTAGCTGAAAATTATTTTTTACTTTTGATGCATGTGAACCAGCGGTTTTTTTTCCACTATCCCAAAGTTGTTCTTCTTTTAATATTTCTTCAGTGACTTTTTCTACTTCACTTTCTTTAAGTAGATGGTGGACCAGGTAATCCATTTGTTGGCCTAACTCATCAATAATATATTGTAAGAACATAATGATACACTTCAATGTATAAAATGAGCAAGAAGTGATTTCTTCTTTTCGTTCTGTTTAGTCTTTTAGTAGGCTGATTTACCTCTTAAATATCTATGAACTTCAATCGAACTTGGATTTTAACTGCTTTTGCTACGACGTTTGCCTTAGGCTCACATTTAAGTAATCCAGAAACTACTTTAGCTAAGGAAGTTCGAATTTATTCTGGAAGACATTACAATACTGATAGAAGGGTATTTAAAAAGTTTTTTGAAAAGACTGGAATAAAAATAAGGTTAATTGAAGCAACAGGAATATCGCTTATAGAAAGATTAAAAAGAGAGGGGTCAAATTCAAAAGCAGATGTAATTCTGTTGGTTGATGCTGCAAGGATTAGTAATGCTGCTAAAGCGGGATTACTTCAATCTTATCGGTCTAAGATGCTAGATAGAGAGGTTCCGGAAGAGTATCGAGACCCTAAGGGTAGATGGTATGCACTTACCCGCAGGGTAAGAGTAATATTGGCCAATCCTTCATTAGTCGATGTCAATAAGATAAGAAACTACTCAGACCTTTCTGACCCATCTTTAAAAGGGAAGGTTTGCCTTAGAAAACGTAATAGTCCATATAACCAATCACTAGTAGCTAACCAACTGGTTCTTCGTGGGGAATTAAAGACAAGAGCTTGGTTAAGAGGAATGATTGATAATGTTTCTCAACCATACTTTTCTGGAGATATTGGAATTACTAGAGCGGTAGCTCAAGGTAAATGTGGCATTGGAATTGTTAATCACTATTATGTTGCAAGAATGCTGGCTGGAGTTAATGGCTTAAAAGATAAGAATCTAGCTAAGAAAGTCATAGTCATTACCCCTGATCCTGCCCATGTGAATGTGAGTGCTGGAGGGTTAGCAAAATATGCTAAAAACAAAAAAGAAGCAATTCAGCTTTTAGAGTATTTAGCTTCTCCTGTTGGAAGTAAAGGCCTTGCAGAACCAACATTTGAGCACCCTTTAAAAGGATTTAATCAATCAAGCGAAGTTAAAGTATTCGGATCATTTCGTCCAGACCGAGTAACGATAAGTGAATTAGGGAAATTTAACAAAAAGGCGATAAAATTAATGAGCATAAGTGGCTGGGAATAAATAATTTAAGGTGAAATAAACCTTATTTGATAATGAACTAATGTTTTAAAAAATAGACAATAGTCTTGATAGGGCTTTCGTTTGTATTATTTATATACTAAGAATTTAGGTTTCAAAAAAAATCTAAGTCTTAAAGTTGGCCTTTAAATTCAATGGAGAGGTGGCTGAGTGGTCGAAAGCGAACGACTCGAAATCGTTTGACGGGCAACCGTCCGTGGGTTCGAATCCCACCCTCTCCGTTCAAACTCATTCACACGGGACCACACGGTCTCAAATTGGTTTCACCACAGTTGTTTTTAGCGGTCTAACCTTTCAGACACATTCACACAAAGACAACGCAATGCAATTTGGGTGGTAGGGTAAATGGTAGGGTATTTTGACTTGAGTGGTAGGGTATAAAAGGGGTGGTAGGGTATTTTTAGAAGCATTTAATTCTTTCATTTAATGTTGTTTATACAAGTATATTTTTGGTGAAATGAAAAAATATACTTATAAGAAAGTGTTGGCATGGTGAACCTTCCACCACACTTCTTGGATGAAAAGAATAAAGAGGTTGTCTTCCATATCAAGGGAGGATTCCCCGTGACTATGGGAATCCCAACTTGGATGAAAGCGTTTCCACCTGAATACAAAGGTGTAGTTGTGAGGTGCGAGGAAACTTTCTATCGTTTAAGAGAGGGAGCAGGAGGATGAGCAAAGAAATGATTCGCCACTTTCTTTCATTCCTTTCGACTTACCAAAGGGGAATCAAGGCAGGTGATTTTTATGAGGAACCTGTTGGAGATGATTTCGCCTATCCAGATTGGTAATCCATGAATACGGTGCTTTAACTATGGATTTCTTTGCTTGGCACCTCGTAGTAGATGCAGTATTAGTTACTGGGATTGTGAGTTGGATTGTTTATAAGAACAGAAGTAAGAAATAATGCTTGCCACCATCCGACGGGTACACGACAACACGATTAGTAGATATAGAAACTTGGGGATGAATAATTCCACGATTGGATGGATACTTTTTACAGAAGGTTTATTTGTTCTATTTGTAGGTAAAGCAATCGTGGAATTAATTTTCTTCAATTTCCATACGACCTAGTCGATCTAATTATTTCAACTGCCCTTCGACAACCACTTGAATGCCCAGTACCCCAATAAAGCAACGATGACCCAAGGGATGAGTGCTCTGATGACCCAAAGGGAAAGGAGCAGAACAAATGCAGAAAGAACAACCCGCTTGGTCATTACTTTCGCGTCATCAGTCATGTATTCCCATCGAGGGATTAGAGACATGGATTCGGAGTTTGTTGCCCTTCCTTTTTAGAGGATTTCTTTGCTTTCAGTAAGGCATTAAGAAGGGCGGGGTATTTCGATCCCGCCCTTTGAGTCAGGCACTTATTTTTTAGACCAATCGTGCCTTAACTCCTGACCTAGTTCTAATCCTCTGAGATCAGGATTCAACTGGAAGAAGTACCTGTTTTGAAATAAAAGAGACATTTTTAAGCAGCATCTTCACTTTTGCCATAAGAACAAACCTGATCGATCACACCAAGAATCAGTTTGTCGCCATTGGGATCTTTCCATTCTGAGTCCTTGTTCTTGAACTCATTAAATTCCTTTGCTCCTACTGCAACATCTCTGAAGGAGTTTTCTGAACAGTTGATATCCATTGTGTAAAGGATGTCTGCCGTAACTTCAGTAGTACTTTTAGGAATAAATTTGCTGAATACTCTTATAGATCCATCTTGGTTTTTATGAATACTGTTTTTATCCCATAACTGTTCTCCATACTGACTTTTTGGGACTGCTACCCAATCATGGGACAAAGCATCTGTTTTTAGAGGATGAAAAATAATTAGCAGTGCTAAACAACTGAGGCAAATCTGTCTAATGCAGTTGAGGTTCATCATTAAAAAAACAACCTCCTTTGAACTGGTTTGTTCCCAGTGTTCCCTTCTGAATGAACTGCCTTTGCATATTGATCTGCATAGGCACAGTTCTTGCAGCACTCATTAGGTTCTGGGATTTCGTGTTGATTCATCAGAGCAACCATCGCATCGACCTGTCCCTCTATCCGATCACTATTCCATTCGTAAGGCACGAGGTACTCATCAAAGTTCATCGTCTTATGGAATCCATCGTCATCTCTTTTGGCATTGCAGACCAAGAAGTAAGACGTGGGATGGACATCAAATCCCATTCCTTTAAGT
>QCJX01000025.1 GCA_003215725.1 Prochlorococcus sp. AG-409-I11
TTGTAAACGAAAATGACACAACATCTGACGAAGAATTGAGATATGGAGACAACGACACTCTTTCAGCTTTAGTTTCAATAGCAGTTGCAGCTAATCAGTTAATTCTTCTAACTGATATTGATAAACTTTACTCATCTGACCCAAAAACTAATAGTCAGGCAATACCAATAACTGATGTTCATCATCCAATTCAATTGAAATCATTGGAGACAGGTTCAAATACAAATGGAGATTGGGGGACTGGGGGAATAAAGACAAAACTTTCAGCAGCACGAATTGCCACAGAAAGTGGGATAACCGTTCATCTTGCAGATGGTCGAAATGCGGAGATACTAGGAGAAATTCTTAATGGATCACGTGGAGGTACTGTTTTTCATCCCCACCCTGAACCAGTAGGAAATAAAAAAAGTTGGCTGGCGCATGCCATTCACCCTGTTGGAGCACTTGAGTTGGATGAAGGAGCCTCCGATGCAATTCAAAATAAAGGCGCTTCATTATTAATGGTGGGTATTAAAAATGTAGAAGGTAACTTCGTTGCAAATCAACCTGTACGTGTTTTAAATTTTAAAAAGCAGGAAATTGCAAGAGGAATTTGTTCAATAAGTAGTGATGCTTTACGTATTTCATTAAAAAGTCCACTATCCTCAAATAAATCCCCCTTGGTTATTCATAGGGATGTGCTTGTTTTAACAAACAATCTGGTCAGCTAATAAATAATAGCCGACCTATAAACGACAATTATTTAACCATGCAGTTCAGCGAATTAATTTCAACTCTTAAATCCGGTGAAGCTGGTCTTGTGAATTATAAACTTGCTTCAAATCCCAAAATAATTAGGGGAGCCTCTATTGAAAAAGCTCTTTTAAATGAAATCAGTTTTATTGAAAAAAATAATTCATTAGCTTCTGAACTAAATCAGAGCAAACTATCTGCTGTTCTAATTCCAGATGACAAAGAACTTAGAACGAAAGTTGAAGAGAAAAACATCGCCTGGGCAATACTAAAAGACCCTAAACTTGGTTTTGCAGAAGTTCTAGAATTACTAAATCCAATTCAAAAACCTTCTCCTACAATTCATAACAGTTCAGTTATTGGAAATAATGTAGAAATTGGTAAAAATATTTCGATAGGTCCTAACACATTTATAGGTAATAATTGTATTATTGGTGATAACACAATTATTCATCCTGGTGTTGTAATTTACGATAATGTTGTTATTCAGGAATGTAATGAATTGCATGCAAATTGTGTAATTCACCCTGGAACATTTATTGGTAAAAATTGTGTTATTCATTCAAATGCAGTTATAGGATCAGAAGGATTTGGTTTCGTACCAACATCAAAAGGATGGAGAAAAATGCCTCAAACAGGTGTAGTAATTGTTCAAGACAATGTAGAAGTAGGTTGTAATACAACAATAGATAGACCAGCTGTTGGAGAAACTCTTATAGGTTCAGGTACAAAAATAGATAACCTTGTCCAAATTGGTCATGGAGTATCTGTGGGAAAAGGCTGTGCCATGGCAGCACAAGTTGGTATTGCTGGTGGTGCAGTTATCGGAGATAGCGTTATTCTTGCTGGGCAGGTTGGAGTAGGAAATCGCGTAAAAGTAGGAGACCGTGTTATCGCTAGTTCAAAGTGTGGTATCCATGCTGACATTGAACCAGGGCAAGTAATAAGTGGATTTCCAGCAATTTCAAACCGACTTTGGCTTAGGTGTTCTGCAAATTTTAAAAAGTTGCCAGAGATAGCAAAAGCTATTCGGAAATTAAATCTTGAATAAACTGGATAACCTAGAATAATTGAATAATTAATCAGTTATGAAACAACACAAAATAGTTTTACTCTCTGGAGATGGGATTGGACCTGAAATCTCATCGGTAACAAAAGAAATACTTGAAAAAGTAAGTTATAAATACAATTTCAAGATCCACTTTGTTGAAAAACTTTTTGGTGGTAAAGCTATAGATAAATTTAATAAACCATTGCCGGACGAAACACTTTATGAATGTAAAAATTGTGATGCCGTTCTATTAGCAGCGATTGGTGACCCTAAATATGACAACATAGAAAGAGGACTAAGGCCTGAATCTGGCTTATTAGCCTTAAGAGCAGGTATGAGTCTCTTTGCAAATATACGCCCTGTAAAAATTTTACCCTCATTAATCTCTGCAAGTACTCTTAAACCAGAAATTATAAAAAATGTAGATTTAATTGTAGTAAGAGAGTTGACAGGGGGCATTTATTTTGGCCAGCCTAAAGGATGTATTGAAACTGAGTCAGGCAAGAGAGCATTTAATACTATGAGTTATTCCACAAATGAAATAGAAAGAATTGCAAGGGTTGCTTTCAAACTAGCCGGGGAAAGAGGTAAGAAAGTGTGTTCAGTTGATAAAGCAAATGTTTTAGACGTAAGCCAATTGTGGAGAGAAAAAGTAAGCGAAGTTTCTAATGAATTTAAAGATATTGAATTGAGTAATTTATATGTTGACAATGCAGCAATGCAATTAATAAGGAACCCAGAACAATTTGATGTGATACTCACAGGAAATCTATTTGGAGACATAATTAGCGATGAAGCTGCAATGCTCACTGGCTCTATAGGAATGTTGCCTTCTGCTTCTTTGAGTACAGATGGGCCAGGATTATTTGAACCAGTTCATGGCTCAGCGCCTGACATAGCAGGACAAAACAAAGCTAATCCGATAGCAATGGTTTTATCCGCAGCAATGATGTTAAAGATCACCTTGAAAGAAAAAGAAGCTGCAGCAGCAATTGAAGAGGCTGTTAATAACGTCCTCAAACATGGGTTTAGAACACCAGATATAATGAACGAATCCTCTATAGAAGTGGGTTGTAAGGAAATAGGAAAGGAGCTGCTAAAAGAATTTGATTGACCAATTCACAAACTAAAAAAACTTCTTAGCCTAAGAAATCCGCATATTGTCTTATGACCTGCGAAAATCTTAAGGATAGTTATGTAGGTCTCGATGTCTAAACATCACCCAGTTGTTGCAGTTACTGGTTCTTCAGGCGCAGGAACTAGCACGGTGAAAAGGGCTTTCGAGCATATTTTTGCTCGCGAAGACATAGTTCCTGCAGTCGTCGAAGGGGATAGTTATCACCGCTTTGAGCGCATGCCTATGAAAAAAGCGATGTCAGATGCCCTGGCAAAAGGAGAAAACTTCTCCCATTTCGGACCAGAAGCGAATCTTTTCGACAAATTAGAGGAATTGTTCAAAACTTATGGGGAGACAGGTGGAGGTTCAAAACGTTATTACCTTCATAGTCCAGAAGAAGCCGCTGAACATAATGCTCGACTTGGGACAAATCTTGAACCAGGGCAATTTACTCCTTGGGAAGAAATACCCAATGGAACTGATCTACTATTTTATGAAGGCCTGCACGGCGGTGTAGTTGGAGACAATTATGATGTTGCTTCAGTTGCCGATCTATTAGTAGGTGTTGTTCCTATAACAAATTTAGAATGGATTCAGAAGATACATCGTGATAATGCAGAAAGAGGTTATACAGCAGAAACAATTGTGGATACAATATTAAGAAGAATGCCTGACTATATAAACCATATCTGTCCACAATTTAGCCGAACAGATATTAATTTCCAGAGAGTTCCAACTATAGACACGTCAAACCCATTTATTTGTAGAAATATTCCCAGTCCCGATGAAAGCTTTGTGATCATACATTTTAGAAAAGGTGCTAGAGAGAAGTGGGGTATTGATTTCCAATACCTTCTGGGAATGATCCATGACTCATTTATGTCGAGCCCTACAAGCATCGTTGTAAATGGCGGAAAAATGGGTTTTGCTATGGAGTTAATTCTCACTCCGATTATTCACAAAATGATCGAAGAGAAGAGAAATTAAGTTAGTTACTCTATTTTGATTTTGTATATATAATTATTATGAGCTAATAATTAGAGGAGATACCATTAACAATAACAGGAACTGCTCTTTTAGAATAAAAGGAGCTCAATCAAAAAAACTAGCCTCAACAAAATGGTCTGAGGTAAATAGTAGCTCCATCATTACTAAAGCGAGAGAGGTTTACTTTAAACGAATTACAAACCATCCTTTTGCCAAGAAACCAGTAGGTGTGGTAATTAATAAAAACGAAGGGTTAGGTATTGTTGTTTTTGAGATTCCAACGCTTCTACCAAACGAAAGATTTTTAAAAATTAAGGATTTCCTTCCAAAGCAAAATCTCCAGTGAATCCCTACTTAATTTCCTTTGCAAAAAGCAATTCATAAGACAGGTAAATTCTTCCGATAAATTTATAAATTGAACCGATTTAGCACCTTTAAGGCTTTAATGGTATTAAATAAGGCTATTAGCTGTGTCACTTTTTGATTGGTTTGCAGATCGACGAAAGGGTCAGTTTGTTGGGAAAGTAATCCAAGAGGCGGATGAAGGTGAGGGAGGTTTATGGGGTAAATGTCCAGAATGCAATCAAGTTGTATACAGAAAAGATTTACAAGAGAACTCAAGTGTCTGCAGTAACTGTGGTTTCCACAATCGAATAAATAGTGAGGAAAGAATTGAGTTAATAGCTGATTCTGGAAGTTTTAAACCTATAGATATGGACCTAAGTCCTACTGACCCACTTGGCTTCAAAGATAGAAGAGCTTATGCAGATCGAATAAGAGAAAGCCAAGCAAATACAGGGATGAAGGACGGAGTGGTTACAGGAACATGCACTGTTGAATCAATACCTATGGCCTTAGCGGTAATGGATTTCAGGTTTATGGGTGGATCAATGGGCTCTGTTGTTGGTGAAAAAATAACTAGGCTTATAGAAACGGCTACAACCAACAAACTGCCTTTATTAATTGTCTGTGCATCTGGTGGAGCACGAATGCAAGAAGGAATGCTTAGCCTGATGCAAATGGCAAAAATATCAGGAGCCCTAGAAAGGCACAGAGAAGCAGAATTACTTTATATGCCATTGCTTACACATCCAACAACGGGAGGAGTTACAGCGAGCTTTGCAATGCTTGGGGACCTAATTCTTGCAGAACCAAAAGCATTAATAGGGTTTGCAGGCAGAAGGGTCATAGAGCAAACATTACGAGAAAAGCTACCTGAGAATTTTCAAACAGCAGAATATTTACAAGAACATGGATTCGTAGATACGATTGTTCCTCGTACTAAGTTAAGGGCAACACTTAGCAAACTGCTAAGATTGCACAAACGATAAATTTAACTTTATAACTATAGTCTAACCAAATTAGTCAATCGAAACTTAAAGATTAGATTATACCTAATTGTTTACTTGGAAAGTAATTTAGTCCTTATAGAACATATAAATTTATTTAAAATTATTGAGGAATTTTGCTATGTTAGAAATCATCAACTCTTTTAGGATCTAATATTAAGAACTGATGTTAATAGCAATTTCTTTTCTTCGGCCCTAATTAAATGACAACTAAAAACTCTGGATTAATTAAACCAATAAAAACTGCAATAGCTGGACTTGGCTTTGGAGAATCTGTACACCTCCCAGCGTTAATAGAGAATGATAATTTCTCACCTATTGCTCTTTGGCATCCACGGGAAGAAAGGCTTCAAAGTGCATGTAATAAATACAAAAAAAAAGGTTATACCAATTGGTCTTCATTACTTGCAAGTAAAGATATCGAAGCAATAATAATTGCTACACCACCAAAAGCTAGGTTTGAACTTGCAAAACAGGCTCTTGAAGCAGGCAAACATCTGCTGCTTGAAAAGCCTGTTTGTTTAAATTCAGAACAAGTAAAAGAACTTGAAAAGTTAGCACTAAAAAATAAACTAAGTGTTGCAGTTAATTTTGAATATAGAGCTGTGCCTGTATTTATGCAAGCACAGAAAATTATTCAGTCTGAGGTTCTTGGATCAACTTGGTTAGTAAAGCTTGACTGGATAATGAGTAGTCGAGCAAATACAAGAAGACCATGGAATTGGTATTCAGATTCTAAGCAAGGTGGAGGAGTTATTGGAGCTCTTGGGACTCATGCTTTTGATATGTTGCACTGGTTAATTGGACCTTCTCTAAATGTAAATGGGCTTCTATCAACCTCAATAAAAAAACGAATATGCGCGGCAACGAATAATCTAAAAGATGTGACTAGTGAAGATATCTGTTTAGCAAATTTAGAATTGC
>QCJX01000026.1 GCA_003215725.1 Prochlorococcus sp. AG-409-I11
AATTGCACTTGATAATGCAATCAAAAGTAAAAGCATTATTGCGACTTTGAGACTTGATAGCCAGGCAATTAATCGCTGAATAGATGACATAAATCAAATCCAGCGTGATAACAGACTTAGTAATCCAGTGGTTAGCAAAATAAACCCACTTAATGGAGGTATCCATTTAGAGATTGGGCGCATAGCTAATAATGTTGGTACTTTTGCTGCTGCAGTTCCAACTATCATCAGAGGAAGGACTTGCCCAGTTCCAAAGGCTGCAAGAAGTAAAACTCCTGCCAATAAGCTTCCAGTTTTTGCAATCCAACCTAATAAGACTGCTAGTACAGGTGTAGTGCAAGGTGATGAAGCTAAACCGAAAGCTAATCCTGCAGCGATAGGTGCAAAAGGAATGGGTACTTTTTTTTGCCAGGTTCTAGGCTCAGGACCTTCTGGAAATTGTAGATTTATTATCCCAAGGAGATTTAGCCCCATCAAAACTGCTAAAACTGCCACAAAAGTAGAAATAATTACTGGCACTTGCCCATAAATTCTTCCTATTAAGCTGCTCAGACTTCCTAGAAATACTAGTGATAGAACAATTCCACTGCAGAATTTGAAACTACGAATCTGAGGAGAACTATGGTCATTAAACCCTGCAAGATATGCAACGGTTACTGGTAAGAGAGATAGAGAGCATGGACCAAGGCTTGTTAAAACTCCACCGCTAAAAACCAATAAAAGTGTTAACGCGCCTGGATTCTCTAGTCCTGTACTAAGCAAGTACTCGCTATTGCGAGCTAAATCAGAAAGTGTCAGAGCTAGTGAAGTTATGGGAGCTCCTAGCAATGAAGGGACGGTTCAATTATTAACATTATCTACTTAAGACTCTGTTTGACATGGAAACCACCTATTAATCCTGTTGATTCCAGACTAGATCTGATTAGTAGTCCTCCTATTAAAAGGCTAGATAACAAAGAGTTTCCTCCATAACTGACTAGTGGAAGTGGTAAACCTGTGGTAGGCATAACCCCTGAAGCAACAGCTATATGAAATATAGATTGACCCACAAGAATTGTGCTGCATCCAATTGCAACAAGTTTTGCTTGATTTCGTCTACATCGGATGGAAACTCTTAAGCCAAGGAATGCAATTAGTAACAAGAAAAGCAAAAGCATTACAGATCCGATGAAGCCAAATTCTTCTGCGAAAACTGCATAAATAAAATCAGTATTTTGAATGGGTAAATATTGCAATTTTTGAGTAGAAAGTCCATAACCTTCTCCGAACCAACCTCCTGAGCCAATTGCCAGAAGACTTTGAATTAGTTGATATCCACTGCCTTGAGGGTCATTCCAAGGATTAAGAAATGAAATTACACGAATTTTTTGATACTCATTAGTAAGAATACTTGTAACTCCTAATAAACCACCTATAAAAGCAGTTGTGAAAAGGACCCTAAACCTAACTCCTCCTGCCAAAGCTATTAACCAAAGAAGTATTCCTGATAGGGCTGCGGTGCTGAGATTAGGCTGCTTAAGAATTAATAGTATTAAAAGACCGAATATAGTGAGCCAAAAAAACTTTTGATCTGAATTAATACGTTTCCATTGAGAAAAAAGATTTGACGCTTGAAGGATAATAAAAGGTTTTATTAATTCTGAAGGTTGTATTTGAAGAGGACCAAGAATTAGCCATCGACTAGAACCATTGACAGTTGTTCCTATGAAAAGGGTTTGTGCAACTAATATCAATCCAACCAAAAGACATGGCGCGGCAATCTTTAGCCAACTTCTTATATTTATTGAGAGTGTTAGGTATAAAAGACTCCAGCCTGCAGCCATCCAAATAAGTTGTCTTTTGATGTAATAAGCTCCATCGCTCATTTCTCTACTTGCAACCCACCAACTTGCCGACCCAAGTACAAAAAGTCCTGCTAGGCTCCAAAAAGTAATCAGGCCTAAAAGTAATCTTGCTTCTGCTGGCCATAACACCCACGGAATAGGAAGTAGCTTTTGCCAAAAAGTAAGCGAATTATGATTTTTCAATTGATATAATTCTTTTGTGCCTTGTTTATGTCGGCGCGAATTATCTTTTTTATCTGAGGGGATGCTCAATGTTTGCTATTGATGGATTGATCTACTAATTCGTTTATAATGCAATTATTCAATCTTTGCTAATATCAATAAAGTTTTATAAGCGTCTTCTTTTTAAAGTTAGTTTTGATTCATTCGAATGTCAAATTATCTCGATGATTTTGATGATGTTACAAAACTTGTAAGTTCTTTTTATGACCAGTTCCCATACTATAGGGGTGGATACGGTGATTTTTTATCTGACAGCTGTCAATGGTATTGGTCGTTAGAGAAAGTTCATGAAGTATATAGCTCTGTATTCCCTTCTTTAAAAAGGAAATTTGAATCAATTCGTATTCTTGATGCAGGATGTGGAACAGGTATTACTACAAATTACCTGGCTCATCAAAACCCTGGTTCGGAAATTCTTGCTGTTGACATTTCAGGCGAATCTATTGCAATTGCAACTAATCGACTATCTAGTTCACGGGGAAAGGAATTGTGCCGAGTTCGATTTGAACAAATTGATTTTATGAAAATAAAAAACCAGGAACCATTTAATTATATTAATTCATATGGAGTCTTTAACCATCTTAAAGATCCTCTAGAAGGTTTTTTTGCATTGGAGTCACTTTTACATAAAGGTGGAATAGCTCATGTTTTTATTCCAGCAGATTCTGGTCGCTGGTTAATTAGAAGAGCTAAGGAAGTATTCGCTATGCTTGAATTAGATTGTAATAACAATGGCTTATACTTGGCTAAGCAGTTGTTAGAAGATTTACCAAAAGGTAATAAGCTAAGAGCGAAATTCGAGGAAAACTTTAATCATAGTTTCTTCTCTGAAGAGATGTTCGCTGATATGTTTCTTCATCCTTTAGAAACTGATTTTAATCTGGAAAGATTATTTTGTTTAATAAAACAAACTAGCCTTACTTTCCTGGGTTTTTCAAATTCAGGATTATGGGATATTAGTAGATTATTGAAAGGGGATCTATTGGAGAGAGCTAAACAAATGTCTAAAGAAAAAAGATGGAGAATAATTGAAAAACTTGATTCTGAGATAGGCTTTTATGATTTCTTTCTTCTCAAAGAATGAAAAATGAATGAAAACTAATTCAATAAATTAATCAAAACAGTTTGTATAAAAATATTGAACTAAATGCTTTTAATTACTCATATTTACTTTGCGAATCGGTTTTGGAAAAACTTCCATAAAGTTAGGATGGTCTTCTTATTTGTTCTAAATCGCTTTGATAGCAGGCGTTCTCGGCCAAACTGTCTGCTGCTGCTCTTTCGGTTCTGATTTCTCTGCATGATAGATTCCGCGAGCCTTTCGACAGAGAGCCTCGGAGCCCTTGCTGGCATCCCCGCTCCTCCAGCCTGATACTGATCCTTTAAAGAAGGAAAATATTGTGCTGGAAACAACCGCGGATACTGGCTTAAAGCCTGAGTCTTCTCAGGATGGTGGATCAAAAGAAACAGTCGTTCAGACTTCTTTTGATGAATATGTGCAGCTTCAGCAGCGCATATTCAGATCAGCACTTTTTGTATCTGCTCTAGCAGTTGCAATTACGCTAATTTTCTTTGATTTAAAAGTTTCTATCAGTCTTTTGGTAGGAGCCCTTTCCGGATTGCTCTATTTGCGCTTGCTTGCTCGCAGCATTGGAAAACTTGGAAAAACTTCAAAGTCAGTTGGCAAGATCCAGTTGGTTATTCCAGTAGTCCTCGTGGTTGTGGTCTCAAAATTTCCTCAACTTGAGTTGATCCCTGCATTGTTGGGCTTTTTGCTCTACAAGCCATCTCTGATTCTTCAGGTAATCCTTGAGTCTTAAGTCAGTTTCAATACTGATTTCACTCAACACCGGTGATTCCGGTACCAAAAATTCCGTCGTAGTTTCGACTCCTTATTTCAAGCCCAATGGGTTTCATGCCATTTGTTTTTCCCTTTGCTGAACTAGAGGTGGGCCAACATCTCTATTGGCAAATAGGAAATTTAAGAATTCATGGACAGGTTTTTATGACCTCATGGATTGTTATAGGTGCCTTGCTTGCCTTAGTGGTAATTGGCACAAAAAAAATGGAACGAGATCCACGCGGTGTTCAAAACCTATTGGAATTCCTCTGGGATTACATACGTGACTTAGCCCGTACTCAGATTGGGGAAAAGGTTTATCGCGATTGGATGCCTTTTATAGGCACTCTTTTCCTTTTTATTTTTGTTAGCAATTGGGGAGGAGCCCTAGTCCCTTGGAGATTGATTCATCTTCCAAGTGGAGAGCTTGGAGCACCAACGGCTGATATAAACACCACCGTTGCTTTGGCACTTTTGGTATCTCTTTCTTACTTTTATGCGGGTTTAAGCAATAAGGGTTTGCGTTACTTCGAGTACTACGTGCACCCAACACCGATAATGCTCCCGTTCAAAATTGTCGAAGATTTCACTAAACCTCTTTCACTATCTTTCCGTTTATTTGGAAACATCTTGGCCGATGAACTAGTGGTAGCAGTTTTAGTTTTCCTCGTTCCCCTGGTTCTTCCAGTACCAGTAATGTTTCTAGGCTTGTTTACAAGTGCTATTCAAGCTTTGATTTTCGCCACTCTTGCCGCTTATTACATTGGCGAGGCTGTCGAAGAACACCACTAATCTTTTCTTTTCAGATAGCTTTTACCAGTTATCTGGCAAACTCCTTGCGCGCAGGTCCGATTTTGTTCGGGCCCATCCAATAAATTTTGAGATGTCCCTCGCGCAGGTATAAACTCCCGGTCCCTCTTTATACGCGCTCTTAGGCGCTTCACATCCTTAGCTCAATCATGGATTCCATTACCACCGCCGCTTCCGTCGTTGCCGCTGGCCTGGCAGTAGGCCTTGGCGCTATCGGCCCCGGCATCGGTCAGGGCAGCGCTGCACAGGGTGCAGTTGAGGGCATTGCCCGTCAGCCAGAAGCAGAAGGCAAGATCAGAGGCACATTGCTTCTTTCCTTCGCATTTATGGAATCACTAACCATTTATGGCCTTGTGGTCGCTTTGGTTCTTCTTTTTGCGAATCCCTTCGCTGGTTAAATATTCAGAATTTTTGGCGGACTTTTAATTCCAATTTTTGAAATTGATTGTTTAAAACCCTCCCTCAAAAAAACTGACTCACATTTTCTAGCTTTCAC
>QCJX01000027.1 GCA_003215725.1 Prochlorococcus sp. AG-409-I11
CCTTTAATTGCACTTACTCCTATAACAACTGTTGAGGGATTATTAAACCATTTCTTTATTGATGGCGTCATTTCTTTCCCTAGAGTAATCAATAAACGTGCATTATTAACTGTTTTTGTTTGCTTAGGAGTGAAGTTAAAAGTATGAGGGTCCTGAGTCAACTTAATTACGCAACTAATAGGTATTGATGGCGGTGCAATCCTAGTCACTAAATCGCAACTAATTGGCTCAATCCCTACGACTGTCTTTTGATTATTTTCTATTCCTTGATTGCAGCCACTTAAAAAAACAACACCTCCCAACAATGAAGCCTGCCCCATCTTCCTGGCGAGCAAGAAATGCTGTTTTGTGAACTTGTCGGCCTTGAATAAAAAGCGCACGCTACTAACAGAAATGGTTATCATTTTCATTTTCATTTTCATTTTATAGCACAACTGCTCAGTTTTGGTTAATTCCTGCAGTGGATTATCTGCTTATCCATTTGAGGGAAACAGAAAATGGAGCAAATGGAAAAGTCAGAAAAGATTCCTCAACTTCAGACCTGACCAAAAAATAACCTTGAGTATATTGATCAACAAAATCAACCAGGCCAAGCCAGCCACTTAGACCCCATGAAACCTGCTACTTAGAAATCAACTTTTTGGTTAGCAAATGAATTAGAATAAAATTAGATGCGTAGTAAAGTTGATGCCAACAAGAAGGACTCAACTCAATATCAATATTGAACCTGAGCTTTTATTATCCCTAAAATCACAAGCCATAGAAGAAGGAAAAACATTAACTGAATTTGTTACGGATCAACTCAAAAAGGCTCCAAAAGATTCTGAGGAAAAAATAAGTTCACTTGAAGCAAGACTCTTAAAATTAGAAAAAATACTTAAAGTTGAAAAGAATTCTTCTAAGCAAAAGAACCAAATAGGATCTATATTCACCGATGAAGGCGCCAAAGATTATGGAGAGACTGCCAAAGGATTGTTTGAAAAATTTCTTGGAATTAAAAATCTGACGGTCGATGAAGGGCTAAAGGAAATACTTGTTCATTTAAAACGATACCCTCACAGCAACCCTGAATTAGTCTTACAAATCCTCTTAGGAAATCATACTTTAACTGGCTTAGAGATGACTGAGGCTTATAGACACGGATCTTGTGCGATGAGATCTGCTCTTAATGATTGGAGTGAAAACTCCTTAGAAGAATTAAATGTTGCTTTCCTAAATGCAGTTATATCAAAAAGCCTAAGTAAGTAATTAAGTAGAGATCTTTTTTTCAATTAGTAAAAAAATACCAATGAGACTTTCTTTAGAATCTTCCAGCCTGCTTCCAGATAAAACCTAAGATTAAACTCATAAATATTAATGGAAGAAGGTTTTTTAATATCCCTACAAAAATTAACACCCCTAAGCCAATAGCTCCATATATCAACCATTTAGGCACTAAGCGTACAGCCGTATTACCAGCCGAGCTGGAAGGAGGAATTACTTCAGGGTCAATAGACATTGAATTCCTATAGCCAATTAATACCATAATACTAACCTAAGGCAATTTATTTAGGAATTTTATAAATCAACAATTAGCACAAACTTATCTAATTACTGATTGAGACTTTTGGCTCAGTAAGTTAGGTCTCCCTAATGAGGCTAATCTCACCAAACTTATTCAAGTAAAAATGATAGCAATGCCTCATGCCAGAAATAAAATACGAATAGTTTAATTTGTGATTTTCAAACGCATAAGTAATTTCAAGCTAATGTCTTCACCCTTCACACGAGAAGTTTGACCTGACTTCTATTGTATGCCTCATGAAATCTCAGAAAGATAATTCTGGATTGACTTAATACTTTTCCCTTAATGAATTCGATAGATTTCTAGGGACTCATCCTTTCTTAGTCTTTAGCTAATAAAGTGATCAACATTGACCTCAAATTTAATTAAATGTATTCAATAGAGTCCTAAAAGAAAGAGTTATGAAAAGGTATCAATGTTCCAGATCAAAAAAAAGAATCGCACCCTACTATTAGCTTATTTTTACTGAAAATATTTAGATTTTACGTATAATTATTAGTTACAGAGCTTGTATCACATAACTATATTCAATGAAATTGGGGCCTAGTACTCTAGCGTTAATAGCTAGTTAAAATAAAAAATAGTCAAGAATCTCCTAATTTTAAACGATTTTTATATTTTAATGTTTTAATTTTTAATGACGAAAGTTATTCAGGAGTATTTGGTTTGCCAACACAAACGATAAGTATTCACACGAGTTCTTCCTTTTCTTGCCATCCCATCACTAAGTTTATTCAGGACTTTATTGATACATCTAAACAACAAGAAGGCATAGTTATTGCTTCTGGAAAACATACAACGATAGCCTTGATCATCAATGAAATGGAAGAAAGATTGATTTTAGACTTAGAGAAGTGGTTAAAAGAGTTAGCTCCACCACTTCAAGGTTATAAACATGATGACTTACATCTTAGAAACAATATTCCTGTAGATGAACCAAAAAATGCTCATGCTCATTTACAAGCAGTGCTTCTTGGAAATTACGTAATTGTTCCATTTAAAGATGGAAAGCTTCAAATTGGTCAATATCAAGATGTGATACTTGTTGAACTCGATGGACCAAAGCAAAGAAATATTGTAATTAGTATTCAATCATAAAAACCAATGCACTAATTAGGCATAGACATTATTAGACCCTAAAAGAGGTGATTCTAAAAATGGAATTCACCTGGTACTACAAATCAAGGCTTACATGAGGCCTGAACTTGGAAGAGTCTATGGTGCAAAGAAAGCGAAACTGAATAAATTTAATTTTACCAAATTAATATATGCTATTAAATTGAGATATTAAAAGAATACTTAGATCAAGATTGCTACAAGCCATTAAATTCTTGTGAGGTTTAATCGTCATATACCTTGCAATGAGAATTGGTTGGATGAGCATTACATTCAGAATCCCAAAAATCTAAAATTGGGAAGCCCAGGTTGTCTTCTACCTCTACTCCACATTCTTGAACCGGAACTTGAATGTCGTCGATCAAACAAGAAACGTCTACCAATGGCTTGTTATGAAATATCTGATTGAAAATGTTGAATAGTGGTTGCCTAAGTTTCATTGGGGACCTCCTTTTAATGCAACTGCAAATTCATGCCAAAACTCACGAATACCAACAAATGCCAAGAATCCAAGAGTAATGCCAACTGATATAGGGAGAATAGACTCAATTAAATTGAATCCTTCTGGATAATTCACTAGAGACCTCATTTGAAGAATTTGTGAGAGGCTTCCGACAAAAGCCATCTAATAACTAAAACATTCAACTAGTTTTATCTAATCAAAGCTCTAATCGTTTTAGTGAACAAGAAAGCTTCTAGCCCTGAGTAATTAAGGCCTAAATCCAAGCTTAAGGCTGACAACACTCGACTCACGATCACCAATAACGTGTATGAAAGTGCTATTCATCACACACTCGCAGGGTGAACTTAAAAGATGGTCGGCCCAATCTTAAAAATAATGTTAGACACAAGGGCATGAGCTCTTTTGCTTTGATAAGGACTCTGGCGGAGTGATATCCATAGGATCCCCCTACTCAACCAATAAATCCATTCTGTATAAGTTGCTACAAAATAGAACCCGTTAAAGTACTTATTTCATTAGTCACCTATGCAGTGACTGCAAAACTTTGCACCAAAATCACTTGAAATACTTTAAATAGCTGAAATTAACTACTTTCTTGTTAAACCTAACCTTTGGGAAAAATCAACCTTGCCTACCAGCAAGAGAGTTCAATCATCAGGTGAGACATTCTCTACAAGTATTTCTTATTGATGATCTATTCAGTGTATTCGCAATTAAATCTTGATCTTTTTATTGCAGCTAGAAGCATTCTCCACGTTTAATCTCTGAATTTTTTCATCATCCCAAATCCAAAATACGGGCTCAGCTGCTTTCGCTTTACGCAAATCAGCCCTATTACGCAAGCTGACTGGAATAAATTCCTTATTTGGATCAAACTGGCTATCTCTTACTGCTTGATTTAAAACAATGCTGCCTTCTTTACCTGACACAGAGCGATGATAAGTATCTATAGGTATCTGTAGAGCACCCATCTTTTGATTGAGGTATATCACATGGTGAGGCTCGTCCCATTCAGGATTGAGCAATGTAAAAGTACGAGTTCCATCTAAAACTAAGTTGTGATCAATCTGATGATGATGAACGTAATATTGCTCAAAGTCATCATCATCAGGAGGCGAAAGGGCACTCCCATGATGAATTACAACATCAGCTCCATTAGCTTCCTTTACTCCTGCATCAAAGAAAGTGACTTGAGGAGTTTCCCTAAACACATTAGTAGGTAAAAAATTCAAAAATGTCTTTTTTTTATTGGTTACTTGATTCCAATGAACTTTGATTTTGATTGAATCCTTCAAATTTCTCAAAACAGGGCAATCATTTGTAGCTTGCTGGAGAACCTTTAATTGATGAGGAGATAATGAAGATGGCATCTCTATTTGCAAGAACAAAGAATTAATTTTGCGGGGACCTTGAGTTGCCATCTTCTTATCAATTTCAAGTTTGATCTCATCTAAAGGCCACCCTTTTTCTTTTGCGGTAATACCCATCACCGTTAGAAAACATGTACCTAAGGCTGTAGCCAAAAGGTCAGTAGGAGCAAAGTTTTCACCATTACCTGCATGGTCAAGTGGGGCATCAGTTCTCAGCTTTTGTCCTGAATACTTGTGTTGCGCCTCTGTATGCAAATCTCCTAAATAGCGGCAAAGAATCTTGTCTACACTTCATAAAGCTTACACGTAGATTTTGTAGGGTGAAGTTTGCATTCTTCTTCCCAGAATTCAGCTCGTCTTTGATTTGGCAATTGATAAGAAAAATCGCGCATATAAGCAATGTCCTTAAGTGGGTTTGTGATAACAGTGAAAGAAGTTCTTAGTTTCATAAGCCTCCTATTCGGTTAACTCCTTTTTAACACATTTTGCTATATTAGATATAGGGTTTTTACTTAAGTATTTATAAT
>QCJX01000028.1 GCA_003215725.1 Prochlorococcus sp. AG-409-I11
TCAATATTGGAACCAACGTTTTTTATCTGATTACACCCAACCTCTGTCTGACTTGCCATCTGTCAGCGAAAGAACCCCTCTTTGGCAAGCTGTTGTGGAGATTGAGAAATCAGAAGAAGGAAAACTTTTAGTTTTTAATCTTGCTGGATTACCTTCTGGAACTTTGGACCGAGTAGATGTAGGGAAATCAGTTCTTAATAAACTTGGTTTAAAAATTCCTCAACCTTTTCTTGAGGTCGCTAGAAAGGAAAATAATTATCCGTTGGGACTTGCTTTGCCTAAGATTGTTGAAATGATGATCGCTTCAGGAATAGTAAAAAAAGCCTTAGATTAAGTTGAATATAAGTCTTGACTGTAACTCTGTTTTAGATCTAATAATTCTTTATCAGTGAAAGATTTTTGCTCCCAATTGATATTTTGCCAACATTCTTTAAAAGTTTTCGTAAGTACTTTGTCAAGACCTGTTCTAGGTATTCTTTTTGATGTGGGAGGGGGAGAAGGAACTTGGAACACTTCTTCCCAAACTTCTTTTGGTGGATCTAAAAGAATTTCTCCATGTTGAAGCAAATGATTTTTTCTCCATAGTTGAGCACTTCCAATACGTTTAACCCCATTTCCATCTATTAGATCAGCTGAAGATGAAGTTGCAAAGCAATGTTTAGAGAGAGCATTTGATGTTTGATTGCCAAATTTTAAGGGCAATCCCATAGTGGAATAACTTTTTAGTAGCCACTCACTTGCTTGTTTGTAGGAAGCACGCTTTTTTCGTGGAGGTGATTTCCATATGAGGCTATATGTAAGACCACCAGCATGCAGTACAGCACTTCCCCCAGAAGGCCTTCTGACTATCTTTAAAATTTCTTTCTTAGCAAGATCTTTCCATCTTAAAGGGATTTCTTTTTGATTATATCCAATTGATAACCATATACCTTCCCATGTGTAGAAGCGTATTAAAAGCTCTAAATCATTTTGAGTAATTGACTTCTCTAATAAGAAAAGATCTATAGCCATTTGAGTTTGTCCATCAAGGCTCACCGTGGAATATATTTGGCCTTTCTTTGTATGGCCTGGATGCGGAGTTATGAATTCATTCATATAATTCTTGAATTGAGATTTGGAACGAATAAGAGTAATGCGCTTAGGGTAATTAAATTCCTTTAATGTCTATTGTTTTAGAAGGAATAAGACTTTTGTTTATTATAGATAGATACATCTACCCTGATTGGACTATTGTTTATTTTTTATATTGAGATAAATATCTAACTCACTTCACAGGCCTTTATTTATCCTTGGATTGGTTTCAGATTTCTTGAATAACTTGAGTTTGGGTTTATTGAAGGTGTGTGACAGGGTTTTGCAATAAATACCATTATTCCACTTTTGCAAAGAGAATGGAGAAGCTTTAAAAGCCTTTAAATGGAAACAACCACCACTATCGATCTTGCTGGACTGTGTCTAGTGGTACTTATTCATGCTGGAATCCTTGCTCTTCGCTTAGGCGTCAGTTTAAGAAGGGCTTGATTAATCTAGATATTAAGAAGGGCTTGGCATTGCTCTTTCTCTGCGATACAAGCAGGTAAACAGCTATTTATCATTGCCTAGAAACCTGGCTCAGACCAGGCCCGCAAAGCGAAGCCAATTCAGGCAGCGCACAAAAAAACATAGGCCTGTAAAAGCAAATCGTCAAAAAATTGATGCTGCTACATTGGCGGCATCAATTCAGCTGCAAGAACAGCAACGTGAAGTTATCTATAGCATTATTGCTTTAATAATGAAGGTAGGGCTATTAACTGTAGGTTTTGCCAGTTTGGTTAGACTTGGATTAGCTTCTGTGCAGAGAGTAAATGGTCATATGGAAGTCTCCTCAGTTTTGGCCTTTGAGTCTGCAAAATTAGAAAAGATGCAAGAACGTTTTGACAGATTATTCACTATTGGGGGCGCACGTCGTTTGATCGATGAAGAGGATCAGTGGATTGCTCCGAATAGAGTGAGAATTATATGGAGATAAAAAAAAGTATTTAAATTAATTTTGAATTTGTGTCTTAATCGTAGTTGACTAACTAATAACAAAAGTTTGTCTTTTTAAGATGGCTTCATTTCAAGCAGCTCCAGGAACAGTTTTAATTACTGGAACTACCTCTGGTGTTGGTTTATATGCAACGAAAGCCCTTGTGGATAGAGGATGGAGAGTAATTACAGCAAATCGCTCTTCGCTTCGTGCTGAGGCTGCAGCCGTAAGACTTGGTTTACCTTCTGGGAAACCTCGTCAGTTGCAACATCTCCAGATTGACTTGGGTGACTTGGATAGTGTGCGACTTGGTGCTGACTATCTCCTTTCTGTTCTTGAGGAGCCCTTAGATGCCTTGGTATGCAATGCCGCAGTCTATTTGCCGCGACTAAGTAAGCCGTTGCGTTCTGCTCAAGGCTATGAGATCTCTATGGCAACAAACCACTTCGGTCATTTTTTGTTGATACATCTTTTACTTGATAATTTGCGGAAATCTAAACGACCTGTTTGGACAGGAAGAACTTGGAGTGAGGAGCCTCCTCGAGTAGTAATACTAGGAACTGTTACGGCTAACTATAAAGAGCTTGGAGGAAAAATTCCTATACCTGCACCCGCGGATCTAGGAGATTTGTCAGGATTTGAACAGGGTTTTCGTAAACCAATAAGTATGGCCAGTGGTAAACGCTTTAAGCCTGGGAAAGCATACAAAGATAGTAAGTTGTGCAACATGATTACGGCACAAGAATTACATCGTCGCTTTAAAGATTCGCCAATTCTATTTAGTTCTCTTTATCCAGGATGTGTGGCTAATACAAAATTATTTAGAAATACACCTCGATTATTTCAAATACTTTTCCCTTGGTTTCAGAAGCTTATTACTGGAGGTTATGTAAGCGAGTCTTTGGCAGGTAGAAGGGTTGCTCAAGTTGTAGCTGATCCTGAATTTGGTATTTCAGGAGTTCATTGGAGTTGGGGGAACCGTCAGAAGAAAAATCGCCAACAATTTTCTCAAGAATTATCTGATAGAGTTACTGATCCCAAGACCTCTCGTAAGGTCTGGGATTTATCTATGCAATTAGTTGGTTTAGATTTATAGATATATCTTAGAGATTTAATCAAACCCAAGAAGGTCGAATATTTCTCTATCTTTTAGAGGTTCTGCTTCTAAAGGTTGTACGCTTTCACTAAGTTTTTTGGCGAGTGATAAATATTCATTTTGAACTGTTATTACATCTTCAGTCGGTTCCATTTCAAAAATCGTACATTTCTTGAGTCTTGATCGTCTAATGGCGTCTACATCTTTAAAGTGAGCCATAGTTTTTAGACCAGTTCTTTCATTGAACTTGTCAATTTGATCTGTATCCGCTGAACGGTTAGCAACTACACCACCTAGACGAACTTTATAATTTTTTGCTTTAGCTTGAATAGCTGCAACTATTCTATTCATTGCAAATATTGAGTCGAAATCATTTGCCGTGACTATTAAACAGTAATTGGCGTGCTGCAAAGGAGCTGCAAAACCACCGCATACAACATCTCCAAGAACGTCAAAGATAACTACATCAGTATCTTCTAATAAATGATGTTCTTTCAAAAGTTTTACGGTTTGGCCGGTCACATATCCACCGCATCCTGTTCCTGCTGGAGGTCCACCACTTTCAACACACATTACCCCGTTAAACCCTTGAAACATAAAATCATCGGGACGTAACTCTTCACTGTGAAAATCGACTTCTTCAAGAATGTCAATCACTGTTGGAACCATCTTGTGGGTCAAAGTAAATGTGCTGTCATGTTTTGGATCACATCCAATTTGCAAGACTTTTTTCCCAAGCTTTGAAAAAGCTGCAGATAAGTTTGAGGAAGTAGTTGATTTACCAATACCTCCTTTCCCATAAACTGCAATAACTAAGGCTCCTTCTTGTATTCGAACGCCTGGATCCTGCTGAACTTGAACGCTTCCTTCCCCGTCTTGTCGATTAGTAAGAGCAGTTGTCATTATTGAATAAATCAGGAGTTGTTATTTTTATTCAAGCAAGCAAAACTAAAGTTAGTTATTGTTTGAGAAATTCGACACATCTTTCGATTATTTTTTGCCATAAACCCTTTACCTTACTGAGCCGTAAGTAGATTTACCTACTGACTTTATTGCTTGACTTTGTGTCTTGTTTTTTTCGATTTAAGCTCGAAAGTGCACTTTTGCGTCAAAAAGTGTTTCCTCGCTAATTTCTCTGCACCCTGCTTGACGAGCATATTTTTCAGTATTCCTGCGAACTTTTCCTCTGATGAAAAAAGGAACTTTTGCTAGCTCTGCTTCTCCTTCAGTGGTCCATATTAATTCTTCTGTATTAGGTCTCGATTCATTTGTTTTTGAGGGGACTGAACTTTGATTGACATTGTTTTGTTGTGGGTTTAAGTGTCCTAGATGACTTTGATGTCCATCAATGAATTCAAAATCATGCTTGAACATCCCTATTAAATGCTCTTCAAGTCCCATCATTAAAGGGTGAACCCAATCATCGAAAATTACGTTGGCACCTTCCCAGCCCATTTGCGGGCTGTATCTAGCAGGCACATCCTGAACGTGCATTGGAGTGCTAATGACTGAGCAAGGTATGCCCAGTCTCTTTGCACTATGCCTTTCCATTTGGGTCCCAAGAACTAGCTCTGGAGAAGTTTCTTTTATA
>QCJX01000029.1 GCA_003215725.1 Prochlorococcus sp. AG-409-I11
AGAAGCAAAAAATATAATCAAAAAAGACCCAATGATATTAAATCATTTAGTAACTTGGAAACTACAAGAATGGGTTCCAGTAGTAGGTAACTTTCTAGACTTTAACGTGGATATTCATTCATAAGCCTTCTAACTTCAGATGCATGATAACTACTACGAGTTAATGGTGAACTAACTACTTGCAAGAAACCAAGTCTATCTTCACCTTCTTCTCGAAAAAAATTAAACTTTTCAGGGGTTACAAACCGATCTACTTGAAGGTGTTTAGGTCCAGGTGAAAGGTATTGTCCAATAGTAACTATATCAACTTGATGATTACGTAAATCCAAAAGGACTTCTAATACTTCTTTGTCTGTTTCACCAAGACCTACCATTAAACCTGATTTGGTATACACCTTAGGCCATCCTTCTCTAACACGATTAAGTAGTTCTAAAGATCGCAAATAATTTCCTTGAGGTCGTGCTCTTTGATAAAGCCTAGGGACTGTCTCAATATTATGATTAAGTACATCAGGATTTGCTTTCATCAAATTCTTTAAAGCTTCCCAATTACCACACAAGTCTGGAATAAGAAGCTCAATTGTTGTCGTTAAAGATCTTTGTCGAATAGCCTCTACACAAGCAACAAATTGACTAGCACCACCATCTAAAAGGTCATCACGATTAACCGAAGTAATTACTACATGGCTTAAACCCATTTGAGCTACAGCTTCTCCTAAGCGCTCAGGTTCAGTAGGGTCCAAAGGTCTAACACTTTTATCAAAGTCAATATCGCAATAAGGGCATGCTCGAGTGCAGCCTGGTCCCATGATTAAAAAAGTTGCCGTTCCACTTGCAAAACACTCACCAATATTTGGGCAACTAGCTTCTTGACAGACCGTATTCAACTGCAGATTCACTAATAAATCTGACAATTGACCTATACGCTCCTTTTGGGGTGCTTTAACTCTTAACCAAGTGGGTTTCAGCAAGTCTTTTCCTTGATTAGATTAATTTTAGAGAATCGGTTAGCAATCATATGAATTTAGATAATATCTTCTAGAGTCACTAACAATTAAGCGGGATGTGGCGCAGTTTGGTAGCGCACTTCGTTCGGGACGAAGGGGACGCAGGTTCGAATCCTGTCATCCCGATTAATATGACTCAGTCATTAGAAAATAGTGAAAAATCTATCAAGTAATTGCATAGCCACGTGGAGTAATAAAATATCCATCTTTTATAGAGCTTTGACTATTACCTACGATTACAATTGTTAGCATATCGACTTCATGAATAGGGATAGTTTTAAGTGTGTGAAATGTTAGTTTCTCCCCATATCTTCCCAATTGCCTAGCAAGAATAACTGGAGAATTAGCAGTTCTGATATCTAATAAAATCTTAATTGCATCTTTTAATTGCCAGTTTCTTTGAGTAGATTGAGGGTTATAAAAAGCAATTACAAAGTCACCTTCAGCAGCTGATTTTATTCGATTTTTAATTTTCTCCCATTCAGTTAATTTATCGCTAAGACTAATTGCACAAAAGTCTTGCATGAAAGGAGCTCCTGATTTGCAAGATGCAATTTGAAAAGCACTCAATCCAGGGTGAACTTGTAAAGGCGGTCGTTCATCTTGAGGTTGTCTCAGCCAAAGTTCCAAAGCCAATCCAGCCATACCATATATTCCACAATCCCCAGAAGAAATAAGTGCAACTTTTGCTCCTTGCTTAGCTAAGTTTAAAGCTAATTTGCATCGATCAAGTTCACGGGTCAAAGTACCCTCTATGCGAACTTGATCATTTCTACGAAGATCCTCTAAAAGGTCTAAATAAAGTTTATACCCTATCCAAATAACAGTCCTGGCCAATGCTGAGCGTGCATCTGAAGTAAGGAATCCAATCTCACCTGGTCCGCTACCTACTAAATGAATCTCACCACGTTGAGGAGCAAAAGGCTGTTCAGCCTCCGTAATTGCAATGGTAACAGCTCCGAATTCGTCATCTCTAGCGTGATAAATATGCTTTTCAAAAAGCAATTTGGAGCCAGGGCCTGCCGCCAAAATACATGAAGCTTCAGCAACAGAATTCGTTCCCACCTCAGATGCAACAGCTTCGGAAGGGTTAGGAACAGAAACTTTTGAAAGCTCACTTGAACTAAAAAAACGAACAGTCCAATCTTCTCTTTTAAACAATTCCACTAAGGATGGTTCATCCGATTTCAATGAGATAGTGGCAAATCCAGCAATAGATTCTTTAGCTAAACCAGATTCAATTAATGCACTATCTAAAGATCTTTCAATAAGTGTTTGACTAGTATTTCTTACACAACCAATTCCAATCCATAATGTTGGAGGATGCCAACTGCAAGCAGAATTACTTTTAGAACCAATAAATAATGCTGAATGTTGATCTTTGGAATCACTAATTAATAACTTTGATGCAGCTTCTGAAGCTTGCCAAAATTTATTGCCTGTAGTTTGCAAAGCTATAATTTCTTCTCCTCTAGATTGCTTAAACATCAATTCATTCCAAGCCCTTATTTCCCCTTTACGTTTCCATCCCCAAGACTCTCCAAAACTATCTAAAGATAAGCGACCTTGACTACTAGAGTTACCTGTTAAAACAGCATTCCCTTCAAAATACTGAGCTAGTTCAAGTGTCATCTGCTCAGCTCCAGAGATATGAGCACCTAATAGAGGAATAATATTTTTAGAATTTGCATCCATAACTATTATGGCTGGATCTTTTTCTTTATTTTCAATCAAAGGTGCAACCAACCTAACTACGGCTCCTATAGCTCCTACGACTATAAAAATTCCTCCTGGCTGCCAATTCTTACGAAAGAGCTCAGCCGCAGAGTCAATAAGCAAGTTTTCAGGAGGATTCCTAATAGACAATGCTGCCCCTGAAGTAAGGGCTAATTGATCTACATAATTTTGTTCTTTCAGTCTTTTCAACAAAGGCAAAGAACTAGAAGAAAGACCAAGACCTGTTCTTTTAGCAGTTGTAATTGAATTAATAGTAGACTCCAGAGGAATGCAATAAGTGCTGAGAAACAAATTCTATTTATGACTTGAGCATTTTTGTTCAAATAATATAAAAGAAATAGTTAAACCTAGTTAATTGGAAAATTCTAAAGACTTATAAGGTTATAACCATAAAGAAATTTTCCTCGCGTTATCTCGAGAGCTAGTAGCAATTCGAATTAACCTTATCAAGTTTCAATTTTCTCTCTTGTCTGTAAGATACAATTAAAAGACATTAATCTTCAATCTTAATATCTGGATTTTGTTGATTATTTTATTAATGCTTATTATATACAAACTCTGTTTCACCAAGCAAATCTTCAGGTTCTAAGAATTCTTCTTCCCCAATCAATCGATTCAACTCTGATTCAGTCAAGGTCTTATTCATCCAAATAGGTTGATCTAACTCCATAGCATCTAGATATAATAATTTATTATTAAAGATAGGTTGAATTGGTTTACCAAGTTGATCAATTAACTCAAAATTGATCGTTTTTTTATCATTAGATAAGCCATTAAGCCAGATAGCTCCCTCTGCATCTACTACAAAACTTTCCTCAAAATCACTAATTCGAACTCGCCATTTATCATCTCCTTCTTTTAAGCCTTGCAGAGGAGCATTCCAAAGCAACCAATCAATTAACTGAGGTTCTCTAGGACTCAAATTCGAAGGAAACGCAATTGTCAACCAAGGATCATTACTAGCTGGTTGTGTACCTTCAAGTTTTTGAAGACAATGAATTCTCCAATTTATGCTTGCACCTCTTTCTTTAACAGCTTCACCCCAAGGGTATGCCACATATGCAGAAAGTCTGTGACTTCCTGGCGTTAATGGTTCCATATCTATATGAAGCTTTTCGTTCTTTTTTTTTGTTATACGTATTGGAGAAGAATCATCCAACTGAACAACAACATGAGGGCCTAAGCCATATACAGAATCAAAAGCCAAGGGCCAATCTTCCAGATATAAAACTAACTCCCATGGCTTTTTTGTAAGAACTATTTCTGGAGAAGGAGACTCTAAAAACAATTTAGGATGATATGTTTTTAATCGGTCCTTGATTTGAAGAACTGCACCTGGTGGTGAGACTTCTTCAATTGAATGAGAAGCAGAAGATAGCTCTAAAGGCTTAGTTACTGCTGTTTCCTGTTGACCATCAAAAGGAAAGGACCGCTCAGTCAATGCTTTAACAGAAGAGCAAAAGCAACCTGCCAATAAAACTATCAATAAAAATCCTTTGACAACTGATTCTTGGAATTTAATAGGACGTCTCAAGCTAAAAGGAAATTTTCTACCTATGAGCTGATCATAAAAAGGCCTTAGAGATCAAACAATATATTTCTGCCTCCCAAAAGAAGGTTTCATTCAAGGCAAGTAAAGGTCTAAAGACAGAGAATGGGGCTTCCTTTATTA
>QCJX01000030.1 GCA_003215725.1 Prochlorococcus sp. AG-409-I11
TATTTAAAACTTTCATTTTTCCAAAGATAACGTAAATTCCCTGATTCCGTTTGTCAACACTAAAGTTTGGTCAACAGTAGAAATAGAAGATACCTTATATGATTTTCCTACTTCATCTCCAACCTCATAAGCCTTTTGACCAATCTTAGTTCTAATTAATACAGCAAGGTTGGTACTGGTTTTAACAATACCTGTAAATCTAATACTGTTCATCAATTGATTATATCCGCCAAAATTTAAGGATTCGCTTTCCGAAAAAGGATTTCTCAGTGAAGAGACTTGTAGGGAAGTATGCCTAATATTTGGCTTTGGAACGGGAATCAAATTCTCGCTTAAATTCTCTTCGCCTTTAAATGTGGGCTTTATAGGAAGAGAATGTAGGGTAACAGAAGAAGACATCTTTGAGGAGCGTGTCTCATTTACATTTGCGGATGAAGGGGTAGAAAAAGTAATAGCACAGTAAGTTAGTAAAGATAAATAGCTTATCAAACTAGTAGTAAATACCTTTAATGAAATTATTTTTCTAGAGACAAGGAATTTCACTAAATGTATAGGTTCGATGTATGCCATCATAGCTATTTTTGATATATTAGCTAGCCCATGCAGGCAACCTTATATTGACTATTTCCCATTTTTAGATATAAAAGAAACTGAGATTAAAGTTTCGAGAATCAAAGAATGGGCTCCAAGGCCGCTATCGACAATACATTCGTACCATCTAATCTTGCTCATTTAGCTTACCTTGATAATGAGTTATGTCAATCTGCTGGTGTAATACCTCTGACTGCTGATGAAAGCAAAATAGTACTAGGTGCGATGAACCCAGAGTATTTTAAAGTTAAAGATATAGTAAACTACCTTTCAAAGAATTATTCGGTAAAGACTGTTGTAAAGTTAATATCTTCTAACGAGTGGGAGAGATGGTTTGAAGATAACGGTGATAATGAGAGTTATAAACTTATCAATAAATCTAGAAGCAATGCATTTAATCACAACGAATGTAGTTTCGAAAGTGAGCAAGATTTAATGGGTGTTACATCTATAGAGGTTAATAATCATGAAACAAATCCTAATAGCAATTTGTTGGATACAAAAATATCTTACTTAGAAACTAATGATTTAATCGAACTCGGAAGCAGAGATGATGAAGATGAAGCAATTTTAAATCTTGTAAATGCAGAAACCGAAGATAATACCAATATCGACCATGATATGCTCGTAGGAGTTGATCTTATTAATTCAAAAGATACTATTATTGCTGGTGTTGCATCAATATTGCAAAAGTGTATAGCACTAAAAGCTTCTGACATTCATGTAGAACCACTGGAAAAAAGGTTTCGCATAAGATATCGTCTTGATGGAATATTAAAGGAAATAGTATCCTTACCTAAATCTCAAATTGCTCCTGTCATAAGTAGATTAAAGATAATGAGCAACCTTGATATTGCAGAAAAAAGAATCCCTCAAGACGGAAGAATTAGATGCATTTTAAAAGGAAATCAACGTGATTTTAGAGTTAGTACACTTCCTGGTAGATGGGGTGAAAAAGTAGTATTAAGATCTCTCGAAAATGATTCAAGCTCACTAAATCTTTCAAAACTTATAGGTTCAAATAATGAACTAACATTAATTAATCAAATGGCTTCATCTCCCTACGGTATTGTAATTGTCGTAGGTCCAACTGGCAGTGGAAAATCAACTACTCTTTATTCAATATTAAACCAATTAAATACACCAGGTATAAATATAAGTACTGTTGAGGATCCTGTTGAATATACCCTAGATGGTATTCACCAGGTTCAAGTTTTAAGAGAGAAGGGGTTGGATTTTGCAAAAGCACTTAGATCACTAATGAGACAAGATCCAGATATTATTTTAGTAGGTGAAACAAGGGACAAAGAAACTGCTCAGACGGCAATGGAAGCTGCACTCACTGGTCACCTAGTATTTACAACATTGCATGCCAATGATACTTCTACTGCTATAACAAGGTTATCAGAAATGGGAATACCACCTTACTTAGTAGGTGCCTCGGTAATAGGAGTAGTTGCACAAAGGTTAGTACGCAAAGTCTGTAAAAGATGCAGTACTCTTCGCAAACTTGAGCATGGTAAAGATAACCTAGCAATAAGTCATGGAATTAAACAAGCTAGGGTTCCAACTGTAACTGTTGGTTCAAGCAAGCTAACAACTAATAAGAATAGTTGTGAAGACTGCGAAGGTACTGGCTATAAAGGAAGAACTGGGATATTTGAAGTGATGAGGATAAATGAACAGCTTAGAGAGCTGATAATGAAAGAAGCTACAGCAGATGTACTACGCGAGAATGCGTTCAATATTTCTGGAAGAAGTTTACTTTCATATGGTATGGAGCTTGTAAAACGAGAGGAAACTACTATTGAAGAAGTACAAAGAGTTTGCTTACTTGAGGAATCCACATGATTAGTTCAAAAATAAAGAGATTAATGCATGAACTTTTCTCAAAAAAAGGCTCTGACTTGCATCTAACAGGAGATTCATTGCCATATTTTCGTATTCAAGGAGAAATTCTCCCTGCTTCTAATGAAATTATTACAAGTAAAGAGCTTAGAGAGGGCCTTGAATCAATATTAGGTCAAGATAAATTGAATGAATTTGATTCTAAAAAGGAGCTTGATTGTAGTTATGGTCTAGACAACATTGCAAGGTTTAGAGTTAATGTCTTTATAGATAGAGGGAATATTGCATGTGTAATGAGAGCACTTAGCACTCAAATACCAACCTTCAATCAATTAGGGTTGCCAGAAAATGTACAGCAGCTATTAAATAGGCCTAGAGGATTAATACTTGTCACAGGTCCAACTGGGTCCGGTAAAACAACAACATTAGCCAGTTCAATAGATTGGATTAATTCAAACAAGTCTCATCATATTTTAACCATAGAAGATCCGATTGAATATATATTTAAAAACAAAAATTGCCTTGTTAGACAAAGAGAAGTTGGGGAGGATACAAATTCTTTTACTAGTGCTTTAAGGTCAGCACTACGAGAAGATCCAGATATAATTCTAGTAGGTGAAATGAGAGATCTGGAGACAATTAGTCTTGCAATAACTGCAGCCGAAACAGGACATTTAGTCATGGGAACACTCCATACAGCTTCAGCAGCTCAAACCATAGACAGGATGATTGATGTATTCCCTACAAATCAACAACAACAGGTCAGGGTACAACTTTCGGCATCACTAGTTGGTGTCATTTCGCAGACACTATGCAAAACAATTACTAATGAAAGGTGCCTGGCAGCTGAAATACTAGTTAACAACAATGCAGTTGCAAATTTAATAAGGGAATCAAAAGCATCACAGGTATATAGTCAGATTCAGATTGGTAGTAAATTTGGAATGCAAACATTAGAACAAGATCTTTCAATGTTAATTAATAGAGGAAAAATTACCAAGGAAGAAGCAATCTATAA
>QCJX01000031.1 GCA_003215725.1 Prochlorococcus sp. AG-409-I11
GGCACAAATACAAATAGGTCTTTTATCAAAGGCAAAAAAACTCCAAGAAGATCTTCGTGAAATAGCTAATAAAGCAGATACTTCCAACCCTCTTGGTTTACAAAAAATTCTTCAAGAAACGACTCTCTCATTATTAAGGAAACCAGAACTATGGGTATACGCCAATGTCGAGACCGGCACAATTCCTTTCAATTCAGCCGAGTCAACCTTCAATCGTCTTTCAATGAATGAAAGAAGCAAGTTAACAGCAGAAATAACTACAAATGTTTTTGGTGAGAATAATTCCCTAGGATCAGACGACCTCAAGCCAGGAGAGGCCGACGACTCAAGTGAATACATAGCCATAACTTTACTAATAGCCGCCAAAACAAAAATAAACCTTGAAGAATCACTGACTAGCGAACAATTGAAAGAAAGTCTTCGAACTTTGGGGGCTATACCCTCAAGCGAACTAATGGCACTAGAAGTGATTTGGCAGCCAGAGGGAGAAGGGGAGACGCTAAGTGCAGAAGAACTTGTCACCTCATACCCAAATCTTAAGCATTTATAAAGAAAACCTGCTGAAAACGGCAAATAGAAGAGTTCTTTACAATTTCTTTCGATAAAAAGGTGCAATAAGAACCGAATCAGCGGTTCAACACAATTATTGTGTGTTGATAATTATATTTTCTCATTTCAAGTGTCTCCTTCTTCTCGGCCTGATCCACGTGCGATGAAATGGGAGAGCAATGGTGAGCTCGCTCATCGTGACCTTTCTGAATTAGTGAATAGATTGCTTGATGTCGAATCGGGGAATCACAGTAACGAGCTAACAAGGCTTGGTACCAAATACAACGATAAAGACTGATTTTTTCGTTACCCACTTGCGCAGAAGCATTTAATAGTTCACCTTCAGTTAAATCATTAGAAATGAATGCCTCGGAGATCTTTGCACTGGGTAAATACACCTGTATTAATGGAGGCTCTAATGCGTTATGAGAAAGGCCTTCTTCCAAAATCAATGAAGCTCTGGGTAGAACAGCTTCTTGAATTAACACCAGAAAAAAATCAAAAGGTCTTGCAAGGTTTAAAAAAGTTTTAAGCGATATCAACAATTCAAAATGCGTAAGGCTGCCATCGCGGCACCGTAACCATTATCAATATTCACCACTACTAAACCAGGAGCACAGCTAGCAAGCATTCCTTCTAAAGCAGCTCTTCCCCCTGTACTAATTCCATATCCAACAGAAATCGGTATTCCAATTACAGGTTGTGGGACTAAACCTGATACAACTGTTGGGAGACAACCTTCCATCCCTGCACAAGCAATCAAAACTTTTGCTTTTTTTAATTTCTCAAGTTGATCCATAAGACGATGCAACCCCGCTACACCTACATCAAGCACAAGCTCTGTCTGAATTCCGTGCATTTTTAACGATAATTCAGCTTCTGTGGCAACTGAAAGATCGCTAGTTCCACCACTAATAATAATAACTTGACCTAGTGATTTATTAATAGATACATATTTTCCTAATGTTAAACATCTAGATTGAATGTGATATTTTACTTTTGGTAGGTTTTCCTTAATTATAGAAGCCTTCTCAGGTGAAACTCTTGTAACCAAAGCCATAGCATCTTGCTGCTCGAGGCTTTTCAGAATAGAGAAGATTTGATCTGTTGTTTTATGTTCACCCCATATAGCTTCTACCATTCCAATCCGGCCAAAGCGTTCGAGGTCTAATCTTGTTTCTTGATAATCCAATGTCACTGAGCTAATAATTCACCCTCAAAAATCAAAGGGAAAGGGTTTTCATCTTTCTGCCCTGTTGAATCACGAGCAATCTTTTCAAAAGTTTTTTGAACATCCTCAATTTCTTCTTGAGGAATGTTTTTCCAGGCTGAACGACTTTCCCAAGTAATTAATACAATTGCTTCTTCCATTTTTTCATCCCAAAAAAGTTGTCGATTTATAAATCCCTTTTGCTTTTTCAACCAAGGTTCCCAGGTTTTCTTTTCAGCAAGCAACCAATCCTTTCGATCTTCTTTTGAAACATGAAGACGTAAATGCTCAACAATTAATTGATCAGTAAGACTGTGGGGATACTGGATTGATGGATACGCTTCTTGTGGCTTAGAAAACATCAAAATCAAAAGTCCTATTGTCGCAATTAAATAAAATGACAAAACATCCCACATTTTTTTATTTAATTGAGTCCTCATAACTTCTTCAACAAAACAACTGCTTGACTACTGATACCCTCTTCTCTTCCTTCAGCTCCTAAAGTTTCATTAGTAGTAGCTTTAACACCAACTAAGTCAATATCTATACCTAAGCTCATAGCAATATTTTTTCTCATTTGATCTATATATGGTTTTATTTTAGGGCGTTCAGCTACTACCACTGAATCAATATTTACGATTTCCCAACCTTGTTCTCTTATAAGAGACACTACCTCTCCAAGCAAAAACAAGCTATTAGCTCCTTCCCATTTCGACTCCTCCGGTGGGAAATATTTTCCAATATCACCTAAAGATAGTGCACCTAGAAGGGAATCCATAATTGCATGAACCAGTACATCAGCATCACTATGACCTAATAGACCTAACCCTTCAGGATGTGCTAGCTCGACTCCTCCAAGAATTAAAGGCCTACCAACTACTAATCGATGAATGTCATAACCGTTGCCAATACGCATTTTCATAGAAGATGTCTGAAACAAGTCTATTTTCGATTTGTTTAAAGGATCCTTCGCAACTTTATTAAAAAGATCTGGTCTTCGTTCTTGCGTACGAAGTTTTTGTTGCTCCTTTCTCCATTTCAAAATCGCTTCATGATTACCACTCCTTAATACTTCAGGAACTTGCATCCCACGAAAATTTGATGGCCTCGTGTAATGAGGATGTTCTAACAAAAAATCATTATGACTTTCTTCTTCTAAAGATTTACTAGTTCCTACAGTTCCAGGTAGAAGGCGCACAACACCGTTAATAACTGTCATAGCAGGCAACTCACCACCTGTTAGAACAAAATCCCCTACAGAAACTTCTTCATCAGCAATCGTTCTTACTCGTTCATCAAAGCCTTCGTAATGGCCACAAATCAAAACCAATTGGTCATGCTCAAGAGACCATCTTTTTAAGTCCACCTGAGAAAGAGGTGCTCCCTGAGGGGTCATCATTAAAACTCTTCTTCTCCCAACCACAGGGATAGATTCAACAGCAGAAAATAAAGGTTCAGGTTTTAAAACCATTCCTGCTCCTCCACCATAAGGTTCATCATCAACTTTTCTATAGCGATCTTCTGCGAAATCACGAAGGTTGTGCACGTGTAAT
>QCJX01000032.1 GCA_003215725.1 Prochlorococcus sp. AG-409-I11
TAGAAGGTAAAGGAGGTTGTTTCATGCCTCCACTGAAATCATTAAACCCAGTTTTAGATAAGGCTTCTCAAAGAAAGTTACTGAACAAACTAAATATTCCTGGTCCTGAATGGATAAATGTTAATTCAATCAAAAGTTGTGATTCAAAACTTCCTGAAGGCTGGAAGTTTCCACTAATGGCCAAAGCAGGTTTAGGTGGATATGATGGGAAAGGAACTAAAGTAATAAAAAATGAAAATGATCTAAATAAACTCATTCAACAAGTAGATACAAGAAATTGGTTTTTAGAAAAGTGGGTAGTTTATGAAAAAGAATTAGCGATTGTTGTTTCCAGAGATTTTAATGGTTTGATTCAAGCTCTGCCTTTAGTGGAGACTCATCAATACAAACAAATATGTGATTGGGTTATAGCTCCTGCAGATGTAAAGCATGAGGTTAAAGCTATGGCCTACAACATTGCTGCATCTCTGCTTACCGAACTTAATTACGTAGGAGTCTTAGCAATAGAGTTTTTTTATGGTCCTAATGGATTACTGGTTAATGAAATAGCTCCCAGAACACATAATTCTGCACATTTCTCAATAGAAGCATGTCAAAGTAGTCAATTTGATCAGCAATTATGTATAGCATCTGGAATAACTGCACCAAAACCAGAACTAAAGGTTCCTGGAGCTGTAATGGTTAATTTACTTGGGTTACCTGAAGGAACGAAACCTTGCTTAGAAGAAAGAATCAACCAATTAAGCAAGGTTCATGGCGCTACCATCCATTGGTATAAGAAAGGGAAAGAAAAATCCGGTAGAAAACTTGGGCATGTCACAGTTCTTCTGAATGAGAAAAATGAAAGAGCAAGAGTCGAAGAAGCGATGAAGCTTATTAAAAAAATTCGTAGTGTCTGGCCCATAAATCTGCCAGATTTAAAGTAAATTAATAAAGAACTACCTTGTTGGTGAAAACCTTTTTCTAGTGCTCTGATCTGACTCTCTTTCGACTTGAGGAAACTGTCGTGAAGGTAACGTAAACCGGCTTCAGGCCGGAAACGAAGCCCCACTTTGATTCCTCTTCTGGTTTATCCAGGTCGATGCTACTGGGGTTTCACGGCATAGTGGTTCTGTAGTCAAAAGGCTGTGAAGCAAGGTTTTGCCATTCACAGCCTGACTACTTTTCAAGTAAACATCAAATAAAATCAAAAGTACTACTTTAATTAGTTAAATTAGAATTCAAAAGAGCCCTATGAAAAAGGTTTGACTTTCAACAAAAGCAATTCTTAGCTTAAGCCATCGAAATCACGGAAACATTTCATCTATAAGGATATTTAAGAGATATCAGCAAAAAAGCCACAAGGGTGGTAGCTCATAGAAATGCACTCAACAAAAGGATTCGTTATCAAAATGGCTTTATGGTATATGTTTTAACTAGTAAGTTCTAAGAATCTAGTTCTATTATACAAGGATATTTTATTAAAGGGTGATCTCATCCTTATAAGGGAATAAAGGGTAAACAGAAACCCTTAAGGAATTGGATGAATAAATTTTCCTAAAGATACCTACCGATATTTCGATTTTATTGTCGTAGTTTGACTATTAATCAAGCTAATGCAAAAAATAAGCCCAGCAACCTTTTTAAGGTTGCTGGGCTCTTATTGAGCTAGATCTGTTTTCAACGTTGAGAGGTACTAGTTATTCAAAAAAATTTCTGCTTACTCTTCTCCTTCAGGAACTAGCTTAATTTGCTTGCGTCCTAATTTAATTTCAAAGTTGTCTCCTGGCTTGAGATCTAGTAAAGCTGTATAGGCCTTACCAATCAAAAGATTGCCATTGCCTTGAACAGTAGCTACATAACTAAGCTTCCTTCCACCTTTACCAACTCCAGCTGTTGCATCAGAAGCAAGGTTTACACCTTTTGCTTCTAGAAGAGCCTCATAGAAAGCAGTAAAGTTTAGACGATCGCTACCGTCTTTCTTTTTGGATACATAACCACAGGATTTAACTAGGTCTGATTTACTTACATCACCAAGTTCTTTCACCTTGGCTAGTAAATCTTTACCAGTGAGCATGACAAATAATTCAGAGATACTTAATCAACATAGTAAATACTTTTCTAATTGACAAGTATATAAAGTTTACTGAAAGAAAGTTGGGTTAATTTTTAATATATCGATTCAGGCGTTCTCCTTAATTGTATCTATGAGACTTGCCCTCTTGATTGCTTTGCAATGCAACAACTTAAGCTTGTTCATCACATGGGTCTGATTTGCCTTTTGGGGGCCATGATCAAACTAGCTAACTCTAATTTGATGTAATACCAAAAAGAAATTTTCAAGCAGCGGCCCAAAGGATCTTTATCTCGATATGAATTGAGGAGTAATGCAAGCATAATTTGACTTCAATTGCCGAGCAGGGCACCTAAGGATCAAACGTAAAGGTATGTTCAAGTAAAGAGACGGTATAGAGTTATACCTAGCTTTTGTTTTCAGAGGTTGCATCAACGCTTTTGGTTTTACTCATGAAAATTTTTACTCCATAAGTAGGATGAAGACTTAAGTCCTTATGCAGCAATAGATCCAAAGCTGATATGCAAAGTAATTTTAATTTCCTTAACCACTTTAAAAAGTGAGTTAGTTAAGTCTCAACCAATAAGCATCTACCTTTAATGATGGCAAACCATAAGACATGCTTGTAAGGCTTGGATGAATAGGATTGAAAGCTGGATAGCTCTGTTCATCAAGATTGTGATGTCACTTATAAGTCTGACTTACACCAATTCCTGACTTAAGCATTTGGAACAAGTAAAGGCGTTTATCCTGAATTTTTCGATTTTGAACCAATTAAACCAGACTAAATAGGATGGAGAATCTGCTTTTTCTTCCAATAAAGCACAAAGTCCAATTAAAGTGAAATCTAGGTTTTACTGATTTTTTATTCTAATAATCAACTTAATTTCAGCATTGATACATTAATTCCATGGCCTTGACTTAAATGGACGAATTAATTTACTGTGGATTTCTAGATAAGTAGTAAAAATCACATTTCCATAAAGAA
>QCJX01000033.1 GCA_003215725.1 Prochlorococcus sp. AG-409-I11
ATACTGAAGAAGTATAGATCCTAAAGAAAAAAGCACTGAATAGAAATAATTAATATTATAAGAAAAAGTTGTCTTAGCAACTGCTATTGGAAAGCAGATCCACGGCATGGTAAACATTAAGAAGATAATCAATGAAGAGCCAACTGCCTTGTACATATTTCTATCTAACCCTATATACCAATTTTTTGTCCAACCTTCCCACAAGTCTGCAAAGCCGGAATACATATTTACACTTAAAAGATTAATCCCAAGAAGAAACACGAGCTTTTGTCCACTAGACTTAATTTTTTTTGCAAGTAAGATATCTTCAACGACTGCATTTGGAATGCTTTTATGCCCACCAATAAGCTCATAAGCTGTACGTTTAAATAACATAAATGGTCCAGCAGCAAAAGCTTTAGAGCTTTTAGGGTTATTAGTTTCCTCAATCGGAAATCCTAGAGCTATTAAACAAGCGATCAAAGGCTGCACCATCCACTCTGCAAGAGAATTACAATTAATTCTCGGAGCTAGAGAAAGCAGGTCTATATCATTTTTAATAGAAAAATTAAGAGCTGTTTGTAAAGCAGATGGTTTTAATAATACATCTGCATCTAGAAACAAAAGCCAATCACTTTTGATCGTTTTAACAGCTCTTGAACAGGGCCAATTTTTACCAGCCCATAATTCATTAGAAGGCCTAATACCTGCTTTTAAAATTTTAATATCTAATAGTTTTGATTTACATTTCAAAGTAGTTTGTCTAGCAAATTCAATTGTCCGATCATGACTAGTATCATCAATAATAATTACCTCTAACTTACTACATGGAGTCCTGCTATTAATTATATTTTCCAAACATAGTTGAATATTATTTTCTTCGTTATAGGTAGGTATGACAATAGACATAGAACAATCAGCTAATGAATCAGTAAGGCTCTTGTACTCTTTAAGAATTGGTGCCTTAGAGAAGGTCCTCATCACAGCCACTAATAATGAGCATAGTGATATCAGGGAAACAAGAGAAAGTAACAATAAAAGAGAAGGGGTTTGCACTGTATAAATACCTCCTAAGTGTAGATTAGTAGTTCAATACCAATTTCAAGCATTTATAAAAGATGATTAATGAATTGGTAAAGTAGATATTCTAGCAAATATTTTAGTTAAAATTATTGCGATCATAAAAAATATCTTGATGCATACTCCAAATAAATAAATTTTAACAATATTAAAAAAATTCTTTATTGTTAAAAGAATAAATTCAAAGGCTAAAGCCTAAAAATACCTGAATATCAAAGTACGGATTTGTGAGTTTCTGAGGTCGGATTGCTTACTTTCCACTACTAGGAGAATCTCAACTCATCACAATTTCATCATGACAATAAAAATTCTTTCACCATCAAACAATATAAAGCTTATTGAACTTTCACTGTGGCATAGGTTTATTCAAATATTAGGAGTTTTTTAAAAAAATAAAGGATGATTAATATCATTAATTTAGGTTTCTAAATGTGATCTATTCTGCAATAAAAACAATCTTCAATGAAAGTACAGATTAGTTCACTACTCATAAGAAAATAGATAAGTATCAATCTTCTTCTTTATTCTTATCCACTGCAGACTGCACTAATTTTAAGGAACTAAGCCCTACAGCAATAAAAATGAACAAGGTAAGTACCAACAAGAAAACAACTGTGTATGTTGAGACTTCTAATTCACCAAATTGAATTGATGAAAGATAAAATTGGTCCATGTTTAAAAAATTTTAATTTATTCTAAACGATAAATCAAATTTTGTTTTCTTGACCATCTATAAATAGCCTTTCAAAGGTGGTTCTCAATAAGAGAATCAATTCCCTCTAGAGCTTTAAGAACTCAACTATTTAATTTAAATTATAATTGGCCATATAAATATGACCAAGAAATTAAAGCAATTCCAAAGAAAAGTCTATAAATAACAAAAATATATGTGCTGTTGCGTTGTAAAAACTTCAAAAGAAAGTCAATAGATATCCATGACGTTATCGCAGCAGAAGCAAGCCCAATCATAAAAGGAATAAATGTGCCAATTGAGGATTGACCAATAGCTATTCTTAATTCACTAATGCCTGCAAGCGTAATTGCAGGGATCCCAAGTAAAAAAGAAAGGCGTGCAGCTGACCTCCTATTCATTCCAGCAAACAAAGCCGATGTAAGTGTTATCCCTGAACGAGAAACCCCAGGGATAAGAGCAATTACTTGAAAAAAACCTACAAAAATACCGTCTAAAGGTCGAACATCTTTTAATCCCTTTTTCCTAGAACCCGTATTTTCAGCAATGGTTAAAAGTATTGCCATGATAATTGATACAAAACCAATTACCGGAATTGTCCGAAGAATTGACTGCTCATAGCCAGGCCAAAATAACTTAATAAATGTACCCGCCAAGACAATTGGAATTGTTCCTAAGAGTATTGAAAAGCCTAATCTTGCTTCAGGGGAGTCCCACCTACCATAAAAAAATGCCTTGAAAATTCCTTTCAAAACCAAACCTAAGTCATTCCAAAAATATGCAATAACAGCAAAAACACTTCCCAGCTGTAATGCGGCTGTCAATGAAACACCGGGATCTCCCCAACCCAAAATCAAAGGGACAACCTTTAGGTGAGCAGTGCTACTAATGGGTAAGAACTCAGTAAGGCCCTGAACTATTCCAAGGACAAGGTCGTGAAA
>QCJX01000034.1 GCA_003215725.1 Prochlorococcus sp. AG-409-I11
TTTAAAGTGTCAAAGTTAATATGACCTAATGTAGGTAGTTTGGTAGTAGGCCCGATTGATCCAGCAACAAATCGTGGTTTATCATCTTTACTGTATTTATCAGCAGATTTTTTAGCAATTTGTGCTGCTAAAAGATTTATTTGATAAGCACTTTTAGCTATACCATACTCTTCTAAAACAATTGATGTAGCCCCAAAAGTATTAGTTTCAATAACATCACATCCAACTTCTAAAAATTGCTCATGGACATATTCAACCTTCTCTGGTGAAGAGATTACAAGGTTTTCGTTGCAACCTTCTAGTTCAGGACCTCCAAAATCCTGAGCTGTTAAATTCAAAGATTGAAGTGAGGTGCCAGTAGCTCCATCAAATACTAAAATAGGTTTACTTTTGGATTTGAGATATTTTATTAAATCCGTCATGGCATTCAGTGAGAATGGTTAAGAGTTCTAGAAATGGAATGATTGATTACTTTAGATTTAGGAGTTTAGAATCAAGGCCTAATATTTAGATATCTTATAAAGAATCTAAATTAACTCTAGTAACCCAACTTTCATATGTTTTATCTCTACCTTCAGTTATTGATATAAGCAGTTCGCGAAGTTTAGTCATAATTGGAAGATCCTTTGACAATATAGTTGATTCAACTCGCTTTATTGGAGTAATCTTAGCTGCAGTGCCAGTCAAGAAAACTTCATCTGCTATATATAGCTCTGTCTTATCTACAGGCCTTTCTATAACTTTAATTCCTATATCTTCTGCCAATTGAATAACACTAGCTCTAGTTATACCCTCTAAAATATCTTGGTCTACTCCTGGAGTAATTAACATACCATCTCTAACTATAAATAAATTCATGCCACTGGCTTCACTTATTTTTCCCTTAGAATTTAATAAAAGTGCCTCGTCAAAACCACTTAGCACAGCTTCGGTCTTGGCTAATGAACTTGTAATATATGCACCACTAATTTTACCTCTCAGTGGTAAAGAGTTATCTTCTTGTCTACTCCAACTGCTAAATCTACAGCTTACTCCGTCTGGAGATAAATAATCCCCCAATTCAATACCATAAATTAAAAAATCAGTCTCAATGTTATGTAACCTAGGTGCAATACCTAGATCACTTGTATAAACAAAGGGTCTTAAATAAATTGGTTTTTTGGGTTTATTAGCCTTAATCATTGTAATTATACTATTCATAACATCATCTTCACTTAGCTCTGTTAAAAGTAATCTGGCACTTTGACTAAGTCTTTTAACATGTTTATCTGCTCTAAAAAGAAGAATATGATTGTCATTCAAGGGATCTGGAATTGCCCTCATTCCTCCGAAGGCTGCTGTTCCATAATGCAAAGCATGTGTGGCTATTGAAATTTGAGCTTCTTGAAAAGGTACACATTTACCTTTAAACCAGGCATAGGGAAGGAAATCGTGCATTTCAGAATTTTCCGTACATCACCAAGGTTCTCACCTTGAATAAGCTTAAAAGGAAACCAAGGTTGGATAATAATTGAATGCACCGACTAGCAAGCATCCCAGGAGATTGGTCTCCAGATGAAGTTGCTCTATTTGAGCAACCTAGTGCTCCTGTTCTTTTTCTAACCAGCGCTAGCTCAGACATAACGACACTAGATACCTCATTAAGACTAGAGAGAAACGCATGTTGGAAAAATAGAATAAGAGCGATTGATTTGAAAGAATTCCAACATCCAGCTCAGATTGACCATTACATAGCAACAACTGCTATTAATGCATCATTAGTTATTGTACGTTTAATTGGTGGAAAAAGTCACTGGAGCTACGGATTAGAGCAATTACAGCAGTGGCAAGAAGCTAAAAGCAATAGACATCTAATAATCTTGGCAGGTACAAAAGAAGAATTCATAGCATTAAATTCAATAAGTACTGTCGAAATGGAGATAGTTAATAAACTTGCTGAGTATTTAATAGTTGGAGGTGTAGAAAATATATGTAATTTCCTAGAAGTTATCCACAATATTATAAATGATAACAAATTTCAGATAAATAATTACAGCATAAAAATAATAAACGACCCTGAAAGATGGGATTGGAAAGAAGATAATGGAAGGAAGGTTCTGATAATTAATTATAAAGCATTTTATCAATCAGGAGATACACTATTTGCTCAATCCATAAATGATGAATTTAGAAGAAATAAACTATGTCCAAGATCAGTATGGGTTAGCAGCTTAAGAAATAAAACTGTTCAGCAGATACTTTTAGAGCTAATAAAACAAGAAAAGATTGAAGCAATAGTTTGTACAACTTCCTTCTCTTGTAGTGGTTCCTATGAACTAGATGACAAAAACAGTTTCCTCGAAGAAATCGATGTCCCTATATTTCAGGCAATAACATGTTCTACAACAAAAGAAGAATGGTTAAAGAGTTATCGAGGTTTAACACCACTAGATCTATCATTGCAAGTAGTAATGCCAGAATTAGATGGA
>QCJX01000035.1 GCA_003215725.1 Prochlorococcus sp. AG-409-I11
CCGGAATGGCAGTTGGTGCCGCTATGACTGGTTTAAGACCAATTGTTGAAGGGATGAATATGGGATTCCTCCTTCTCGCATTCAATCAAATCTCCAACAACATGGGGATGCTTCGATATACAAGTGGTGGGAATTACACCATCCCAACAGTAGTGAGAGGTCCCGGTGGCGTTGGTAGGCAACTAGGAGCAGAACATAGCCAGCGTTTGGAAGCATATTTCCATGCAGTCCCTGGAATAAAAATTGTGGCCTGTAGCACACCAACAAATGCAAAAGGTTTAATGAAAGCAGCAATAAGAGATGACAATCCAGTCCTATTCTTTGAGCATGTACTCCTATACAACTTGACCGAGAAATTACCAACTGGAGATTATGTTTGTGCACTTGACCAGGCTGACATTGTTAAAGAAGGAAAAGATGTAACTATCTTGACTTATTCAAGAATGAGACATCATTGCCTCAAAGCAGTTGAATTATTAGAGAAAGAGGGGATCAACCCTGAACTTATCGATCTAATAAGTCTCAAACCTTTTGATATGAAAACAATTTCCAACTCTATTAAAAAGACTCATAGGGTCATCATTGTTGAAGAATGCATGAAAACAGGGGGTATAGGGGCAGAACTTATTGCTCTTATAACTGAACAATGTTTTGACGATTTAGATATGAGACCTATTCGTCTTTCCAGCCAAGATATTCCTACACCTTACAATGGGAAACTGGAAAATTTAACAATCATTCAACCTCATCAAATAGTAGAAACAGCCCAAAAATTAGTTGGCCAAGGGATCTAATAAATGGCAAGACAGCAGGGTTGGTTTGCCTTAATTCTATCCTTAGCAATAGCAGCAGGTGTAGTTTGTTCAAGCTTTCCTTTTCAATTAGGGCTTGATTTAAGAGGAGGAAGTCAGTTAACTCTTGAAATTCAGCCAACAGAAGAAATACAACGGATACAATCTGATCAAGTTGAAGCTGTAAAAGTAGTTCTAGATAGACGTGTAAATGGTCTAGGTGTTGCGGAATCCAACCTTCAAACAATTGGAACAAATCAGTTGCTTCTAGAGCTACCAGGAGAGCAAGATCCATCTAGAGCAGCAAGAGTTCTTGGCAAAACAGCACTTCTTGAATTCAGGGCTCAAAAGCCAGGAACAGAAAATAAACTCCAAAAACTCAAGAAGATTAGAAGGGACTCAAAGAATATTCTTTTGCTCTACAAAAATAAAAGTAGTTCCTTCGATGATCAAACCAGAGAGATTAGCTCAAACACCATTACTAGTATAAGAAAAGAACTTGGATTAGAAATTTCAGAAGCAAGTCAAGAGTCTCAATTAGAAGAAGCAATTGAAACGATTAATAAAAAGATTGTTACGTTAATGGAGCCTGCTTATTTAACAGGTAAAGATCTTATTTCAGCTGGACGACGCCAAGAACAAAGTGCATCTGGTTGGGAAGTAACTTTGTCATTCAATCAAGAAGGTGGTAATAAGTTCGCGGAACTGACAAAATCAATAGCAGGGACAACAAGACTCTTAGGAATAGTTCTTGATGGTCAATCTATAAGTGAGGCTAGCGTTGGAGAACAATTTAAATCAGCCGGAATCACAGGAGGAGCGGCTACTATTAGCGGAAATTTTTCAGCAGAAGGAGCTCGAGAGCTTGAAGTTCAATTAAGAGGAGGATCCCTTCCATTACCTGTAGAAATAATTGAGGTTAGAAGTATTGGTCCCAGCCTGGGGAAAGAAAATATTAATCGAAGTCTTCTTGCCGCCTTGTCAGGTTTAATAGTTGTAGCATTATTTATGTTGTATGTTTATAGATTGGCAGGGCTAGTAGCTGTAGTTGCATTAAGTCTTTATGCAGTTTTTAATCTAGCAATTTATGCATTAATTCCAGTTACACTTACACTCCCAGGTACCGCCGGTTTTATACTGAGTATTGGAATGGCTGTTGATGCAAATGTATTGATTTTTGAAAGGCTTAAAGATGAGCTAAGAAGGGGTAACACATTGATAAGATCAATAGAAACTGGCTTTTCCCAAGCATTTTCTTCAATAATAGATGGACATTTAACTACACTAATTAGTTGCATAGCTCTTTTTTATCTAGGAACTGGTTTTGTAAAAGGATTTGCAGCAACTCTTGGAATAGGAGTATTAATTAGTCTTTTTACTGCTTTGACTTGTACGAAAACTCTAATAAGGTTCTTAATGAGCTATCAATCCTTAAGAAAGAAAACAAATTTTCTTCCGCTCAACCAAATCCCTTCAACTAATTAGCTGATAGTTGTGAACATTCTAGAAAAAGACCCTAAATCAAAGTCAACATTTAGGCTTTGCAGAAACCGTCTCAAGGTTTGGTGGTTATCTGGAATTATTGTACTTATTAGTTTAATTGGTATTTGTTACTCTTGGCTCACTCCATCAATT
>QCJX01000036.1 GCA_003215725.1 Prochlorococcus sp. AG-409-I11
GAAGCTTCATCTTGACTTGCTGCAATTGGTTTTTCTATTAAGACATGTTTGCCAGCTTCCAGGCAATCTATCCCAACCTTGTGATGAAGCAAAGTTGGGACAGCAATACATACTGCTTCAACTTCATTTAGTAAATCTCTGTAATCCTTAAACCATCGGCAATTAAATTGATCCATCGCCAGACTTCCTCTTTCAGAATCTGGGTCTGCTACACCAACCAAGTCAGCATCTTTAAGAAGGCTTAGTACACGTGCATGGTGCCACCCCATGTTGCCTATACCAATTACACCAATCTTCACAGGAATTATTGCTGAGGACATTTGAGGGAAAAGAACATTTGATTTTGATTACTGAATGATCAATCTTCTTCTTGCGGTTGTTTCGACAAAATTAATTTTACGCGATCTATACGAGGTCCTTTCATTGAAGTGATCTCAAATTTTATGTTTTTGTGGATAAGGCTTTCACCTGCTGTAGGTACGTGTTGCAAGTTTTCGAGTAAAAAGCCAGCAATAGTGTGATGGCCTGCCGCTTCTGGAAGTTCAAGGTTAAGTTGCCGATTTATTTCAATAATTTCTAAATCTCCGTCTGCTATCCACATATCTTTCCTCCCTTCTACTTGCTCAAGGTCAGGAGCTTCGTTATCTATTTGTATTTCATCTCCAACAATTTCTCCTGTTAGATCGGCTGCTGTCACTAAACCTTCTGTCCCTCCATGCTCATCAACTACTAAAAGTAAAGGGTTCCCGTTACGGAAAACAGGTAACAATTCTTCCAAAGTGCATGTTTCTAAAACTCTCGGTGCTTCTTGCAGGAAAGGCTCAAGCGGAGTAGTCGCTTGCAATGTTCCTTTTGAAATTGGTTCTGCTAGTTGACGAAGATCTAAAAGGCCTCGAATATCATCCAAAGAATTTCCAGTTACTAAAAAACGTGCATGACGTGTTTTATGAACAGTGCTCATTAATTCTGCGAAACATACTTCTTTGGGCAAGGTCACCATTCCTGATCTGGGAACCATGACTTCTCGAACTTGAGTGTCTCTGAGTGCAAAAACCCCCTCAAGAATGTTTCTTTCATCTGGTTTAAGTCCAGTAACTCCTCCAGTTTCTATAAGGGTTTCTAGTTCTCCAGCCGATAATGCAGGGACAAGAGAATCCCATTTAGTATTCAAGCCAATAAGTTGAAGCAATAAAGACGCGATTGTTTCGATTAGAGCCAAAAGAGGAGCCATTGCTCGCATAACAGCCTCTAATAGCGGGGCTAAGCGAAGGCCTGCGGCTTCTGGTTTATTGAGTACTAATGCTTTAGGAAGGAGTCCAGCGATGAGCGTTGCAACCATTACTAAAAGAAGAAAAAGGCATATATCTAGCAATCGACTAGATATCAAATTCTTGCTTCCCCATTGTGTTGCAAGATCTTTCCCCATCCAGCCAAGAGCTACAAGGGAAATAGTTCCGCCGAATTGAGCGGCCATGAGAGCTCTTCTTAATCGACGTTGCAGTCGATTAATTGCTTGAGCACCAGCTTTTTCTTCTTCTACTAGCCGTTGTACACGGCTTGGTCTTAGTCGTAGAAGTGCAAGCTCTCCAGCACCAAAAAACGCTGGTATAGCAAGCAATATACTGAAAAATAGCAGTCGCATTTATTGGGTGGAATGGGGGTCGCGAGGATCGAACTCGCCTTAGGCGAATTATGAGTTCGCTGCATTCACCAGATTGCTAGACCCCCGTATGATTGATTTACAAGAGGTTTTAGATGATAGTTGAGAAACTTGCAGCAATAATAAATACACGCTACTAACCCAAAGCTGAAATATGTATCAATGATGCAAGAGCCAAAATGAAATCTTTACCGAAACATAAAGATGCTTGTAGGGACGAGCTTCTCAAATTGCTTTCAGAAGATGCTTATCGGCATGGGGACTTCACATTGGCTTCGGGGCGCAAAAGTAATCATTATGTCAATTGCAAGCCAGTGAGTTTGAGTGGCAGAGGTCTTGCTCTACTAAGCATTTCTCTTTTGGATCATGTGGAGTTAGATGCATTGGCAGTGGCAGGGTTAACGCTTGGCGCTGATCCTTTAGTTAGTGGAGTTGCAATGGCTGCTGCTCAATCTGGTAGGGCTCTTAATGCGTTGATTGTTAGAAAAGAAGTTAAAGGGCATGG
>QCJX01000037.1 GCA_003215725.1 Prochlorococcus sp. AG-409-I11
CCACAGGAACGAACAACATCTGATTTGCTGACATCACCGAGCTCCTTGACTTTGGCGAGCAGGTCGCTACCAACTAACATGTCCAGTAATAAATGAATCTACTGAATTAAAATAGCATTTTATTTTCCATTTGTGCGATGATTTTTTAGTTATTTTTCAAGAAACTTTTGACTGTTGATGTTATGGAGCGATTTGTTCTTTGGGGTACTTACTGTGAAAACGCGCTTGAAAAGCGAACGCCTTTTCGTAAAGAGCACCTTGAAAGGCTTTCTGATCTTAAACAAGACGGTATTTTAATTACCTTGGGACCCACTAAATGTTCTACATATGTCTTTGGAATATTTGAGGCGCTCAATGTTCAAGTAGTTAGAAAGATTGTTGAGGAAGACATTTACTGGAAGCAAGGTATATGGACATCTATAGAAATTTATCCATGGATCCAGGCATTTTGAGCTTGACTCCATATCCAATTGGCAACTAATTGGTCTCCACCTTCTCCTAGAACATCTTCATAACCACTCATGCTTCCTATTCCAACCCTTGCGATTTTTGCAATAGCTTTAGGGTCATCTAGTGAATTGCGTTTTAAGGCCTTCAGTTTAAGTGTTTTTCCTCTTCTGATGATATTCCCCCCGTTTACATGACAACCTGAACAGTGTTCTATAAATAAAGATTCACCTTCAAGCTTGTCATTTGATAAAGCAATCACAGGTTGACTTATGGATGAAAAAATTAAAAATAAAATAACAATAAATAGACTTAGAAATACTTTTAAAGACAACCTTAAATTCTGGATTAAGATCAATACTCTATTGCCGGATAGTTGAAAGAATAGAATGTATTTGAGGACATTTCTCATAAAAGTTACAGCTTTTGTTGAGGTGCTTTTAAATTTAATTCTAGATTAAATTGATCTAACAATAAAGAAAGTCATTTTTTTAGGCCAAAAGCTTATAGATGCTTGTTAAGGCCTTATCTAGGTTGGCATGAATCGTTGATAGAGTTTTATTTTCTATCAAATTTTTATAATTAGGCATGTAGATCTACTTTTAATTGTCAGAATCTTCTCGGAGCTCTTCTAGTAAAAGATCTAATTGTCCAAAAGGATCGTTGTTTGAAATCACTGAAGAGTTTGAAGTTTTATTTTGGGTCCATGATTCCTCTATTTCGCAAAGTCGTTGAGCCATTTTTGGGAGACCTCCAAGTTCATATTCCCTTTCAAGTACTTCTAGTATGGCAGGCATTCTTGTAGAACAAGCTTGAAGACTTTGACGAAGATCTGCTTGAGTTTTGCCCTGTTGCTTTAGCCAATCCTTGAGTAGATTTGCTATTTGTTCTTCCATTTGAGGAGACCATCTTTTCATTAATTTAAAGGGGAAACCATTTGTCTAACTTTCTACGTGCTCTGTTACGCATCTCGGGAGTCATGTGATTTTTCCAAAGACTTATTACTGCAGTAAGTGCTACAAGATCGTCACTAAAACCTGCTGCAGGGATAAAATCAGGGACTAAATCTAGAGGCATTATTAAGTATGTTAAAGCGGCAAGCATTGATACTCTTGCTTGAGGTGGAGTGGACGTATCCATAATCATTTCGAAAGCTTCAATTGCAGGTTGAGCAATTGTTCTACCTGCTCTCAACAATACTTTTCGTAAAACACCTTCGTCGATAACTTTACTATCAACAACCTCTGCTTCTAAAACTTCTTGATTTGATTCGTTTTCAGTGTCCATCTTTTGATAAATTAGATGTTTTTACATTTTAAAAAGCTTCTACTTGAAAAAGCTAAAGGATGAACTTACAAATACTTTGAATTTCAAAAATGGATATCTTAATAATGATATTGGTATTAGACATTGCTTTCAACTAGTCCACTTTGAATGCCTGCTTTTCTTAGCTTTCTCAAGGCTCTTTGTACGACTTGCCTACAATATTCTCTGCTGCAATTCATTTGACGGGCAACTTCCGCCAAAGTTCTCCATTCGTTAGAACCATCTAGACCAAAACGAAGACTAACAATAGTTCTTTCTTTTGGAGTTAG